>JBBQXJ010000001.1:0-167357 GCA_038209745.1 Verrucomicrobiota bacterium
GTTCGCCGAAACCTTCAGCCCTGCGGCCCCCGCCCGGCCTCGAAGACCCTGCCGCCTCCGCCCGGCAGCCTCCTTTTTGACCCGCCGTCTTCCAGAAAACCACGACTCCCTCCAACCAAGCCTTTATTCAGCGCTTCCCTACGTGAAGCGGATCACACTGCAGGAGGAGGGTCTGGAGATCTTCGATCCGATCGGCCGGGGCATCCTCGTGGGCTGGTCGCATTTCGGCCTTTTGACGACGGGCGCCGTGCGGACGCTGGATCCGGACGTGAGGCCGACGCGACTGGACTTTCTCCGGGATCATGAAGGGAGGCTGCGGGGACTGACCACGAAACGGGGCCCCAAGCCGCCCGCCAAGAAGGTCCACATCGATCTGGTCGTCGGGCGCGGCGCCGGGCGTTTCACCTTGGAGGCTGATCCCGTGCTCTTGGCCGGCGCACTCGGGCGTTCTCTGTCCGGCGACATGGAGGAAGCGGTGGCGGAACTTGTGGGCCGGCTCCACGGCCGAGCGCCGGGAATGTGGCTGAACCGCGGAGCAGCCGCATTGCAGGAAGGGAAGGCGTTGTTCGAATATCCGTCCCGGAACGCATACCACGAGGAAATGATCTGGTTCCTTTGGCAGATGGACCGGGCTGGCGGATGACCGGACGAAGGAGCTGCGAAAGGCTGATAATGCTGGCCGCGCGGAGGTTTCAATGTTCCCATCCGACCGAACGGCCGACCGCCCCCGTCCAGCCCGACAACTCTCGGATCCTCCCGAACCATGTCCATCCACGTCGCCCTCAACCATCGCACGTCCTATACCTACGACCGGCTCATAAACCTGGGTCCCCAGGTGGTGCGGCTGCGTCCCGCACCGCACTCGCGCACGCGGATCCTCGGCTACTCCATGCGCGTGACGCCGGAGAACCATTTCATCAATTGGCAGCAGGATCCGCAGTCGAACCATCTCGCCCGACTCGTGTTTCCGGAGAAGACGGACAAGTTCGTCGTGGAGGTGGATCTGGTGGCGGAGATGGCGGTCTTCAATCCCTTCGACTTCTTCCTCGAACCCGAAGCGGAGGCGTTTCCGTTCAAGTATGATCCCGCGCTGGACCACGAGCTCGCGCCGTTCCTGCTCAAGCTGCCGCTCGGACCGTCGCTCCGCTCCTGCGTGGAGGAGGTCCGCACCCAGATCATCGGGGAAACCGCCGCCGGCAAGGCCAACCCCAAGCCGATCCGCACGATCGACTTCATCGTCGCGCTGAACCAGAAGCTCTGGAAGAGCATCGCCTATCTCATCCGTCTCGAACCCGGGGTGCAGACTCCGGAAGAGACGTTGACCAAACTGAGCGGGTCCTGCCGCGATTCCGCGTGGTTGCTCTGCCAGTTGTTCCGTCATGTCGGCGTGGCGTCGCGCTTCGTCAGCGGCTACCTCGTCCAGCTCAAGGCCGACCAGAAGTCGCTCGACGGTCCGAGCGGCACGGAGGTCGATTTCACCGATCTGCACGCCTGGTGCGAGGTGTATCTGCCGGGCGCGGGCTGGGTCGGACTGGATCCGACTTCGGGGCTGTTCGCGGGCGAGGGACACATCCCGCTCGCCTGCACGCCCGATCCTTCCGGCGCTTCGCCCATCAGCGGCATGGTGGACGACGCGGAGTGCGAGTTCGGCTTCGAGATGAAGGTCACGCGCCTCTTCGAGTCGCCCCGGGTCACCAAGCCCTACACGGAAGATCAATGGGCCGAGATCGAGAAGCTCGGCCACTTCGTCGACGCCGATCTCGAGAAGAGCGACTGCCGCCTGACCATGGGTGGCGAACCGACCTTCGTCTCCATCGACGATCCGGACGGCGCGGAGTGGAACACCGCCGCGCTCGGCCCCAGGAAGCGGCTGCTCGCCGACGATCTGACCCTGCGCCTCAAGAAGCATTTCGCCCCCGGCGGTCTGCTCCACTACGGCCAGGGCAAATGGTATCCCGGCGAACCGTTGCCGCGCTGGGCCTTCGGCTGCTATTGGCGCAGGGACGGCCAACCCATCTGGGAGAATGCGGAACTCTTCGCCGACGAGAGGAAGGACTACGGCCACGGCGACAAGCAGGCTGAAGCGTTCATCTACGCCCTGTCCGAGCGGCTGCAGTGCGGTCGGCGCAACATCATGCCGGCCTACGAGGACGTCTTCTACTACCTGTGGAAGGAGCGGCGCCTGCCCATCAACGTCGATCCGTTCGACTCCAAGCTGAAGAACAAGCAGGAGCGCGACCGCCTCGCCAAGGTCTTCGAGCAGGGTCTCGACAAGGTCGTCGGCTACGTGATGCCGCTCCATCGCAGCTTCCGTCCATCGGAGCCCGGCTGGGTTTCCGGTCCCTTGTTCCTGCGTTCCGAACGCTGCTTCCTCGTCCCGGGCGATTCCGCCATGGGCCTCCGCCTGCCGCTCGACTCCATCCCATGGGCCGATCCGGGCGACTTCCCCTACATCAACGAACAGGATCCGCTCGAAGAACGCGGCCCCCTTCCCAACCGCCCGGAGAAGGACCTGCGCCGCGACTTCTCCGCCGCCTGGTTCGTCACGCCCGATGGCGCCGCCGAAGCGGGTTCCAAAAGCTCCGGGCGCACCCTGCCGAGGCGTCTTGCCGAACTGCCTGCGGGATTGGAGGTCTTGACACCTCCCGCCGTCGGCGAATCGGCCGGCTTCATTCCCCACACCGCGCTTTGTGTCGAAGCCCGGCAAGGCAAGGTCCACGTCTTCATGCCGCCGGTCCGCACGCTCGAGGACTACCTCGACTGCATCGCCGCCGTGGAGGACACGGCCGAACTGCTCTCAATGCCCGTCGTCATCGAGGGCTACACCCCGCCGCACGACCCGCGCCTGGAGGTGCTCAAGGTCACGCCCGATCCCGGCGTGATCGAGGTCAACATGCACCCGGCCCATTCGTGGGAAGAGATGGTGAAGCACACCGAGCTGCTCTACGAGGAGGCGCGACACTGCCGCCTCGGCACGGAGAAGTTCATGGTCGATGGACGCCACACCGGCACCGGTGGCGGCAACCACATCGTCATCGGTGCGGCCACGCCGCAGGACAGCCCGCTCCTGCGCCGACCCGATCTGCTCCGTTCCCTCATCGCCTATTGGCAGAACCATCCGTCGCTCTCCTACCTCTTCAGCGGCATGTTCATCGGGCCCACCAGCCAGAGCCCGCGCATCGACGAAGCCCGCAACGACTCCCTCTACGAGATGGAGATCGCCTTCAAGCAGGTGCCCGAGTTCGGCGAAGTCCCGCCGTGGATCGTGGACCGCTTGTTCCGCAACCTCCTGATCGACTCCTCCGGCAACACCCATCGGGCCGAGCTCTCCATCGACAAGCTCTACTCGCCCGACAGCAGCACCGGCCGGCTGGGACTGCTGGAGATGCGCGCTTTCGAGATGCCGCCCCACGCCCACATGAGCCTCGCCCAGCAGCTCCTGTTGCGGACGCTCATCGCCCGGTTCTGGAACAAGCCATACACGAACCACCTCGTCCGTTGGGGCACCGACATCCACGACCGCTGGATGCTGCCGCATTTCGTCTGGAGCGACTTCGCCGACGTGATCGAGGACCTCCAGGTCGCCGGCTACGCGATGAAGGCCGAGTGGTTCGCGCCGCACTTCGAGTTCCGTTTCCCGCAGCTCGGCGATCTCGCAGTGGGCCACATCGAGGTCGAGCTGCGCCAGGCGCTCGAACCCTGGCACGTGCTCGGCGAAGAAGCCGGTCCCGGCGGCGCCGTCCGCTACGTCGACTCCTCGCTGGAGCGCATCCAGGTGAAAGCCCGGGGCTTGGTGGAAGGCCGTCACGTCATCGCCGCGGGCGGCCATACCATGCCGCTGCACTCCACCGGGACGAACGGCGAATTCGTGGCGGGCGTCCGTTACCGGGCTTGGCAGCCGCCGAACTGTCTCCAGCCGACGATCGGCGTGCATACCCCGTTGGTCTTCGACGTGGTGGACACCTGGAACGGCCGCAGCATCGGCGGATGCACCTACCACGTCTCGCATCCCGGCGGACGCAGCCATGAGACCGCACCGGTGAACTCCTTCGAAGCCGAGAGCCGCCGCCTCGCGCGCTTCTTCCGCCACGGCCACACGCCCGGCCCGATGAAGCTCAACACGCCGAAGCTCAACCCCGACTTCCCCTTCACGCTGGATCTGCGCGGGGTCTGAACCGGGACGACTCTTCGAACACGCAGCGTCCGATTCCAAAGGCTGGAAGGAGTCGCCCGGGCCACGATTCGTGCCTTCGCGCGGGAGGGATTGGAGGGGTTTCAAAAAAGACCCCCAATTCTGGGACTGTCGCCACTGGCAGAAGCGGTCCATATGAACGGGAACAGGGCGATTTGAATGAATCCGACAGCGGCCGACCTACCACTTTTTCCGGGTGGTCGTCGCCGGCACGTCGACCCGGAAAACGTCTCCGACATGGCCACGCACCGTCTCCGCCGCGAATCCCGATCCAAGGGCTTCACCCTGATCGAGCTGTTGGTTGTCATCGCGATCATCGCGATACTGGCAAGCATGCTTCTGCCGGCGTTGAACAAGGCCAAGCAAAAGGCCGACCAAACCAGCTGCCTCAACAACAACCGCCAGATGTTCATCGCGTCGCAGCTCTATGCGGACGATGCCGGCGGGAACCTGTGCTTCACGTTCGTGGTGCGCGGCAACAATGTGGATCGCAAGCTCTGGTTCAACCTCCTCGGGCCCTATGTCGGAACGACCAAGCGCCTGGCTCTCTGCCCCACCGCATCGAAGAACATCGGCCTCAAGGCCTTCACCATCTACCCTTCGGATCCGGCCGACCAGGCGGTGATCAACTATGGGTACAACTTCCAGCTGGGCGGCTGTGACTGGCCAGGTTCCTGGCCAAAAGAGACCTATCGGCCCCGCAAAACCTCGAACATCGCCAAGCCAAGCTCCACGGTGCAGTTCACCGACGGAGGGAGTCTTCCGCTCAACACGACCGACCCGGAGAAGTGCGTCACCACCCGGTCCACCGACAAGCCCGGCTGCTGGATCGTCCAGGATCCTTCCTCATCTGCCCGACCCGCGGCTCTGGCCGCCAGCCCGGGAGATCCGAATTGGGGAGGGCCAAGCCTTCGTCACAGCGCCCGCAGCGTCGTCGCGTTCACAGACGGACATGTCGAAAGCGTCAAGGCATCCAAGTGGTATTGGGCGGGGACGCCGTGGTTGAATCCAGATCTCGGCGGCCAATGATCTGTGCCCGGGCTTCCACATCCACGGCTCCACCACCGAGAACACGGGCTGGCAGAAATCCTCCTCAGCCGGAGCGATGCAGTGGAAATGAATGGGGATCGCAGCCGCCCCGGACCCGGACGCGTCCGGACCTACCAAGCGGTGAATCGTTTCCTGCTCCTCCCGTGGACCGCGAGGGCGCGGTCCACGGCGCCCGGGGCGGGCGCGCTCCCCAATCCCTACCGCATCGTTCCGGCGCACTTCGGATCTGGGCGAAATGGAATGCCAGCTCAACGCAGTCGCGGTGCTGGGACGCTTCGGCCGAAGCGTTGGATTGAGCCAGTTTCGGTCTCCGGGGTCTGATCACCAAAAAAAACAGACCGCCCGAAGGCGGCCTGTCGTGGATTGATTGGCGGAGGGGGTTCAGGCCTTGGGCTGGTCCTTGATCGCGTCGGGCATGGGGATCAGGATCTCGACGTTGTTGTCCTTCTTCAGCTGCTCGACGAAGTCGGGGATCAGCTTCTGGATCTCCTGGGATTCGAGGCCCTTTTTCAGATCATCGTGGACCTTGTCCAGCGTGACCATTTCGGCGGGGGTCTTCTCGTTGAACTTGATGATGTGGTAGCCGAGCGTCGAGCTGACGAGATCGCTGATCTTGCCAGGTTCGAGGGAAAACGCGGCGGCCTCGAACTCGGGCGGGATGCGACCGGTGCCTCGCGGAAAGGAGATCTCGCCACCGGTGTTCTTCGAGCCGGGATCGTCGGAGAACTCCTTGGCGAGAGCGGCGAAGTCCTCGCCCTTGTCGGCCCGTTCCTTGACCTTCTTCGCCACGGCGAGCTTCTCGGCTTTCACCGCGTCGGGCAACGGCTGGGGCGGCTTGGTGGAAGGGTCGAGGGTCGAGATCAGGATCTGGTTCACCTTCACCATTTCGGGCTTCTCGAACTTCGACGGGTTCTCCTTGTAGAACTTCGTCACGTCGTCTTCGGACACGGTGAACTTCGGGCGCAGGTTGCGGTCCAGGACGGTCTGCCAGACGAGCTGCTCCAGCGTCTTCGCCTTGAACTGGTCCAGCGTCATGCCGGTGAACTTGAGCTGCTGCTCGAAGGCTTCCGGAGTGGGGAATTTCTTCAGCGTCTCCGCCATGACCGTGTCGAGGCGCTTCTGGGCTTCGGTCCTGTCGGCTTCGGTCGCCATGCCGGTCAGCATTTTCGAGGCGATGAGGCGGTCAAGCAGCCGATACTCGACGACCGGCCTCTGGGCTTCGGGGATCTGTTGTCCGCGCGACGCATAGGCGGCGCGGAGCTCGCCGAAAGCCTCGTCCAGCTCGCTTTGTTTGACGGTGAAGCCCTTGCCCTTGGCGACGGCCGCGTCTTCAAAGAGGGAGTCGAGTTTGGAGGCGGCGGAGGCCGGGGCATCGGCGGCCCGGGACAGGAAGGCGGTGCCCGCGAGGGCGGCGGCCACGAGAAGCGGAGTCAGTTTCATGGGCGGTAGTATGGATCAGAGCTGCACGACCCGCACGTTGGTGATGTCGGCGTCGTTTTCGATTTCTTTCAGGCACGCGTCGGACGGGCGCGTATCCAGAACGAAGACGGTCAGGGCCTCGCCGCCGGGGACTTCGCGGCTGAGGCTCATGTTGGCGATGTTGACGGCGTGCTTGGCCAACAGCGTGCCGAGGTAGCCGACGATGCCGGGCCGGTCCTTGTTGTTCAGCAGGAGCAGCGTGCCGGAGATGGGCAGCTCCACCGGGAGGCTGAAGAGGCGGACGATGCGCGGGTTGTTCGGCGAACCAAAGAATGTGCCGCCGGCGGAAAGGACCTTCTCGGTGCCGCTGAAGAGCTGGACGTGCAGCCACTCGTTGAAGGTGACGGGCTCGTCCGACTTCTTCTCCTCCACGTTCAGCCCGAGCGAAGCGGCCGCGCTGCGCACATTGACGTTGTTGATGTCCTTCATCGAGGCCCCATGGGCCAGATAGCCCTGGAGAACGGCGCGGGTGATGGGGTCGACATTCGGTAGGTCCTGGGCCTTGCCGCCGTAGGTGATATGGAGCCGGTCCACATTGGCGGGAGCCAGCTGGCCCAGCAGGCTGCCGATCTTCTCTCCGAGCGCGAGGTAGGGCTTCACCAGCTCGTAGGTCTTGGCGTCGACCCCGGGGAGATTGACCGCGTTCTTCACTTCGCCGGTCAGCAGGAAGCCGGAAATGACCTCGGCGACTTCGATGCCGCACTTCTCCTGGGCTTCCCCGGTGCTGGCGCCGAGATGGGGCGTGAGCACGACATTGGGCAGGGTGCGGAACTTGTGGTCGGCCGGGAGCGGTTCTTCGCAGAAGACGTCCAGCGCGGCGGCGCCGACCTTGCCGGACTCCAGCGCGGCCACGAGGTCGGCCTCGGCGATGATCTCGCCCCGGGCGCAGTTCACGATGCGGACGCCGGGCTTCATCTTGGTGAAGGCCTCGGTGTTCAACATGCCGCGCGTCTGCTCCGTCACGGGCATGTGGACGGTGATGAAATCGGCCGCGCGATAAACGACGTCCGTATCCTGGGCGAGCTCGACGCCGAGCTGCTTGGCGCGCGCCTCGGTGAGGAAGGGATCATAGGCGACGACCCGCATGCCGAAGACGAGGGCGCGCTTGGCCACCTCGCTGCCGATGCGGCCCATGCCGAGGACGCCGAGCGTCTTGCCGGCGACCTCCGTGCCCTGGAAGGCTTTCCGGTCCCACTTGCCGGCGGCCATGGTGGCGTGGGCGGCGGGGATCATGCGGGCGATGGCGCCCAGCATGAAGAAGGTCAATTCCGCCGTGGTGACCGTGTTGCCCGCCGGCGTGTTCATGACCACCACGCCGAGGGCGGTGGCGGCTTCCACGTCGACGTTGTCCACGCCGACTCCGGCGCGGCCGACGACTTTCAGGTTCGGCGCCGCTTCCATGACCTTGCGGGTGACCTTGGTCTCGGAGCGGACGACCATGGCGTCGACATCGGCGACGATCGCCAAGAGTTCGGTTTCGGACAGGCGCTTCGGGAGGACGGTGACCTTGAATTCGGGACGGCCCTGGAAGAGGGCGATACCCTTGGGCGAGATCGGATCACAGATCAAAACGTGCATAAAAGAATTGAGACATTGGGGGAAAGGCCGGTTCGGGTCAATGGCTGGACCAGAAGTCGAGCGGCGGCCGTGATTTGGGAGAATCGGAACGCCCTGCCGCCCAAAGCCGAGCCGTCGTCCCCGCAAATTCTCCCTCGCGCGACGGCCCGGGTTCGGCTACCGCATCTCTCCAGATCATGGATCAACCGCCCTCCGTTCCGCCTCCGTTCCCGTCCGGTCCTCCGCGTTTGCCCGCCAAGGTCGCCGCGTGGCGCTGGTGGATCCATCTGGTCGTCATCGGCTCCTATCCGCTGGTCATCGGGCTGATGAGCATGGTGATGCCTTCGCGGCAAACCGGGGACGCGGGGCCGGCACTGGGAACGGATGCGGGCGGTCTGCTGGTGGCCTCGGGACTGACGATGGCGATGTTCGCGGTGATCTTCGCCGTGGGCTGGGTCGCCTCGCGGGCGACGGTGGACGACCTGCGGCTGCGGTGGCGCCGGGGTTGGGCGGCGTTGCCGCTGGGGTTCGCGTATTCGCTCGCCCTCCGGATGTTGGCGGGCGTCGCGGTGGTGTTCGTCGGCCTCTTCCTCGTGGTCTCCGGCAAGGTGAAGCGGGACGACCTCTCGGAGTTCATCACGGACAACAAACCCGACGTGGAGGCGGTGGTGAGCGTGGGCTCCCTCGGGGACAACCCGGCCTACTACGTCCTCAGCCTGACGCTGGTCAGCTTCGTGGTGGCGGGATTCCGGGAGGAGCTGTGGCGTTCGTCCACCTTCGCCGCGTTGGAGAAGTTGTTCCCGAAGTCGGCGCGGTCGTTGGGCGGGAAAGCCGGGGCCATTCTGCTGACCGCAGTGGTCTTCGGCCTAGGGCACTGGCCCCAAGGGTGGCTGGCGATGATCCTGACCGGGTCGCTGGGACTGGGACTCGGCACGATCATCATGGTTCACCGGTCGATCTGGATCGCGGTGTTGGCCCATGGATTCTTCGACGCCGCCAGTCTCGCTCTGTTGCCCCTGTTGCCGAAGCTGCTGGAATCCGCGAAGCACTTGTCCGGGCAGTGAGCCGGAGCGGAGGCGACGCCGCACCCTCCCGGCTCAGCCCTTGGACTTCGGAGCGGCGGGGAACTTGGCCTGGACCGCGTCGAGGATCTTCTGCACCTCGCTGCTGCCGCCGGCCATCGACCAGCTGGACTCTTCGATGGCCCAGTCGTCCTTGTCCCGGACTTTGCGCACTTCGGCCGAGAGTTTTTGGCCGTCGCCCTGGTCCTCGATGTCGATGGTCACGCGGGCATAGACCGGTGCGCCGGTCCAGTCGCCATGCATCAGGAATCCGCCCGTGCCCTCTTTCTTCTCGAAGACGAGCTGGCGGCTGGACGAGTGGGCCAACTGGTAGCCGCTGGCCTTGAATCCCTCCATCAGGGCCAGTCCGACGGCCTCGAGCGACTGTCGGTAGACGAAGGCTCCGGGGTGGCCGAACGAGGCGTAGCTGTGGGTCGTGCAGCCCGTGAAAACAGCCGGACCCGCCAAGCAGAGGGCGAGGGCTAGGACGATGGTTTTCGGAAATCTCATGGTGCGGATCGAGCTCATCGACAGAACAGGAGCGCCAGCACCTGGGCCAGCACAATCCGCAGCAGCATGGTCAGCGGATAGACCGTGGCGTAGGCGAGCGTCGGGGCGTTGGACTGGTTCATCGACTGGGCATAGGCCAGGGCCGGCGGATCGGTCAGGCTGCCGGCGAGAAGGCCGCAGAGGGGGCCGAACTTCATCTTCAACCCCACGCGGCCGATCCACCCCCCCAAAGCCAGCGGGACCATCGTGATCACGATCGCGCAGCCGAAGAGCAGGGCCCCGGTGGAGGTCAGCAAATGCTCGAAGAAGCCGCTGCCGGCGTTCAGTCCGACGCAGGCGAGGAAGAGCGTGATGCCGAATTCGCCGAAGGCATGGTTGGCGTTTTCCGGCATGTGCCAGACGACGGGGCCGATGCGACCGATCCGGCTGATGACGAGGGCTAAAAGCAAGGGCCCGCCAGCGAGACCAAGCCGGATCGGCGTCGGCATGTTGAAGGCGTTGATCGGGTAGAGGCCGACGAGCACGCCGAGGGCGATGCCGGCGAACATGGCGATGAAGTTCGTCTGGTTGAGTTCCTTGCCCGAATTGCCCAGTTCGGCCGAAGCGCGATCAAGGTCGTCGGAGTTGCCGACGATCTGGACCTTGTCGCCGAAAGCCAGGTGGAGCTTCGGATCGGCGGAAAGCTCGATGTCGGCCCGGGTCACGCGGGTGATGGTCACACCGAAGCGCTGCCTCAGGCTCAACTCGGCCAGTGTCTTTCCGAGGACCGCCTTGCGGGTGACGACGACCCGCCGAAAGGTGACGGTCCCTGGCCCAGTCGTCAGATCCTCGGGCGATTCCCGGCCCACGATGACGCGGAAGCCGGCGAGATCCTTCGGAGCCCCGACCGCCACGATGCTATCGCCCAGCTGCAGAACCGTATCCTCGTGCGCGGCCATCACCGGACCGCCGGCGGCCGGCTTGTGGCGGGAGACGGAGACCTTCAATCCGTCGAGTCCGGGAACGTCGGCCAGCTTGATGCCCGCGAGGTTGGCGTTCTCCACGACGAGCGTCATGCGGGCCGGAGCCACTTGACCGGCGGCCTGCTCCTTCTGCCAGGCATCGTTCTCCTCGTCGACCTTCACCCGGAAAAATGCCCGCACGGCCAGCATGGTGGCGATGAGTCCAAGAATGCCGGCGGGATAGGCCACGGCATAACCGACGCCGGGCAGCTGCTGACGCGCCTCGGTCATCCCGGGCAGGGTCTTCAGCGCCTCCTGCACCGCACCGAGCGACGGCGTGTTGGTCGTGGCGCCGGTGAGCACGCCGAGCATGGCGGCCATGTCGATGCCCGTCAGCTTGGCCAGCAGGACGGCCAGGAGCGAACCGGTGACGACGATGGTCGCCGCGAGGGCGTTGATCGAGAGGCCGTGCTTCCGCAGCGAGGCGAAGAAGCCCGGTCCGACCTGCATGCCGATGGTGTAGACGAAGAGGATCAGCCCCAGCTCGCGGACGAAGTGCAGGATCTCCCCGTCCACGCGGACGCCGAAATGGGCGAAGAGAATGCCGGCGAACATCACGCCCGCGCCGCCGAGGCCGATGCCCTTCACCTTGAGATTGCCGAGGGCCATTCCGGAGACCGCCACGAGCGACAGCACGAGGATGGCGTGGGCGACCGCGTTCGATGCGGCCAAAGAGTTGAGAAAATTCATCGGCAAGCCCACCGGGACGGGTCCCGGAACGGAATGATGGTTTCAACGGGACCTCGCAGCGACAAGACGCTTTCGGCCCGGCTTGCGTCAAAACTTGGCGTCGGTAGCGTCCCGGCGTTGCGAAAATACGGGCACGTCATCCTCGTCGGCATTCAGAACACCCTGGCCTATCGGGTGAATTTCCTCTTTCGCAGCGTGTTCGGCCTGATCCCGCTCATGGCCACGATCCTTCTCTGGCGGAAGATCTACGAGGGGAAGGAGCCCGGGGCCGATGTCGCCGGCTACAGCCTCGCCGCGATGACCTCCTACTACCTGCTGGTCACGGTGGTCGACGCGTTGACCGCGGTGACGGAGGACGACTGGCAGATCGCGACCGACATCAAGGACGGCAACATCAGCCAGTTCCTGCTCAAGCCGATCGACTACCTGCACTACCGCTTCTGCCTGTTCCTCGGCGGGCGCCTGACCTACACGGTGGTGGCGGTGCTGCCGGTGGGGCTCTTCATCTGGAGCCTGCGGAGCTACTTCGTCCTGCCGGGGGATGCCGCGACGCTGGGGTGGTTCGCCGTGTCGGTGTTGATGACGGCGATGCTCCAGTTCCTCATGTCCTACACGATGGCGATGCTCGCCTTCTGGGTGCTGGAGATTTCGACCTTCATCTTCATCGTCTTCGCCTTCGAATACATCGCGGGCGGACATCTTTTCCCGCTGAACATCCTGCCGCCCGCGGTGCAGTCGGTCATGGCGTTCACCCCGTTTCCCTACCAGCTCTACTTCCCCGTGAGCATCTATCTGGGGCAGACGACGGGCGATGCGATGTTCAAGGGCCTGGTGATCCAGGCCCTCTGGGTGGTGGCCTTCTACGGGCTGGCGCGGCTGGCCTGGAGCCGTGGCATCCGGAAATACTCGGCGGTGGGAGGCTGATGAACATGACGAAGCGCCCCCGCCAGAATCCTCAAGAAGCCCGAAGGCTCCGGGACCGGACCCCGGCCAGTTTCGGTTCGGATTCCGGCCTTCTTGTTTCGTCATTGCAGGACCGCGCATGAATCCGCCTTTGCCTCCCCGGACGATCTCGCGGTACCTGCGCCTCTACGGCGCGCTGTGGCGCAACTCGGTCATCCGCGAGATGGGGTTCAAGACGAACTTCCTGCTCTGGATCGTGGTCGAAGCGCTGTGGTTCGCGCTGCAGCTCTCGTTCATCCTGGTGATCTACCAGCACACGGACCACATCGCGGACTGGACCCAGTGGCAGGTCGTGCTGCTGATCGGCGCGAGCCACTTCATCCAACAGTGGTTCCAGGCGTTCTTCCTGAGCAACTGCACCAACCTCTCGGAGCTCATCCGCACCGGGAAGCTCGACTTCATGCTGCTTCTGCCGGTCAACACGCGCTTTCTCGTCTCGCTGCGCCAAGTGGATCTGGGGGCCTTCGTCAACGCCGCCTCGGCCGTCGTCGTGATGGTCTACGCGGGGATGCAGCTGGGACTGAGGCCGACCGCGCTCCCTATCGTTGGTTTCGGGATGCTGTGCGTCTTCTCCGTCCTCATCCACTACTCGCTGATGTTCCTGCTGGCGACCATCGCCTTCTGGACCGTCAAGGCGCAGGGCATCGTCTGGGGATACTACAACCTCTTCAACATCTCGCGCCTGCCCGACTCCGCCTTCAAGCACGGCTGGTTCCGCAGCGTCTTCACCTTCGCTCTGCCCATGCTGCTGGTGGCGAACGTGCCGGTGAAGCTGCTGCTGGAGAAGCTGTCGTCGCCGTGGGAGATGCTGCTGTTGGTCGGGATGAGCCTCCTGTGTTTCGCCGCTTCGGAGACGCTCTGGCGCTTCAGCCTCAAGCGCTACACGAGCGCCAGTTCTTGAAGCGGTCGCCGACTCGATGCGGTGGGGCGTGGCGCACTTGGTTCCCGCCTCATGGGACTACAATCGATCAACCGGAACGGTCGTCTCTTCTCGCGTCGCCAGATCCTTCACCTTGGCGAAAACTCCTTCCGGCGTGCCCACGAGTCGCAGGGTTTGGCGGCTGCCGAGCTCCATCGCCCGCTTGAACTGTTTGTCTCCCTTCGAAGGCGTCATCGGATATTCCACGGCCTTGCCGGCTTCGCGCAGCTTCTGCACGACACCCAATGACCGGGCCCGCAGCGTTTCGTCTTCGATCATCACGAAGGTGTCGATGTTGGCGGTGAACTTCGGCAGCAATCCCCGCGACTTCAGCAACTCCAGCAGGACGACGTCGCCCATGCCGAAGCCGAGCGCGGGCAGATCGACTTTCCCGCCGCTGAGGAGCTTCACGAGGTTGTTGTAGCGGCCGCCGCCGGCGATGGCGCGGAACTCGCCCTTGCAGTCGAAGGCCTCGAAGACGGCGCCGGTGTAGTAGGCGAGGCCGCGGATGACCTGGTAGTCGACCTTCACGAAGTCGCCGAGCCCTCGCGCCGCGAGGTTGTCCAGGATGGCTCGCAGTTCCGTGGTCGGTTCCGCGGCGGCGATGAAGGCCGTCACGTCGACGGCCTGGACGCCCACGGCGGCCAGCTTCTCGGCCGTCACCTCGGGCTTCTCGCGCTCCATCTTGTCGATGATCTGGTAGAAGTCATACGCCTTGTCGACGGCGCCGCCGCGCTGTTCGAAGAACTGCTGCCAGGCATTGCGGCTGCTGAGACGGATGACGAAATCCTCGGCGGCCAGTCCGAGCGCGCGGAGGGTGTCGATGAGCAGCGCGATCAGCTCGGCCTCGGCGGCGGGATCGTTCTCGCCGAAGACGTCGGCGTTGAACTGGAAGTGTTCACGGAGCCGGCCTTTCTGCTGCTTCTCGTAGCGGAAGAGCTGGGGGATCGCGAACCACTTGATGGGCTTCTTGTAGTTGCGTTCGTTGGCCGCGATCATCCGGGCCAAAGTGGGGGTCATCTCCGGGCGGAGCGCGACGGAACGGTCGCCCTTGTCGACGAAGTTGTAGAGCTGGCCGACGATTTCCGCGCCGCTCTTGGCGGTGAACAGATCCAGCGGCTCCAGGGGCGGGCCGTCGTATTCGCGGAAGCCGTAGCGGCGGGCGGTGTTGCGCCACGCCTCGAAGATGTGCTGGCGGGCGTCGGCGCTCCAGGCGTCGGGACTGGGCAGGGGCTCGGGATAGAAATCGCGGAATCCGGGGAGACGTTCCATAAACAAAAAAGGGCGCCCACCTTGTGAGGGAGCGCCCTGGCTATCGAGAGAAATGTTATTTGTCGGGGGACAGGTCGAGCACGAGCTCGCGCATTTCTTTGCCGGGTTTGAACTTCACCACGGCACGTTCCGGGATGGGCACATCGGTCTCCGGTTTGTTGGGGTTTCGGCCGATGCGCGCCTTGCGCACCTTGACCTCGAAAACGCCGAAGTTTCGCAACTCGACGGTCTCGCCTTTGGCCACGGCTTCGGAGATGTAATCCAGCGTCTTCTGAACGACTTCCAGGACCTGCTGTTGAATGAGTCCAGTTTCGTTTGAAATCCGGACCACGAGATCGCGCTTTGTCATAGGCTTTCGGGGAAATGGGCGGCACCTGCCGTTCTTTGAACTGTGTGTAAACCCATATATCAGCGAACTTTGCGGGGTCAAGCGGCCTTTTGGCTAAAAACCTTCTTCTGATCGCGCGGGTCACGTCTCCAGCCGGAGATAAATGCACTTCAAATACTTGGCCTCGGGGAAGCCGGCCGGGTGATCCGGAGGATGCCCGGTGGTTTCCAGTTCAACCCAGCGCCGCCCGCTCGCCACCGCCGCCGCACGGACCGCGCCGAAGAATTCGGGGCCGGAGACATGGCCCGAGCAGGACGCAGAGACCAGATGCCCACCGGCCGCGACCGTCCCGAGGGCGGAGACGGCGAGCTGGTGGTAGGCCACGATGGCCCGGGCGCGCTCGGTCTCGCGTTTGGCGAGCGAGGGTGGATCGACGATCACCAGCCCGAACTTCCGGCTGTTTCCCGCCGTCCGGAACCATTCGAACACGTCGGCCTGGACCGTCTCGTGGCGACACGCCGCCACGGAGGGGATCCCTTGGTTCAACGCGAAGTTTTCCCGCGCCTCCCGCAGGGCGTGTTCGCTGATGTCGAGGCTCACAACCGACCGGGCGCCGCCACGCGCCGCGCTGAGCGAGAAACCGCCGGAGAAACTGAAGGCGTTGAGGACGTCGCTCCCGGTCGCCAGAGATCCGACCTTGTGACGGTTGTCGCGCTGGTCGAGGAAAAAGCCGGTTTTTTGGCCACGCCGGATGTCGGCATAGAAGCGGAGCCCGTTCTCCAGAAAGATCTGGCGTTCATCCGCGAGGGTTCCCCGCCACACCATCCCCTCTTCCAGTCCGGCCCGGGAAGTCGCATCGCGGATGTTGCGGCTGAGGCGCAGCACAACCGGCAGGGTCGGAAAGGTCGCTTCGAAAAGCCGCTGGAGCGTGGGCAAATGGGGCAGCCAGCCTGCGGAATAGAGCTTCAACACCAGAGCGTCCGCGTAGCGATCCAGCACCAGTCCTGGGAAACCGTCGCTCTCGCCGTGGATCAGCCGACAGCCCGTGGTCTCCGGTCCAAACCAGGGCGTGCGCTGATCCACGGCCGCTGCGAAGCGCGCGCGCCACCACGCGTCGTCCAATGTCACGGGACTTCCGCAATGGAGCAGGCGGACGCGAATGGGCGAATCAGGATCGTAGAGCCCGATGGCGAGGAAACGGTCCTGTTTGTCGTAGATCACCGCGAATTCACCGGCGGTGCCCGGGCGGTTCTGTTCGCGGATGCTTTCGTCGAAGAGCCACGGGTGGCCGGCGCGGAGATGCCGTTCCGCCGTCGGGGCGATACGGAGACGGAGGCGGGACGGCTTGCTGGCGGCGGGGCTTGGCATGGGGTCAACGTTCTTCCAGCAGACAGGTCGTCATCGAGCCTTTGCCTTTTACTTCGATCTGTCCGCGGGGGGAGAGCCTGAACCCGCCGCGGAGACGGTTGTAGGTCGAATCGGAGACCTGGATCTGGCCGGGGCTGCCGTGCGACTCCATGCGACTGGCGGTGTTGACCATGTCGCCCCAGAGATCATAGGCGAACTTCTTGGTGCCGATGATGCCAGCGTTGGTCGTGTCGAGGATCAGAAGGAGGTGGCGGGCGGCTTCGGCGAAGCGGGCCATCTCTTCGGGCACGCTCGCTCCCGCCGAGGCCGAGAACGCGGCCGAGCAACGGAGCATTTCTTCAACGGGAACCCGAACCTGCTCCCGCAGCACTCCGAGAACCCGCTCCCGTGTGGCGTTGAGTTCCGCGGCGGACGACGCGATGCGGGCGATCAGTTCCTGCCCGGAGGCGGGTCGCATTGAGAGGTCGGGACGCGGGGAACTCATTTTGAGATGGCCAAGGTCACTGAAACCGAAGGAACCACATCCTCCATGGCGGGGCAATGCCCTGTCCGCAGCGCCTTTGCAGACCATTCCCGCAGCCGGAATGCCGGGCAAACCGGGAGGGGTGGCTCACTGCGTCGTCGCCAGCCAGTAGCGCACGGCGGTGGCGGCGGGGTTCTTCGGCTCCAGCTCCAAGAAGCGCTGGTAGTGGACGCGCGCCTGGGGGGCGTTCATCAGCTTCTGGGCGTAGATCGTGCCGAGCAACAGATGGGCGCGGGCATCCGTCTCCTTGATCGCCACGGCCTCACGGGCCTGGGCGACGGCGTCTTCCGGATAACCGGCGATGTCGAGGAGCTGCGCCAATTGGTAGCGTGCGTCGTCCGCTTTTGGCTGGAGCGCGACGGCGTATTCCGCTTCGCGCAGGGCGTCGGGAATCTGCCGCAGGGTCTGGTAGCAGAGGGATAGGTTGAAGTGCGCCTCGTAGAAGGCCGGATCCAGCGCGACCGCCTTTTCGTAGTCTCCCACGGCCGCGCTCTCCCGCTGGATGCGGTGGGCTTCGAGGCCGGAGTCGAAATGGCTCTGCGCCTTCGCCCGGTCGCCGGGACCGGGCGCCGTGCTCACCCGATAGGGATAGCGCGGATACTGGGGCGCGGGCTGCGGCTCGACCTCGGTGCGAGCCGGCTCCAAGGTTCGTTGGGTGGCTGCGGACAGGACGGGGGTTCCCTGCGGCTTGGGTTGTGGCTTCGGCCTGGGCTTCTCGCCGTCGTTTCCGAACCAGCCGACGGGGTTCATGCGTGCGAAGAAGCCCTTCTTCTCCGTCTTCGCGCTGGCGTTTCCGGAAGGAACGTTGGTCAGTCCCGCGAGGTTGTAGTCGGGGCGGGCATTGGTGGGAGCGACCACGACTTCAGGAGGCGCGACGCTCTTGACGGGCTCCTTCACCGAGGGGCGGATCGCGGGGGCTTCCTCCACTTTCGTCACGGGAACCGTCGCGACTTCGGTTCGGATCGGCAGCGTTGCCTTCGGGGCAGGGGCGGCCGCAGTGTCAATGACGGGTGCGCGAAAAGCGTTTGTTTTCGCGGGCGCGGGCTCCGGCCGGGCGACGGCGACGGTCGCTTGGGGAGGCGGATTCGTCGGAAGTTGGACCGCGCGGACCGCCGGATTCGTCACGGCGGGCGGCGGAACGATCGTGGGCGCGGCGACCACGATCGGGGCCGGATTCAACTCCGCGTCGAGCGCCGCTACGGTCGCCTGGATCGCGGCCGAGTCTTCGGCGTGGGGCGCCATGGCCAAGTAGCCGCGATAGCCGGCGAGCGCGGAGCGGCGGTCGCCGAGCTGCTGATACACCACGGCCAGGTTCAGAACGGCGGGCGGATAGGTCGGATCGGCCTGCACGGCGGCGGAGAAGAGGGGTGCGGCTTCGCGGGGGCGGCCCCGGAGGAAGGAAACCTGTCCGAGCAGGTTCAGCTTCTCGGCGCCGGGAGGGGCGTATTCGAGGTTGCTCCGGGCGGCTTCGAGCAATCGGCCGCGCTCATTGGCGGGCAACTGGGCGGCGGCGCGCACCTGGGCCTGGCCGAGGCGGAGCCAAGCCTCGGGGAGGTCGGCCTTGAGCGTGCAGTAGGTGGTGAAGGCGTCGGCCGCGGCGAGGTTGTTGCCCGTCTCCAGATAGAGGTAGCCGAGATTGAGGCGGGCGGCGGCGAGATTGCGGTCGAGCAGCAACGCCTTCTGGTAGGCCTGCTCCGCCTTGCGCGACTGGCCCTGGCGATGATAGGCGAGACCCAGATGGTTCCAGGCCTGGGCGTTGGTCTCCAGATCGTGGTAGCGGATGGCCTTCTCGAACTGGGCGACGGCGGCGTCGACCTTGCCGGCCTTCAGCAGGGCGTCGCCTTTCAACAGCGCGGCGGGTCCGGGTGGACGGCAGCCGGTGCCGAGGAGCGCCGCGGCGACGAGGACGCCCAAAGAGGGGGTCCACCGGGCTGGGCGATTTGGCTTCTGCATGGTGCCGAGCGTCTACTCCGCGACGCGGGAGTGTCAAATTTCCATCTCTCCATCCCGACGAATGTTGATCGGTCCGGATCGCGCCGCCGCGCTTCTGGAAATCGCCGTCAAGCGGCCGATGTCCCGGGTGGAGCAAGCGGCAGTTCCGTGGTCGGACGAACCAGGCGCGACCACAGCCAATCGCTCGTGTCCCGAAGCACGCGGCGGGAGGCGAGAATGCTGAGGTGGCCCTGCGCGACGACCCGGCGCTCCGGCCGCCCCCAGACTTCCCAGAGTTCGTCCAGCGAGGGCCGGGGGATGAAGAGGTCGTGCTCTCCCACCAATAGAAGCACCCGTTCCAAAGGCATCCGCGGCCGGTGCGAGGCGAGGTTCAGCCGCGACAGATCCATGGGTTCGCGGGCGAGACTGCGCCGCAGAGGACGACAGAAGGGAAGCTGCGCCATCGTGGTGGCGACGTCGCTCAGCGGCGTGGAGAGCACGGCGGTGTCCACCCGCGAGTCGTGACAAGCCAGCAGGCCGGCCAACCAGGCCCCCAGCGAATAGCCCCAGATGGCGATGCGGTTCGTCCCCTGTTCTTCGAGCCAACCGAAGAGCGCCCGATGATCCGCCAGCGCCTGATGCGTGGCGGCGACCATCGCGGCCAAGTCGCCCGAGATGAAGTCGCGCAGTTCCGGCGGTGCGCCGGGCCGGCGATGGAGATGATACGGCAGCTCCAACATGGCGACGTTCAGACCGGTGGCCGCGAGGCGCCGCGCCAGCGCAGGTTGCCGCCAGAGGTAGCCGGGCTCGTCGTTCCAGCCATGCATCAGCACGACGGTCGGACGGTCTTTCAGGCTGGAGCCGGCCCGAAAGAGCCTCCCGTGGACGAGGCGGTTGCGGGGTGGACCGATGTCGCATGGTGAGGCGAAGGTGAAATCATGTTCCCCGGAGAACTCCAGCTTCGCCGCCGGCGCATCGGGGGTGAAGAAGTCGGGCCGCGCCAGCCATTCGGCCGCCTCCCGGGAGCGGGCCGGGCGATCCGCCGACTCCGCATGCGTCAGCCCGGCCAGCGAAATGACGAACCGGTCGATGAGATGGGCGAGGATCTGGTTCACTATGAAAGTTGATTGAAGGTGTGGGAGCCTGGACGCGACGGCAAGGAGTGCTCGTTTCCGGAACATCCGGTTGACGCGACCTCCCGGAGGCCGCTTTGCTCTGCGCCCTATGACGGCTTCCATTCAGGAATTGATGTCCCGCACGGGCGTGAAGTTCGGCACCAGCGGCGCGCGCGGTCTGGCCACGCAGCTCACCGACTTCGTGGCCTACGCCTACACCCAGGGCTTCCTCCAGCACCTGCGCGAGAGCGGCGATCTCACCAACCCCAAGAGCGAAGTGGCCGTGGGTGGTGATTTCCGGCCCAGCACCGACCGCATCATGGAAGCGGTCCTGCGCGGGGTGGAGGACCTCGGCTACACCCCGGTCAACTGCGGCAAGATCCCGTCGCCCGCGCTCGCCCTGCACGGTCTGCTGAAGGGCATTCCGGCGATCATGGTCACGGGCAGCCACATCCCCTTCGACCGAAACGGCATCAAGTTCAACAAGTGCGCCGGCGAGGTGCTGAAGGACGACGAGGCTGGGATCACGAAGCAGATCATCATCGTCCCCGAGACGGTCTTCACCGCCGAAGGCGCGTTCGCAAAAGCGTCCGACAAGGCGCGCCCAGTGCGGGTCTCGGCCACCGAAGACTACGTCGCGCGCTACCTGGAATTCTTCCCCAACGACTGCCTCAAGGGTCTGCGTGTCGGCGTCTACGAACACTCCGCCGTCGGTCGCGACGTGATTGCCCGCGTCCTGAGCGGGCTCGGCGCGGAGGTCACGCCGTTGGGTCGCTCCGAGACGTTCATCCCGGTGGACACGGAAGCGATCCGTCCGGAGGACGTGGAACTGGCCCGGGGCTGGGCGAAGGAGCACCTCTTCGATGCCATCGCCTCGGCCGACGGCGACAGCGACCGTCCGCTGATCAGCGACGAGCATGGCAAGTGGATCCGGGGCGACGTGGCCGGCGTGCTCTGCGCGCGCCACCTCGGCGCGGACTCCGTGAGCACACCCGTGAGCTGCAACAGCGCCGTGGACCTCAGTGGATGGTTCGGCGAAGTGAAGCGGACGAAGATCGGATCGCCCTTCGTCGTCGCCGCGATGCTCGACGCCGCGAAGCGTCGGATGAAGTGCGTCGTCGGCTACGAAGCCAACGGCGGATTTCTCCTCGGTTCACCGGTCGTCCGCGATGGCCGCACACTACGGGCCTTGCCCACGCGGGATGCGTTGCTGTTGATCATCAGCCTGCTGCTGCTGGCGCGGCGCGAAGGCAAGACGATGTCCCAGCTCGTGGCCACGTTGCCGCCGCGCTACACGGCCAGCGGGTTGTTGAAGGAATGTCCGGTGGAGAAGAGCCAGGCGATCCTCGCGCGCTTCACCACGGGCGACGAAGCAAAGGACAAGGCGGCCTTGGCGGCGGCGTTCGAGGGTGTGATCGGTTCGGCCGAAGTGACGGCGATCAACCGCACCGACGGCGTCCGCGTGACCTTCGGCAACGGCGAGATCGTGCATCTGCGGCCCTCGGGCAACGCGCCGGAATTCCGCTGCTACACCGAGGCATCGGACGAAGCGCGGGTGGAAGAGCTGAACGTCGACTGCATGAAGGTTATCGATGGGATGGGCAAGTAAGGATCGAGCGAGGTTGTAGCCTTCGGGGTGGCGAGGCGGTGGCCGTCCGTGATTGGCCGCATGGTCCGCCTCCTTACATCGGCGGCTAGGATCGGCACCGCTTCACTGATCCCGTCATTTTGATGGCCAGAGCCATCGGAAAGCCCATCGCCAAACGTGACCAATCCCTCCCATGAGAGAAGCCGCCACGCCTGTCCAGCAGATCACTGAGGCTACTTTGGCATGATGGGAGTAAAGCGACGACATTTTGGGCGTTGGATCTTGGTAGGGGATGCCGGCAAACATCGTGTCGTAGACGAAGCCTCCGACCAAAAGAAACAAACCAGTGCCCATCAACAGGGCTGGCGATAGCCGTTTGATGGGGTTGCTCACTTCACCAGCGCCTTCTCCACGATCGGCTTCCACAGGTCATAGCCCTTGCGGTTCATGTGGAGCTTGTCGTCGCGGTAGATGTCGGGGTTCGGCTGGCCGTCGGCACCGAGCATGACGGAGGTGGTGTCGAGGAAGGTGTCGCGGGGGTCGTGGCTCAACAATTCGGCGGCGGCCCGGTTGACCGTCCTGACTTTCTCGCGCTGGTCCCAACGGGAGGGATTCAGGGAGAGCGACAGATAGACGAACCGGGTCTTCGGCAGTTCGGCGTGGAGCCGGTCCACCAGAGTCTTCAGATCCGCGACGACCCGTTCGACCGACTTGCCGCTCGCGATGTCGTTCACGCCGGCGAAGACGACGACCTGCTTCGGCCGGTATTGCAGGATAAGCCGGTCGAACAACTGGTTCACGTCGCTCAGCTCCGAGCCGCCAAAGCCGCGATTGACCACGGGATAGGAAGCAAAGTCGGTGGTGAGATCGGTCCACATCCGGATGGAGGAGCTGCCGGTGAAGACGATCGGGTGGCGCGGCGGCGGATTGGTGGCGTCGATCGCCTCGAAGTTGTGGAGTTCCTTGGCCCACTTGTTGCGCTCGGGAATGGGAGCGATCGAGATGTGAGGCGCGGCAGAGCATCCTGCCATGAGGAGGACGAGAGCTGCCAAAGCAGGGAGGGCTGAGAGCCAACATTTCATGCGTAGAACTTGGCGAAGAAGGCGAGTTGACCCAAGAGCGAAATGGGCGCCGGACTCGGGTTGGACGAGAATCGATCGTGACGGAAGTCGCGCGGGAAACGCCAAAGATCGATCTGCATGAATTGGGTGTCGCGAGCGATCTCCGTCTCCCGCTCAAGGCGCCTTCAACAACGCGATCTCCGCCATGATGCGGTCGGCCACTTCCTGGTAGATCTGCTTGAGCCGGTCCTTGGGGCAGGTCTTCGCCTCGGCCCGCAACGCCGAGAAATCGATCGGCTTGCCGTAGACGACCGACACCCGCTTCGGTCGCGGAAACGTCAGGTGCCGACCGTAGGCCTCGAAGGTGCCGAAGACGCGAACCGGCACCACCGGCGCCTCGGTCTTGATGACCGCTAGCCCGATGCCGCTGCGCGCCGGTTGCAGCGATCCGTCGGGGGTCCGGGTGCCTTCGGGAAACAGGATGATCCCGCCGCCTGCGAGCAACCGGTCGAGGATGACCCGCAATCCGCGCGCGCCGCCGCCGTCGCGGTCGACCGGCACGGAATTCCAAGAACGGAGGATCCGGCCCACCACCGGGAACCGGAAGAGAGATTCGCGGCCGAGATAGTTGAGGTCGCGCTTCAGAGCGGCGCCGATCAAGGGCGGATCCAGGAAGCTGGCGTGGTTCGAGGCGAGAATGACGGAGCCGGTCAGCGGCACATTCTCGGTGCCGCGCACCCGCCAATGGAAATAGGTGCTGTAGGCCAGCCGGAACAGGTTCCAAGCAATGCGGTAGCTGGGGTTCATCGCGGCTTGTCGGCCTCCTGTTGCCGCCGTTTCACCTCGGCGACGATCAAGCGGGTCGTCTGTTCCGGCGTTTGTCCGGTGGTCTCGATGAACATCGCGCCCAGTCCCGGCATCAGCGGCGCGGCGGCGCGTTGGCTGTCGCGGCGGTCGCGTTGGGCCAGATCGTCCGTCACACCCTCGGCTGCGCGCCGGCGGGTCCGTTCTGCGCGCGAGGCGTCGATGAAGAACTTGTAGTCCGTCTCCGGGAACACGTTGGTGCCGATGTCGCGGCCTTCCATCACGAGGTCGCCGAACCGCACGCACTCCTGCTGCGTCGTCCGCATCCAGTCGCGCACCTTCGGCACGGCGGCCACCTTCGACGCGGCCGCGGTGACTTCGGTGGTGCGCATCTCCTTCTCCGGGTAATAGCCGTTCACCAGCAGGAGCACCTGGTCGTCCTGGTCGACCAGGCGGGGCTTCCACTTTTTCAAGGCGGATGAAATGGACCGTGGTTTTTCCAGATCCACCCCGTTCGTGAGACAGAACCAGGCGAAGGCCCGGTACATCGCCCCGGTGTCCACATAGGAGAAGCCCAGCTCGGCGGCCACGCGGCGCGCGTTCGTGCTCTTGCCACTGGCGCTGGGGCCGTCGATGGCGATGACGATGGGCATGCCGGAACGCGCGCTCACAGGCCGAACTGCAGGCGCTTGTAGTCGATGTGCGCCTTCATGAAGGCGATGGTCACGTCGGGGTGGTCGTGGGTGTTGTCCACGACCACGGCACCGAAGGCGGGCATCAGCGGCGAGCTCTTGCGCTGCATGTCGCGGGCGTCGCGGTCCTTCATGTTGGCCACTTCCCCCTTTCTCAGGCTGCGTTTCTCGCGCAGGGCTTCGTCGGCGGTGAGGAAGAATTTGAACGGCGTTTCGGGGAAAACGACGGTGCAGATGTCGCGTCCGTCCACCACCAGGCTGCCGAAGCGGATGCACTCGCGCTGCTTCCGGATCATCCAGATGCGGACCGCCGGCATGGGGGAAATCTTGGCCACGTTCTCCGAAACCTCCGGGCCACGGATCTCCGCCTCGGGAAATTCGTCGCCCACCGTCAATCGGATCTCATGGTCCAGCGCCTTGAGCTCGGCGTTCCAGTTCAGGCAGACCTTGAGAACGGCCTCGGGCTTCTCCGTGTTCACCTTGTGCTTCAGGCAATACCACGTGAGCAGGCGATACATCGCGCCCGTGTCCATGTGGTAGAAGCCGTAGTGCCGGGCGAGTTCCAGCGAGACGGTGCCTTTGCCGCTTTTGCTGGGGCCATCGATGGCGACCACCATCGGCATGGTCGGAGGTGTTGGCTTGGAGTTCGGCACGGGGCGGAGGGTTGAGGAAGGAACGGGAAATTTCAATGCGGCGAATGAACGTTTCCGATCCCAACCAAGACCCCCCGGGACGGAGCGCGGCGTGATCGGTCTGCCACGCGGCGTATTCGATTTACGCCAAGATGTCCTCGTTCTCGAGGAACGGGTTGTCGCGCAGGATCTCCTCATGGGAAGCGCCGGCGCTCAAGAGTTCCAGCACATCCGTCACCCGCAGGCGCTTCCCGCGGATGCAGGGACCGCCCCCGCATTTGCCCGGTTCGACCATGATTCGGCCGAGGCGTTCGGAACTGATGTCCAAGGACTACCGTCGCGGATGCGGGCGCCAAGTCGGCCGATTCAACCTATTCCACCGTCACGCTTTTGGCGAGGTTGCGGGGCTTGTCGACGTCGCAGCCGCGGGCGACGGCGATGTGGTAGGCCAGGAGCTGGAGCGGAACCACTCCGAGGAGCGGAAAGACGAGGTCCATCGTCCTGGGCACGTGGAGGACGTCTCCGGCGAGGCGGGCGATGTCGATGTCGCCTTCGGTGGCGATGGCGATGACGGGGGCTTGACGCGCGCGGACGACCTCGATGTTGCTGGTCATCTTGTCGTAGATGGCGTCTTGCGGCACAAGGACCACGGCGGGCGTGGCGGCGTCGATCAACGCGATGGGGCCGTGCTTCATCTCGGCCGCCGGGTAGCCTTCGGCGTGGATGTAGGAGATCTCCTTCAGCTTGAGCGCGCCTTCCAGGCCGACGGGGAAGTTGATCAGGCGCCCGAGGAAGAAGAAGTCTTCGGCCGCCGCGTGTTTCAGGGCGACGGCGCGGATGGCTTCGTTCCCGGCGAGGATCTGCTCGATCTGCCCGGGCACGGCGTCGAGGGCGCGCAGCAGCTTCAGCGCTTCGGTGGAGGCAAGCATCCGGAGCCGGCCGAGGTAGATGGCCAGCAGGGTCAACACGGTGACCTGCGAGGTGAAGGCCTTGGTGGAAGCGACGCCGATCTCGGGACCGGCGTGGAGGTAGATGCCGCCATCGGCCTCGCGGGCGATGGTGCTGCCGACGACGTTGCAGAGCGCGAGGACCTTGTGGCCGCGACGTTTCGCCTCGCGCAGCGCGGCGAGGGTGTCGGCGGTTTCACCGGACTGGGTGATGACGAGGACGAGGGTGTTCTTGTCGAGCGGCGCGTTGCGGTAGCGGAACTCGCTGGCGTATTCGACCTCCACCGGGATGTGGGCGAGCTGCTCGATCAGGTGTTCTCCGACCAGGCCGGCGTGCCAGCTGGTGCCGCAGGCGGCGATGACGATCCGGTCGACGGCCCGGAGCTCGGCCGGGGTCATGTTGAGCCCGCCGAACTTCGCCGTGGCCTCCTCGTAGTCGATGCGGCCGCGAAGGGCGTTGGCGACGGTGGCGGGCTGCTCGAAGATCTCCTTCAGCATGTAGTGTGCGAACTCCCCGCGCTCCGTCGCCTCCGGACTGAACTCGATCTGGCTGATCTCCAGACGGGCGGTCCTGGTCCCCAGGTTCGACACCTCGAACCCGCCGGCGCGAATGGTCGCGACGTCGTGGTCGTTCAGGTAGACGACGCGCCGCGTGTGGCTGACGAGCGCGCCCACGTCGGAGGCCAGGAAGTGCTCCCCCTCGCCGATGCCGACGACGAGCGGCGAGCCCCGGCGGGCGGCCACGATCAGGCCCGGTTCGTCCGCGCAGACCACGGCCAGTCCGTAGGTGCCGTTCAGTTCGCGCAGGGTCGCCACGACGGCGCGTTCCAAGACCGACCCGGGGGCGGTTTCGGCGGAAGCCGCCCTCAATTTCGCAAAGTGCTCCCCGACGAGACGAGCGATCACCTCCGTGTCCGTGGCGGATTGGAAGGCGTGGCCCGTGGCGACCAGCCGCCGGCGGAGCCGCTCGCAGTTCTCGATCACCCCGTTGTGGACCACGGCGATGCGGCCGGACGCGTCGAGGTGCGGATGGGAGTTCTCGTCGGAGGGCGGTCCGTGGGTGGCCCAGCGGGTATGGCCGATGCCCAGAAAGCCCGGTGCCGGCTCCTGTTCGAGCAACGGCGCGAGACCCTCGTCGATCTTGCCCTTGCGCTTCCGCACCAGCAGATCGGCGTCCTTCAGGATGGCCATGCCGGCGCTGTCATACCCGCGATACTCGAGCCGCCGCAGGCCCTCCAGAAGGATGGGCGCCGCGGCCTTTTCGCCGACATATCCAATGATTCCGCACATGGTGAAAAGAGAGAGCGGCGCAAACTACCTTGCCGGTCCACCCGCTCGCAAGGTATAGAGAGGCAGCCAAAAACACACCTTCCCTATGGATTCCACGCGCCCACCCGACCCGACCAGCAACAACGTCCTCGCCATCATCATGGGTGGTGGCCAGGGCACGCGGCTGTTTCCCCTGACCCGTGACCGCTCGAAGCCGGCCGTGCCGCTCGCGGGCAAATACCGCCTGGTGGACATCCCCATTTCCAACTGCATCAACTCGGGGCTGAAGCGAGTCTACCTGCTCACCCAGTTCAACTCGGCCTCCCTGCACCGGCACATTTCGCAGTCCTACAAGTTCGACCACTTCTCCGGCGGCTTTGTGGAGATCCTCGCGGCCGAGCAGACCTTCCAGACCACCACATGGTATGAGGGCACGGCCGACGCGGTGCGGAAGAACCTCCTGCACTTCCTCAACAACGACTTCAAATACGCGCTCATCCTCAGCGGCGACCAGCTCTACCGGATGGACTACCGGAAGATCCTGAGCCAGCACATCGAGAGCTCCGCCGACATCACGGTGGCCACCATCCCGGTCCCGCGCAAAGAGGCGACCTCGCTCGGCATTCTCCAGACCGACACCGAACGCCGCATCGTCCGCTTCGAGGAGAAACCGAAGGATCCCGCCGTGCTGGACTCCCTCCAAGTGCCGCGCGACCTCTACCCCAAGTTCAACATAAAGGGCGACGAGGACTTCTTCCTCGCCTCGATGGGAATCTACGTCTTCAACCGCGAGTCGCTGGTGAAGCTGTTGGACAATGCGCAGACCGATTTCGGCAAGCACATCATCCCCGCCGCCATCAACACGCACCGGGTCTTCTCCTACATCTACCAGGGCTACTGGGAGGACATCGGCACGATCCGGTCGTTCTTCGACTCGAACCTCGACCTTGTGGCCGAACTGCCCCGGTTCAACTTCTTCGACATGTCGGCGCCGATCTTCACCCGGCCCCGGTTCCTGCCCGCCTCGAAGATCAACGGCGGCGCCATCAACCACGCGATCATCTCGGACGGCTGCATCATCAACCGCGCCCGCATCGAGAACAGCGTCGTCGGCATCCGCAGCATGGTGGAAGAAGGCGCGACGTTGAACCGCGTCATCCTCATGGGTTCCGACTATTACGAATCCAGCCAATCGGTCGCCCAGCACGATGCCCAGGGCATTCCCCGCATCGGCATCGGCGCCCACACCAAGATCGAGGAGGCCATCGTGGACAAGAACGCCCGGATCGGCAGCCACTGCGTGATCACGCCCCACGGCAAACCGGACAACGTCGACCATCCTCTCTATTTCATCCGCGAGGGAGTGGTCGTCATCCCCAAGAACGCGGTCATCCCGAACGGGACGGTCATCTAGTCGGTCGCTCCAACTGCCGAGCCGGCCGGACGCCGGTCGGCTCCGAGGCGTTTCGCGCCCTCCCATCGGCCCAGCGCCGCAGCTCCGCGAGCGGTTCGTCCATCGTCCGGGCCAAGGGCACCGTCTCGCGGATGGCCTTGATCAAGTGGGCCGTTTCCAGATCCGCTCCCGCATGGAAGGCGTCATAAAGCGCACTGTTGATGACTTCTTCGATTTCGGCGCCGCTGAAATCTCCCGACCCTTCCGCCAAGACCTCCAGATCGAAGGTTCCAGGGTCGCGACTGCGGCGCGCAAGGTGGATGCCGAAGATCTCCGCCCGTTCCTCGAGTCCCGGGAGATCGAAGAAGAAGATCTCGTCCAGTCGCCCTTTGCGCAGCAGCTCGGGCGGCAGGTGGGAAATGTCGTTGGCCGTGGCGACGACGAAGACCGGCGCCGTCTTCTCCGACAACCAAGTGAGAAACGTCCCGAAGACCCGTGCGGTCGTCCCGCCGTCCGAAGCGCCGCCGCCCTGCGATCCGGCGAACGCCTTGTCGATCTCGTCCACCCAGAGAATCGCGGGGGCGACGGACTCGGCCACGCTGATGGCGCGGCGGACGTTTTCCTCCGAGGAGCCGACGAAGCTCCCGAACATCCGGCCCATGTCGAACCGGAGCAGCGGCATCTGCCACAACCCAGCGACGGCCTTCGCGCAAAGGCTCTTGCCGCAGCCTTGGACCCCCAACAGCAGCACGCCTCTCGGCGCCGGCAGGCCAAACGCCTTCGCCTCCGCCGTGAAAGCAAGCGACCGCTTGTTCAGCCAGTCCTTCAATACGCCCATGCCACCGACGCCGCCGAACGTTTCGTCCGTCGTGCAATACTCCAATAGACCGCTCTTGCGGATGATCTGCTGCTTCTCGGCGAAGACCTCGCCCACATCGTCCGCGCCGAGCCGGCGATCCTTGACGATGATCTTGGCGAAGACGTTCTCCGCCTCGCCCAGAGTCAATCCGAGCGCCGCCTGTAGCAGCCGGTCGCGGCCCGCGCCGTCCAACAAGACATCGACCTCCTTCACCTGCTGGAGTTCTTCGAGGATCCGATCGAGCAGACCCGACAGCTCGTCCTTCGTCGGCAGAGGCAGGTTGAGCACCGTGATTTCCTTCTCCAGCTCGGGAGGGATTTCCATCAACGGCGACACCAGTACCACCGTCTTGAAGCTGTTCTTCAGATGGAGCGCGATGTCCTTGAGACGGCGGATGACAGACGCGTTGCCCTTGGCCAGATAGGGGTGGAAATCCTTGAAGAGGAAGAGGGCCGGCTCGACCTGTTCGATCACCTGGTCGAGGGCGGCGATGGGATCCTTGGTCGCGGCGTTCCGGTGCTGGTGCGACTGGATGGAGGTGCCGGCCGGCACGAGCCCCATGCTGCAGGTCCACTCGAAGACCTTCTTCTGCCGCCTTGAGCCGATCTCCAGCACGATTTCCTGCACGCGCATCTCCTCGCCCGAGACGACGTAAAGGATCGGGTAGCGGGCGCGGATCAAGGTTTCGAGTTCGTCGGCAAATGGCATGGGGAATCGGGCGTTGGCGATCAAACGGGAGGCATCGGAAAACCCGCGGCTACGATTCGCGTCGAAAGATCCGCTTCCACCACGGCCGGGGCGGCGCCCCGCCCTGCAACGAGCGGCCGAGCCGGGCCGCCACCTCGGCCGGCGGATGGATCTGCGCCGCGTCATGGCGCAGAAGTTCCTCGGGCGTGCCGAACTCCCGCGCGGCGTCCGCGCGGAGCGCCTCATGGTGATCCGGTCCGGTGTGTTGCTGTTGGCGATGGTCGAGCTTGTTCGGGTTCATGCGGTCTTGGCAAAGAGGTGGGCGAAGAGTTTGCGGGCTCGATGGAGTTTGCCCCGCACTGCGTCGGACGACTGCCCCGTCAGCTCGCCCACCGCGTCGTAGGAAAGCTCCTCATCGGCCACGAGCAACAGCACCAGGCGATACTGCACGGGCAGCTGATCGAGCGTTCGCTGGATCCGCTCGCCCAGCTCGCGGGACTCGATGACGCGCAACGGACAGTCCGAGGGCGGGGCGGCGTGAGACTCGATGGTGTCGTCTTCGGCACCGTGGATGTTCCGGTGCGCCCAAGAACTACGGAGGTTTTGACAATGGTTGATGGCGATCCGGTAGAGCCAGGTGCGCATCTGGGCGTCGCCCCGGAACGCGCCCAGGCCGCGCCACGCTTTCAGGAACACGTCATGGGTCGCGTCCTGGGCCGTCGACTCGTCCGCCAGCAACCGCAGACAAAGGTAGTAGATGGAGCGCGAATGCTCCTCGTAGACCGTGGCCAGCTCCACCGGAAGAGCGGCCACGGGCTCGGCGTCGATCTGTTGCACAGGTTCCACAAGCAGTTCCGGGGAATCAATCCGTGATTGGACCGGGCCAAAGCCGGGACGTCACGCGGGAAAGCGGAACGTGGAATGGGATCGCCCCACTTTTCGGCTCGCCGCCGGGATCCGCCACGCGATTGTTCCCGTGCATGCACCCGACATTCTCCCTCTCCGGTTTGCGCCGCCTCGGATCGCTGGGACTGATCGCTCTCCTGCCGGCCACTCTTCACGCGGGAATGCGCCCGAGCCTGAACCCGACGGCCTTGGATCGCTACGTGGCCAAGGCGGATCCGGCTTTCGAATGGAAACTGGCCGCCACGCAGAACGGGAACGGCGGCTCAGTCTTCACCCTGAAGATGACTTCGCAGGAATGGCTCACCACCAACGAAGTCGACCGCACGCGCTGGGAACATTGGCTCATCATCGCCAAACCGGAGAAGGTCACCCGCGACACCGCGCTTCTCTTCATTTCCGGCGGAGCAAACCGGGACGAGGCCGCGCCCGGCGCCTCGCGCGAAATCAGCACGATCGCCAAAGCCACGGGCTCCGTGGTGGCCGAGCTGAAGATGGTCCCGAACCAGCCGCTGGTCTTCGGGGGCGACGGCAAAGACCGAACCGAGGACGACCTCATCGCCTACACCTGGGACAAGTTCCTCCGCACCGGCGATGAAAAATGGCCCGCACGCCTGCCCATGACCAAGGCGGCCGTGCGCGCGATGGACGCGGTGACGGCGTTTCTGGGATCGGTAGAGGGCGGCAAGACGAAGATCGACAAGTTCGTCGTGGCCGGCGCCTCGAAGCGTGGCTGGACGACCTGGACCACGGCGGCGGTGGACGACCGCGTCGTGGCCATCTGCCCCATCGTGATCGACGCGCTGAACGTGGAGGAATCCATGAAGCACCACTTCCAGGCCTATGGATTCTTTGCCCCGGCGGTGGGCAACTACATCGAGCACGGGATCATGGACTGGATCGGCACGCCTGAGTCCGCGGCGCTCTACGCCATCGAGGATCCGTTCCGTTATCGCGACCGGTTGACGATGCCCAAGCTCCTGATCAACGCCTGCGGCGACCAGTTCTTCCTGCCCGACTCGTCCCGGTTCTACTTTGCCCAACTGACGGGACCGAAGTTCCTCCGCTACGTGCCGAACACGGACCATTCGCTGAAGAACAGCGATGCCCTGGAGACGCTGACCGCATGGCATCATCTGATTCTCAGTGGCGGCAAATTCCCTGGATTCACCTGGCGGCATGGAGCGGATGGCTCGCTGACCGTCACGGCCACCACCGCGCCCAAGCAGGTTCTGCTCTGGCAGGCGCACAACGATGCGGCGCGCGATTTTCGAATGGAGACGGTGGGTCCCATCTACCAGTCGTCGCAGGTGGAAAACAGCGGAAGCGGAAGCGCCGTCTATCGCGCCACAGTGCCGAAGCCGGCGAAAGGATGGACCGCCTACCTGATGGAAATGACCTTCGACGTGGGCGCGCCGGTTCCCCTGAAGCTCACGACCGATGTGCGGGTGATCCCGGACACCCTGCCCTACGCGATGCCGGACAAGCCGAAGCCAAAAGGCTTCATCACCGGACCGAAGTAGCAGAAGAACTGCTTTCCGAACGGCGGTTCACTTCACCGGGAACCACTGGTAAAGGAAGAAGTAGACCAGCACGCCCGTCACGGAGACATACATCCAGAGCGGCCAAGTGATCTTGGCGATCTTCTTGTGCAGCTCGAAGCGTTGCTTGAAGGCGCGGTTCATGGTGACCAGCACCAGCGGCACGATCGCGATGGCGAGGATGATGTGGGAGATCAACATCACGTAGTAGAAGGTCCGGATGAACCCCTCTCCACCGAACGGCGTGTGGACCCCTTTCACCAGAATCTTGTGCAGCACGTAGCACACGAGGAACACGCAGGAGACGGCGAAGGCCGTGATCATGCACTTGGCGTGGGCCTTCTTCTTTCCCTGCTTGATCAAGACGAAGCCGATGATCAGGAGGATGCCGGCGATGGCGTTCAGCGTGGCGTTGATCGGCGGAAGAATGGAGGGATCCATGGTCAATGTTCTTTCAGTAACCGCCGGACCGCACCGCGAAGTTCCTCTTTCTTCTCGGGAAGCGTGGCGTCGAACCACCCGCGAATCCGACCCTGTTGATCGACGAGGACACAATAAGGACCGTGAAGGAAAAGGTCGTTCGGATCGACGCGGTGGGTCTCCGCGTTGTCCGTCATGAGGAACTTGAGCCCATTGACCCCAAGCTCCTGCACGTCGCTCTTCAGACCCGTCAGTAGCCACCAGCGGTCCGCGTTTGCCGAATACTTGTCGCCGTGTTTCTTCAGGACTTCCGGAGTGTCGTGTTCGGTATCCGCCGTAAGGGAAACCAGCCGGAAGTCGGGTTCGACGGCAAACTCCCGCTGCAGATCGCGAAAGTGCGCGGACAGGGTCGGACAGAGCGAAGGACATCGGGTAAAGATGGCGTTTGCGACCCAGACTTTGCCGGACAGCTGTTCCGATCCGACCACGAGCCCAAGCTGGTTGGTCAGATGGAACGCGGGCACTTGTCCGAAGATGCCCGGCACGGGTGCCCGGCCACTACGCTCGCGGACGAAGACGACGGCGATGACCACGGTCACGCCGATGAGGACGCTCCAGGTGATCCATTCATGGCTGCGTTGTCGCACGTTCAAAGAGTCGCAGGGTGGAACAAAAAACCCGAGGCGCAAGGCCCCGGGTGGAACGGCTCATAAATGGGCCGGAACGCGGTCACTCGAAACCGCCCGCCCCGCCGCCACCGGCGGTCGACGCTTGTTCTGAGAACCACTTGTCGTAGTCCGCCTGGGTCTTGACCGTGATGGTGCCGCGCATCAAGGCATGGCCTTGGCCACAGAGCTGGGCGCAGGTCAGTAGATAGGTCCCCGTTTTGATCGGTTTGAAGCTGTTGGGAATCATGATGCCGGGGATCGCGTCCTGTTGGGAGCGCATGGCATGCACCGCGAAGCCGTGGATGACGTCCATCGACGTGACATAGAAGATCGCGTCCTTGTTGACCGGAATCACGATGTCATTGAACTTCATGAAGTCGTCCTTGCCCGTCGGATCGGCTGGATCCAAGCCCAGCTTGTTGTCCGCGCTGATGAACTTGATGTCGGAAGCGCCGAACTTGCCGTCAGCTCCCGGATAGCGGGCATTCCAGCCGAACTGTTGGGCAATGATCCGGATCACTGTGGAATTGGCTTCAGGCGGGAAATCCTTCGCCGCCCGGGCCCAGAGCGGGATCGCGAACCCGATGAGCAGCACGGCTTCGATGACGGCCACAACGCCTTCCAAATAGGTGGACATGTGGCTCTTAACCCCGACGTAGTCCGCGCGCGGATTCCGGCCGGCGCGGAAGCGATATAGACTGAAAAGGAAATAAGCCAACCAGCCAACGAACAACGCGGCCATCAGCAGATGGACGTAGAGGATAAATTGGTCGGTGCTGGCCCCGTGCGCCGAGGCGTGGGACGCCATCCCGGGGAAATGATACGTTTCCATGCTTAGTCGTTGTCTGTCAGAGATTCATCAGAGGCGTCGTCCAGTGCCTGGCGCGCTTCGAGCGCAGCCGTGCGCTTGGCGACGTATACAAAGAAGGAGACCAAGCCGCCCAAGACCAACCCGATCACGGCCATAAGGGACAGGATCCCCATGTTCATCCCCTCGGCCATCTTGGAGTCGCTCCTGCCGAAACAGGCGGCGCAGGCCCAAGTATTGGGAGATGCCACCAGCAACAGAGCAGCGGCGGCCACAAAACCGGAACGAAAACGGTTCTTCATAAGTAGCTGATGTTTTTGAGTTTCTTGAACACGAGCCGCCCATAGACGACCAATGCCACGGCGCAAACCGCCGAGCCGATGCCCAACGCGAGATCGGTCCGATCCTTGGACTCGCCCCACGCTTGGAGGAACCAAACGGCGAGCCAAGCAGTCAGGGCGACCGAGGCGGTGACGAACACGAGGTGGAGGGCTTTCAGGGACATGGAGCGTTCCTCAATGGTGGGCGGGAGCGACAGCCGCAGCGTGGGCCGCTCCTCCCGTGGTTGAATGTTGGTTCAATCCGCCGCCGATCAGACTGCTGCCGGTCATGGACCAGATGGTGATGAAGCTGAGGGCCACAAAAAAGAAGATCGTAACCACCATGACGGAGTAGATGAGCTTTTTTTCCGAGATGAGATGCATGAACCATCCGGCGACCAAAGTTCCCTTGACGGAGGCGATGGCAAGGCCGATGGCGATGTTCTTCCAGTGCTCCCCGAAATCGATATAGGAGATCGCCACGGTCAGAATCGTGCCGAGGATCAGCATGGCGAAAATGAGCATATAGACCTTGATGTGGGCCTTGATATGCTCGATTTCGTGCGGGTCGTGCCCGTCTTCGGCGTGGGCGTCGGATGCGTGTTCGGCCATAAACAGTTTTCGTTTACAGGAGGTAGAGGACCGGGAAGAGGAAGATCCAGACAAGATCGACGAAATGCCAGAAGAGGCCGCAGACCTCCACTCGGTTGGTGAAGCGTTCGGGATTCGTCTTCCACATGCGGGAGCCGGGCAGCCAGAGATAGCCGATGACCAGTGCGCCCCCCACGACATGCAACGCGTGCAGACCGGTCATGGTGAAATAAATCGCAAAGTAGGTGCTCTGCTGGGGGCCCCAGAAGGTCAGTCTCTTGATGTCCGACATCTTGATCTTCTCGGGTTCATGGGAGGCATGGGCCTCGTCTCCGGATCCATGCTCCGCCGAAGCCTCGGCGTGCCCCTTCTGCGGGTCCTTGAGAAAGGTGATCTCCTCGACCTTGGCTTGGCGCAGTTTCCGGTCGGTCATGAAATACTGCTTCGGCTCGAGATGGCCGGTGAAGGCCGTGCCGTCTTTCAGGACGAGATGGTAGTGGGAGAACTTGGCGGCGTATTCGGCGGACTTGATGCCGCAGAAAAGGATCGCGCAGGCGACCGTGATTCCTTGGTACATGAAGAACTTGTTGAAATTCTTCATTTTCAGCGACGCCCACGCCATGACAACGGTGACGGATGAAACGATCAGGACCAAGGTATTGATCGCGCCCATTGGAACGTTGAGCAGTCCGTCCGAGTGGCTCGGCCACGCGGCCAACGCCGGCCAGACCAGCTTGGGATCCGCGCCCACCCGCAAGAGGATGTAGGACGAGAACAGCGCTCCGAACAGCATGATTTCGGAGGCCAGAAACAGCCAGATGCCGACCTTGGCGTTGTAGAGCCCTGTATCGGGACGGGGTTTCGTTGTATAGGGGATGTCCATGACGGGAGCTTAAGCGTGGGACTTCTTGGATTCGCGTTCGGGGCTCAAGGGAGCGTTCTGGGGCGTGAAGTCGGTCTTCGCACCCGGCACACTGTATTCATACGGCCCTCGGACCACGGTGGGAACAACGGCGAAGTTTCCGTGCGGCGGCGGAGTCGGCGTCGCCCATTCAAGCGTGGTGGCGTCCCAAGGATTGTCGGAGGTGATCTTCTCTCCCTTCCGCATGCTGATGACGAGATTCAGGATGAAGGGGATCTGGGCGATGGCCAAACACACGGCGGCCCACGAGATGTGCTCGTTGAGCTTGATGATGCCTTCGGAGAGCGCGTCGGGGAAACCTTGGTTCACTGGATTGGCGGCGGCGTAGGTCGCACCGCCGTCGGACATGCGACGATGCATTCCGGCGAGGCCCTGCAGGAACATCGGCGCGAAGATGGCGTTCATGAAGATGAACGACAGCCAGAAGTGGGTCTTGCCCCAGAACACGTTCATCTGTCTCCCCGTCATCTTGGGATACCAATGATATATTCCAGCAAAGAGACCGAAGATCGTTCCCGGAGCCACCACGTAGTGGAAGTGGGCGATGATGTAGTAGGTGTCGTGGAGCTGGATGTCGGAGGCGTTGAAGCCGAGCGGGAGACCGGTCAAACCGCCGATGCCGAACATCACCATGAACGCCAAGGCGAAGTGCATCGGGACGTTGAATCGGATCGAGCCACCCCAAAGCGATATGAACAGGCACGTCAGAATGATCACCGAGGGGATCGAGATCATCATCGTGGTGGTCTGGAAGAACGTGGAGATCTTCGTGCCCATGCCCGTGAGATACATGTGATGGGCCCAGACGATGAAAGAAAGGAAACCGATGCCGAGAACGGCATAGACCATCGAGCGGTAGCCCCAGATCGGCTTGCGGGTGTTGTTCGCCACGATCTCCGTCACAATCCCGATCGCGGGCAGGATCAACACATAGACCTCGGGGTGGCCCAGGAACCAAAAGAGATGCTGCCAAAGCAGCGGGCTGCCGCCGCCGCTGACATCCAGCGGATTACCAGAAACAACCAAGCCGGAGGGTAGGAAGAAACTGGTGTGGAAGAAATTATCCATCAACTGGAGGACGCTGGCCGCCTCCAAGGGCGGAAACGCGAGCAACAGCAGGAAGGCCGTCACGAACTGGGCCCAGGTGAAGAAGGGCAACCGCATCCAGGTCATCCCCTTGGCGCGAAGCTGGATGATCGTGGTGATGAAGTTGACCGCGCCGAGAAGCGACGCGGTGATGTTGAACACCATTCCGATCAACCAGAAAGTCTGGCCGTTCCATTGGTGGTTGAGGTCGTTGACCGAGGCCAGGGGCGAATACGACGTCCAACCGGACTTGGCCGCACCCGCCGGAGTGAAGAAACTGGCGAACATGATCAAGCCGCTCAGGAGGAAGATCCAATAGCTCGCCATGTTGAGCCTGGGAAAGGCCATGTCGGGCGCGCCAATCTGGAGCGGCGTCACGTAGTTGCCGAAGGCGCCGAAGGCCAAGGGCACGACCGCGAGGAACACCATGATCGTCCCGTGCATCGCCCCGAAAGAGTTGTAGAGATCCGGCGAGATGATGCCGCCCTGGGCCAGATCCGTGCCGAACACAGTCTGGAAGAACGCCCCTACAATCGGGACGGCCTTGCCTGGATAGGCGATCTGCCACCGCATGGCCAGCATCAGGAAGAATCCGAGCAGCATGAAGACCAGGGCGGTCAATCCGTATTGGATGCCGATGATCTTGTGATCGGTGGAGAAGATGTATTTGCGCCAGAAACCCAACTCTTCGTGATGATGGGCTTCGTGCGCCTCATGAGAGTGAGCAGCTTGATGTGCCATAACTTGTTTCCGTTGCGGATCTGAAAAAACGAATTTGTTCACTGAGGGCGGCTGTCTCTGCAAGAGAACTCACTCGGAGCCCCGCAGAATTCAGCAGCCGTTATCGGGTCACGGTTTGATCTTATCGACCACCATCAACACCAGAAGGATCGGGAGATACAGAATTGACGCGAAAAACAAGCCGCGGGCGGCTCCGCTCGAAAGCTGCCGTGCGAAACGAACCGCGGCCCACAGCATGGCGCCTCCAGCCAGAAGAGCTCCCACCAAGTAAAGCGGGCCAACCAGCTTCAACGCCACCGGCGCCAAGCTCACCGGGATGAGGCCAAGCGTGTGGCTAACGGCTTGGGATCCAGTTTTGCGACCGGAAGCGTCCAATACAGGGAGCATTGCGTAGCCGGCCTTACGGTAGTCGTCGCGATACAACCAGGCGATCGCAAGAAAATGGGGCAGTTGCCAGAAAAACAAGATCGCAAAGAGCGACCAGCCGCCGGCCGAAATCTGGTCGGTGGCCGCAGCCCAACCCATCAGAGGGGGCAGCGCGCCGGGAATCGCCCCGATGGCGGTGTTCAGCGTAGTGACGCGTTTGAGGGGAGTGTAGACGAACAGATAGGTCAGCAGGGTGGTGGCACCAAGGAGAGCCGTCAGCGAATTGACCAACGTCGCCAAAATCGCCAACCCACCCACCGACATGGCAGCCCCTAGAAGGAGAACTGTTCCAGGCTGAAGTTCACCCGAAGGCAAAGGGCGGGAAGACGTCCGGTCCATCCGCGCATCGTGGTTCCGTTCGATGTATTGGTTGAGCGCCGACGCTCCTGAGGCGACCAGTGCGGTGCCGATCAGCGTTGCGGCGAGAACGTCCCAGCGGGCAGCACCGCTCGTGCCCAGATAGAACCCGACGACAGTGGTCAACACGACCAAAAAGGTCAGGCGGGCCTTGAACAAATCAGCCAAGATCGCCGCCATTCCCCGTTGTATCGGAGCGGCAACCAAAATGGTGGGCGCGGAGACTTTCATGCTTTGAGGACAAGGGCCGGATCAACCATCGATGAGCTGGGAAGTTTTTCGGATTTAGACGAAAGAATCAACTGAAACGACACCAGAGCGAAGAGAGCTCCGGTCACGAGCGACAGAGCTCCGACTGCCATGTGGGCTGTAGCCACGTCCGCCGCCTTTCCAGTCCAGATCGTCGCGGCTCCCAGCGATACCTGGATCAAGATGAGCCCGAACCAAAGACCGGCAAACATCCGGAGAATGTGAGCCTTGGGAAACAACCTCCGAATCAGGACGAAGCAGGCGAAGATCCATGTCGCGATTCCAACGGCTAGGATTCGATGAACCATCTGCAAGACGATCTGCACCGGGGTTATGTCCTCGAATGCGACTGCGGAGATTCGAGCCCGGTTATAGCCGGCCACCGCATCGGCGGAGGTGTCAGGCCAGACTTGGCCGTAGGCCAGCGGAAAATCGGGAATAGCCAGACCCGCGTGTTGGTGGCGCATGGTGGCACCAATCAACAGCTGGCAGAAAATCAACACCGTTCCCACTGTCACCAAACCCCTCGCCTTTTTCAGTGCGGACACGTCCGTCGGCGAAGTAGATGAGAGCCGCCTCCAGAGCCTCGAAGTCATCAGGACAAGGGCGGCCAGCAGGGACAGAAACAACTGGGCGACTGCGGCATGAAATACACCGAAGATCGCACCCAAATTCGTATTTCCGACGATTTGAGCATCAAAAACCACTCGAAATCCACCGAGCACCCCTTGGATGATCACCCCGAAGAAAGCCACAAGACCCAGTTTTTTGAGCGTCGGACTTGCTTTTGAAAACCACAGCCAAACGGCAAGCGACAAGGTCAAAAGACCCACCAGGGAGCCTTTCAATCGATGCGAATGTTCCCAGAAGACCCCACCCTCCCGCCATTTGTTCCAAGGGAGGAGGAACATGTTGTAGCCGTAGCTGTTGGGCCAGTCAGGCACTGACATGCCGACCCCTTTGCTTGTCACCATGCCTCCGACACAAAGAAGGAACACCGTGGCCACCGCAGTGGCCCACGCCAGACGATGCACTCCCTGCAAGGGATTCTGCTCGGAAGGGTTCACGGACGACGTTTTAGAAAAAGAGCCGGCGGCGTTCAGCCGCCGGCTCACGTGGCTTGAGAGTGATTATTTAACTTCGAGGGTGAAGTTTTCTTTTGCTCCACCTGCTTCAACCGCAATCTCTTTGACCTCTCCATCGGTGTTGCCGTGGGTTTTGCGGTGGTAGACAACCATCTTATACTTGCCGTCCGGCACGTTTTTGATGGTGTAGTTGCCGTCCTTGTCGGTCACGGCGAAGAACGGATTGTCGAAGACGGCGACGTAGGCGGTCATCCAAGGATGGACGTCGCACTTGAAGAGGATGGGGACCTCCATCTTGTCGAACGACATTTCTTTGACCTGTCCCTTGGTCGCTTGGGCGAAGTTGCTGCCCTTGTTGATCTTGGCCCGGCTGCAGTTGACGTTGTGCAGCACAGGGTCGCTGTTTCTTACTTCAAATTTCTGCCCCGCCATGACCGCGAGGCTAAACGGATGATATTCACAGCCTAATTGGTCGAGCACGGGCTTGTCGGCCGGCGGGGTGAAGGTCTTGCCATCGATGCCCGTGCCCGACTTGAGATAGACGAACACATCGGCCAAGCCGTCGGCCAAGCCGACATCATACTGCCGGCTGGTGATCGTCAGCTTTTCTGGAGTCCCGCAGATCACGTCCTTCATTTGGGCCGGAGGCGGAGGCGTGCCCTTGAGGGTGATCTTGCCGGTGATGTCACCGGCGAAAACAGAATGTGACGCAGCCGTCGCGACCGCCAGGACCAACCAAGTTGAGAGCTTCTTCATGATTCGGATTTCGGTTATCAGCCGAGAAAACCTAACGGAGCCAATCGACCCCGCAAGTCCTTTGTGAAAATTTTCACAAGCTCGAGCTTCCTGTTCGACGGGTCTCGTTTGCGGGCCATTCGATGCAGTCTTCCGCCTCTTTCTTTCTGGTGGTGCCCATGATTCCATCGGGCGTAATGGTAGAACTCCCACCCGAAACCCAGTCAGCCGGGCGCGTGCATGTGAAGTCCCGAGGGCAACGTCTTCTGTGTTTTGGGGGATGCGACTATTTCCGGCTTTCAACCCATTCCGCCGTTATCCGAGCGGCCCAAACCGCGCTCATCGACGGAGGCCTCGATGTGGCCGCTTCTAGGATGACCACTGGAAACCACCCGATTTACCGGCAACTGGAGCGGGCGCTCGTCCAATTTTTTCGAATGGAGAGCGCGGTGCTGGCTTCGTCGGGCTACGCATCCGGCTTGCTCGTGGCGCAGGCACTTTCCGGATCGGTCACCCATGTCTTCTTGGACGAAAGAGCCCACGGATGCCTGCGCGATGCGGCCCACTGGCTCAGGGTGCCCACGCGGGATTTCAGACATCGGGATCCGACGAGTCTGCGAAAACAACTGGGCCGCCTCTCCGTGGGCGCAAAACCTCTGATCGGCACCGACGGCATGTTTGCAGCCGACGGCGCTTTGGCGCCCGTCGGAGACCTGCTGGAACTCCTGCCTGAAAACGGCCTCCTCTGGATCGATGATTCCCATGGCGCCGGAACTCTCGGCGCGCGCGGTCGAGGTTCGATGGAGGAAGCAAAATCCCGCGTGGGGGCCCGTGCAGACCGGTTGATTGTCACGATGACACTGAGCAAAGCGTTCGGCTGCTATGGCGGCGCGGTGCTGGGCCCGGCGGCTCTACGAGAGCGCATTCTGAAGAAAAGTCGCCTTTTCACCGGCAACACTCCGTTGCCACCGCTGCTGGCAGCCGCCGCGATTGCCTCCATTCACATCCTCAAGACAGACCCCTCCCTGCGGAGACGCCTCCGGGCCAACACGACCCAGTTGCGGTCAGCCCTCGCGGCGGAAGGTTGGCCGGTGGAGGCGTCCGCATCGCCCGTATTGGCTTTGACCCCTGCATCCGACAAAGAGGCCGCGACGATGCAACGGCGCCTCTTGCGGGCGGGCATCCTTCCGACATTCATCCGGTATCCCGGAGGACCGGACGGAGGATTCCTTCGCCTCGCCGTGTCGAGCGAGCACTCGGCACAGGAGGTGGAACTGCTCGGACAATCCCTCCGCAGAGACTGACGCCGAGATCCCATCCATTTACCCCCTTGCCACCCCGGCAGCCGGTTCGCCAAGGTTTCTCATGGCAGCGACCGCGAAACCGAACGTCATTGACTCCGAGTTCTACCTGAACGCCGACGCGTTTTTTTCGGCCCATCGGGGCATCGCGCTGACCTACGACGACGTCACGCTGGCGACCCAATACTCCGAAGTCCTTCCCCGGGACACCCAGCTCGACACCAAGCTCGCCAATGGCCTGGAACTGAACATCCCCGTCATTTCGGCGGACATGGACACCGTCACCGAGTCCCGCATGGCAATCGCCATGGCGCTCAACGGAGGCCTCGGTCTCATCCACTACAACATGCCGGAGCGCGAACAGCTCTCCGAAGTCAGCCGGGTAAAAAACAACATCCACGGGCTGATCCAGGAGCCGATCAAGGTCTCTCCCGACCAGTTCCTCGGCGACGTGCTGGAGATGGTGGAGAAGAGGAAATTCGAGTTCCGCACCTTCCCCGTGGTGGATGAACACGGAAAACTCCTCGGCCTTCTCCCCGGCCATGTGGTCAAGCCCCGCTACGCCAAACGAAAGGTCTCCGAGGCTCTCACGCCCCGCGATCAGATCCACACCCTTCGCAAAAAGGATCTCGGTTCAAACCCGATTGCCAAGGCCGACAAGTTTTTCACCGACCATCCCGGGATCCACAAGCTGCTCGTCGTCGACGACCAGGACAAGCTCCACGGCCTCTTCACCATGAGCGACGTGGAGCGGATCACCCAGGAGAAGCGGGCCCAGTTCAAACCCGCGCGCGATTCCAAGTTCCGCCTGATCTGCGGCGCCGCGCTCTCGGCCACGCGCAACGCCTTCGGCGAGCTCGACCGCGACCGCATCCTCGCCCATCTCGGCGGCCTCGAAGAGCGCGGCGTCGACGTAGTGGCCGTCTCCACCGCTCACGGCTACACCAAGGGAGTCGGCGAAACCGTGAAGATGATCCGCGACGCGTATCCGAACCTTCCGATCATCGCGGGCAATGTCACCAGCGGCGCCGCCGTCGAGTTCCTGGCCGACGCCGGTGCCAACGCCATCAAAGTAGGCCAAGGGCCCGGCTCCATCTGCACCACCCGCGTCGTTGCGGGCGTCGGCATTCCCCAACTCACCGCGCTCTATGTCTGCTCCAAAGCCGCCGCCAAGAAGGGCGTTTCCATCATCGCCGACGGCGGCATCACCAAGTCCGGCGATGTGGTCAAGGCCTTGACCCTGTCGCAGGCGGTGATCTGTGGAGGCATGTTGGCTGGTTGCCCCGAAGCCCCCGGCCAGATCATGGAAATCGGCGGCAAGATGTATAAACAATATCGCGGCATGGGCAGCATCGCCGCCATGAAGTCCGGCTCCGCCGCGCGCTACGGCCACAGCAAGGACGCCACCCAGAAGGTCGCGGCCGAAGGCGTCGAAGCCCTTAAGGAAGTCTCCCCGCCGGTCGACGCGATCCTCACCCAGATGATCGGAGGCATCCAGAGCGGCATGGGCTATCTCGGTTCGGCCAACCTCGCCCAGCTCCGCGAAAAAGCCCGCTACATCCGCGTCAGCCCCGCCGGGATGCGCGAGGCCACCCCGCACGACGTCGTGGAAGTGAAGGCGGGGACGTAGTCTGGGCCGGCTATTCCGCGGTCAAACCACGCTCGGACTACGTCTTGTTCCGCACAAGGCGCAGTCCGACCGACACCAGCGAGGCCAGTCCGTAGACGATTCCCAAAAACACGACGTCCGTCGGGCCCACCGGCAGATCCCATTCATAGGCGATCCAAAAACCGAGGAACGCCGAGACCCCACCGATGACCGACGCCAGCACGGTGAACTGGCGCATGTTCCGGGCGAACAGGTGCGACGTCAGCGCCGGGATCAAAAGAAAACCGAACGAAATCAGCGGCCCCACGCTGAGCACCGCCATGGAAACGGTCAGCCCGATCAATGCGAAGATCAGCACGTCCCAGAAGACGACGTTCTTCCCCAGCGTGACCGCCATCGCGCGGTCGAAGGAGACCAGCAGGATCTCCTTGTGGAACAGGCCGAGCACCAGCAGCACGACCCCGAGCGTGACGGCGGTCAGCACCAGGTCGGCGTTGTCGATCGTGATCACCTCGCCCTTCATCAGGTCCAGCCAGCCGACCTCCGCATACCGGTTCTTTGAGAGCAGGATGATGCTCAACGCGGAGGCGACGACATAGCCGGCCCCCAGACGCCCCTCGGGCAACCCGCGCCCCCGCCGTTCCAACACGGCGAACACCATGATGGCGACCAGCGAGAAGAGCGTGGAACCGACGAACGCCACCAGATGTTCGCTGTGGGCCTCGTGCTCCGGCTTCATCGCCCCCAGCCACATCGGGACGGACAGGGCGATGGCGACACCGGTCGAGGAGATCTGCGGCAGCGCGACACCCATGAAGACGAGCCGTCGCAGGACAAGAAAGACTCCGACCAACGGACAGGCGAACCCGATGAGCACGCTGGTGTAGACCGAGTTTCGTAGGAGGAAATCGGGCGAGAGGATCTGGTGGAGCGATTCCATATCAGCCGATCTCCATTTCAAAAATCTCCGTCATGCGCTCCCGGGTCAGGAGCTCCGCCACGGTGCCGTGGAGAACCTTTCCCTCATGCAGCCACACGACCTGCTGAGCGTGTTTGCGCACGAGCGGCAGGTCGTGGGTCACCATCAGGATCGTCAGTTTCCGTTCTTCGTGGATGCGCGAGATGAACTGCAGCAAGGAGCGCGTCGCCGCGACATCCACGCCGGCGGTGGGTTCGTCGAGCACGAGCGCCTCGGGCCGGGTGGCGAGCGCACGGGCGATCAGCACGCGCTGTTTTTGACCTCCCGACAGGTCGGTGAACTTCTTGTGCGCGAAGCCGTCCGCCGCCGTCGCCTGCAGGCACTCGCGGGCAAAGGCCCGCTCCGACTTCGGCACCCATCGTCCGGGTCCGATGCGTCCGTAGGCGCCCATCAACGCCACATCAAACCCCGTCAAGGGATAGAGCGGATCGAACTGGCTGGATTGCGGCACGTAGCCGAACCCGGCGGGCGGATCAATGCGGATGCGGCCCGAGACGGCCGGCTGGAGACCGAGCAGCGTCTTCAGCAAGGTGGACTTGCCGGACCCGTTCGCGCCGAGAATGGCGGTGAAGCTGGAACGCTCCACCGCGAGGGAAATGCCGGACAGGAGGGCCTGGCCATCGTAGCCGATCGCCAAGTCGTCCAGCGTGATGATGGGATCGCTCATGCCGCTATTTCTTCACCGCCCCCACGAACGAACGCACGATATAGTCCATCATCTCGATGTAGGTGTCGGTGTGCGGCACGCCGCCGGGCATGATCGGGAGTTTGATCAGCGCCGCCCCGGTTTCCTTGGCGATGAGCGAGGGCACCTTCGCGGGGAACTGGGGCTCGCGGACCACGATCGGCACATGCTCGGCCTTCATGGTGGAGACCAGTTCCTCGATGTGTCGCGGCGTGGGATCAATCCCGGGTTTCAGCTCGATGGTGCCAATATATTTGAACCCGAACCGTTCCGCGAAGTAGGGCCAGTGTTCGTGGTAGGAGACGAACGCGGTTCCCTTGAGCGGCTCCAGTTCCCGGCTCCACTCGGCGATCTTGGCGTCGAGTTTCGCGAGGTAGGCGTCGCGGTTGCGCGCGTAGTCCGCCTGATGCTCGGGATCGGCCGTGATCAACGCAACGTAGATGTTCTTGATCGCGGTCTTCGCCAACACCGGGTCAAGCATGTAGTGCGGATTGCCGTAGGGATGCACGTCGCCTTGCGAGTGGTCGGTGGACGCCGGCACGCCAACGGGCGTGACGCCGGCCGAGCAGTCCACATAGCCGGGATGGCCGTATTGGATGCGCGGGTTGCGGCTGGCCTCGAGCAATCCGGGCAGAAAGGAATGCTCGCAGCCAAACCCGATCAAGATCACCAGGTCCGCGCGGTTCAGGCGTGGGACGAAGCTCGGCTTCATCGGCACGCCGTGGGTGTCCTCGATGCCCGTCGCCAGGCTGAAGACATCCACGTGGTCGCCGCCGATGTTGCGCGCCAAATCGGCGAGATCGGTCAATGTGGTGACGATACGGATCTTGGCCGCTTGGGCGGATGGGATCGCGAAGGCGAAAGCGCCAACGAGCGCGAGAAGGTTGAAGAATCGATATTTCATGGGGGTGTTCTCCGTGGTTCGTTCACCGCTGCTGCCAGCCGTGGGCATGGGCGCCGATGATCCAGGCCCATTGCAGATAGACGGCGTCGTCCGAAGGCAGGCCAGAAGACGCGCTGTTTTCCGTGTGGGTGTATTGCAGCCGGAGCTGGTTCCAGTGGCTCACCGCAAAGGTGAGGTAGGGCGAATAGGCGAACGTCTCGACGGAGTTGTTCTGCGGGCTTTGCACCCAGTCGAAGAGAAATCCGGCGCTCCATTTTCGGTTCCATTTGTAGGTCGCATAGGAATACAGGCCCAGTGAACCGATGCTGCCGTAGGCTTCGTCCCCGCTCGGCCGGCCGCCGTTCGCCGGATTCAGGCTTCCATCCGGGTCCGTCCAATAGCGGGTGTCGCCATAGAGAAGCTCCGTTCCCCAGTCGAGCCGGCGGTATTCGTTGTCGGCCAGCGGCACGTAGCTGAACCGCAGATCCAGGCCCGCGACGCGACGCGCCTTCTCGGTCAACGTGCTGCCGTCCGGCTGGACCAGGACGCCGCCGCGATCCCGCGTGATCGGGTTGATCAAGCCTGACACGCCCGTCTCCATCTCCAGGTCGGGCGTCAGATCGAAGTAGGTGGAGAGGCGCCCGAAGTAGTTGAGACCGCCCAGAGGACGGTAGGCGCCGGGATTGTTCAGCGGACTGCCGCCGCCGAAGCCGTTTCCGAAGCCCGCCACCGCGCTGATGTAGTGGTCCGTCGGCAACAGCCAGCTCAGCTGCGCGCCGTCGGTCCGGGACTCGCCGCCGATGTATTGGTCGAGCGCCAGCGGCCGGTTCACGAACGGCAGCTCGTGGTCGTGGATGTCCGACAGTTTCCCGAACTCGGCGAAGAACCGGCCCGCTTTGAGTTCGAGCCCCCAAGGCAGCGAAGTCGTCTGCAGCGCCGCCTCTTCGACGCCCAAGCTCGCTTCGCCCGAGGCCGCATCGGCCGAGGCGTTGAGCACGGCGTAGCCTTTGGCGAACGGATCGACCGACGCCGAGAAGTCCAACTCCAGTGAACGCTGGAACACATCAAACCCGCCCGCCCGCCCGTTCCCGGTCTGATCCGAGCCCCGGCTGTTGTAGGAGAACACGGTCTCTCCCACCAAGCCGATGGCCGGATTGAATTCACCGGGGAGGATCTTCTTCTGTGCCTCCACCACCGAATCGACCTCTTTCTTCAGGTCCTGTATCTGCGTGGACTCGGGAGTGGCTGCGGCTGGCTGCGGCGCTGGGGGAGCAGATTGGAGTTTCTCAAGCTGGTGCTGGAGGGAATCGATCTGCTGCCGCTGCTCCTGCGCAGTCTGCTCGAACTTGCGCTGCATTTCTCCGAGCTGTTTCTTCAACTGCTCGATATCGGTCGTCTCCTGGGCTGCCAGCGGCAAAATGCCGAGGCAGAGGGCCGAAGACAGGCCCACAAGGGTTCTGGATTTCATATGCGATACACCGACGGGGTTTGATTCAAGGAATGTCGCGGTGCGGCCGCGAAGCCGGTCAAGCTTCAGCGCGTCGCAACTGGGACAGATGGGGGATGAATCAACCCTGCGGTGGACCGCGGGAATGATAGGGGAGAACAACAGGGGAGGAAACGACACCAAAGGACGCGGAAAAAACCTCGATCCAAGATTCGGGCTGCCTCGGGAGCGGCCCCACATCGGTCTGGGCCAGTCCGGTTTCTCCGTTCGCCCAGTGGACAAAGGCGCAGTCGTGGCCGGAGGCCCCGGCATCGGGATGGAGCAGCGGATGAATCGCATCGCCGGCCGTCAGGAGAAAAACCAGCGCAAGCATCAACGCTCCCGCCAAGCTGCGGCAAACCTTCCATCCCAAGGCGGATCGCGCCTTGTTATGAGAGATTGACGGAGCGTTCATTTTTTCGACGGGAGACAAACCCGGGGTGCCTTGCCGCTTGGATCGGGCAAACCTTTCGGATCGTCCGACCGACATCGGAACAGTCGACCGGCAAGATGGTGGACTTGAGGGCGCAGTCAACTCAATGCCTTCCCCGACACGCCGGACGCCTTCTTCTCAGAACTGGAACGGCTCGTTCATCCGGCCGCACTGGGGACACTTGGACAGGTCCACATCCGAGTCGTCGGTGTAGGTGTAGCCGCACTTCTCGCAACGGAAGATGCGGTCGGGCGCTTCGGTGGACCGGAACCGGCGTCGACGGAACTCCCATTGCACCACCAAGGCCAAGAGCCCTGCCAGAAGCACGATCAAATAAAGCGCGATGTGGGCTTCGGGTGTCACGGTTGCGGGGCTCCCTGGGGCAACTGCGTGTTCCACCGGATCCGGAGGAGCCCCGTTGCGAGCGGAGCGCCTCGATTCGGCTTGAACGCCAAATCCAGCGCCGTTTTCACCGCCAATTGATCCGCCAGATGGGCCACTTCGGACCCACCGCTGCGCTCGGCCAACCGTGCGGTCAGCACCCGGCCTTCGGCATTTACCGCGACGGCCACCACGGAGTCCTTCAACAGTTCGCCGGAGGTCTGGTCTGGAAGAGGCGGCAACGGCTCTTCCAGACGGTCGCGCAAGACCCTGTCCAGCTCGGCGCTGGACTCCGTCCTCAGCGGTGCGGGCAGCGGCAGAACCGGCGGCTGGAGAAGCGCGGGCAGATCGGATTCCTCGCTCGCGGCGAGCAACGGCCGCGATGCTTGTGGAAGCATCGCGTAGGCTTGGCCGAGCGTATTGGTCTGGAGCGAGAGCCAGTGGGTGGCGTCGACCCATTCAACCCGCACCTGGGGCAGAGCCGGCAGTTGCAGCCAGCCTTCGCCGGAAAAGCCGAGGTATCCGGGCAGCACGGCTCCGGCCGGATCGGGCACTCCGAAGAACGTCGCCAAGGCCTGCGGCGAAATCGCAGCGGGAATCCAGCGCACGGATGGGCCTTTGGGTTGCCGCGCCGCCATCTCGTCCGGCCGGCTGCCCGTGGCGTAGATGAAGCCCACCTGAACCACAAAAAACACCACGCCCCAGACGACCATCTTGCGGACGGACCATCCCGCGTCTACCGCCGGAGTCTCCTTCTCGTTGGCGCCGGGATGTGTCACGGGCTAGCGGATCCTGGTGTTTTCAAACGCGCCCGGCCGAGCGGCGAGCAGGATCTCCTGGATGCCGGCTTCACGGGCCACCTCGGTGAGTCGGATCAGGGTGGCGTTGTCCACCGCCCGGTCCGCCAAGACCACGAGCGTGACCGGATCCGGCCGCGCTCCGACGGCGTCGCTGAGGGAGATGCGCAGCTGGGCTTCGTTGACGAGCCGGTTCTGGAAGAAGAACTGGCCGGAGAAATTCACCGCGACGGCCACCGACCGGTTCGCCGTGCCGCCCAGCTCTCCGCGCGCCATCGGCAGTTCGATCCGGCCCGCCGCTTCCACGAGCTTTCGGACGGAGTCGACCAGCCCACGAGGCGCCGTGTCCGTGGAGACCACGCGGACCGTGCTGCCCGCCGGGAGTTCCGCGAGGCGACGACGGAGCGTGGGCAAGTCGTTGGTGAGATAGGCGCTGTCCGCGAACTGCACGACGCCGGTGCCGGTGACCTGGATGACCGCCGTGACGGCGTTCAGTCCCGAGGCCGAACGATCGAGACGGATCGGGATCCCGGGCGTGTAGACGAGCCCGGCCAACACAACGAAGAAAAGCAGCAGGAACAGCACCGAGACCAGCGGCGCGACGTTGATCTCGCCCCGGAAGACCTTCGCGTTGCGCGGGAATTTCATTCCGTGGGCACGGTGATGTCGCCGACGAGGTTCAGCGCCTCGGTGGACGCCTGTTCCATGTCGAGCACGATGGCGTTCACACGGCCGACGAGGAAGTTGTAGCCTCCATACGAGACGATCGCGACGACCAGACCGCCGGCGGTGCAGATGAGCGCTTCCCAGACCCCGCTCGAAAGGCTGCTGACGCTGGCCATGAGGCCCGCGGCTTCCAGCTGGCGAAACACTTTCATCAGACCCAGGACCGTTCCCAGCAAACCGACGAGCGGCGAAATGTGGGCCACGGTGGCGAGGATGTTCAGCCGCTTCTCCAGCCGGGGCACTTCGAGGAATCCGGCGTCTTCCAAAGCCTGGCGCACGCCGTCGCGGCCGCGATCACGGTTCAACACCGCCACCTTGACCAGACGGGGCACGGGGCCGGCGGTGGCGTCGCAGATCGCGACGGCCTCGACGATGTTGTCGCGTTTGAGGACGTTGCGGACGCCGTTGAGGAACTCGGCGGCGTTGATCTGCGCGCGGTGGTAGTGGAGCTGACGTTCGATGAAGACCGTCAGCCCGACGGCGCTCAGCGCGAGCAGCACCCACATGAGGGGCCCGCCCTGCGAAAAGAAACTCGGCAACATGGGCAGCGTTATACGCGGGGCCTTCCCGAAAGCAAATGGCGCGGTGTGGACCACGACCTCTTCGTCCGGATCCCACGAGCAACGATACCGATGGATGGCGGCAAGGAGCGGTCAGACCTTCGGCCGCGCCACGATCCGCACCTCCCGCTCCGGTCGGATCGCATGCAGGAGTCCACGCAGCAGTCTGAAGCCGCCTTCTCCGAGCTTCATCCGCTTGGCCAAAACACCGGCGAAACGGTCATAGCCGAACCGTCCCACGCCGGCCTTTTCCACCTGCCAACCGCATTCCGTCGCCAGCGCTCCGAGTGTCTGGACGTTCCACGAGTAGAGATGATGGTTCGGCTCCGCCGGGTCGTAGCGGCGGAATTTGCGGCCGGTTTCCAGCGGGACATGCAGCAGCAACCGGCCCCCGGGCTTCAGCAGCCGCTTCAGCTCGACCAGCACCTTCGCCGGCTCCAGCACATGCTCCAACGCATGATGGCAGATCAGCACATCGGCGCACTCTTGGGGGAGATCCTCGATTCGTGGAACAAACTCGATGCCGGCGACCGTCAATTCATCGACGAGGAAGCCGGAAACGTCGTGCCCCAGCTTCCGGGCGCACGCCAGCTCCCGGAGGTTCCATCCGGCGCCCACGCCGAATTCCAGCACCGTGTCCGTGGGTCGAACGAACGGGCGAAACTTCTCCGCTCTCAGCCGCGCCACCCACGGCAGCGCTTCCGCCGGCAGGGCGCGCTTCACGCCGTGATAATGGCGGCCGGCATCGTCGCGATAGTGCTGTTCGGCATCGGGCACGGCGCGAGGCTCGCCGGTGCGGCCGGAGTTGCCAATTGAAGTTTGCCCTCCGCTCCTTTAGGCATTCGCGCATGCGATTTATCGGCAGCGTCATCGAAAAGCTCCAGCGCCACCCGAAGCGGATCGTCTTCCCGGAAGGCACGGAGCCGCGCGTGATCCAGGCCGCCCGCCAGTTCTACTCCCTCCGCCTCGGCGTCCCCATTCTGCTGGGCAACCGGACCAAGGTGAAGGAAGCCGCCGAACGCCTGAACGTTTCCCTCGAAGGCGTCCGCATCATCAACCCCGAGGAAAGCGAGGATCTGGAGAACTTCACCCGCCGTTTCAGCCTGCTGCGGCGCTCGAAGGGCATCCAGGAACGGGAGGCCCGAGAGGCCATGCTGAACCCGAACTACTACGGCGCGATGATGGTGGCGATGCACCAGGCCGATGGCTTCGTCTCCGGCACCAGCGAGGTCTCGGGCTCCGTCCTCCGGCCCCTCTTCCACATCATCAAGGTCGCCCCCAAGGCGACGACCGCCTCCAGCTGCATGGTCATGGAGGTGGAGGATTCACGGTTCGGCCAGAACGGCGTGATGTTCATGGCGGATTGCGGCGTCATCCCCGAGCCGAACGTGGAGCAGCTCTCGGACATCGCGATCTCGACCGCCCGCCTCGCCAAACAGCTCATGGGCCAGCGGGCCCATGCCGCCCTTCTCTCCTACTCCACGAAAGGCAGCGCGAGCCAGCCCAGCATCGGCCGCGTGCAGGCCGCCACCGCCCTCGCCCAACAACGCGGACATGAACAGGGCCTCGACGCCGATTTCGACGGCGAACTCCAGGTCGACACCGCCCTGATGCCCGAGATCGCCAGCCGCAAGCTGCCCGAAAGCAAGGTCGCCGGCCGCGCCAACGTCCTCATCTTCCCCGACCTGAACTCCGGCAACATCGCCAGCAAGCTCGTCCAGCACGTCGCCCGCGCCAACGCCTACGGCCAGATCCTCCTCGGCCTCGACCGCCCAGCCGCCGACGTCTCCCGCGGCGCCAGCGCCCACGACATTCTCGGTGTCGCCGCCATCATCGGCCTCCAGTCGATCGAATACGCCAAGCTCTACCCCGAATCCGGCACCTCCCTCCCTGGCGACCAGTAGGGCTTCAACCTCCCGATGGCCATTCGTCCCACGCCATGAACGCATCCACCCCCCGAGTCTTCATCGCCGCCACCCGCCAGAACGACGGCAAGACCACCACGTCTCTCGGCCTCGTGGCCGCCCTCCAGAAGCACTATCCCCGCGTCGGCTACATCAAGCCCGTCGGCCAGCGGTTCGTCGCCGTGGACGAGGACAAGATCGACGAGGACACCGTGCTGATGGACAAGGTCTACCAGCTCAACTGCCCCCTCCCCGCGATGAGCCCCATCGCGATCGAGCCCGACTTCACCCGAAAATATCTCCAGAGCTCGAACAACGACGTCTTGGTCCGCAAGATCCAGAAGGCCTTCGACCGCGTTTCATGGGAGAAGGACTTCGTCCTCTGCGAAGGCTCCGGCCACGCCGGCGTCGGCTCCGTCTTCGACCTTTCGAACGCCCAGGTCGCGAAGGTTCTCGGGGCCAAGGTCATCATCGTCAGCCAGGGCGGCATCGGGAAACCGATCGACGAAATATCGTTGAACCAGGCCCTCTTCCAGAAGGAAGGCGTCGAGATCATCGGCGTCATCCTCAACAAGGTCCTGCCCGAGAAGCTCGACTTCATCACCGAGTTCGCCAGGCGCGGCCTCAAGCGCAAGGGGCTCGACCTCCTCGGAGTCCTGCCCTATCAGCCCGTCCTGTCCAGTCCCACCATCGAGCTCATCCGCGAGGAGCTCGACGCCGCTCCGCTCAATGAATCCAGCGGCGTGGACAACATCATTGAGAGCATCGTCGTCGGCGCCATGGCCCCAAAAAACGCCCTCCGCCACTTCCAGAACGGCGCCCTCGTCATCACCCCTGGCGATCGAGAAGACCTGATCCTCGCCATTGCCGCCACCCTCTCGGATTCCCGCACCCACAACCTCGCCGGCCTCGTCCTCACCGGCGACATCCAGCCCGGACCGGTCGTGCTCGAAGCGATCAAGCGCATGCCCTTCCCCGTGCTCCAGACGCCCACGGAAACTTATCAGGTCGCGTCCAAGGTCCACGACGTGACCGTGAAGACCCGTCCCAGCGACACCATGAAGATCTCCGTCATCCGCGACCTCATCGCCCAGCACGTCGATGTGGAACGGATCATCGAAGCGCTGTGAAACCGGAGTCTGAATTTAACTCTTAATCTTCGTCTCAATCTGATTCTCAACCACACCCGCATCGATTGGGATCAAGAGTAAGATTGAGATTAAGACTCGCCATTCTCCCATGCCTCCCCAACCCAATCCCCAGCTCGCCACGCTCCCCGTCTACCAGCCCGGTCGGCCCATTGAAGAGGTCGCCCGGGAACTCGGCCTGGAAGCCAAGTCCATCATCAAGCTGGCCTCCAACGAGAACCCGCTCGGGCCGTCGCCCAAGGCCGTCGCCGCGATGGAAACGGTCGTCCGCAACCTGCATCTCTACCCGGATGGAAACGCCTTCTACCTGAAGCGCGCCTTGGCGGAAAAGCTGGATGTGGAGACTTCGAACCTGATCCTCGGCAATGGCTCCAACGAGATCATCGAGTTCATCGGCCACGCCTTCATGGGGCCCGGCTCGAACATCGTCGTCTCCCAATACTGCTTCGCCATCTATCCCATCGTCGCGAAGATGATGGGTGCCGACGTGATCACCGTGCCCGCGAGGAAGCTGGGCCACGACCTGACGGCGATGGCCGCCGCCATCACGCCCCAAACCCGCGTGGTCTTCGTGGCCAATCCCAACAATCCCACCGGCACGCTCGCCACCCGGGAGGAAGCCACGACCTTCCTCGATGCCGTGCCGGAGAACGTCCTGCTGGTGATGGACGAGGCGTATATCGAGTTTCTCACCGACCCGGTCGATCTGCTCCCGCTCATCCGTGCCGGCACCCAGCCGAACATTCTGCTCATGCGGACGTTCTCCAAGATCTTCGGCCTGGCCGGACTGCGGCTCGGCTACGGCATCGGGTCGCCGGCGTTGATCTCCGCAATGGAGAAGGTCCGCCAGCCCTTCAACATCAACGCCATCGCCCAAGCCGGCGCCCTCGCCGCCCTCGACGACGCCGAGCACCTCGCCGCCACCCGCCTGAACAACCGTCTGGGGCTCGACCTCCTCGAATCCGCCTTCCGCCAGATGGGTCTCGAATTCGTCCAATCCGCCGGGAACTTCATCCTCGTCCGAGTGGGCGACGGCGGGAAGGTCTTCGCCGAACTCCAAAAGCGGGGCGTCATCACGCGTCTGATGGCCGGCTATCAGCTTCCAGAATGGATCCGCATCTCCGTCGGCACCTCCCACGAAAACACGCGCTGCCTGGCCGCATTGCGAGAGGTGCTGGACAAGGCGTAAGGCTAACTCGAAGTCGCGGGGCTGGGACGGCTCGCCGCTGTGTCCGCTCCGCGACCCAAAAGAAAAGGCGGGCCCGTTTTCGGGCCCGCCTTTCTTGATTCTTAACCGCTCAGTTCGGCAGCGCGTTGATCGTCTGCAGCACTTCCTGCTCGATCGGCTTCCCGTCCTTCGCCTTCAGGAGGAACTTGGTGAGCACCTGGGCCACCGGTTTCCAGTCGGCGAAGTGGAGCGTCAGCGTCCGGCCGTCGGCCGAGAGTTCGGTGCTGACCACCGCGATCTTGTCGTGACCGAGCTTTGTCGGATCCATCGCGGACACGTCCCAGCCGCCATAGTTCAGGTTGTTGTCGGGGTTGTGCTTGATGTGGCCGTTGACCGCTTTGTCCTCGGTGAACTTGTTGGCGTAGTTCCAACGTTCGACGGCGAAATTCTCCTTGTCGGTCGCTTCCTTGGCATCGAGCGGCTGGGTGAAATGGAACTTCATGCCGTCCTTGGTGGTCGTGATACCGTCGACGGAATAGCGGGGCTTGCCGGTGAAGCGCACCCGTTCGAAGCCGCCGAGCTTCACCGCCTTGGTCTGCCAACCCTGGAGACCGACGACGTAGAGCTGACCGTCGGCCGGGTTGAAGCGCCCGCGCATGGCCGAGGAGCTGAACTTCACGGGAATGCGGACGGCGCCGGCCTGCATGTGTCCTTTGACCTCTTCGGTCATCACATCGTAGATCGCGCACTGGCCGTAGGAGAGATGGAGGAGCGTGCCTTTGGGCAGACCCCAGCGGTTGTCGAGCACCCACACTTGGCCACCGCCCGAATTGTCCCATGACATGTCGAACCACATGAGGGGCTGGTCGCGTTCGGAGAAGGGTTTTCCGCCGGTGTCTTCCACGCCGTAGAAGCCGCCGGGCTTGATCCAGTTGAGCGGGCAGGCCGGCACCCAGGAGCCTTCGTTGTCGCCGGAGGTGAGCTGGCCGTTCCACGGATTGACGCCGATGCCGTTGGGGGCGCGGAGTCCCGAGGCCACGACCTCGAACTTCTTCCCGTCTTTGGAAACCTTCAGGAGCTTGCCGGCGTCCGCCGTGACCAAGCCGTTGCCGCCACCGCCGCCGAAGCCGCGACCGCCGCCACGGACGGGGCCCGCCTTGGAGAAGTAGAAGTTGCCTTCCTTGTCGGTCTGCAGGTCGAAGACGAACTCGTGGAAGCCCCAAGAGGCGGTGATGTCATAGTTGAAGTTCTCGTAGAAATCCGCCTGTCCGTCGTTGTTCAGATCGTGCAGGCGGGTGATGCCGTCGCGTCCCGAGACGTAGATGGTGCCGTCCACGATCTTCAGACCGAGCGAGTCGAACATGCCGGAGGCGAAGCGGGTCCACTTGACGTCGGCGAGCTTGGAGTCGATGCCGGTGACGATCCAGACGTCGCCTTCCCAGGTGGAGACGGCGGCGGAATGGCCGCCGGGGAAGAAGTCGAATCCGCCGGTGCGGACGCGGCGCTTCCAGGGATTGTCCAGCGGGGCGTTGATGGTGTCGGTGACGAACGACCCGTCCGGGGTCTCGCTGGTGTCGAGCTTGCCGCCAGGGGCGACGGCCTGGGGCCAGCGGTTGGCCTCGGGCTTCATCGGATCGACCATGTTGACGGGGGTCGCGGCCAGCTTGGCGACGACGGCCTGCTTGCTCTTGTCACCGGACCAGAGCGTCACCTTGAAGGTGGTGGCCTCGGTTCCTTTGGCGATCTTCAAGACGAGACGCCCACCGCTGGCTTCCAGAGTGGCGCCGGCGGGAGCGCCCGACAGCATCGCCACGGTGACGGAATCACCGGGACCGTTCAGCGTGGCTTTGGCGCCTTCCACCGAGCCGCTCGCCCCGGCGACGTCTGCCAGCATGGTGGAGATCGTCTCGCCGGTCTTGGAGGAGAACAGACCCTTTGGCGGAACGATCTTCAGAGTGCGGGTGAAGGCAACCTCGCCATCCGCCTCTTCGCTGCCGGGCTGTTCGTAGACCTTGGTGCCGCGAACCGTCTCCGCGATCACAACCTTGTCCCCCACGACGTAGACACCGTCGAAACGGGCCACACTGTGGTCCATCGGACCGAAAGGCTCCGGGCTGCGGGTGTCCTTGAAGTCGCCGTCCTTGCCGGCCCAACCGGGACCCATCGGAGTCCCGATCTTCTGCGAACCGACCATTTCGGGGAATGCGCCGTGGGCGCCGTCATAGGTGACACCGTGGGTGCTGATGAATCCGCCGGTCCAGGCGGCCTGCCAGCGGACGAGGTCTTCGTCGAAGCTCATCGTCGCGTTGTGGCCGACGTGGATCGCGATGCCTTTGGGCGCCTTGTCGGCCGGTTCGTCGCCCGTCTTGCGGGTGCCGATGATGGTTTTCTGGAACGGGAAGTCGTCCTGGAGAAGGCGGTATTGGGCGGAAGCCGTGAAAGTCAGACCGGCGAGGCCGGCGACCAGCAGGGTCCGCATGAGGAATTGGCGGTTTGGAAAACGCATAAAGTTCAAAGTTCGTAGCTGGACGTTGTCGGGACGGGCGAGATTCAACAACTAGCCGGGGTTAGGAACAGGTTTTTTTCAGAGCCACGTCGCGAGGCACCCTTTTCCCGTCGAAACCTAGCCGCGCACCTGGGCCAGCAGCCGGGGCAGCGCGGCGCAGACGGCGCCCACTTCCACCTCGGTCGTTTCCCGGCCGAGGGAGAGCCGGACCAACGAGTTCGCCTGGGCCTGGGTCGCGCCCATCGCCAGCATGACATGCGAGGGCTCCAAGCTTCCCGCCGAACACGCGGAACCGCTGGAGGCGCAGATCCCCTCCAAGTCCAGCACCGCCATCAACACGATGCTGTCGGTCCCGTCCACGGTGAATGCCACGGTATTGGGCAGGCGGGCTTCGGACCCGACGCCGGCAAATCCGCGAAGGACCACCCCGGGAATGGATCCGGCCGCCCGCGCCAGTTGCCCGGTCCACAACGCGAGCTGGGTCTGAGCAAAGACCGGTTCCCGCACGAAGCGCTCCGACGCTTCGGCGAATCCGATGATCGCAGGCAGGTTCTCCGTGCCGGCGCGGCGTTCGTTTTCATGTCCGCCGCCGAAGAGGATCGGATCCGGCTGCAGCGGCGACCGGATGAAAAGCGCGCCCGCTCCTTTGGGTCCGTGAAATTTATGGGCGCAGACGGACACCAGATCGGCGTTGAACTGGTGGATGGTCTCGAACGGCAGCTTGCCAAACCACTGCGCCGCATCCGTGTGGAAGGCGACGCCCCGCTCCCGGCAAACGCCGCCCAACTCGGCTACGGGTTGGACAACGCCCGTCTCGTTGTTCGCCGCCATGATCGACACCAGCACGGTGTCGGGGCGCAGCGCCCTTCGCAGATCGCCCGGAGCCACGACCCCCTCCGAGCCCACGGGCAGATAGGTGACCGCGAAGCCCTCCTTCTTCTCCAGATACTGGAAGCAATGGAGAGCCGCGTGGTGCTCGATCTGCGAGGTGATCAAATGACGGCCTTTGTCCCGCAACAGCCGGGCCGTGCCGAAGATGGCGAGATTGTTCGACTCCGTCCCGCCGCCGGTGAAGACCACTTCGCTCGGTTTGGCCTTCCACACCTGCGAGACCCGGTCGCGGGCGTCGTCCAGCAACGCCCGCGCTTCCCGTCCGATGCGATGGATCGACGATGGGTTGCCCCAGACCTTGTCCAAGTAGGGCAGCATGGCCTCGCGCACCGCCGGATCGAGCGGCGTGGTGGCGTTGTAGTCGAAGTAGATGGTCCGCATCTTTCAAAGGGGGGCGAGGGCTCCCGCCTAACGCCACAAAACCATCGGCCCGGCACACCGGACGGAACGATGGCAACCGCGACGCTCCTGCTGAGTTAGCTGCATGGCATGGCTAGGTATTCGCGTTCTCATCTGCAAATGACCGTAAAGAATCAGGACTTGGTAAAATTTTCGGTGTGTCGCCAGCCATACTATAAACCTCCAAGCCAGCGAGAACGCCTGACTGCTCGAAAACAAAAATGCCGGACCTCTCCTCACCGATACCGAAGACAAAGTCGGCAATCGGTCGAAGTCCGCCAGCCGGCTTCGGCTGACCGTCAATGCTGAAATTGATGCTGGCGCAACCGCAGGGACATCGCGTGGGTAAGACCTGTGCGTGCTCAAGCTGGGGCAGGAACTGGTGAGTCTCTGGCTCGCCGTGCTCCAACATCCAGCGCACGAGCGTCCGCTCCTCGCTCGTTAGGTCTCGATTGGATACACTCTCGCTCATAGCTGGTGCATAGCGACGCCTAGCATCAGGACTCAGCGGCGATTTGGCTGGGTGGGATCGATGAGCTTCGGCGGCGGAAAGGCGACGCCAGCGTAGATCTCCCTCAAAGAGAGCGTCACGCCCAACTTCGGCAGGACCAGCGTGCCGTCCAGACCCGACGAACTCCGCAGCAGCCATTCGTCCGAGTCCTGCCGGATGAAGAGATCCAACGTCGGCTCCGACTGGCTGATGACGAGGTATTCCCGGAGCGACCGCATCTTCTGGTAGAGCTTGAACTTCACGCCCCGGTCGTAGCCCTCGGTCGTCGGTGAAGCCACTTCCACGAGCAACGACGGATTGGTGATCGTGTCGTCTTGTTCGTCGTCGAACTCCAACGGACCGCAGACCACGGAGATGTCTGGATAGGTGTAGAACGGAACGCCGGGAGGACGGACTCGGAGGTCGCTCGTGTAGGAACGGCACGGTCCGCCCCGGAGCTGGTTCCCAAGGGCGATGAGGGTATTCGCCCCGATCAAGCTGTGCATCGGCGATCCGCCCGCCATCGCGAACACCTCACCGTCGTAGAACTCGGTCTTGAACTCGGCGGCCCGCTCCAAGGCGAGGTATTCCGCTTCGGTCAGGCGTTGGACTGGATGTGCGAGGCCCATAATGGCTCCAGTGAAGCAGAACCCGCCGCTCAGGAGAAGCGGTCTTCCGTCCACGGATCCGCCGTGTTGCTGTAGCCGCGCAGCTCCCAGAAGCCAAGGATGTCGCGGTCCAGGAAGACGATCTCCCTGATCCATTTCGCGCCCTTCCAAGCGTAGCGTTTCGGCACGATCACCCGGGCCGGGCCGCCGTGTTCCTTGGCCAGCGGCTGGCCGTTCCACGAATGGGCGATGAGCACGTCGTCGTCCATCATCACGTCCAACGGGTTGTTCGTGCTGTAGCTGTCGTGGCTCTTGAAGAAGACGTGGGAGGCTTGGGCCTTGGGCTTCACCAGATCGGCCAGCGTGAAGAACGCCACGCCGGTGAACTCCATGTCGAACTGGCTCCAGGTGGTCACGCAGTGGAAGTCGCTGGTGTCGGCGAACTGCGGCAGCGCCATGAACTGTTCCCAGTTCAACGTCACCGGATTCTCGACGAGGCCGTGGATCTTCAGCTCCCACCCGCCCACCGGGACCTCCGGCTTGATGCCGAGATCGAGCACCGGAAAGTTGCGAACCTGCCGCTGGCCGGGCGGCAATCGGTTCTCCGAGCGCACGGCCGGCTTTTCCTTGCCGGCCATCTTCCGCGCCCAGCGTTCCTTCGCCGCGATGTAGGCTTCTTTCATCGTCGCGAAGATACCGATGAAGCCTCCGAAAGAAAGGAAGCTCGCGCAGGGAGGTTTGCGGCCCTCCCTCCGGCCGGCGCGAAGTCCCATGCCCCCGTTCCGACCGCTGACATCAGCCGCAGGATTCGGAATCCTGTATCCAACGCCGCTTCTGGCAGCTCACGCCGGCCAGAGATCCCCGATCGCACGGGTCGCTTGGTTGTCTATTCTATCTGCGGGTCTTTCTTGGGTCGTGGCGATCCTTCCCCACTTGATTCTGGAGAGGGTCGCCCCGTGGATGGGGATTCCCACGCGAGTTGCCTGATCGGTTCCCCTCAAGGCCACTGGCGCACGCGCCTTCTCCCCGCTAGCTTCCGCGCCCATGACCGTTGAACTCATCAACACCGGCTCCGAGCTGATGCTGGGGCGCGTGCTGAACACCCACGCCCAATGGCTCGGCCGGCAGCTCTCCGACCTCGGCTATTCACTCGTCCGCCAGGTCGCCGTGCCAGACACCGGCGCGGACATCCAGCAGGCGGTCCGCGAATCCCTCGGCCGTTCCCGCATCGTCATCGTCACCGGCGGGCTCGGGCCCACGTCCGACGACATCACCCGGCAGCTCATCGCCGAACTGCTCGGGCGGAAGCTGGTGTTGGACGAGCGGGTGCTCGGCGAGATCCGGGAATTCTTCCGCACCCGCAACCGGCCCATGACGCCGAACAACGAGGTGCAGGCGCTCGCCCCCGAAGGCGCCCTCGTCCTCTACAATCCCAACGGCACCGCGCCCGGCCTCGCGATGGAAGTGGCGCCCAATCCGTTCGCCGCCACGCCGGCCTGGCTCTTCATGTTGCCCGGACCGCCGCGCGAACTTCGGCCCATGTTCTCCGAACAGGTCGTCCCGCTGCTGCGCGCCAAGTGCCCGCTGGAATCCGAAGTGTCCTGCGCGACGTGGCGCACGACGGGCCTGGGGGAATCGGCCTTGGCCCAGCGGATGGAAGAGCGGTTGGCCGCGCTCAAGGACCAGGGCGTCGAGCTCGGCTACTGCGCCCATTACGGCGCGGTCGACGTCCGCGTCATCGCCCGGGGTACCGGCGCGCTCCAGCTCACGCAGGAAGCCGGCGAGGTGATCCGGGACGAGCTGGGAGAAGCGATCTTCGGCCGGGACGACGACACGCTGGAACTGGTCGTGGTCCGCGAATTGACCGAGCGGCACCAGACCTTGGCCGTGGCCGAGTCCTGCACCGGCGGCGCCATCGCCCATCGGCTCACGAACATCCCCGGCGCTTCGGCGCCGTTCCTCGGCGGCTTCGTCACCTACAGCAACGAAGCCAAGCAGAAGTTCCTCGGCGTGCAGGCCGAGACGCTCGCCCGCCACGGCGCCGTCAGCGAGGAGACCGCCCGCGAAATGGCCGAAGGCGCCCGGCGGGCCCTGGGCAGCGACTACGCCCTCGCCGTCACGGGAATTGCCGGCCCCACCGGCGGCACGGATGCCAAACCCGTCGGCACCGTCTTCATCGCCCTGGCCTCGGCCGACAAGACCATCGTGCTGCGGCAGCTCAACCGCTGGGATCGCGAAGCCTTCAAAGCGGTGACGGGGAACCAGGCGCTTGAGCTGTTGCGGCGGACGTTGGCGAAATAGGGTGCGGGCGGCTCTGCCCCGCCTTGGTTTAGCCAAGCCGTCATGGTGAGACGTAGTGATAAGTTCTCAGCACGCTCCCCTGCGCATCGAAGGCTATCCACCAACACTCGGGTGTGAAAAATGGGTAATACCAATACTGCTCGGTGCACCCCGCGACACGATCGCTCGGACCCCGCTGAGATCCATAAATGCCGATCGTCGCGTCGGTGGCGGCTGTCGGCGTTCCCATGACGGACACCACTCGGTTCCGGCTGTCCCCGGCGTGGATCCGTTCAAAGCCCAGCTCGCATCGATGGGCCTGCCACAGGTAAAACCCAACGACAGCTAGATCGAGGGCGATGACCCCGAAGGCGAAAAGCCTCGCTCGGCGATGCTTGGTGAAGACTGCAACCGCAAGGCCTCCAGAAAGGTAGGGCGAAGGCTCCCGCCAAGCCGCCGTTTGACCCGCTGACGACGGAACTGCCACACTGGCGACTTCCCAGCGTTCCGGAGTCGCCCGTGGAGCCGGACCGGAAGGCTCTTCCGCCCCAAGGCGACTCCGCGCTTAGCCAAGACTTCCCCTGAAACGGATTCCCGGTATGATCACCCCTCGGCTTAGGCCGGTTTTGCTCCATGCTTACGATTCGTGATCTGAAAATGTCCTACGGCGGCCGCACTCTCTTCGAGAACGCCTCCATGCAGGTGAACTACGGCGACCGCGTGGGACTCGTCGGTCCCAACGGCGCCGGCAAGTCCACCCTGTTCTCCATCATCCTCAAGACCAACGTGCCCGACGAGGGCGTCGTCGAGCGCGACGCCTGGACGATGATCGGATACCTGCCGCAGGAGGGTGAGCCCGCCGGGGAGGAGACCGTGCTGGAGGTCGCCACCGGTCGCGTCGCCGAACTGCCGCGCCTGGAGGCCAAGCTCCGCGAACTGGAGGCCGCCGGCACCGTCGACACTCCGGAATACATGGAGACGACCGCCATGCACGACGCGTTGAACGATGCCCAAGTGGAGGCCAAGGCCAAGAAGCTCCTCGTCGGCCTCGGCTACAGGGAAACCGACTTCGCCCGTCCCGCCAAGGAGATGAGCGGCGGCTGGATCATGCGCGCGCATCTGGCGCGGCTGTTGGTGATGGAGCCCGATCTGTTGCTGCTGGACGAGCCCACGAACCACTTGGACCTGCTCGCGCTGCTCTGGCTGCAGAACTACCTGAAGACCTATTCCGGCGCGCTGCTGATGATCTCCCATGATCGCCAGTTCATGGACGAGCTGGTCACCCAGGTCTTCGAGATCAACGAAAAGAAGCTCGTCTCCTACGCCGGCAACTACACCGACTACCTGCGCCAGCGCGAAGAGCGCTATGACCAGGCGCTCGCCGCCTACAAGAACCAGCAGAAGGAGATCCAGGCGCTCCAGGATTTTGCCGACCGCTTCCGCTCCGTCGCCTCGAAGGCCGCCCAGGCCATGAGCAAGCTCAAGCAGATCGAGCGCATGGACCAGCTGGAGAAACCCATGGCGCCGCGGAAGCCGTTCCGCTTCCAGATCCCGACCCCGCCACGTATCGGGCAACGGGCGATCATCCTCGAGGGAATCCACATGGCCTACGGCGACAACCCGGTCTACACCGGCCTGGATCTCACCGTGGAACGGGACGAACGCACCGTGCTGGTGGGCCCGAACGGCGCCGGCAAATCCACCCTGCTCAAGATCCTCGCCGGCGAGGTCGGCTTCCAGAAGGGCAACCGCCAAGAGGGGCACAACACGAAGGTGGGCTACTTCAGCCAGCACCGCAGCGCGACCCTAAACCCGAACAACACGGTCCTGGAAGAGGTCATGGCCAGTGCGCCGGCGCTGCGGGAAGACGAGGCCCGGGGCGTCCTCGGCTCCTTCATGTTCCGCAAGGAGGAGATCTACAAGAAGACCGAGGTGCTGAGCGGCGGGGAGAAGACGCGGCTGAACCTGGTGAAGTTCCTCGTCGATCCGCCCAACCTGTTGTTGATGGACGAGCCGACGACCCATCTCGACATCACCACGGTCGAGTCGCTGATGTTCGCACTGGAGAACTACGCGGGCACGCTCGTCTTCATCTCCCATGACGTGCATTTCATCCGGCGCCTCGCCAACAAGGTGCTGCACGTGAACAACGGGCAGGTGCGCTCCTATCCCGGCGGCTACGACTACTTCCTGGAGAAGACCGAGTCCGGAGAGGACGCCCGCGCGGCGCTGACGGCGAAGTGAGCCAGTCGAAGGACCGGTGGCTCTTTCAAGGAAGATGAATGGCGGCAGAACTTCCGTTCGCCGCCATCATCGCTGTCCTACCCGGCGTTCAATCTCTCCGATGGCCCAGGACGCGTGTTCCGCGATCAGCGGTTCGGGATCGGTGGCGGCACGGCTCAATGCGGGCAGGGCCGAAGCATCGCCGGTGTTTCCTAGAGCCACGCACACGTTGCGCAGAAGCCCGCGCCGTTTGGTCCGGAGAATCGGGGTGCCGGCGAAGCGCTGCTTGAAGGCGGGCTGATCGAGGGAGAGCAGTTCCAGCAAGTCGGCCAGGTCGAGATCCGGCCGGGCGTGTTCGCGCATGATGCGGCCCTCGCGGGCGAAACGGTTCCACGGACAGACCGACAGACAGTCGTCACAGCCGTAGATCCGATTGCCAATGGCCAGACGAAGCTCGACCGGGATCGAGCCCTTCAGCTCGATGGTCAAGTAGGAGATGCAGCGGCGGGCATCCAGGGCGAAGGGCGCCGTGATGGCGCCGGTGGGACAGGCGGTGATGCACCGGGTGCAGCGGCCGCAATGGTTGGTCTCCGGTGCGTCGGGTTCCAGCTCCAGCGTGGTGATGATCTCCGAAAGGAAGAACCAGTTCCCCAAACGGCGGCCGATGAGATTGGTGTGCTTGCCCACGAAGCCAAGCCCGGCCCGCTGGGCGAGGTCGCGCTCCAGGAGCGGCCCGGTATCCACATACCAGAGCGAACGGGAGTCTCCTCCTCCCAAGGATCCCACGAATTCCGTGAGCGATCTCAGCCGACCGGCCAACACGTCGTGGTAGTCCGCATGGCGGGCATAGCGGGCAATCACTCCGGTGGGCCTATCGGACCTCGGACCACCGGGATCCGGCATCGCTTCCCGATGATAGCTCGTCGCGAGGACGATCAGGCTACGGGCGTCCGGAAGCACCTTTTGGGGATCGACCCGCTTCTCGGCGTTGCGGGCCAGCCACTGCATCTCGCCATTGCGCCCATCCTGGAGCCAGTCCTGGAAGGCAAGGCGATGATCGGGCGGATCGGCATGGGTGAAACGGCAGGCGTCGAAGCCCAGTTCCAAGGCGCGCTGGCGGACGACGTCTTTCACTTCGCGACGTGGCGCATCAGGTTGAACTGGTGGACGACATGCTGCGCCACCTCGCGGGCCGACCGGGTCTCGACGCCGATGAGGACGTCGGCCTGTCGGTAGGCCGGCTCGCGCGCGGCGAGCAATTCGCGGATCCTCGCCAGGGGATCGGGCGTCTGGAGCAGGGGCCGGTGCGTCATGTGCCGGACCCGTTCGTAGATGGTTTCGGTCGACGCCCAGAGGCAGACGACAAGGGCGTGCCGCTGGAGAGAGGCGAGGCTCTCCGGATCGACGATGAGCCCTCCACCGGTGGAGATGACGAGCCCCTCGCGGTCGGCCAGACTCTGGACAAGTTTCCGTTCCATTGAGCGGAACACTTCTTCTCCGTGGTCCGCGAAGATCTCGCGGATGGAGCGGCCGGCTTCCCGCTCGATGCGTTCGTCGGTGTCGACGAACTCGAATCCGAGCTGTTCACAGACCATCCGCCCAACGGTGCTCTTGCCGACTCCCATGAAGCCGGCAAGCGCCAGATTGCGGATGTGCCGTGTCGCGTGCATGCCGTCAGCCATAACCGACGGAAGACGGGCATCGCACGAGGTTTCTGAGGCCCAGCCGCCCACGCGCATGGAAGAGGGGTCCATCGCACCCTGGTTTCTCCCCGAGCGTTGCCGACCCGAGACCGGAGAATCCGCCCCTTGTTTCGAAAAGAGAGTCCGATGCGGGACAGGTTCAAGCCACGGCCGGCGTTTTCTCAGTAGCGCGATCCATTCCGGGCCACCTACCCCCGATGCGTGCTTCACAGACAGACAAAAACCGCCTTCAAGACAGCGGTTCCAGAATCGAGACCTTGCAGAATCCGGCGATGTCACGTCGAACGACAGATGTGTCTTGTTCGATCCGTCGGCCGAGAGGGTCTGACGAGTTTCCACTGCGGCATCGCCCCTGCTAGATGGGTCATCGTGATCAAGTCAGTTGGAAAAGCGATATTCGGTGGCCGGTGGCTCGGGCTCTTTGCCGTGGCTTTGGGGTGCGTGGCCGGCGCGGCGGAGAACCAGGCTCCAAGAATGAGGGTGCTGCAGTTCAAGGTGACGTCTGCGGGAATCAGTCTCATCGGATCGACGAATGTCGTCGGCCGCTGCAAACCCCAGCCGGACGCGCCTGTGGGGATCGAATATCAGGTCCGCTCCGCCGACAGCGTCGTGCTCCGAAAGGCGACCGTCAGCAATCCGCTCGTGCAGCGCACCTGCTTCGAGGAAGTGCCCGGATCGGGCGAACTGACCACCAAATACGTCGAGCTGCCCGAAGCCGATCTCGTTGTCCGGGTGCCGGCCGACGCAGCCGCCAGCTCCATCCGGTTCTACGAACACGCCCCCGCCGGGAGCCGCGTCGCCAATTCCGCCCCGCGCCTTCTGGCCGAGATCTCCCTGAAGTAAACATGATCGCCGCCCTTCCATGCCCCGACTCCATGACCCGATTCCTCGCTCGGGCCGTAGTGTGGCTCGGAGTCCTATGCTCCGGTCTCTCCGTCTTCGGCCAACAAGTCTTCACCGTCCTCACCAACGGGCCGACAGCCAACCGGATCAACATCGTGATCGTCTCCGAAGGCTACACCGCCGCAGAACTGGCGACGTTCCGCACCGACGCGACGAATTCGGTCGCGGCGCTGCTTTCAGAATCCCCGTTCGCTCTGTATCGGAACATGTTCAACGGTTACGGCATCGCCGTTGCCTCGAACGAATCGGGTTCGGACCATCCGAGTCGCGGTGTTTACAAGGACACCTTTTTCAACAGCAGTTTCGACAGCTACGGCACCACCCGATTGGTCACCATTCCTCCGAATGATTTCGACTACAGCTCCGCGAACGGCACCTACAAGGTGACTCAACTGCTCAACGCGCTCCTGCCCGAGTGGGACATCGTCATGATCCTCGTCAACGACACCGAGTATGGCGGCTCCGGCGGCGGATATCTCGTGGTTTCGAAGAACGGCAGCTCGTCCGAGATCGCCCGTCACGAATTGGGCCACACCTTCGCGCGCCTCGGGGACGAGTATTCTTCAGCCTATCCCGGCTACCCCGCGATCGAGGAGCCGAACACGACCCGCGAGACCAACCGTAACAGCATCAAATGGAGTGCTTGGTTCAAGTCATCCACGCCCACACCCACCCCGCAGACGTCGGCCTATGGTTCAGTCGTCGGACTCTTCCAAGGAGCCCACTACAACACCACCGGGTGGTATCGGCCCAAGCTCAACTGCAAGATGCAGTCCCTCGGCCAGCCCTACTGCGAAATCTGCGCTGAAGCCCTTCTCACCTCCGCCTACGGCCGGATCAATGCGGCCGGAGACACCTTCCCTTCCACGGGCGCGGTGGTGGCGGCCGCTGCCGGTTCCGCGCTGGCCCTGAACGTCAACCCCCTCGTCCCGAGCGCCACGCGCACCGTTCAATGGTCGCTGAACAGCGTGCCCATCAGCGGCGGGACGAACATCAGCCTTTCCCTGGCCGCATCCGCTTTGGCGCCGGGAACGAACTTCGTGCGCTGCATCGTCCGCGACACGACCAGCCTGGTGAAAATGGATCCTCTGAACAAACTCCAAGGCCTCGTCGAATGGCGGGTCACCGTCGATGGCGCCCACCTCTTCATGGACCCGCCCGTATGGCTTGGCGGCGGCCGGCTGGCGCTGAAGGTCACCGGTTATGCACCCAAGGGCGTGGTGCTCCAAACCACCGATGATTTCACCCACTGGACCGATCTGTCGATCCACGGACCGATGGACGGCTCCATGAACACGACGAACGTCATCCCGTCGGGGATCTCCGCCGTGGGCTTCCGCGCGGTGGCGACGGAGTAGGACGCCGGAACAACCACGGACGGAGCAGCCCCATCGCGGCAAGGTAGACCGTCCATCCCGCAAAGGCCGGGGCCAGATGAACCGGGTTGATGTAGGTCCAGTCGGGCATCTTCGCTGAGAAATTGCCGGTGGCCGCCGCTCACTCCACCAGCCGATACCAGTTGTCCCGCTTCTTCGGCTCGTAGCCGAGTTCGGCGATCAGACGCTCCATGTCGGCCGAGCCCATCCGGTGCGTCGTGCCGGCGCTGCTGACGACGTTCTCCTCGATCATGATCGATCCCAGATCGTTGGCCCCGTATTTGAGCGCCACCTGTCCGATCTCCTGGCCCTGGGTGACCCATGAGCTCTGGATACTGGGAATGTTGTCGAGGTAGATGCGGGCCAGGGCCTGCGTCTTGAGATACTCGTGCGAACCGACCGTGGGCGTCTTCAGGACCGCGTTCTCCGGCTGGAAGGTCCAGCAGATGAAGGCGGTGAAGGCGCCTCCTTTGAGCGAACCGCTTTCCAGCGCCCCGGAATAGGCCGCCGCTCGGGCCATCGGGGATCCGGCATCGGGAATCGGCAACCCGGCGAGCGAACGGTCCTGGTGGCTGCGGACCACTTCCAAGTGTTCGAGCCGATCGTCCGGAGTCTCCACATGGCCGAACATCATCGTGACGGAGCTGGCCAAGCCGAGCCGGTGCGCCACGTCCATCACGCCCATCCATTCACTCGTGTTCGCCTTGAGCGGTGCGATGCGTTTCCGGACGCGGTCCACCAAAATCTCGCCGCCACCGCCGGGAATGCTGCCCAAACCCGCGTCGACAAAGTCGCGGATGATCTGCTCCACGGGCTCGTTGAAGACTTCCTGGAAATGGATGAACTCGCTGGGACTGAAGCCGTGGATGTTGAACCCGGGGAACTTGTCCCGGACATGGCTGAGCAGGTCGAGATACCACTGTTTGGTGAGCTTCGGATGGTGTCCCCCCTGCATGAGCATCTGCGCTCCGCCGAGGGCGAGGGTCTCCTCGATCTTGCGGTCGAGTTCATCGAGGGAAATGACGTAGCTGTCGGCGTCCTTTTCCGTCCGCCAAAAAGCGCAGAACTTGCAGTAGACGTTGCAGACGTTGGTGTAGTTGACGTTGCGGTCGACGATGTAGGTGACCACGTCGTTGCCGCGTCCGCCATGGGCCGCCGCCCGGTGCAGCTGGCGACGGCGATCGGCCAAGGCGCCCACCTCCTCCAATGGGAGCGTGGAAATCCGGCGCGCCTCGTCGAGCGAAATGCGGCCACCGTCCCAGACCTTCTGCAGAAGACCGTCCAACGACGCGTCGTAGATCATGGTTGAATCCTATCAGTCCGGGACCGGAAACCAAGGCCGCCGGACAGTTCGAAGCTCCGCTTACGATTCCGGTAAGGCGGGCTCAAAACGGCTTGGCCGGCATCAACAACCGGATGCCGACGATGAGGCAGACCAAGGCGCCGCCCAATCCGGCGGGAGCCCTCAGGTCGATGTTCCCCTCCATGCTCGCGCGGTGCGACATCAGGGCCAGCACGCCCATGACGAGCAACGCGCTGCCCAGAGCGAATACGACGAGTGCGGCAATCTTCTTCATGAAAGGTCAATTTCTCCCACCCCATGGGCCTTTGACAGGGAAATTCTCGATCCATCGCGGCCATCCCGCCGCCGATCACAGGACAAATTTAGACTCGAACACTTCTTGGCCGGAGAACTTCGCAATCATCCCCGCGAATCGGGCGAGCCCACGTTTCTCATCCGCACCCATCATGTAGCGAATGTGCCCGCCGAGGTAGTCCTGGCGGAAGGCGCGGTCGAACTCCGAGCGATCGCGGATGATGTCGTCCAGCGTCTCTAGGCCGAAGTCGGCCGCCTCGTGGAGAATGCGCCGCAGGTCCGTGGTGTCCTTGTCCCGCCAAAGCACCCAGACGGCATAGACGAACGGCAACCCGGTCAGAGTGTCCCAAGCAGCCCCGAGATCCCAGATCGACCGCTCTGGATTCGTGCGGAGATAGCGGATCGCCGGATCGCCGATCAGCAGAACGTTGTCCGGCATCAAGTCGGCGTCGTATTCGAGCAGCGGGATGAAGTCCGGAAACGATCCCCGCTCCGCCAGCAGCACGCGGAGCAGGTTCACGCTGGTCAAGGAAGCCGGATCGAGGTGGATCTGCGTGATCTCCTCCAGCGGCTGAGTGTGGGCGAGGTAGACGCTCTTCACCTCGCCGCGGGACCCGATGCAGATCCCGTCGAGAATGTCGTAGTCGTCGCAGAACAGAGCCTCCGTCACGCTCAAGAGCGCGGCGTCCAGCTTCCCCTTGCGCAGCAGGGCCGCGAGTTCCTTCGGCGGCACGAACAGCACCTGGTCCTCGATCCCACGGGTCAAGGGCACGGCGTTGAGGTAGGGGACGGAACCAACCCTGAAGCCGGACAGGGTCTGTTCGAGCAGGTCTTCCTCCGGATCGATCTCGAACCGGGGCTCGGCCCGCGGCGGACGCGGCAACTCCCTAACGGAAACCGGATCGGCGGGGCCGGAGCTCGGCGAGGCTTCAGGCTGGCTCATGGGAGGACATTTCGTGCGGCGAAGCTGGAGGGGGAAGTCATCCGGGTCAACGACCGGCCCTGGCGCGGGTGCTCCTCGATGGCCCCTGAAAATCCATTCTTCATGAAACAACGTGCCTGACCGGCTCGCTGCTCAAATGTCGATCACCGGGCCGCCGCCGCCCTTCTTATCATCATCGTCGTCGCCGCCGATACGAGGGCCGGGGCCCGGATTCTGGCCGTTTCCGCGTCGCACCCGGACCCGCGATTCGGAGGTGCCCGTGAGCACACCGAGAACCGTGGAGACGATGCTGATGACGATCCCTCCAAAAAGCGCCGGCCAGAAGCCTTCCACGCTGAAACCCGGCCTCATCAGCCAGCCCACCAGACTGAGCATGATGGCGTTGATGACGAGCATGAACAACCCGAGCGTCAGGATGACCAACGGAAGGGACAGCAGCAGCAGCACCGGTCGCAGCAACGCGTTCAGCACCCCGAGAAGCAACGAGGCCATCAGCAGATCGGGCCAGCCCCGGAAATGCACCCCGGACACGACAAGGCTCGCCGCCAGCACGCTCACCGTGTTGATCGTCCAACGTTGAAGAAACAGTTTCACTGGGGCTGAGGCTAAAGCAGGAATCGTATTTCAGCCAAGCGGGAGGTGGAGCGCATCCGGAGTCGGACGCCCGGTTCTCGCATCACGCCCGGCCCGGCATCACCTGGAGAAACTGTGCGTCCTTGGTCGCGTTCACTTCCACCACGCGCAGCGAAGCGGGCAACAGGCAGAACTGCCCGGGCTTCAACACCGCGTCGCCGGATCCGCCCTTCACCTTCAGTTCGCCGCACACCACCCCGAGGATCTGGAACGAGGCCAGAGGCAGCGCCACCGTGGTCTGCGCAGCGAGTTCGCAGACGCGGACGCGGAAGAGCGGATCGTCCACCAGGGGCTGGATTCGGAGCGGCCCGTGCGACTCGAAGCCGGCCCGGATGAGATCCGGCTCGAAGTCCGCGAAGTCGACGCTGGCCAGCGACTGCGCCACATGGAGATCGCGCGGCTTGCCGGCGGCGTCGACGCGGTTCCAATCGAAGACACGGTAGGTCGTGTCGGAATTCTGCTGGATCTCGAAAAGGACGCTGCCGGCCCCGAGCGCGTGGACGCGGCCGGAAGGCAGGAACATCGCATCTCCCGCGCGCACCCGGATCCGATGGAAGCAATCCGCCACGGTGCCGTCCTGGGTGCGCCGTTCGAACTCGTCGCGGGACACCCCGTTCCGCAGGCCGACGTAGAGCCGCGCTTCGGGCGTGGTGCTGGTGAAATACCACAGCTCCGTCTTGGGCTCGCCCCGCAACTCGGCAGCCTTGGCGGCGGGCGGATGGACCTGGAGCGAGAGATCCTGCTGGGCGTCGAGGATCTTCACCAACAGCGGGAACACCGGCGGAACTGGACGCCCCGAACCGAAGAGCTCCGGACCGAACTTCTCCATGAGGTATCGCAACGATTTTCCGGCCATCGGTCCGTTTGCGACGATGCTCTGGTCCTCCGGCCGGTCACAGATCTCCCACGATTCGCCGATGGGCACGGCCGGCGGGAGCGGCTTCCGGTAGAGCGTCTCCAGCAGGCGTCCGCCCCAGATGCGTTCCTTGAAGAGAGGTTCGAAGAGAAAGGGGTAGAGCATGGGAATCCGTGTTAGCCGGCGACCAGGGGCGAATCCGACAGAATCAGAACGCAGGCCAAAACATCCGTTTCAAAGTCCAGCATCACACCCCAGTGCCGCCGTATGATCGAAACAATCTGAGGGGTCGGACAATTACCCAGGCGAAGAAAGACGAGTTTCGGCGGGTGACCGCGCAGCAGGCTTCGTTGGTGGAAATCCGCATCCTTGGAAACCAAGGTGAATCCATTGGTTTTCGCGAACTCCCAAATCTCTCCGTCATCGGTGTGGATGAGGCGGTGGGTTTTGACATGCGCCGATCCTGGAAAGAGTTCCGCGATCTGCGGGACGATGCGATCCGATAGGTTCTCGTCCAGCAGGAGTTTCACACTGTGGCGACGAAGAGCCTCCGTTCGCGGTCGGCGGCAAAAGCGAGGCACGCCTTGATGTCCTCCCGGGTCAGTTCGGAAAAGTCGACCATGATTTCATCCTCGGTCATGCCCCCCGCCAGATACTCCAACACGTCATAGACCGTGATCCGCATTCCTCGGATGCACGGCTTGCCGCTGCGCTTGCCCGGCTCGATCGTGATGATGCGGCTGTAGTCCATGTAAGAAGAGTATCGGACGGGCAGAATTCGACAAGGCTGTCCGCAACCAACGGTTACGGGTTCACCCCGCCTTACCCGTCTGGGGTCCTTCCGTGAAATGTCCGAAGGAGCGGAACTTCCTGTAGCGCTGGTCGAGGCGTTCCCGGACACCGAGCTTGGAGACGGCGTCGAGGTTCGAGACCAGGGCGCGCTTGAGGCTTTCGGCGGCCGCTGCGGGATCCGTGTTCGCGCCGCCGAGGGGTTCGGAGACGACTTCGTCCACCAGACCGAGTTCACGCAGGTCCTTGGCCGAGATCTTGAGAGCCTCGGCGGCCTTGACCGACGCGGTGCGGTCTTTCCAAAGAATGGCGGCGCAACCTTCGGGGCTGATGACGGAGTAGTAGGCGTTTTCCAGGATGAGAACCTTGTCGGCCACGCCGATGCCGAGGGCGCCACCGGAACCGCCTTCGCCGATGACGGCGGCGATGATCGGCACCTCGAAAAGCATCATCTCACGGAGGTTCACCGCGATCGCCTCTCCGATATGGCGTTCCTCGGAGCCGATGCCGGGATACGCGCCGGCGGTGTCGATGAGCGTGATGATGGGGAGGCCGAACTTGTCCGCCATTTTCATGAGGCGAAGCGCCTTGCGGTAGCCTTCCGGATGGGCGGAGCCGAAGTTGCGGAGAATGTTCTCCTTGGTGTCGCGGCCCTTCTGGGTGCCGAGGACCATGACCTTGCGGCCATCGATCTTGGCGAAGCCGCCGACGACGGCGCGATCGTCCGAAAAGGCACGGTCGCCGTGGAGTTCCTCGAAGTCCTCGAAGGCGAGCCCGATGTAGTCGAGGGTGAACGGACGCCTGGGGTGACGCGCGAGTTGGACGCGCTGCCAAGGCGTCAGGTCGGAATAGACCCGCTTCTTGGTCTCGCCGAGCTTGGCCTCCATCTGCTGGATCTCAGCCTCGAAGCTCACGCTCAGCCCCTCGTTCTGGGACTGTTTGCGGAGATCATCCAGCTGGCGCTGGAGTTCGAATATCGGCTTCTCGAATTCGAGCTGATGTTTCATAGCTATGGTCGAAATCTAGGGTTGGCTCGAAAGGCAGGCAACGGGCGAATTGCCTCCTGGAAATCCGAAGAGCGAAGGTCGAACTGGACTGGCTGAGATCCACCACGCAAGACGCTTGGTAAAACAGCAGGAAGCCCCTCACCCGTTCTGGGTTCAACAAGTCTGCTTTCGCAGTCGGCATGAAACGAAATCGGTTGGGAGCTCCTCCGTATCCACTCCTATGCGACCCGATTGCGCGGCAGTCTCCTCCGGAAGCTCGGCCCCCGCAGTTTCAAGTTGATGACGGACGGAAACAGCCCGTCCTTGCGCAAGCCCAGCACCTTTGGGAAGACCCGCGTTTCACCGTCGGAAACACGCCGTGGCTGTGTTTCCAGTTTGGTCGGTGATTCGCGGCTCACATCCCGCCCGAAGATCTGGAGTTTGCGGACAGCTCCGCTCCGGCGGACAAACTTCAAGCAGCGGTCTCCGGGTGTCATCGGCCCACTTCCTGGGCGGCGTTGCGGGCCGGTTTCTCCTGATAGGATCGGGAAGGTCTGGAAGCATTCGTTGAAGGTCGAAAAGGAAGCCCCGGAGGCAATGGCTTCCGGGGCTTTTTGACAAGGCGTGGCTGCGTCGCCGAGCAGCCCTGACAATTTTCGTCCACGCGAGGGAGGGAGGGAGGGTCGGTGCGGCGGAGCACCGACCGGCCCAACCGAGAACTGGCTTTAGCGGCCTTTGGGCAGGGCGCCCATGCCGGCGTAGACGGCGTTCTTGCCGAGGAGCTGCTCGATGCGGAGGAGCTGGTTGTATTTGGCCGTGCGGTCGGTGCGGCTCAGCGAGCCGGTCTTGATCTGGCCGCAGTTGGTCGCGACGGCGATGTCCGCGATAGTGGCGTCTTCGGTCTCGCCGGAGCGGTGCGAGAGCACGGCGCTGTAGCCGTGGAACTGCGCGAGCTGGACGGCGTCGAGCGTCTCGGTGAGGGAGCCGATCTGGTTCACCTTCACGAGAATCGAGTTGGCGGTGCCGGTATCGATGCCTTTCTGGAGGAACTTCACGTTGGTGACGAAGAGATCGTCGCCGACGAGCTGGGTGGTGGCGCCGAGCTTGTCGGTGAGCTTCTTCCAGGTCTTCCAGTCGCCTTCGGAGCAACCGTCCTCGATGCTGACGATGGGATACTTGGCGCAGAGTTTGGCGTAGAACTCGACCATCTCGTCGCCGCTGAGCTTCTGGCCGCTGCTCTTCTTGAACACGTAGGTCTCGTTGCCGGTGTAGAACTCGGAGGCGGCGACGTCGAGGGCGAGGAAGATGTTCTTGCCGAGCTTGTAGCCGGCGTCCTTCACGGCCTGGGCGATGGCGTCGAGGGCCGCTTCGGCGCTGTCGAGCTTGGGAGCGAAGCCGCCTTCGTCGCCGACGGCGGTGCTGAGGCCCTTCTTCTTCAGGACGCCCTTGAGCGCGTGGAAGATCTCGGTGATCGCCTGCAGGCCCGCGCTGAACGTGGGGAAGCCGTGCGGCATGACCATGAATTCCTGGAAGTCGATCGGCGCGTCGGAGTGGGCGCCGCCGTTGATGACGTTGGCCATCGGGACGGGGAGGACCTTGGCGTTGGGTCCGCCGAGGTACTTGAAGAGGGGCTGGCCGAGGGCGGCGGCGGCGGCCTTCGCGGTGGCGAGGGAGACGGCGAGGATGGCGTTGGCGCCGAGCTTGGATTTGGTCTCTGTGCCGTCGAGGTCGATCATCGTGCGGTCGACGGTGAGCTGGTCGAGGGAGTCGATGCCTTCGAGGACGGGGGCGATCTTGTCGGTGACGTTCTTGACGGCCTTGCTGACGCCCTTGCCGAGGAAGCGCTTCTTGTCGCCGTCGCGGAGCTCGATGGCTTCGTGTTCCCCGGTGGAGGCGCCGGAGGGAACGGCGGCACGGCCGACGAAACCGCCGGCCAAAGTGACGTCGACCTCGACGGTCGGATTGCCGCGGGAATCGAGGATTTCGCGGGCTTGGATCTCAGAAATGGTAGTCATGGATTTAACGCAAAAATGCGGGCGAGAGGATACGGGGGGCCGGAATGGTGTCGAGGCGATGTTTCGGCTGGTGGGTCGATCAGGGCGCTCTGCCGGTGGCAACGTCGTATCCGGCTCTTTGACCGCGGACCGTTTGGCCACGCCTCGCCGGGGAGAAGAACCCGCGCGCCAGAGCCCTGCCCATCCGCCGGATCAGTCGGCGTCGCCGAGGATCACGTCGACGGTTTCACCGGGGCGGACTTCGAGTCCGGCAGGAACCGGGATGCGGATGGCCAGCGCCAGCTCCATGGTGCGGACATTGAGACCGGCGTTGGGATAAAGGTGGGGGTTGAGAGGCTCCAGGCGGGAGGCGACCGAAGAGATGTGGGACTGGACGCCAGGGCGCCCCTGCGAGCGGGCCCGCACCTCGACCTTTGTTCCGGGCTTGGGGGCCGAAAGGACGGGCTGTCTGAGATAGGCGATAATCTCCCTCGGCTTGATGGCGGCCACCGTGAGGATGGGATCGCCGGTGGCAACGGCGTCTCCGACCTGGTGGAAGAGGGTTCCGATTTCGCCGTCGATCGGGCTGGTCAGGATGGATTCGCTGAGCTCGACCTGGACGAGGCGGAGCTTCTTCTCCTGGACGTCGACCGCAGCGCGAAGGGCTTCGGCCGCGGAGCCGGGGGTGATGCCGGCGCGGATGACCTGGGCCTCGGCCACGGCTTCGGCGGCGGCCGCGGCGATGATGGTGAACTCCTGGACCTGGACGCGACGGGCTTTGGCGACGGATTCGAGGCGTTCGAGTTCTTCGGCCGACATGATGTCGACTTTGGCGAGGGCGCGGCCGCGGAGGACTTCGGAGTCGGCAAGCTCGACTTCGACCTTGGCCACGGCGAGGCGGGCGTTGAAGTCCAAGCTCTCGAGGCGGAGACGTTCAAAGTCCACGAGGATCTGGTTCTGCGGGCGGAGCGTCTGGAGGTTGCCCATGAGAGCGGTCGTTTCGGCGCGGATGACCTCGAGTGTGGCGGTCAACTGGACGGAATTCGCCGGCAGCACCCGGACCAGCGGATCTCCGGCTCGCACGAGCTGGTTCGGCTTCACCAGAACGGCGGAGACGACGACGGGTCTGGGGGTGCCGATCTTGGTCTCGATCACTTCGACCTGGCCGACAATGCCCCGGGGGCCGAGCTGGTTCCGCCAGACCATCACGGCGAGGGCGGCAACGACGGTGAAGACGAGCAGCGGGAGGACGCGGATCTTGAACTCGCGCCAGCGGAGGCGGGCCGGGATGGGAATGGGTGCGAGGGACGGCATGGGTCAGAGTTCCGATTCGTCTTCGGCCTTGATGCTGGTGAGCCGGGCCACGCCTTCCAGAGACTGCAGCTCCGAGGTGAGGTCCACCACGCGGGACGGATCGCGCAGGAGGATGCGGTAGGAAAGATCGGTGCCCTGCGACGCCTCGTGGCTGCGCTGGCTGGCCAGATTGATCTGGAGGCCGTGGCGATCGAGCAGGCGGGTGAGATCGGCCAGTTCCCGGAGGGGGCGGTCCCAGCGGATGTTCAGGATGACATCGTAGCGGTGCCGGGAACCGAAGCCGACAAACCAGAGGTAGAGCAGGATCCCGGAGACGATGGCCGTACCGAGGACGGCCGTGGTGAATTTCTGCGTGCCGCAGGCCATTCCAACGACGATGGAGGAGAGCAGATACGAGGTGTCCAGGGTGTCGCGCAGGATGTTGCGGAAGCGGACGATGGCGAACACGGCCATGAGCCCGAAGGCGGTGACGAGGTTGTTGGCCATCACCACCATGACCAAAGCGACGAGCACCGGCATGATGGACAGAGCGCTGACGAAGGAGCGGCTGTAGGACAGGCCCGGATGGGTCAGCATGTAGATGGCGGCCAGGAGCTGTCCGGCGAGGAAGGCCAACATGCCGGCCAGCAGGACCGGCATCAGATCTGTCGGGACGGCGGCATAGTCGCCGTGGATCAACCAGTTCATCGAGTTCATCGTGATATCGAGGCTTCGGACGAGCCTTCTCTCAAGCTGTTGAGGGCGGCGAGCCGGACTTCCCTGCGGGCCTCGAAGACGGGGTCCGCTTCTTCCGAGGTTTCGGAGAAAAATCGTTCCCCCTTGAGCGCTATCCCGTCGGCATACTTGGCCGCGCTGCACTGGACCAGGCCGAAAACACGGACCAGTTCACGAAGCCAGTTGGGGAAGCGGGTGGTGAACTTCAGCTCCAACACCACCTTGTTGCCGAAAACTTGAACCGGGTCGTCCATCTCGCCGGTGAAGCGGGTGGTGAACTCGGGCGCGCACTGCACATCCCGGTCCAAGGTGACACGGAGGGAATTGTCCGCGGTGCTGATCCAGGCTTCTCGGTGGTAGAAGACGTGGGCCCGTGGACGTGCGCTGTGCCGAACCATCAGCGCGTGGAAACTGTGGACGGCGGCGATCTGCTTGGGATCCCTGGAAACAATCTGGTCGAGGTCCGCCTGTTGGCCCGCGAGGAAGGCCTCCACGAACTCCCGGCGAATGGCACCGCGCTGCTTGAGGATCGCCTCGTTCATCCGGCGCTTGATCTCCACGAACACCGGCGCTCCGGGGGCGTCTTCGTAGAACCGCATCCGCAGCTTGTAGCGGTTCTTGTTGCCATTGATCGTGTTCCAGTAGGTGGTGAGATTTCTGGAGTCGAGGTAGAGGCTGTGGACCGGGTAGGAGAGGCGTGGACGTCCCGCGCCGAATTCGTCGAGCTCAAGGTGGCAGCTCAAAAAATCCCGCACCTCCAAGGCCACGGCCTCGGAGACGATGTATTTCAACTCCAGCCTCTGGAGTTGGATATCGTCGGGCACAATCATCAAATTTGAACGTCAGTGCAGGGCTGTCGGTGAAGCTGGATTCTTCACAAAGTTGTCACACGCCTGTCAAGAAACCCTCTGGGCATCTGGGCACAGCAACCCCTGGTTCGGGCCGCAGCCGCGATGAAGATCGAGCACTCCCTCCAATGCGCGGTCGGAGGCTTGGCTCCGACCGCGCGACTCCCGTCCGATCAGGGCTTGGCGACGCCGATGACCGCCTGGGCGACGCGCTTGCCGGCGTTGCCCGTGGGCTGGGTCTTCAGGTCGTCGGCATCCGCGTGGATGATCAAGCCGCGGCCGATGATCGAATCGGCGCCCTCGAACGAGAGCTGCTTGTCCACCGTGTCGAGCATGGCGTGGCCGTTCTCGTCCGCGACCAGATTGCCCAGATCGCCCTCGTGGCGCATGTCCGCCATCGGGCCGGCGTGCGGGTGGCCGCCGGGATTGAAGTGGCCGCCGGTGCCGGTGCCGTCCTTGGCCGAGATGTCGCCGAACTGGTGGATGTGGAATCCGTGCCCGCCGGGCTTGAGCCCCATCACATGGGCCACGACGTGGACGCCGCCGTCCACCTTGGTGAACTTGACGGAACCGTGGACGGAGTTGCCCTCGGTCGCGGAGATCACGGCGATGGCGGCGGTGACCGGTTCGGCGGCCGAGGAGACCAGCGGCGAAGCGATGAGCGACGCGGCCAGCAGGCCGGCAAGACGGAAAGAGGAGGAGACGGAGCGAAGTTTCATGGCAGGAATTTGAGTGGTTGGCTTGAAAACACCGGACAGTCCTGCCCGGCACTCTTTTGAGAACCTAAGCACCTTCCGCCCGCCGCGCCAACCCATGAGCGGCACTTTCGATGATTGCTTCTTTTTGTCCTCCGTCGCCCGCGCTCGTGTTTTTGACGGGAATCGGTGTCTCCATGTTTCCTCGGCGAACTCGCTATTGATCCCGATCCTTTGGTGCCAAACAAGGGCGAAGCCTTGATCGCGGAGTTTGGCCTTCTGAGCCGGGCTCGGCGCCGCCGATGAATTTGATCCGTGATCTACCGGACCCGCACAAACACCTTCCCCGGCAGTTGCTTGATCAGCCGTTTCATCTCCAAGCCCAGCAGCGTCACGGACACGGTGGGACTGGGTAGGGCGCTGCGCTGGATCAGTTCGTCGATCGAGGTCTCCGTTTCGCTGAGGAGCTCGTAGAGGCGCTGCTCGGTGTCGTTCAGGGCGATGGTGGGAAGTTCGCCGGTCTCGGCCGCGCTGGCGGGACGATTGCTCGCCGGGAAGAGGTATTCGAACTCGCTCAGGATGTCCTCCGCGCCTTCGCAGAGCTTCGCGCCTTTCTTGATCAGTTCGTGGCAACCCTTGCTGCGCGGCGAATCGATGCGGCCCGGCACTGCGAAGACCTGGCGGCCGTAGTCGGCGGCCATGTTGGCGGTGATGAGCGCGCCGCTGGTCAGGTTCGCCTCCACCACCACGGTGCCGAGCGTCATTCCGGCGACGATGCGGTTGCGGATGGGGAAGGTCTGCTTGTCGGCCTTGCGGTTGAAAGGGAACTGGCTGATCAGCGCGCCGCCGCTCTCGACGATGCGATGGAAGAGGTCGCGGTTCTCGGACGGGAACACCAGATTGATGCCCGTGCCCAGCACCGCGACGGTCCGGCCCTTGGCCTGCAAGGCGCCTTGATGCGCCGCCGAATCGACGCCGCGCGCGCCGCCGCTCACCACGGTCACTCCGATGTGCGCGAGCTGGTAGGCGAGCTTCCGGGCGATGTCGGTGCCGTAGGGCGTGACCATCCGCGATCCGACCAGGGCCACGGCCATGCGATCCTGGGTCGAAAGTTCGCCCTTCACGTAGAGCACGATGGGCGGGTCGTAGATCTCCTTGAGCGAGGGCGGATAGAGTTCGTCGTCCTGGGTGACGACCGTGCAGCCGAATTCCTCGATCCGCTTCATCTCCCCGGCCAGGTCGACGTCCTTTTCCCATGAGGAAATGGCCTCGGCCACTTCCTGGCCGATCCCTTGGACGTGCTGCAGCTGTTGGCGGGAAGCGCCCAGGATCGACGGCGCGTCGCCGAAGTGTTCGATCAACTTGCGCAGCCGGACGGGACCGACGTGCTCGATCATGTTCAGCGCGACGAACGCTTCCTTGGGATCCATGCGCCGGATCTTTCGGCTGCGGATCGATCTGTCAAAGGCTGGTTTTGGCCACGCCTGCTCCGGGCACAGTCCCTTCCATCAAGAGGCCGACCATTGTCCCGGTGAATTCCGTTGAGCCCCGCCCAGTCGGGAGGAACGATGTCGCCCATGCCCTTGATCCAGTCGTTCCGCGCGGCCCATGTCCGTCTAGCCTTGTTATGGGTGCTCGGCCAGCTGGCCACGGGCCCGGGCGCGATGGCAGCCGATCCGTTCGAAGCCATGGTGCGCGAGACCGAGCCGCTGCCACCGGCCGAGGAGCGGAAGACCTTCTCCCTGCCGCCCGGTTTCGACATCCAGCTCGTCGCCTCCGAGCCGGACATCAACAAGCCGATGAACATGGCCTTCGACGCCACCGGCCGGCTCTGGGTCACCACGTCGATCGAGTATCCCTTTCCGGCGAAGGACCGACCCGGCCGTGACCGCTTGATGATCTTCGAGGACTTCGGGCCCGACGGCCGTGCGCGCAAAGTCACCCAGTTCGCCGACGGCCTGAACATCCCCATCGGCGTCTATCCCTTCCGGTCCGCACGCAGCCCGGGCGTTAGCCCGAAAGAACCTTCCTCCAATCAAGGACGCTCTCTTCTGCCTGAAGGCGGGACTACGAACGAAACGTGGAAGGCCGTCGTCTGGAGCATTCCCTACATCTGGCTGCTGGAAGACACCACCGGCGACGGCAAGGCTGACAAGCGCACCCAGCTCTACGGCCCGTTCGACGTGTCCCGCGACACCCACGGCAACCAATCCTCCTTCCGACGCGGCTTCGACGGCTGGATCTACGCCACGCACGGCTTCAACAACGACTCGTGGATCACGAACCGCGACGGCTCGGTGGTCCACCTGAACTCCGGCAACAGCTACCGCTTCCGGCCCGATGGTTCCAAGCTGGAGCACCACACCCATGGGCAGGTGAATCCCTTCGGCCTCGCGTGGGATCCGCGCGGCAACCTCTACTCCAGCGACTGCCACAGCGCCCCGATCTACCAACTGCTCGACGGCGGCTATTATCCCAGTTTCGGCAAGCCCGACGATGGACTCGGCTTCGCGCCGGTGATGATCGAGCACGCCCACGGCAGCACCGCCATCGACGGGGCGCTCTACTACGCGGACAATCTTTGGCCCGCCGAATACCAGGACACGTTCTTCATCGGCAACGTCATGACCAGCCGGTTGAACCGGGACAAGATCACCTTCCACGGCTCCACGCCCAAGGCGACCGAACAGCCCGACTTCCTCACCACGACCGATCCATGGTTCCGCCCGGTCGATAACCAGCTCGGCCCCGACGGTGCGCTCTACGTGGCCGACTTCTACAACCGGATCATCGGCCACTACGAAGTGCCGCTGACCCATCCCGGCCGCGACCACGAGCGCGGCCGCATCTGGCGCGTGGTCTATACGAACGCCGTTGTAGGACGGGCTTCCAGCCCGGCAAGTCCCGCGAACACCTCTCTCCGTCCCGCCGCGCTTCCCTCCGATCTCGCCAGCCTCCTCGAGGAGCTCGCTTCTCCCAACCTCACGCGCCGTCTGCTGGCCCAGCACGAGATAGAAGACCGTTTCGATGACACCGCCGTCGCCCGGCTGAAAACGACCGCCCAAGGCGTCTATGACTTCCCGAACGGTGACAAGCGTTTCGCCCAAGTCCACGCCATGTGGGCGCTGCGGAATCTGGACCGGCTCGACGACGAATCCCTTCGTGCGGGCCTGCCACCGGCCGACCCCCTATTAAAGGTTCATGCGATGCGGATTCTCGCCGAGATGGGCTGGCGAGAGGCGAGCAGCCATCCGGGAACGCGCCAGCACGACAGCGTCGGCAATCTGCGCGGCGCCATCCTTCTGAGCCTCGGTGACGACAACGCGCTGGTGCGGCGCTGCGCAGCGGAAGCGCTGACCGCCTGGCCCGACGCTGGAAACCTTCCGCCGCTTCTCGGAGCTCTGTCCAAGACTGACCGCGCCGACAGCCATCTCCTCTATGTTCTCCGCAAGGCCGTCCGGGACACCCTCGAAGTCCCGGGCGCCTTCGACGAACTTGCCAAACTCCCGGAAGCCCAACGCGCGCTCGTCGCCGATATCCTGCCTGCCGTCCCGACCGCCGCCGCAGCCCAATACATCCTTTCCAACTTGCCGCAGCTCGGAACCGATTCCGCCCAGATCGGCGCGCTCCTCCAACACGCCGCGCGTTACGGCGACGCGGAGAGCGCGCCCGCCATCGCACGGTTCGCCCTGGACCGCTACGCAGCCGATCCAGCGATGCAGCTCGCGCTGATCAAATCCGTCCGTTCCGGCCTCGATCAACGCGGCGCCGCGACCCCCGAGGCCGTCACTGAGTGGGGTCGGCAACTCGCCGTCAAACTACTCGATGGGGTGGGAGCCGCCGTCTCCGATTGGCGGGCTCTGCCGCTGGAAGGCGCGGGACAATCCGCAGTGCCGTGGGTCTTCCAAGACCGCCCTTGCGCCGAAGGCCAGACCACTCGCGTCATCAGCTCGCTCGCGCCCGGCGGCGAAGCGTTGACCGGAATTCTCCGCAGCAAACGCTTCAGTCTGCCGCAGAGCCTCGGCTTCTACTTGGCCGGGCACGACGGCTATCCGGACAAGCCGCTGAAACACGTGAACAAGGTCGTGCTCAAGTCCTCGGACGGAACCGTCCTCCGCGAAGCCTCTCCGCCCCGCAACGACATCGCGGTGAAGGTCGAGTGGACCTTCACCGCAGCCGAACGGGGCCGCGAAGCGTTCCTGGAAGTCATCGATGGCGACACCGGCGACGCCTACGCATGGCTGGCCATTGGCCGGATCGAGCCGGCCGTCGTCCAGCTCCCGGCGATCGCGCCCCACGAACTCGCGGGCCGGTTGGCGGATGCCGTCCAGCTTGCCGCCGCGTTTCCATCCACTGCGGCCACGGCCCAGCTGCGGGCCGTGGCCGACGGACCCCTCGCCGCCAAGGAACAGGCGCTCGTCCTGAAAACGCTGCTCGCCCAGGACGTTTCCTACGCAGCAGCACTGGTGCCCCGTCTCCTGCCCGGCGCTCCCGACGAAGCGGTGCTTGCGACCGTCTTGGCGGAGACGGATCAACCCGAGGCCCGGACCGCCGTGGTCGGGTTTCTGGGAACCGCTCCGGCGCGGTTGCAGTCGTCCGTGGCGTGGGTCATGGCGGGATCCAAATCGGGCGCGGAAGCCCTCCTGACGGGGATGGCCGCGGGCAAGATCTCGGCCCGCGTCCTCGGCGAGGCCAAGCTGGTGGAGCGTCTGCGGGCCTCGAATCCCGACGACTTCACCGCGCGGCTGGCCGCCTTGACCAAGGACCTGCCGCCGGCGGATGGCGAGCGGCAGAAGCGGGTCGATACGCGGCGCGCCGGTCTGGATCCGGCCCATGCGGACGTCGCCCACGGTCGCCAGATCTTCCAGCAGACCTGTGCCGCCTGCCATCGGATCGCGGGCGAAGGCGGGTTGATCGGGCCGCAGCTCGACGGCATCGGCCTCCGGGGCGCGGAGCGGCTCTGTGAGGACATCTTGGATCCGAACCGCAACGTCGATTCGGCCTTCCGCCAAACGTTGCTGACCCTGAAAGATGACGAAGTGGTCAGCGGTCTCTTCCGTCGCGAAGAGGGCGCGACGCTCGTGCTGGCCGATGCGACCGGCGCTGAGATCAAGGTTCAGAAGAACCAGGTGAAGGCGCGGATCGAATCCACCACATCGCTCATGCCCGACCTCTTCGGCGAGGCCATCGCGCCGGCCGATTTCAACGATCTGATCGCATGGTTGATGACGCAGCGGGGCCGGTAGCGGCGGGCGTCTTTCCGTAGCCCCGATTCTAGATCTCTTCCGGCTTTGTTTGGCTCGTTGCGGAATCGCTTTTCTCTTCAGCGTAGGCGAAGCGCATCAAGTGCGGGGCACCTCTGAGAAAATACAAACCGATACCCGCCGTCCAAGCGGAGGCCACGAGGTAGTTGGCGGGAGTGGCGGCGTGCGATGACTCCCGGCCGATCATTGTGACCAACGCCGAGTAGAGATACAGGGCGCTGGCGATCAGCAGGGGCAAGCCGATCGTCCGAATGACCACTCCGAAACAGTCTCTGGGTTTCATGTTGCGATACGGTGTGTTGTTCGATGGTGAACGACAGAAAACAGAGGTCATCGATTGGCCTTACCTAGCTTCGGGACAGGTCTGTGAGTTTGGTCCGCGTGATCAACGACCATAGAAAGATTTGGCCGCCGAAGTAGGCGACCACGAGGAACAGGACCATCAGGAAGAGCGAGCTCCAAACTCGGCCTACGGAATACCAGTCCGTCTCGACACCCAGCAGAACGATCCCGCCGTAGTGGACAATCAGCAGAGCGGCCGCAGCGATTCGACAGCTTTGGAATCGTCGAAAAACGAGCAGGGTTCCGACGATTGGCCAGATCGCAAGACCCCATGGAGCTTGAGTCCCGGAGGCGCTAAACGGCGCCAGCAACGCCTCGCCGAAAAATGACGACCCATGGCCCGCACCACCCATCAGCATGCCCATGAACGTCAGGAAAAACTGAAAGGCGGAGACTCCGACAACGAAGCCGATTCCTCTCAGTGTTTTCATGCGCCGATTTGACCGTTCTCGGCCCGAACGGGCTGATCACCCAGCGGGCCTTCGCCTTGTTTGGCGGCTTCGGAAACGGCGGCGGAGACGGTGGACACGATCTTGAAAAGATCGCCGCGGCGGTCGAGCCGGGGGGTGACGGTGCCGGAATGGCGGGCGGCGTGGAGGGCGTCGAGGTCCACGTCGCAGATGAGGACGGTCTCCTCGTTCGAGTCGGCCTCGGCGGCGATGCCGTCGCGGGCGAAGGCGAAGTCGGAGGGCGTGAAGACGGCGGCCTGGCCGTATTGCACGTCCATGTTGGTCACGTCGGGGAGGTTGCCGACATTGCCGGCGATGGCGACGTAGACCTGGTTTTCGATGGCCCGGGCATGGGCGCAGACGCGCACCCTGAGGTAGCCCTGGCGGTTGTCCGTGCAGAAGGGCACGAAGATGATCTCCGCTCCGGAGTCGGCCAGATAACGGGCGGCTTCGGGGAACTCCACGTCGTAGCAGATGAGCACGCCGATGCGGGCCTTGGGCGTGTCGATGGTCTGGAGGGTGTGGCCGCCGGAGATGCCCCACCAGCGGCGTTCGTTCGGGGTGATGTGGAGCTTGGGCTGCTCGACGATCTGGCCGTTGGGAAGACAGACGTGGCAGAGGTTCAGGAGTTCCTTGCCCTTCTTCACCGGATGGCTGCCGCCGATGATGGTGATGCCGTGCTTCCCCGCGAGGCCGCTGAGGAGCTGGGAAAGCTTGGGCGTGTATTCGGAGAGGCGCTTCATCCCCTCCTGCGGCGAAAGCTCGGTGCCGGCGGAAAGGAGCTGCATGGCGAAGAGCTCGGGCAGCAGGACGAAGTCGGCTTCGTAGTCGGCCGCCACTTCGGTGAAGTAGGTGACCTGGCGGGCGAGATCGGCGAAGGACTTCACCTTGCGCATCTGGTATTGCACGCAGGCCAGCCGGACCTTTCTCGCGCCGCCCCGGGGAGCTTTGTAGTCGGGGTTCAACCACTCGATGAGGCTGGCCCAGTTGCGGCTGTTCGGATCCCGGAGGTAGTTCGGCATGACGCCGCGCAGGTGGAAGCCTTCGCGGATCTGGAAACTGAGGACGAGGTCCTTCAGCTCGCCGGCCGAGACGCGCTGGGCGTACTCGGCGGAGGTCATGGTGTCGGCCACGTCGGAGTAGTTCCACAGGCGGCCGCCCGCGAGGATGCGGCGTTTGTTGAGCTTCTTGCAAAGCTGGCGCCGGGCCTCGTAGAGCGCGTGTCCGACACCCAGTCCCCGGGCGTCCGGATGCACGTAGACGTCGGCCCCGTAGAGGGTGTCGGCTTCGGGGTCGTGGTTGGTGAAATAGCCGCTGTCCGTGATGCCGGACCAGGTGTGGTGGCGGAGGGGTTCCCGGCCGATGTCCACGATCAGCGAAGCGGCGGCGCCGACGATCTTGCCGCCGGAGACGGCCACAAACTGGCCCTGGGGAAAGAGCCGGAGATGGCTCCGGAGATGCGATTCGCCCCAGACGATGTTGTCGCTCGCCAGGACGGGATAGGCGGCATGGTTCAGCTCGATCAGAGCGGGAATGTCCTGCCGCGTCGCCTCTCGGACCTTGATGGCGGGTTTGGTTCGACTCATGCCGAACGCTACCCTCTGAGACGCCGCAAGTCGATGGAGAGCTGGTCGGAACCCTAGGGCTTTGCGGCGCGGCTGAGGATGAAGCGATAGGGATACGGCTTGGCGGCGGCGCGCTCCAAGGCGACCAAACCGTCGTCCACTTCCCGGGCTAGACGGGCCAGTTTCTTGGCCTCTGGATTGTCGCCGTTGAACCGTTCGCGGAACGCTGCACCGCCCCAGGCCTTGTCCCGGGCATCGACCAGTTCCCTGACCGAATCGGACTGCGCGTCCCACGGACCCCCGGGCTCCCAGCCGTTGCTCGTGGCAGAGGCGATGTTCTCGCCCCGGGCCAGACGCTCGGCCGGATACGTGCCGAGCAACCGACCTTCCACGCGCAGCTCGTAGTCGCCGGCGGGAAGCGCTTTCACGATGAGAGTGTAGCCGTTGAGGCCTTCGGGAATGGGGATCCAACGGTAGTTGAGGGCGCCGAAGATCCCAAGGTTCAGCGGCAGTCCGCGATCCAATCGGGTGAACTCGATGCCGTCCGGCGTGGTCTTCAGGGCCGTGATCTTGCAGCCGTCGGCGCCCAGCACCTTGCCGGTGGTCGCATCGAGGGTGGCGGAGGAAACTTCGGCCGGCGCGTCGAGGCCCTTGATGATGGCGTAGGCCATGGCGAGCTGGCCGAGGTCGTTGAGATGGATGCCGTCGTCCACGTGTAGGCGGGTCTGCTTTTTCGGATCGGTCTCCTTCGTGTTGGCCTCTACGACACGGCGTTGGACATCGCGCATGCTCCGGGAAATGTCGATTGAACCGGCCCCGAGCGAACGCGCCAAGGCCATGCCGTCATCGGCCATCTTCTGGAGGTAGCCGTCGGCCGATTTCGCGGGATCTTCGGCGGTGATGGAGGGCGAGCAGATGAAGACGCGGATGTGCCGCTTCTGGCAGCGGGTGACGATCCCACGAATTCCATCGAGATACTTCTGGCGATGTTCGTCGTCCGCCTTGGTGCCCCAGCCGATGTCGTTGATCCCGAAAGCGACCGTAACCACGGTGGCGCCCTTGCTGAAGACGTCGCGTTCCAGCCGCTCCAGACTGCCGAACGCGGTGTCGCCGCCCTGACCCGCGTTGACGAAGCGCACCTTTCGATCGGGGAAACGCATCAACGTGTAGTGCTCGACCACCTTGGTGTAGCCGCGCGCCGCCGTGATGCTGTCGCCAAGGAACGCGAGGGTGTCGCCGTCATGGAGGGCGAAGTCGGCCCGGGCGATCCAAGTGGTAACCCCGAGAAGGAGAGCGAAGAGGAGGCGCATGGCGGGAAATCTTACGGGCGTTTCGCGGCAGTCTGAGCCGTCTGGGCGGGCTTCAGCCGTGGGTCGTCGAGGTCGAGTCGGTAGAGGATCTGGTTGTAGTCGTAGCGCGGGGTGGGGGTGGGATTGGCGGAGAACGTGTGGGTGTAGGTGCCTTCGAAGAGCAGCATGGGGGAGCCGGTCGGCGTGAAGTCGAGGTGAAGGCAGGGATTGTAGAACGTGTAGTTGCGGTGGGTCAGCACCTTCACGGCGGGGCCCCAGGGACCGGTCGGCGCATCGGCTTCGGCATACCAAAGCTCGCCGAGGGCGGAGGGCGTGCCGCCGTTTTGCTGGAACACGGAGACCCATTTCTGGCGCCACGGATGCCAGCCCATGCCGCCCGAATGGACGCCGCGATGCGGCTTCACTTCTCCGCTGCCATCGGCCGCCATCAGGGTGGCCTGCTGGGTCAGCGGTTCCCACGACGCGGGGTCCTGCCACGCCTCGAACGTCGCCGGACAGCGCATCGTGGGAAACGGATGCGTGAAGAGCATCCAGTCTTCGCCCGCCGCATCTTTCCACGGCACCGCGTGGCCCTGCGGGACCACCGGCGACCGGGGCGATTCGGCGGACATTTTCCAGATGACTTTCAACCTCTCGAAGGACCGGCGGCTCTCGTTCCAAACGGCCAGGCCCCATTCGTAGGCCTCCATCGATGGGCGGACCTTCATGTAGGTGCAGACGAGATGGGGGGTGCCGGTTCGATCGGGCAGACTGACCATCGCGGTGGCCCAGGTCGGTCCCTCGCCCGACATCGGCGTGATGCCTCGGAGGCGGTCCTGGTCGTCGCGGAACATCTCGAAGTCCACGCGCAGCGGCGGTTCGAAAATATTCAGTGGAAGCGGCGCGGTGGTGGCGCCGGAACTGTCGAAGATGCCGAGCGGATAGTTGGGCAGGGTCGTGTCGCCCCAGAGCCAGTAGCGTCTGCCGCGATGGATCGTGGTCTGGACGCTGTCGCTGCCGAAGACGCCGCTCTCCCTCCGGTCCAGATCGTGTCCGGTCCGCTGGCTCTCGGCGAAGAGCCCGGCGCCGGTCAGACGGCCCAGCCGGCGGGCGATCATCGTGCGTGTCACCTCGATCTTGAGAGTCTTGCCCGGCTCGGGCGTCCAGCGAACCCCGCGATAGCCGAACCCGTCCTTCGGCACTTCGTAGCCGTCGGCGGCGACATGGAAGAACGTTTCCCTCCCCATGACCTCGGGCAGATCGACGGCCACGACGCCGGCGTTGTCGGTATAAAAAGTGACGCTGTGCGTGGTCTTGAGTTCAACCAATGGAACGGGCCAGCCGGACCCTTTTTCGACCACTTCGATCCGACCCGGCTCGGCGGCCCGGGTTGCATTCGAGACCAAGGGCAGAAGCGCCAAAGCGGTGGCGAGCGGGCGCCAGACGCCGAATGGCCCGGTTGTCGGAAGGCGATGTTTCAAGACGGGAACCATTGCTGAACGATCCCCGGAACCGGCGCCTTCGTCGACTCCGCTATTTTTCGGAAAGGACCTTGATGACCGCATTGAAGGCCGGCTTGGGTTGGCGGGCACGGTCGAAGAGCAGTGGATGGTTCACCCGTTTCCACGGGAAGTCGTTCAACCAGCTCTCGCCGTCGTGGAGGTTCCAGAAGGAGACGCGCTCGATGACGTCCGCGTGTTTCCGGTAGATCTGGAAGAGGCGGCCGTATTGCTCGGCCTGGCGTTGCAAGACTTCTGGCGGGCAGCCGGCGCGATAGGGATCGATGAGCGCCATTTCCTCGCGGTATTTGCCGCCATCGGCCCACCAGCGGCCGCGCGGGATGACGTCGATGTCCAGCTCGGACACGACGACCTTCATGCCCAGTTCCTTCATGGCGACGAGGGTCGCCTCGATGTCGTCGAACGGCACGTGGTCCAGCTCGTAGTGGCCCTGCATGCCGACGGCGTGGATCGGGGCGCCCCGTTCCTTCAGGGAGCGGACGAGCCGGATCATCTTCTCGCGCTTGGCGGGGAGCTCGTTGTTGTAGTCGTTGTAGATGAGCAGGGCCGCAGGATCGGTCTCGTGGGCGATCTCGAAGGCGCGGGCGATGAAGTCCTCGCCGCAGGCCGTGGACCAGCCGGAGGGGCGGAGGTAGTTGGTGCCGTCGTCGAGGGCTTCGTTGACCACGTCCCACTGGGCGATACGACCCTGGTAGCGTCCGACCTCGGTGACGATATGGCGGCGCATCCGCTCCAGCAGCACCATGCGGGACGCGGTCTTGCCGCCGTCCAAAAAGAACCAGGCGGGGGTGCGGTCGTCCTTGGCCCAGACGAGACAATGGCCGACGACGCGAAGCCCGTTGCTCTGGGCAAAGGCAACGAATTCATCGGGCTGCTCGAAGCGGAACATTCCAGGAGCCGACTGGCTGGCGGCGGGCTTCATGCAGTTCTCCGGCGTGACATACTCAAACTGGGCCTGCAACAGGGCCCAGTCGTTGGTCAGAAACGGGATGCGATCGCTGATGCCCACCCCGATGTGGAAAAAGCCGCCGGCGGTGCCGCGAAGGGTGGGAACGGGCGGAGCCACTGGAGCGGGCGCAGGGGATCGGCAGCTGGATAGCAGCGGACCAAGAACCAGTGCAACCAAAGCGAGGCGGCGAAGTCTTGTCATCGATGGATTTGATCCTGCCAGAACCCGTTGGGAAAGCCTGCCATCCAAAGAGACGACAGGAGTTCCGGTTGTCAGAAGTCCGCCGCTCGCCTAGAGATTCTCAATGACCCCAGTGACCCTTTATTCGTGTCGTGTGAAGGATCCGGCCCCAGCCGGCTTCACGGCGCGCTGGGCGGGTTTCGCGGCGATGCTGGTCCTGGGTTCGGCCGCGATGGCCGATAACGCCCGCTTCCGCAAAGACATCCACCCGATCCTGACCGAATACTGCTACGACTGTCACGGCGACGGAATGGAGAAGGGCAATGTGGCCTTCGATGGATTCGCCTCGGACGAGGCGCTGCTGGCCGACCGCACCCTTTGGCTGCAGGTCCTGAAGAACCTCCAGACCCGGACGATGCCGCCGGAAAAAAAGGACCGCCCTTCGGACCGCCAGATCGCGAGGCTGGAAAGCTGGATCAAATCCGAAGTCTTCCAGATCGATCCCAAAAATCCGGATCCAGGCCGTGTGACCGTGCGGCGGCTGAACCGCGCCGAGTATCGCAACACCGTCCGCGATCTCATGGGGGTGGACTACGACACGAAGGAGGAGTTTCCCCCGGACGATTCCGGCTACGGCTTCGACAACATCAGCGACGTCCTCACGTTGCCGCCCATGCTGCTGGAAAAGTATCTCGATGCCGCCAAGGACATCGTGAACCGGGTGGTGCCACTCGTGGAGCGCGTCGCGCCGGAAACGATCATCGGAAAGTTCGAGGGCGAAGGCACCTGGGGCACCAGCCTGTCCTACTACGCAAAGAACGCGGTCACCAACCGCTTCAACATGGCGCACGCGGGCCGCTACAAGGTCGTCCTCGATCTCCGCGCCAACGAGAAGTTCGTGGACAACGTCTTCGACCTCAACAAGTGCCGGCTCACCTTCCGGCTCGATGGCGAGGTGCTGTTGACCAAGGAATTCAACCGCGAGGGCAATCTCCCGTTCCTCTTCGACTTCGACCGGGAATGCGCGGCCGGCGGCCATGAAATGTCGTTCGAGGTCGAACCGCTCACTTCGGAAAAGCAGGTCAGAGCGTTGAAGCTCCGGATCAACCAGGTCGCCTTCACCGGCCCGCTCGACGACCGCAAGACGTGGGTCCGGCCGAAGGGCTTCGAGCGGTTCTTCACCAAGGACGCGCCAACCGATGCCGAAGGCCGCCGAGCCTACGCCCGGGAGCTGCTCGGGAATTTCGCCACGAAGGCCTTCCGCCGGCCGATCGATCCGGCCACGGCCGAAAAGCTGGCCTCGCTGGCCCAGACGGTCTACGACGCGCCGGGGAAGACCTTCGAGGCGGGAATGGCCCACGCGATGGTGGCGGTGCTCGCTTCGCCCCGCTTCCTTTTCCGGGAAGAAGCGCCCGCGCCTGCTCTCGTCGATGGCCGCTTCCCGTTTGTCGACGAACATTCGCTGGCTTCGCGCCTGTCCTACTTCCTCTGGTCCACCATGCCGGACGACGAGCTGCGGCGACTGGCCGACGAGGGAAAGCTCCGCGCCACTCTTCCGGCCCAGATCCAGCGGATGCTGAAGGACAAACGCTCCTACGCGTTCGTCCAGAACTTCGCCGGCCAATGGCTGCTCGCGCGGGACATCGAGACGGTGCCGATCGATTCCGGCGTCGTCGTCCGGCGCGACGAGAGCCGGGACTCCGAATTCGAGGCCAAGCAGAAGCGGCTCAGCGCGCTTCGCAAACGGCAAAACGGCGATCTGACCAAGGAGGAGCAGGCCGAGTTCGACACCCTGCTGGCCGAGGTCCGTCAGGTGGTCCGCCGAAAACGCCCGGAGTTGAACGGTGATCTGCGCCGGGCGATGCGCGCGGAGACGGAGAAGTATTTCGAGCACGTCATGCGCGACGACCGGCCGCTGGTCGAGCTGATCGACAGCGACTACACCTATCTGAACGAGCGGCTCGCTCAGCACTACGGCATGAGCAACGTCCTCGGGGACGACTTCCGCCTCGTGAAGCTCCCGCCCGACAGCCCGCGCGGCGGCGTGCTGACCATGGGCACCATTTTGGCGACGACCTCCAATCCCACCCGCACTTCGCCGGTGAAACGCGGAGTCTTCATCCTCGACCATCTTCTCGGTGCGCCGCCGCCGCCGCCGCCGCCGAACATTCCGCCGCTGGAAAACACCGAATCCGCCAACAAGGGCCGCGAGCTGACCCTGCGCGAGACGCTGGAGATCCATCGCGCCAAGCCGCTCTGCAGCTCGTGCCACAATCGCATGGATCCGCTCGGGCTGGCCCTGGAGAACTTCAACGCCATCGGCATGTGGCGCGACACGGAGCGGCAGCAGCCGATCGAACCTGCCGGCCGGTTGATCAGCGGCGAGTCGTTCCAGGACATCCGCGGGCTGAAAAAGATTCTCGCGACGACGCACGCCGAGGATTTCCGCCGGTGCCTGACGGAGAAGCTCCTGACCTATGCTCTCGGGCGTGGACTGGAGTATTACGACGTCGCGACCGTCGACTCGATCGTCGACCGCATCGCCAAGGAGGACGGCAAGTTCTCCGCCCTGATGCTTGGGATCATCGAGTCCGCCCCGTTTCAACGGACCCGCACCGACCGTTCCACCGTTTCCCTGCCCCGTCCCGAACCCGCGCAGCTCCGCGCCCAACTGAAGTCCTCGCCATGAACCAGACCCCGTCTTCCCGCCAAGCCCTCGCCGCCTTCAGCCGCCGCAACTTCCTCCGCGGTCTCGGTGCGTGCCTCGCCCTGCCGGCCTTCGAGTCGATCGGCGGCGGCCGGCTCTTCGCCGCCGAGAGCGCCAAGCTGGCCGTGACCTCCACCGGCGCCCCGCTCCGCACCGCGTTCATCTACTTTCCCAATGGCGCGATCCCCGGCGCCTGGTGGCCCGAGAAGGACGGTTCCGATTTCGCCCTCAGCAAGACGCTCGAACCGCTCGCGGCCAGCCGCCAGCACATCCAGATCCTCGGCGGGCTCGACCACCACAATGCCGAGGCCGGCATGGACGGCGGCGGCGACCACGCCCGCGCCAACGGCACCTTTCTCACCGGGGTGCGCATGAAGAAGAGCGCGACCGACATCCACGCCGGCGTCTCCATCGACCAGGCCATCGCGAAGCAGGTCGGGCATCTGACCCGCTTTCAATCCCTCGAGCTGACCTGTGACGAGGGGCGTAAATCCGGCGCCTGCGACTCAGGCTATTCCTGCGCCTACCAATACAACATCTCCTGGAGCTCCCCCACCACGCCGATGTCGCCCGAGGGGAATCCCCGCCTCGTCTTTGAGCGGCTCTTCGGCAGCGGCAAGTCCGGTCAACGAGCCGGGGAACTCCTCCGTCGCCAGCAGGAACAGCGCTCCATCCTCGACTTCGTCATGGACGACGCCCGGTCCATGCAGCGTCGCCTCAACCCGACCGACCAGGCCAAGCTCGACCAGTATTTGACCGGTGTCCGCGAGATCGAAACCCGCATCGAGAAGGCCGAACGCTTCGGCAAAGCGCCGGATCCGGCCATGGACACGCCCGCCGGAGTTCCGCCCGAATACGCCGCCTACATCCAGCTCATGTTCGACATGATGGTGCTGGCCTTCCAGACCGACTCCACCCGCGTCGCCACCCTGTTGCTGGCCCACGACGGCAGCAACCGCTCCTTTGGCGATATCGGCATCTCGGAAGGACACCACGATCTGTCGCACCACCAGAACCGGGATGAACTGATCCAAAAGGTGTCCACCATCGACCTCTGGTATGTGAAGCAGCTCGCGCAGTTCCTGCAGAAGATGGAGTCGACCATGGACGTGGACGGGAAGTCGCTCCTGCACAATTCCCAGATCGTCTACGGAGGCGGCAACGCCGACGCCAATCGCCACACCCATACCAATCTTCCGATCCTCCTCGCCGGCCAGGCCGGTGGGCGGATCGCTCCCGGCCGCTACGTGCAGCACGGCGGGAAACCGGCGAGCAACCTCTACCTCAGCATGGCCGATAATGTCGGTCTACGCGGTCTCGAGCGCTTCGGTGATTCGACCGGGCGACTGAGCGGGATCTGAAGAAAAATGGCAGCCGCGGCGGATCGGTTTCGGCGCGTCCGGAACCCGGACGGCGGATGGAACCGAACTCCACCGCGGCTGCGTTTCCCTGTTTGTCTCCTTGGCGTTGCGGGAAATCTTTGGGCTCCCGTCGGAGCGACCACCGCATCCTGCCGATCCACGGGTTTGATCGGCATTTACAATGTCCCGGGCGATTTCTTCGTCGGCGGATTGGGCAGCCAAACCACGTTGTTGGTATCCGAGCTCTTGGCCAGCGCTTCGCGGAGTCCGTCCGAACTCAGTTGGTCCACATGCCCGTCGCTGAAGGCGATGTTGCCGGCGCGGCGATGCATCTCCGAACCCCACGCCAATGATTTGGTTTCGACCTTTGTGGAGCCGAGGCGCTGGCTGCCGCCAAGGAGGGTTGAGCTTCGGTAGAGATTGCGATCCCCGGCGATGAAGCGGTCGGGCGCGTCCTCCATGGCTGCGAGGCCGTAGAAATAGCTGAGCGCATTCTCACGGTTCGAAGGGTGGGCGAAGCTGTTGGTGGTGAGGTTCGGTTCGTTGAAGTCCGACGCGGAAGTCCGCGTGTCCTCTGGGCAAACGAGGATGCGAGGAGAGCTGATCTCGTTGCCGGCAGCTTGGAAGATCCTCCACAGCTGGGTCGGGTCATTCGGGTCGAAGACTCCAAACGGGTCGTTCGGCGCGCCATTGGTCGCCGACTCGGACAGTGCTTGGAACGGGTATTTGCCGTCGTAGTCGTTTGCGTAGAGCCGGAAGGCGGTGCCGATCTGCTTGAGTTCGTTGACGCAACCAATCTTCGAGGACCTGGCTTTGGGCCTGGCAAGCATCGGGAGCAGGATGGCGAGCCCGGCGACGATGATCGCCACCACGACGACAAGTTCCCATGCGGTAAAACCACGGCAGAGTTGCCGCTTCTTCTCGCCTCGCATATTGGCGGCGAACTCCCGCTCGCCGCTACGGGGCCGTAGCGGCAGACGGGAGTCTGCCGGTGGCTTCTTCGTTCTTGGTGCGCGTGGGTTCATCGCATGGGTTGGGGAAGATTGGGCATCCACAGGACGTTGTTCGTGCTTCCAGCATTGAGGGCGGCTTCGCGGAGCTTGCCGGAGGTGAGCTGCTCCACGCGACCATCGGAGAAGCCGACGTTGCCTGCCTTGTCGTGGAGACCGAGGCCCCATTGCAGTTTTCCGGCTCCTGGCTTCGGGAGGGCGGTGAAGTTGGCGAGATCGACGCGGCCGGTCAGGAGCGCCTTCCCCGGATCCGTGTCGGACCCGCCGGTGGTGAGATTGCGGTCGCCGACCACGAACTGGTTCGGGTCGTCTTCGCGGGAGTTGAGTCCGTAGAAGTAGCTGAGGGCTTTCAGGCGTTGGGAGGGGTGGGCGAAGCTTTGCGACGATGCATTGGTGCTGGCGAAGTCGGCCGCAGCAGCGCGCGTGTCGGCCGGGCAAACCAGGATCCTTGGCGAACTGAGTTCATAGCCGGCGGCCTGGAAGAGCTTCCAGACCTGGGTGGCGTCATTGGTGTTGAAGGGAAGCAAGCCCGCCGCATCAGGAAAGCCGTTGGTGGCCTCGGCCAAAACTTGGAACGGATACCTGCCATCGTAGTCGTTGGCGAAGAGCCGGAAGGCGGTGCCGATTTGCTTGAGGCTGTTCACGCAGGAGATGCGGTGAGCGCGCCCTCCTTTGCCGGGCAATGCTGGCAGGATCATTCCCGCTACCACCACCAACACCGCGATCACGACGGCGACCTCAACCAAAGATGAACCGGTCTGACCACGCGTGGAACTGGGCTGGGGTTTCATGCTTTCGTTCTTTAGCAGGGGCAATGCCGAGGCTGGAAAAGTGGGATGTGCTGGGGTTTCTGCAAGGTTCCACTGATCGGGTGCGTGAGGTTCGCGCACGAAGCGTGGAGATGACGCGGACGGCAGTGGATCATCGGGATCCGGAAACGGCGCTGCGCTGGTTATCTCCGGATGTTGGGGCGGCGCGGCATCGCCGCCCTACCGGGGCTCTTCGCAGTGGGATGGGCCGAGGGATCGAGACTATGATTGGGATGACGGGGGAGGAAGAAGAGGAAGGGACGTTTCCCACAACGAGTGAGCCGGAGAGCGCCCCTGATTGGACACCCTCCGGCTCGGTTCACCGGTGGTCTGCGGGCCTGTCGGCCGAATTGCTGGCTACGACATGGCCGCGACTTCTTCCCGGTCTTCCGCGGCGGCCGTCGGGGTGGAGGATCCCGACGCGCGCGGCTTTTCATCCAGCACCAGGACGCCGTGGGGAGGCAGGTCGTAGGTGCCGGTGAAGGTTCGGCCCGTCAGGAAGTCGTGCATCGGTTTGTAAAACTGGATGCGGACGGGCGAGTTCTGGTGGTTCAGGAGGAAATACACCTTGGAGTCGGGTCCCTGCCTCAGGCTGACCTCGATGGTGTCGGGGACCTTGAGCAGCGGGAAAAGATTCGCGAGACCCCGCAGCCAGACGACGAGGTCGTAGTAGAAGGCCTGGTGGCTGACGAACCCGAGGTAGATGGCCCGGCCATTGCCATAGGTGTTCATGGTCATCGCCGGTCGGTTCGCATAGAAGTCCCGCGTGAAGGTGCCGAGCACCTGGGCGCCGAGGGGTTTGATGACGTCGCACCAGAGCCGGGCGGGATGGAGGGCGGAGACGTGGAAGTCGCCCTTGAAACTGAGGTGGTTGTCTTCGCCCGGAGGCAGCGGGTCGAACTCCTCGACCTCGATGCCGAAGACGTCCGTCATCTCGTTCGGCATGCCGGTGTCGGGCACGATGTGGTTCTCGTCGAACAGGCCAGTGTTGCAGGTGGCGACGAGGGTGCCGCCATTCTGCACGTAGAGGCGGAGGGCGTCGGCTTCGGCGCCGCTGAGCATCTGGAGCGAGGGGGCGATGACGATCTTGTATTGGGAGAGGTCGTCGAGCGGCTGGGCGAAGTCGACGGGCATGTTCCGGTCGTGCAGCGCCGTGTGGAAGAGGTGGATGTGGTCGTGGAGCTTGAAGTGCTTGTTGGGCTGCATGGGCAGCGTCTGGCTCCAGTCGCTGTCGTGGGTGAAGAGGATGGCGGTCTCGGCGACGACCCTGGTGTTCTTGAGGATCGGGCCGAGGAGCTGCATCTCCGCGCCGATCTGCTGCACCTCGTGGTAGACGCGGTTGTCGCCGCGGCCGTCGTGGGTGAGCACGCCGCCATAGAACTGTTCGGACCCGATGCGCGGCTGGCGCCAGAAGAAGTAAAACAGCCCGTTGGCACCGCGGGAAACGACCTGGTAGGCGAAGAGCCGGATGACGCCCGGCCGGACGAGGGAGTTCGTATCAAGCCAGTTCACTTGGCCGGCTTTCTGTTCGATGACCCAGAAACCGCTGTCCACGTCGCCCGGCAAGCTGGATGGACCCTTCTTGAGCGAGCGGAAGATATCGATCTCGCAGGCATTTTCGGCGGAGCGGGTCTTGATCGTGGCGTTGGAGTCCGCCGAGACGAAGTCGAGCACGTTGGCCAGGTTGAAATGGTCGAAGTGGCGCGAAATGGCCCGGAGATTCGTCGTGATGGGGATCTTCGGGGTGACGGACCGGAGGGTCTCGGCCTGGCAGCGCATGTAGGCGACGAGCGTGTCGCTGGAGAAACGGAACCAGTCCATGACCAACGCCGGATTATGGACGGTGGGAGCGATCCGGGGCATGGGCACTTCATCGAAACTGCGGACCGTCTGGCCCCAGAAGCGGAGACCGAGGCAGTCGTTCATTTTGCCGACAGTGTCGTATTTGGCCTTCAGCCAGGCGTGCCAATCATTCTCGGTATCGGGGTTGAAGGAGGCTTCGGTCAAATGGCCGCCAATGCCGTTGTCGATCTGCCAAGCGATGAGACCCGGATGGGTGCCGAGGTGTTCGGCGACGGCGCGGACGATCTTCTTGGTATGCTGCCAGTACGCCTCGCTGTTCAGCGAATAGGCGTGGCGGGTGCCGGCGTGGAGCGTCTGGCCGCGTTCGTTGATGGGAAGGATGTCCGGATGTTTCCGCGCGAGCCACAGAGGCGGGGCGGCGGTGGGCGTGCCCAGAACGATCTGGATGCCGCTGCGGTGCATGAGATCCATGGCGCGGCGCATCCAGTCGAACTCGAACTTCCCTTCTTCCGGCTCATAGAGCCCCCAGGCGAATTCGCCCATGCGCACCGCGTTCACTCCGGCGGCCAGCATCAATTCTACGTCGCGGCTCCAACGAGCCTCCGGATCTTCCGCACTTCCCGCATAGGGAAAGACCCAATGCTCAGGGTGATAGTCGACTCCGAAAAACATAGGTTTCGTGGGGTTGAACGTTTTTGGGAACTGCTCTCGGGTATACGCCCGGCAGGGGAGCGGCTCAACGGCGAATCCGGCTTGGTGCCGCTGCGACTCCTTGTTGAGTCATCTTACGAAACTTCCAAAATATCCCCTTTTTATGGGGCTGATAGGTCCTTATTTGAAACCCGGTATCGTTATCGTGTGCCAGCAGACGCACAGGAGACTAGAGGTTCAATGCGGCTCGCTCCGTTCTGTGTTCTGTTCCAACCCAAGGAATTGGCGTCTCGCTTCAGGTTCGTTTTCGACTCGAAGCCGATGGTCTGAAAGAGGAGGGGTCCGAAGGAGACCGCTCCGATCAAGCCCGCCTCCCTTTCCCAGCAACATCCCAGTCGAACCGCTCTCTCCGCCAGCCCGCTCTGCTTCGCAGTCCGACCGACTGGGAGGCGTTGAGCGGCCATGCCCACCCAAGCCGGCGGAACCAACAAGCGAACCCTTCCGGCGACGGCTCCGACCCGGTTCTATCGCCCGATTAAATCCTGAGATTCCCCATATACGTTCGCGCGCAGGCCGGAGGGCGACTTCCGGCCTGTTTTACGTTTCGGCCTCCCCAGTTTCCTTTGCCAAAGCCGCCCCGTCTTCCTTAACAATTCTCCCGCACTTATGCCGAACCGCCACGCCGCCGCCCCATCGCCCTCGCCGCGTCAGTTCAAGAAACTGATGGCTGCGAACCGCTCCGAGATCGCCATCCGCATTTTCCGCGCAAGCACCGAACTCGGTCTCCGCACCGTGGCCGTCTATGCGCAGGAGGACCGTTTCTGCATCCACCGGTTCAAGGCGGACGAATCCTACCTCGTCGGCCAGGGCAAGGGTCCCGTCGCCGCGTATCTCGACATCGCCAGCATCGTCGCCATCGCGAAGGAGAAAGGGGTGGATGCGATCCATCCCGGCTACGGTTTCCTGAGCGAGAATCCCGCTTTCGCCCGCGCGTGCGCGGAGGCCGGCATCGCCTTCGTCGGTCCCCGGCCCGAGCTCCTGGACATGATGGGCGACAAGACCGCCGCGCGCGCCGTGGCCCAGCGCATCGGCGTGCCGGTGCTCAACGGCACCGACGACCCGATATCCGATCGCGATCTCGCCCTGAAGGCGGCCAAGAGCATCGGCTTCCCGCTCATCATCAAGGCGGCCTTCGGCGGGGGCGGCCGCGGCATGCGCGTGGTGAAGAAGGAGAGCGAGCTTTCCCAGCTCCTCGACGAGGCCCAGAGCGAAGCCGGCCAGGCGTTCGGGAATCCCGCCGTTTTCCTGGAGAAATACATTCCCCGCGCGAAGCACATCGAGGTCCAGATCCTTGGCGACCAGCACGGCAACATCATCCATCTGCACGAGCGCGATTGTTCGGTCCAGCGCCGCCATCAGAAGGTCGTCGAAGTCGCCCCTTCCTTCGGTCTCCCCGAGAACATCATCAAGGAGCTCTGCGACGCCGCGGCCCGCATCGCCCGCGAGATCCGCTACGACAACGCCGGCACGATCGAGTTCCTCTACGATCTGGACAAACACGAGTGGTTCTTCATCGAGATGAACCCCCGCATCCAGGTCGAGCACACCGTCACCGAGGTGATCACCGGCATCGACCTCGTCCGCTCCCAGATCTTGATCGCCCAGGGCCACAGCCTGACCTCCCGTGAACTCGCCCTGCCCGGCCAGAACGAGATTCCGCGGAACGGCTACGCCATCCAGTGCCGCATCACCACGGAGGATCCGGAGAACAAGTTCACGCCCGACTATGGCAAGATCCTCGCCTACCGTTCGCCCGGCGGCTTCGGCATCCGGCTCGACGGCGGCATGGGCTACTCGGGCTCGGTCATCACGCCGTTCTACGACTCCATGTTGGTGAAGATGATCGCCAGCGGCCGCAGCTACGACATCACCATGGACCGGATGGACCGCGCGCTGCGCGAATTCCGCATCCGCGGCGTCAAGACGAACATCCCCTTCCTCGAAAACGTCATCCGCCATCCCGAATTCCAGAGCGGCCAGGCCACGACGACGTTGATCGACACCACTCCGGAGCTCTTCAAGTTCAAGGGGCGGAAAGACCGCGCGACGAAGCTGCTCAACTTCCTCGGCAATGTGATCGTGAACGGCAATCCGCACGCCAAGGGCTATAAGCCCGCGAAGGCGTTGGAGCTGCCGACCCCTCCCAAGTCCGCAGTGGCACGGACGCCCTCGTCTGTGGGTGCCAAGTCCCGGCAGGCGGGGTCGCCTGCCGCACTGGCCACCGGCGGGGGCGCCGGCGCCACTAGACCGGTTGTTCCCAAAGGCACCCGCGATCTGCTTCTCGAACTCGGGCCGAAGAAGTTCGCCGAGTGGACCCTCAAGCAGAAGCGCCTGCTCGTCACCGACACCACCTTCCGCGACGCCCACCAGTCCCTCATGGCCACGCGCGTCCGCAGCTACGACATGATCGCGTGCGCGGACGCCCTGGCCCATCGCCTCGGCGACGCGAAGACCGGCCTGTTCTCGCTGGAGATGTGGGGCGGGGCGACCTTCGACAGCGCGATGCGGTTCCTCAGCGAGGATCCGTGGGAACGCCTGCGGCTGCTGCGCGAGAAGATCCCGAACATCTGTTTCCAGATGCTCTTCCGCGGCTCGAACGCCGTCGGCTACTCGAACTATCCCGACAACGTCGTCGCCGGCTTCGTGAAGCACGCGGCCGCTTCGGGCATGGACATCTTCCGCATCTTCGATTCGCTGAACTACCTGCCGAACCTCCGGGTGGCCATGGACGCCGTCCAGGGCACGCACGCCGTCTGCGAAGCCGCCATCTGCTACACCGGCGACATCCTCGACGAGAAGCGCGACAAGTTCTCGCTGAAGTATTACGTGAAGCTGGCCAAGGAACTGGAGAAGATGGGCGCCCATTTCCTCGCGATCAAAGACATGGCCGGCCTCTGCCGTCCGTTCGCCGCCAAGAAGCTCGTCAAAACGCTGCGCGAGGAGATCGGTCTCCCGATCCACTTCCACACGCACGACACCTCCGGTGTGCAGGCGTCCTCCATCCTCAACGCCAGCGATGCCGGGGTGGACGTCGTCGATCTCGCCATCTCCTCGATGTCCGGGAGCACCTCGCAGCCGAACCTGAACTCCATCGCTTCCGCCCTCCAGAGCACGCCGCGCGACACGAAGCTCGACGCGGACACGCTGGCCGAATTCGCCGACTATTGGGAACGCGTCCGCGAGATCTACGCGCCCTTCGACACGGCTCCGAAGACCGGCAGCGCCGAGGTCTATCTGCACGAGATGCCCGGCGGCCAATACACCATTCTCAAGGAACAGGCCTCCAGCATGGGCGTGTCCCATCGTTGGCCCGAGATCGCGCGAACCTATGCCGATGTGAACCAGCTCTTCGGCGACATCGTGAAGGTGACCCCGAGCAGCAAGGTCGTCGGAGACATGGCGCTCTTCCTCTTCAGCAAGGGCATCAAGGCGTCCGACGTCGTCAATCTGGAGCCCGGTTCCACGCCGTTCCCCGAGAGCGTCATCGACATGCTCAGCGGCGGTCTCGGCTGGCCCGACGGCGGATGGCCGGCGGACATCCAGAAGGTCGTTCTCGGAGAGAAGCGCTTCGCCGAAGCCAAGAAGAACTATGAGAAGGGCGTCGTGCCCGGCGCCGTCGCCACGCCGGCGGACTTCAACAAGATCCGCGGGGAGCTCGCCGACAAGCTCCGCCGCGAGCCCACCGAGGACGACGTCTATTCCTATCTGATGTATCCGCAGGTGTTCCTCGACTTCACCAAGCACCAGCGCTCGTTCAGCAACGTCAGCGTCCTGCCGACCCAGGCCTTCTTCTACGGGCTGCGGATCGGCGAGGAGATCACCGTCGGGATCGAGGAAGGCAAGCGGCTGATCATCCGCCTGGTCAGCGTGAGCGAGCCGGACAAGGACGCCCGTCGCACCATCAGCTACGAGCTGAACGGCATGGGCCGCGAAGCCTTCATCTCCGACAAGAAGGTGTCCCCGCAGACCAAGACCCGGCCCAAGGCCGATCTGGCCGATCCGCTCCAGGTGCCCGCTCCGATCCCCGGACTGGTCGCCAGCCTCACCGTCACCGTCGGTCAGAAGATCGCCAAGGGCGACAAGCTGCTGATGATGGAAGCGATGAAGATGCAGACCACCGTCACCTCGCCCATCGACGGCGTCGTGGCCGAAGTCCTCGCAGTCGTCGGCGACACCGTGGAGGCGAAGGACCTGCTGATGAGGCTGCGGGCGTGAGCCACAGCCCCGTGACTGCCGACGTGGGGAGGTGGAAGTCTCCTGTAGGCTGGGCCGATCCGCCTCGGCACCTCGGCGGCTACTTGGCTTCTCCCAGTCGGCTCAAGTCCGGTCGTTGCCGGTGCCAAGCGGTCGCATTCTGATAAACGGCCGCCGCTTCCAGGGCTTCGGCTTCGCCGAACAGTTTTCCCAGGAAGCAGAAACTCGCCTGGGCGTCTCCTGTCTTGTCGCCGTTGGGCACCACCACGCAGGGATGGCCGGTCATGTTGGCGTAGAGCAGCGAGTTTCCGACCCAGGTGGGGACGACCAGCACGTCCAGTTCCGCGAACAGCGCGTCCATCTCGGCCATGAGACGCGTGCGAAGCCGGTTGGCCTGGAGATAGTCCACGGCGGAGACGAAGCGGGCGCTGCGGAAGATGTTGGGCCAACTGTCGTCGGACTGCTGCACGAGCTGGTCGTCGAGGCTGCTGCGGGTCAGTTCGTCGAAGGCCGCCGCCGATTCGGCGTCGAGGATGAGATAGAGAGGCTCCTTGGGAATCCGCTGCATCGTGACGGGCCGGAGCTGTGCGCCGAGCGAGCGCAGCACCGCCAACGCCGCCAGATCGTTGGTGCGGTTGCCATGGTCGCGCTCGAACTCCTCCTGGAGCACGCCAATGCGCAGATCCTTCAACGATCGTCCCGAGACGTAGTGGAACGGCGCTTCGATGGCCGAAAGATCCTTCCCGTCCGCGCCGCGAATCGCGTTGAGCACGAGGGTGCAATCTTCGGCGCTGCGAGCCAACGGGCCCAGCTTGTCCATCGACCAGCTGAGGGTCATCGCGCCGGTCCGACTGACGCGACCGAAGGTCGGCCGAAGTCCGGTGACCCCGCACACGGTGGACGGAGAAACGATGGAACCCAGGGTTTCAGAACCGATGGCGAACGGCACCAGCCCGGCCGCGACAGCCGCCGCGGAACCGGCGGACGATCCGCTGGAGCCCGTGTCCGGCTTCCACGGATTCCGGGTCAATCCGCCGAACCAAACGTCGCCCATCGCCAGTTCGCCCATGCTGAGCTTCGCCACCAGCACCGCACCTGCTTCGCCGAGCTTCCGGATCACGGTCGCATCGGCGTCGAAGACCTGGTTGGTAAACGGAGGCGCACCCCAGGTGGTCCGAATGCCTTTGGTGGAGAGAAGATCCTTCGCGCCGTAAGGAATGCCGTGGAGCGGTCCGCGCCAATGTCCCGCCGCCAAGTCGGTGTCGGCGCGGCGTGCTTCCTCCAAGGCCCGCTCTTCCGTCAGCGTCACCACACAGTGAAGGGGCGGGCCGTAGCGCTTCAACCGGCCGAGGCAGAAGCGGGTGAGCTCTTCCGACGTTAACTGCTTCGACCGGATAAGCACCGAGAGCTCGGCGACCGAATAATACGCGAGATCATCATGCCGGGCTGGAAGACGCACCTCGCCCGGTGGGCTCCACTGGATGCCGTCGGGCCCGGTCGGCATCTTGAACCCCGGCGGCCTAGGATCGAAGACCAACGCCGGAGCCAGACTGTTGGGAAACGACTGCGCGTGGAGGATCGCCAGCGTCTCCAAGCGCCGGTTCACATTGGCGGTGGCCTGGGCCGCCTCGGCCAGAGTGAATTCAAGATCCAGCAGACGGGCGGCCACGGCGACCTCATTGGAACCAACCGGCGAAGGTGTCTCCGCCGGTCGCGCCACGGTCGCTGCCAGGAGACAGACGGTCAGACAGAGGGCCCAAGCCGATCGGTTAGCGGCCCATCGGGAACGGCAGACACGCGGCGACGAAATTCGCATAGATGGATTTTCTCTTCGGGTTCACGCATTGCCGCTTCCGAGCGGCACGACGGACTGAACACGCAAGGCCGTCGTCCAGCAATCGACGATTGGATGGCGCGGCCGATGTTCCCGGTTCGCCCGCCCATGCACGGGCCGGGCTTTGCCCGCTTCCTCCAGGCCAAACCGCTTGATCGCCGCGATGGTGGTGATCGGAGCGTCGTCCGATCTGGCAGCCGACGACAGCGCGAGCACCAGCAGGGCGGCGGCTCCGGACCGGCGCCGAAAGAGGATCTTTGTCGACCCGTGCTTCATGGTTCCTGTGAGCCAGAGGAAAGCGCCATCCAGGATCATCGATCCGAGTTCCAGGTCGGCCTTGTCGATCAAAACCGCGCGACGATGGTTGCATCGCCGAGGTCGCCCGGCAGTTCGATCCATTCGCCTTTGAACTCGGTCCACGGCTTGCCGTTCACCATGACCGACTGGATGGACCGTTCGCGCGGCTCGCGGACACGCACCCTGATTCGCGTCGGCGGGTTTCGCCGTGGGCCTTCGAGACGCGCGGTGATTTCATTCTCACCCCCGCTGTAGATCACGCTCATCGGACCGAAATAGGTGGCGGCGCGTTCGATGCCGCACCTCTGTCCCTGCGCCAACCAGCCGCGCGGCACGGCCTGGCCGATGAGCAGGGTGTCGTCTTCCTCGCGCACGAAGAGATAGCGGAGCCATCCGGCCACGTTCGCCTCGTCGCTGCTCTTGAAGATGTCGCCCTTCCAGTCGCCCATCTCGGGCAAGGCGTGCTCGGTGTTCATCCGCACGTCGGGGAAATGGCTCACGGCCTCGGCGTTGAAGAGGGCGCGGAGGGCCTGTTTCACGTCGTCGCGATGGAGATACGGTTCGACGTCGAGCAGCAGGCACGCCTGCATGGACATGCCGCCGCGTCCGAACCAATTGCGCTCGAAGTCGTCGAGCACATAGCCGTATTGATTCGAGAGATAGAGGTTGTCCTCGTAGTCGTTCAAAATCCAGGTCGCAAGCTCGGAGCGCGGGGCGATGGCGCCGGTGATGAGCAGGTGCATCGGCCCTTCGAGGGTCTGGCAGATCCAGCCGAAGCTGCGGCCCCGACGGTGGACCTGCGACGGGATTTGCGGCACGGCCGTGCCGTCGCGCAGCCGCACCACGGGCGAACGCTCCATCGCCCTGGTGAAATTGGCGATCAGCGCCCGATGGTAGTCGTCCGCCGCCCGGCGGATGCGGCCGGCGTCCGGATGGTGGACCTGTTCCAGCGCCCAGGCGGCGCTGTCCAGCCCGCGCCACGTGTAGCAGCTCGTGGAAAGCCAGGTCCACCAGTCGCCGATGTCTTCGAGGCTGCCGGCCGGGAGGAGGCCTCGCTCCAGTTCCGGTCGATCCTTGGTCCGTGCTGTTTCGCGGATGATCCAGTCGCACGCCTTGACGATTCCGGGTGCCGCGCCGCGCAGCCACGGTTCGTCCCGGGTGAAGCGGTAGTGCTCCGCCATCATCCAGAGAATCCATCCGTGGTGCTGGTTGTAGCCGCCCGCCTCGTACCCGCCCGCGCCGTAGAGCACGCCGTCACGGGAGGCGAAGGAGCCGGGCAGTTCCACGGTGCCCTGATAGTGGAGCCAAGCGTCCAGGCACTCCCGCGCTTCCCGGTGGTAGCCGCGTCGGTCGAGATCCACGACCATCATGCACGACTCGTTGCCGTAGACCCCGTAGACGAAGGAGCCGACCCGCGCGAACCGACGGTCGCTGCCCGGCTCGCGTTCGCAGTTCACCAGCAGATGCATCGCGTGCGAACGGTAGAACTCGTTGAGCATCGGCTCCGGCGTGACGAGGACGGAGCTCTCGTCCATCCGCCTTCGCCAGTAGCCCGCCACCGCCGTCCGCTCCGTGTCGAAGTCGAGCCGCTTCAAGGCGGCGCGCTCGGCCGGCTCGGTGAGGACCAGGTAGGGGATCTTCAGAACCATCGTCTTGGCTTGTCCCGGAATCAGCGTGACCACGATCCGGCCCGGATCGGAGGCCCACTCGCCGGGCGTCCCGGACACGATCAACCCGCGGAAGTTGTCTCCGTTCCAGACAACTCCGTCGGGGTCCACGCGCACGACCGGCCTGAGTTCGCCGGCCTCGAGTTTCAACGGGAGCGTGACAGTCCGGGGCTCGGACGTCGTGTTCGTGAAGGTGAAGCGGGCCATGAAGACGACGGTCGAATCGGCTGGTGGCACGGGCCCGACGGCTTGGGTGCCCTCCAGCGGGGTGACGAAGGCGGTCTGGTCGATTCGCACGCCGGGCTGGTCCCAGGTGGTTTCGCAGACGGGCAGGCTTTCCTCTTCCAGGTTCCGATGCGATGGCTCGTAGGACAGGCCGAACCGCAGGGCCATGTCGGGCTTTTCCAAGGCGAGACGCGGTGTGTCCTTGCCGGGACGGGCCGCCAAGTAGGAGTCGTTCGCCCGGAAATCGACACTGCCGTCCGCGCGGAGACGAAACCGCTGCCGACCTCCGTCGAGACCGAGCGGGAAGCTGATCCGTGACTTCTTGGGAGGCATCCCGTCCCAGGCCTTGCGCCAAGTCTGCTCGGGCAATTCGGCGACGCGGTCGTAGAGGGTCTTTTGGCCGCGCGACCTGGTTTCGGTCGCGACCGCCGCGTAGTCGCGCTGATCGCCGCCGGGCAGGACGACGACGCCGAGGTGCGGCAGCAAAAGCGGGCCTCCCTTCAGATCGTCCATCGCGAAGGTGAAGACATCCCTGTCCCGGCTGATCGTCACCAGCGTCCGGTCGAAGGTGTTCGGGTCCGGATTCACGGCCGTCTCGACGAGGTAGCGGCCACCCAGAGGCCGGATCGATTCGGCCCGGACGACGCGCCCGTTGAACACCGCGTCGACGCGCGCCTGCGCCGGCTTCTCCCAGGCGAGCTGGAAGGACCGTTCCTGCAAAGTCGAATCCGTGAACGCGCTTATCGCGGACGGAGGAGCGGCCGGACCGTCGACCGCGACGCGGAGTTTGAGCGTGTAGCGAAAACGAGCGGCGTAGTCCTTGAGCTGGGGGAATTCCTTCGCGTTGACCGGCCGGAAGGTGAAGACGATCGCATGGCCCTCGATCTGCGCGTCGGTGTCCGCTGCCCGCCAGCCGTCCTTATACCAGTTGCCGAGCTCCATCCAGCCGACGTCGCCGCCGCCGGGCTCGCGGTCCTTCGGCAACCGCTGCTCGGGCCAGCGGCTGCCCCAGTATTCGAGTCGGACGTGGTCAGGCGAGGGTGGCGTGTCGGTGAACCCGACGACCACCCGATGAATTTCGCGAGGGTCCTCCCACATCACTCCGTTGCCATCGGGCAGCGGCAGACCAAAGGGCGCGACGTCCAGTTGAGCCGCTCTGGTGGAAACGGCGAGAAGCAGACCCAGAAGAACACCGCGCAACCGGAGCATGGGGAGCATACGGACGGAAGCGTGCGTTCATCGCCGCTGTCCTTCCAGTCGCAAATCGGCCCCCGCTAGAACCGGCGGAGCATCGCGTAGGCGAGGTTCCGCCGGATGTGCTGGCGGTTCTCGGCGTCGTAGTAGTCCGCAGGATTGAAGTCGTCCGTCATCACGATCCCGTGGGTCGGGTCGGCCTCGAAGATGCCGTTCAGCACTTCGCTCATCTGACCGCGAAGGTCCGGATGGACCCGGCTGAGTTCGACCTGCCTCTTCGGACTCAACGGCGAGGGCGAGGCGACGAAGAACATGTTTCCGTTGCCCGATTCGTGGAGCCGCACGTCCGCGAAGACCGCACGAAGCGTCTTCTGCAGCGACGCGGCGAAGAAGTCCTTCCCCGGGGTGCGATCGCCGAAACAGTTGATCACGAGAACGCCCTGCTCGTGCATGACCGCGCGCACGGCGGTGAACGCTTCGCGGGTCATCAGGTGCGACGGGGAGGAGTCGCCCAGAAACGCGTCGAGGATGACGGCGTCGTAGCGGTTTGTGTTGCCGTTGAGGACCTGGCGGCCGTCGCCGATGACGAGGTTCAGCCTGGAGACATCGAGGTCGAAGAACTTCTGGGCGACCGGGACGACGGCGGGATTGATCTCCACGACGTCCACCCGGAGACCTTCGGCGGCGAAGCGACCGGGAACGATGCCGACGCCCATGCCGATGCAGAGCACGGAATCCAGCCGCGCGGTGTAGGCGATCGCCAGATCGTGCAGCGCGTAGGTGAAGAGCGAAAGGCTCTGCTTGGACGAGGGCTCGTAGGTGTTCTGCATCAGGTAGTCGTTCAGGTAGTAGCGGTGCCCGTCGCGCGACTCGATGACCTGTAGACGCCCGAAGTTCGAGTTGCCCCGGAACAGCTCCCGGTGGTTCGCGAACTCCGGCTGGTTCGATTGGACCCCGGCCACGACACCGAGCAGCGCGATGGCGACGGTCGCGACACCGGCGCGTTTGGCCGAGCGGCTCCACACGGCAAAGAACACGAGGGCCAACAAAGCGAGAACTCCGGCCGTGGCCAGCATCGTCACGGAATTCGGCGACAAGGGGATCAGCACATAGCCGATGGCGGCGGTGCCGACCAGGCTGCCCACCGTGCTGACGGCGGACAACCGGCCGACGCTGCCGCCCACGTTCTTGAGATGGCTCGTGATGAAGCGGACGAGGAAGGGCCCCGTCATCGCGAGCAGGACCAGCGGGACGAAGTAAAGGAAGGCCGCCGCCGCCAACGAACCGACCGCCAACGAGAACCCTAGACAGACCGTGGCCACGGCCCGCAGCCCGAGCACGCCCAGACAGAGATAGCCGGCCGCCGCGAGCATCCCGCCGAAGAGCCGGCCGAGATTTCCGGTGGCATCGGCCCAACGCCCGCCGATGTAATAGCCCAGCGCCAGCGACGCCATGACCACGCCGATCTGCGCGGTCCACACGAAGTGCGACGTCCCAAAAAACGGGGCCAACATCTTCGCCCCGAGGATCTCGATGACCATGATGGCGGCACCGTTGAACGCGGCGGTGAGGAAGATGAATCTCCGGAGACCGGGAGAGAGACTGTCGGCGGTTTGCACGGGGCCGGACGATAGCGCGGCGTCGGGGGGCGGCAATGGAGGATTCCATCTACGTGCGGTTCCGCGCAGCTGGCGTTGGGCCGAATTTTCAAATCCTCCCGAGCTGGTCAACCGATCGGAGGCGAAGTTGCGGCCGCTTCACCCGAGAGCGTGAGCGTCGCCTCGAGGATGGCTTTCCCCTCCACCCGGATGTCGGCGGTGGCTTGGATCAGCCCGCCCATCCTGCCTTCGACGCGGGCCTCCACTTCGATCACTTGCCCGGGGCGGGCGCTGCCGAGGATCTTCACTTGGCGAAGCGCGGTGAGTTTGAGGGCGGCGAGTGGCGGGATCGTGGGATCGCTCTGGGCCACGACTCCGGCCAGCTGGGCGGCGGCTTCGATCAGGAGCACTCCGGGCATCAGAGGATTTCCGGGGAAATGCCCGCTCAAGAAAGGTTCGTTTCCCCGCAGTCGATATTCGCCGCGACCGGAGCGGCCTGGATCGAGCGCGGTCAGGCGGTCGATGAAGCGGAACGCGGGCCCGTGCGGCAGGGCGGCGAGGGCGAGGCTCAGGGACGTTTCTTCCACGGTTCGGTGATCTTGTATTCGCCGGCGTCGGGAGCGGCGAAGGTGGATGGCGTGATCTCCGGATTGACCCGCACGTTGCGGAAATCATTCCGGAGCACGGAGCCGTCGGCCAGCGTCAGCTCGGTCGCCACGAGGTTCTTCGTCTCGATCGAAAAGACCACGCCGACGGACGGGATCATCTCCCGGGCGGCCGGTTGGCGCGGGATCAGGTCCAGCTGGTAGAGGTCGTTCGTGCGGGTGAAGGCGCGGAGCTCATACTGCGCCCGGAACGTCGTGGCATCGCGGGGGAAGCCGCTTTCGAGCAGCGCCATGGCGTCGCGCCACGGTCCGGTGGCGCTGCCGTCGAGCGGGAAATGTTCGGCGCGCTTGAGCTTCGGCGACAGGAGCCACATGTCCGGACCGTTGCGGATGGCGACCGTGCGGGCGGGTTGGCCGAGTTCCCAACGGAACTTGTCCGGCGCACTGAACCAAATCTTGCCCTCCGCCTTGAGCGGCTCGGCCAACGCCTTGAGATGGCGCGTCTGGGTGAGGTCGGCGGTCCAGGTCTTGAGCTCCTTCTGCGACTCCAGCCAAGACTTGAGGAGGGCGTTGGTGTCGGCCGCGTAGGCGCTGGACCCAAAAAGCCAGGCGAAGAGAAGCAGCCACCGATGGACCCGGATGGACCCGGATGGACAAGGTGAAAGCCGGAAGCCGGTGGCGGCGGATCCGTCCCACGACGCCGAAGGACCGACCTGTCTACGGAAGCCATCCGCAGAATTCCATCCGGGTTGATCTGTGTTCATCTGTGGTTTTTTTCGGACTCTTTCCACACCGGCACGAAGTGGAACCATTGTTCCGGATACTGGCGCAGGCTCGATTCGAAAGCGCGGAGGATCTCGCCCGTCAACTTGATGCGCACCGCGCGGTTGCCCAGGGCCGCGCGATCATACGGCACGGGCGGGAGGACTTCCGCCGAATAGACGCCGTCGATGCGGGGCAACACGACCGGCACAATGGCGCAACCGGTCGCGCGCGCCAACTCGGCGGCCGAGATCGATGCGCTGAAAGGCCGACCAAACAGCTCCACCTCCACCGAGCCCGCGGCCGGCGGCCGGTCGACCAACAGGGCGACGCATTCCCCCGCTTGGAGCCGGCGGATGATTTCGACGAAGGCAAAAGGATCGTCTCCGACGACGAACGTCTCGATGCCCCAGCGCGCGCGGGCTTGTTGGCGGAGCTCCGTGAAGCCGTCGCCCGGCTCCGGTCGGGTGAGGACGAGCAGCTTGATCCCGCGCCGGGCGAGCAGGGGCGCGCCGAACTCCCAGTTGCCGAGATGCACCGTGACGAGGAGCACGCCGCGCTTGGCTTCGAGCGAGTCGCGGAGGTGTTCCCAACCCGCGAGGGGGCGCAGGCGTTGATCGATGGACTGGCCGGCTTCGTAGCGCCACAGGTCGCAGAGCTTGATGGCGAATTCGTCGAAGAGCCGGCCGGCGGCGGCTTCCGCTCCTGCGCCCATGATCGGGCGAAGATTGTCCGCCACGATGCGGAGGCGGTCGGGGCGGAGACGTCGGTAGACGAAGACCCCGGTGCGGCTGAGCGCGAGGCAGACGGGGCGGGGAAGCAGGCGGACGAGCCGAAGGGCGGTCTTCCAGAGAGTGGCGGAATACAGGGTGGAGGCGGCTTTGACATCCACCGGCTGAACCGTCGTTCCGCCCGTCATCCTCCACCAGACCGGCAGCGCGAGGAGCGACACGCTCATCACACACACCACCCCGGCGGCGCAGACCTGTCCGAGGCTGGCGAGTCCGGCGTTTCCCGCCCAGGCGAGGGAGCCGAACCCGGCGACGGTCGTGCCGCCGCAGAGCGCCAGCGCCTTGCCGGTGGTGCGCCAAAGCTCCCGGGTGTCCCCGGCGTGCCGCCGCAGCGACATCTGCACGTGGAGCACGTAGTCGACTCCGGTTCCGAAGAGCAGCGGCAGCGCCATCAGGTTGAGCAGGTTCCAGGACCAGCCGGCGAGCTGCATCCAGGCCAGCAAAGCGACGACGCTGGTCGCGAGCGTGACGATACCGAGCAGCGTTTCGCGGAGATTGCGGAACGCGCCCCAGAGGCAGGCGACCAGCAGCGCGACGATGCTCGCAAGCAACCAACGGAGGCGGTCGTCCACCCGCTCCAGAACCGTCGATCCCAGCAAGGACCAGCCCGTGACGATGGAGCCCTCCATGGCCGGGAAGTTCGGCGTGGCGTTCGTCGAGGGCGTGATGAGCCCAAGGGCGAACCAACCTTCGTCGTCATGCGCGGCAGCCTGCCCCGCGACCCAGGCGGAGACCGCTCCGGTCGGCCAACCGTGGAAGGCGTTGGGTCGGGCCCAATGCGTCACGATGAGCTCGGAGAGCGCGAGCGAGTTGGACGAGAATCCGGCACCGAGAACGGCGGCCCGCAGTGCGGGCCAACGGGCCGCCACGTCGGCCAACATCGCCCGGTTGGTCGGCTGGACCGAAGGATCGGACCACCAGGGCGTGGCGAGATTGAAGGACCGGATTTCACCGCGGTCCACCGCTGGCCCCAAGACCCGCTCGGCGGCATGGAGCCGGTCGGCCACCTCCTGCTCGCTCGTGCCGCGAGTCACGAGAAACAAGGGATCTTCCTGTCGGCCCAAGCGGCGTTGCAGCGTCTGGATCTCGGCGAAAGCGGCGCTGTTCTTCGGCCGCAGCGCATCGGGCGACGGGTCGTGCCGGGGAATTCCCCGCACCACGAGGACCCCGGCAGCGGCGAGCAGGAGAATCGAGACCAACCCGCCTGCGGCCCGGTCCAGAAAAGATTTTCCACTTGGTTCCGAGGCGTGGGGCGACAGCGGGGAACCGTTTCCCGTTTGGGGCGCATTTCCAGCCAATGGCAGGAAGACATAGAGCATGACCAAGACGCCGAGCCCGACGCCGAGCGCGACCAGGGTGCCGAGCTGGCCGAGGCCGGGCAGGCCGCCGAAATTCAGCAGCAGGAAGGCCCCGGCCGTGGTGATTGCGGACCACGCCACGCCAGGCCAGACGTGGCGGCGCACTTCCGCCAACGAGGCGGCCGGATCGGCGACGCGCTCCTGGTATGCGACCAGGCCGTAGTCGACGATCAACCCGAGGAGAATGGCGGCGAAGCCGAGGCTGATGATGTTCATCTCGCCGAGCAGCAATCCGCCCAGCGCGAAGCTGACGTTCACCGCCACGGCCAGACAGGCGACGAGCACCAGCAGCGGCCGCCAGCGGCGATGGGCCAGCCAGAAGAGCGCGGCGATCACGACCAGCGTGCCGGCGGCCGAGCGGGTCATGTCCCGCTCCATGCCGTTGGCGACCTCGGAGGCGAAGACCGGTCCGCCGGTGTAGCCGATGGCCACGTTGTTTAGAGACGGGTCGTCGTCGCGAAGGTCGTGGACCCGGTGGCGAACGGTCTCCAGCCAGGCCGTCTCCGCCTTGTAGTCCGCCGGTGTCGCGGGCGGTTCCACGAAGAGGACCCGATACGTGCCATCGGCCGAGGCGAAGAGCCGTTGCGCGGAATCGAATTCCAGGCCGCCCCCTCCGGGAAGGTCCGACAGCCCGAGCGGATCGTAGCTGAGGCGGGCCAAGGCGCCGGGAGAAAGGGACACGGCCATTTCCTCCCGGGCCTCGTTCAGGTCGGAAGCGACGCGGCTTGGATCAAGCTTCTGCGCGAGTTGAAACGTGGCCGTCGGGTTCTGTTGCAACCGTGCCCACGCGAGGAACTCCCCGGCGGAAGCCGGATCGTCCAACCACGGCGGACGCCAGAGCACGCTGCGTGCGAGCTCCGATCGGGCCGAGAGATTCGTCGCGATCAGCCGGGCGGCGGCTTCGGCGGCGGGTGCGTTCGACGCGCTGATGGTGATGATCAGCTCATGCGCGGACGCGAAGTGCTTCTGGTGCAGCTTTAGTCCCTCGACCACCGGCAGGTCCCCGGGCAAAAGGCCGAGCACGTCGGTATCGAAATGCAGGCGCATCAATCCGGCACCGGACAGCAGCACGGTGATCAACGAGACGATCCAGGCGGTGCGACGTTTCATGCGGTCGAGTCGGTGCGCGGAGACTGCGCGCGGAGGCTACGCGGGTGTGCTGGATGGATCACGGAGCGACCCCTTCCAGTTGCTCGCCAGTTCTTGAATGGGTCAGCGTCCAGTGGCCGCCCGGCTGGGTCGTGGCTTGCCAGGGCCCGCTTCCGTGGGTCGGTGGCAGGGTGGCGAGCTGGAACCAAGGAAGCGTCGCGGGCGGAGTTCCGCGTCCACCGTAGCCGCCTTTGCGCAGCGAGGAGCTCAGGGTCCAACCGGCGGAGGTTTGGCGGGCGACGATGATCGGCAGGCCGCCTTTGCTGAACTGCACGAAGAGCGATCCGTCATCGACGCGGTGCGCCCAAAGAAGTTCTCCGGTGAGTTCTTGCGCTTTGGCCGACGGCCGCCAGATCGCGGGAATCTCCTGCACCGTCCAACCCGGTGCCGAGAAGTCGGCCGGTGGAAGCTTCGGCGCGACGCAGCCGACGGTGACGAGGGTCAGAAGGGCCCAAATGGCGTTGGCTTGGACGGAGCGCCGGACCTTGATTCTGTGTTCTTCGGTGGCCATCGCTGGGAGTTTCTTTCGACGAAGTTGGAACCGGCTTCAGCGCGCCATCGGCTGCGGTTCGACGGATCCCTCGGGCACTGGCTGGAAGGAGACACGGGGCACGAGCGGCCAGCGGGCTTGGAGCCGGACGATCCAGAAGAAGGCCCGCAACCGCCACTTCATGCGCCAGCCGCCTTCGAGTTCGCCGGCCAGGACAGCGTTGACGGCGGCGGGAAGGTTCCACTTGTTCCGCGGTTCGAGGAACACCTCCATGAACGGCGTGGTGTAGAAGTTCTCCACCATTTCCCAATAGAGGCCCATGGCCGAGCGGATCCGCTTTTCGTAGCGGGCCAAGAGCGGCGCGCCATCGAGTCCAGCGGCGAGCGCCGTGGTGATGGCTTCGGCGGCGAGCTTGCCCGAGAACATCGCGAGGTAGACACCGGCGGAGAAGATCGGATCCATGAAACCGGCGGCGTCGCCGATGCGGACCAGGCGCGGACCGACGAGGCGGCGGTTCCGGTAGCTAAAGTCTCCGGTCGCCTGGATCGAGCCGAGAAGAGAGGCGGTCTGCATCCGTTCACGCATCGGCTGGCTGGACCGGACCCAATGGTTGAAGGCTTCGGGGGGCGACACCTTCATGGCGCTGAATTCGTCGCGGTCCATGACGCAGCCGATGGAGGTCTTCTCCGCCGAGACCGGGATCAACCAGAACCACTTGTTCTCCAGCCGCACGATCACGGTGTCGCCTCCCTTGGAACAGGGGTCGCGCCGCACGCCGTGGAAGTGGCCGAAGAGGGCGACCTTCTTCAGGCGCGGATGAACCTCGCGCAGACCTTCCTGGTTGCCGGTGAGGTTGCCGCGTCCGCTGGCGTCCACGAGGAACGACGCGGTCAACAAATGCGTCGAGCCGTCGGGCGCGGTGGCGTCCACGCGGACCCCGTCGGGCACATTGGAGAATCGAGACACGCTCCAGCCTTCCCGAACTTCGGCGCCCGAGCCGCGGGCGTGCTTGAGCAGGATGTGGTCGAAGGTGGCGCGCTCGACCTGGATGGCTTCGGTCTGGCGGGTGAAGGCGCCCTGGCTGAAGACGAAGGCGGTGGACTTGGAGCCGTTGCCCAAATGGAACTGCGCTCCGAGCTTGCGGACGAATCCTTGGTTCTGGAGCGCCGGGAGCACGCCCATCTCGGCGAGAAGGCTCTGGTTGTAGGGCAGGAGCGATTCGCCGATGTGGAAGCGAGGGAACACTTCCTTCTCCAACAGCAGGACCCGCCGGCCGGCCTTCGCGAGGAAGGTCGCCGCCGCGCTGCCGCCCGGCCCGCCGCCGATGATGATGGCGTCCCATGCCGTCTCGCTCATGGAGGAATTAAGCCGGGGGCGGGCGGGCGGAGTCAGCTTTTTAATGACTCGACGATGGACGGCTTCTCCGACCGCGCCGCGCGGAATCACACCTCGATGGTGGCGTCCATCGTCACCTTGGCATTGAGCAGGCGGGAGATGGGGCAGCCGGCTTTGGCGGCGTTCGCGATCTCCAGGACCTTCGCCTTGTCGGCTCCGGGAATCTTCGCGGTCACGTCGAGATGCGACTCGACGACGGTGAAGCCCGCGTCGGTCTTGGCCATCGTGATGGTGGCAGTGGTGGCGATGGAATCGGGCGTCAGGCCGGCTTTGCCGAGCTCCGCCGAGAAGGCCATCGAAAAGCAGCCGGCGTGGGCCGCGCCGACAAGCTCCTCGGGATTGGTGCCCTTGCCTTCTTCAAACCGGGTGCTGAACGAGTATTGGACTTGGTCCAACACGCCGCTCTCGGTGGAGAGAGTGCCTTTGCCGTCCTTCAAGCTTCCCTGCCAATGGGCCGATGCTGTGCGTTTCATTATGTTTTGGTTGGGGTGGGGGTGGCGTTTACCACGATCGCGCTAAACTGGCTTCGATTTTCGCCCGTGCAAGCGTCTCCCGATCCGCCAGGGCCGGGACGAAGGCGGTGCTTCCATTTTAAGATCGGCCGGGAAGGATGGCGCTATGCCGAGCGAACAAACCTCTTTGGATCCGAGCTCCATCCTCCAGACGGCGTTCTCCTTCTGGTCCTCCAAGGTCCTGCTCACGGCCGTCGAGTTCGGCCTGTTCACTCGGCTCGGCGACCGCCGGCTCACAGGGTCGGAGCTGGGCGATGAACTGGGCCTGCATCCCCGCGCCGTCGCGGACTTCTTCGACGCGCTGGTGGCGATGAAGTTCCTGGGCCGTGACGGCGACGGGGCGGCGGCGCAGTATTGCAACACTCCGGCCGGTGCGCTTTTTCTGGACCGCAAAAGCCCACGCTATGTCGGCGGGATGCTAGAGATGCTCAACGCCCGGCTCTTCAAGTTCTGGCACGATCTGCCGGAGGCGTTGCGAACGGGCCAGCCGCAGAACGAGGCGAAGCACGGGCAGAAGGGCGTCTTCGAGGAGCTCTACGCGGATCTGCCGAGGCTTGAGCAGTTCATGGGCGCGATGACCGGCCTGTCCCGGATCAACTTCGAGGTCTTCGCGACGAAGTTCGACTTCTCCCGCTACCAGACGCTGTGCGACGTGGGCGGCGCGACCGGTCTGCTCTGCATCGAGGCGGCCAAGCAGCATTCGCATCTGCGCTGCGTCTCGTTCGACCTGCCGCCGGTGGAGCCCATCGCCCGGCGGCACATCGCCGCGACCGGCCTGTCGGATCGGATCACCGCCGCAGCGGGGGACTTCTTCACGGATCCGTTGCCCAAGTCGGACGTGATCACGATGGGGATGATCCTCCACGACTGGAACCTGGAGAAGAAGAAGCACCTCGTCCGGGCCGCCTACGAAGCACTGCCGGTGGGCGGCGCGCTGGTCGCCATCGAGGCGCTGATCGACGACGCACGGAGGGAGAATGTCTTCGGCCTGTTGATGTCGCTGAACATGTTGATCGAATTCGGAGACGCCTTTGATTTCTCGGCGGCGGACTTCCGTGGTTGGTGCATGGAGGCGGGTTTCACCCGGTTCGAGACGATCCACCTGAACGGCGCCCATGGCGCGGCGGTCGCCTACAAATAGGGCCCTCGCCGTCGACGCGCGCCGGTGATCAGGGTCTTTTGTTTTGAGGGGCTCAAGGGGCGACGAGGTCGAGGGAGCGGGCGGGTCTGGAGCGGAGGTGCTCGCGGATCTCGGGAAGCGAGTCATTGGGGAAGGGGTCGGCCCCGAGGGCCAGGAGGGCGGGGTTGGTCAGCAGGTTGGGCTTGCGACTGCGGGAGCGGTCCTCGCCCATGAGCGCGTAGCAGCCCGGTCCCCAGACCCACCGCGCCACGACCTGCCCGTCGAACTCGACGACCTGACGGAGGCAATCACCGACCGGGTGGCCCGCGCCCGGAGAATGGTGCGTTGCCCGTTGCGCGTCGAACCACCCAGTCTCCTCCGGGCCCGAAACCCGCACGTGGCTCGCCAGCCGGGTCGTCGTTGGAACCGCGTCCCATGCTTTCATCCCACCCCGCCGAACCAAAAAAAACGCGTTCGGGTTCAGCCAAACCTCCCCGTCTTGCGGCTCAGCGTCTTCGGCCGTAGAAAAAAAGAACCCTGGGCCGGTGATGAGGCGTCGCTCATTTCGGTTGAAGCTCCCTCCGGGTCGCCCACTCTAACCGCCCATGAACCTCCTCCCGCAGGTCGTCGCCCTTTTGCTGGCCGCTTCCGCGCCCGCCGCCGATTGGCCCCAGTGGATGGGCCCGCATCGGGACGGCCACGCCGGCGCCGGCACCTTCTCGGCCACGACCCTGCCGCCCGCCGCCGAACCCGTGTGGAAGCACGCCATTGGCGGGGGCTTCTCCTCGCCCGTCGTCGTCGGTGATCGCGTGGTCTATTGCGACATCCAGAACGACCAGGAAGTCGCCCACGCCGTCGAACTGGCCACCGGCAAGGAACTCTGGGCGACGAAGTATTCCGCCGCCTTTGGCGACGAATGGGGTCCAGGTCCGCGAGCCACTCCGGTGGTCGATGGCGACCGCGTCTACGTCCAATCGTGCGTCGGCGAGTTTCGCTGCCTGGATTTGAAGGACGGCAAGGTCCGTTGGGGAACCAGTTTCGAGAAGGATTTCGGCGTCCGCTTCCTCGGCAACAAGGCCAACGAAGGCACCGCCGCCCGTCGTGGGAACAACGGCACCGGCGTGGTCAATGGCGACACGATCTATGTGCCTGTCGGCTCGACCTCCGGCGCGTCGCTCGTCGCCTTCGACAAGCTGACCGGCAAGGTTCTCTGGAAGTCGGGCGACGACGAAGCCGCCTACGCCGCGCTCCAGATCGCCGACTTCGCCGGCACCCCACAGGTCGTCTACTTCACGGCCGACGCGCTCTGCGGCTTCGCCTGTGCCGATGGCAAACCCCTCTGGCGCGTGCCTCTCCGCACCAACGCCAAGCGGCACGCCGCGACTCCGCTCCTGCTGGGCGACCGCGTTGTGGTGAACTCCCACACCTTTGGCACCCTGGCCTTCGAAGTCGGAAAGTCCGGCGACGCCTGGACCGCCAACAAGGCCGCGTCGAATCCCCAGATGAAGATCAACCTCGCGAGCCTGGTCGCCATCGGCGGCCATCTCTACGGCCATGGCCAGAGCCGCAACTTCGTCTGCCTCGACGCCGGCACCTTGAAGCAGGCGTGGGCCCAGGACGGATTCGGCAAGGAGCTCTCCTCCACCATCGCCCTCGACGACCAGCGCCTCCTCGTCCTGACCGATCTCGGCGAAATGGTCCTCGTGGCCGCCGATCCCAAGGAATACCGCGAGCTCGGCCGCCTCCAAGTCTGCGGCAAAACGTGGAGCATGCCCGCCGTCGCCGGCGACCACGTCGTCGTCCGTGAGGGGTTGACCGACGGGTGGAAACTCAGCTGCTGGAACTTCGGGAAATGAGCCGACGGTAGCGGCCGGCGTCGGTGGATGAAGCGCGCAAATATTCCAAGGAACAGCGGCCGTCGAATGGGAAAGACGGCCACGCGAGACGAAGGCCGGCAAGGATCGAGGCGAGCCGCCTCGATCCCTCACTTGCTGGGATCGGTGAGTGCCCCGGTCCCGCTTTGGGAAACGGGGGCCTTGGTCAAATCCTCCAGCGCCGCCTCCACCGTCGGGAATCGGAATTTGAAGCCCGATCCCAGAAGCCGCCCCGGCACGACCCGCCGGCTCTTCAGCAACAGCTCCGTTTCCGTTCGCAGAAAGAAGGCGCCGACCGCCAGCATCCACCGCGCGGCCGGCAGTCCGATTCCCGGTCCGAACCGCCGACGGAAGAGACGCATCCACTCGGCGTTGAAAATGGGATTCGGCGCGGCGAGGTTCACCGCGCCGTTCAACTCCGGATGTCGGATCAACCAGTCGATGGCGCGGGCGAAGTCCGTCTCGTGCAGCCAGCTCATGTAGTGCCGGCCGTTGGCCAAGGTTCCGCCCAGTCCGAGACGCGCGAGCCATTTGAACGGTTGAAAGACGCCGCCGTTCCGCCCCAGCACCATCGCCGTCCGCAGCAGGACGCGCCGGGTCACGGGAGTTTCCGCCGCCATGACTTCGGCTTCCCAGGCCAGGCAGACGTCCACTGAAAACCCCTTGCCGATCTCGCCCGCGGCTTCGTCCATCGATCGGTCCTCCGCATGGCGATAGATCGTGGCGGAGCTGCTGTTCAACCACACTGCGGGCGGTTGGCGACACGCAGCGATGGCCTGACCGAGGACGCGCGTCGAACGAAGGCGGCTCTCCAGGATCAACCGACGGTTCTGCTCGTGGTAGCGACAGTCCACGCTGCGTCCCGCCAGGTTGATGACGGCGGTCGCGCCTTCCAGTTCGGTCGTCCATGGCCCGAGATTTTCCCCGTCCCAGACGACCTGCTTCACGTTCAGTCCTTCGACCCTCCGGCGAACCAATGCCACCACCTCGTCTCCCTTTTCCGAGAACCACTCCACCAATCCGCGCCCGAGGAAACCGTTCGCGGCCGTGATGACGATGCGACGTGGCGCGGAGCTGGATCGAGGATCGGGCTTCATAGGCGGATGGGCCGGATCATCCACACGTCGCGGACGCCAGCAGAATGGTTGGCTCCGACAAAGCGCGCCCCGGCCAGCGAGGAGAAGGTCGCGCCGAGAATGTCCGTCTCCATCCGAAGAACGCGGCATCGGGCCTGCGGCCACGGACGATGCCAGATGTGGAACCTGCGTCGGGTGGAACCGGACTCGGTGAAGGCCGTGTAGCGCTCCATCAGAAACTCGTGCAACGAACCATGCGGGCCCGCCTCGGTGCCCGGTGCGACCTCCAGTGCGACGTCGAGGAGAGGGCGAATCCCAATCGGCGGCGCCCGAAGGTTGACTCTCCGTTCGTCGGTCGGGTCTCCGGCTCCGCCGTTTTGGTCGGAACCGCTGGGTGTTTGAGGAGGCCGGCCTTCTTGGTTTTCTCCTTGGCGTTTCGCACGGTCGGCGCGGGACAAGTCATTGTTCAGCTTGGGCAAACGCAACTCGCGGCGAATGTCTCGCGGCGACCGGAGGCGTGCCATTCGTGGTCCAGATTTCTCATGAGAAAAGCGCTGTCGAAGACGGCGGCGGGGCCGAGCCTGGAGAAGAAGCTGGACTCGACCTCGTCCACTGCCAGCGGCGTCATGTGCCAGGCGGGGCAGTGCAGCTCCAAACCTTCCAGCTGACGCCCGTCGCGAGTCGGCGACCAACCGAGGGCCCCGGCCTGAAAGAACGCGCTCGCCTCTTCCAGCGAGTGGAAGATCGAATTGTTCGGCAGCGTATCCGTTGGCCGGCCGCTCACGCTCACCGTCATGGCGCCGTCGTCGCTGCCTACCCCGACCGAAATCCGCTGGGCGTTGTCGCTCACCTGGAACCGGGCTGCGTGGTGGCTTCCCGGAAACAATCGTCCACCCGCCATGCGATTGAACCAGCGATCGGTGTCGCGTCGGGGAATGAAGACTCCTTCACGCGTCGCGCCGTCCCCGTCCCATTCCACCGCGATGCGGTGGGCGGCGTTCTCGGACGATACGCCGCACCAACCCGGCAGACCGCGCGGCCGCACCTGCTCCAGTCGGATCAAGCAGATGCCGGCCATGCCCCATCCGTTCACCAGTTTCGGTCGAAATCCGGCGGGCACAAACGGCACCAGTGCGTCGGGCTTCACCCGGAAATTGACCAGGATGCGGCGCGCGATTCTCCCGGCGATGGCGGGCATGGAGAAGAGCGGTTTGCCATTCATGGTGTCTCGAAGAAGGCGGCGTGGCCGTGGTGCGGGTGGCCGGTGCGATCGGGGATCCGGCAGATTCCAAGAGTGTGGCGATTGCGGGCAACCCAGCGATAGGCCGCGCGCATCACTGGCCGGAGAGGCGGCAACCATGCGATCCAACCCAGTGGCGCGGTCCACCAGGCGGCCCGCAGGAGCGCGACGATGGCTTCGGTTCCCCCGATGCTGCGGCCGTCCGGCCACAGCAGCTTCATCTCTTCGGGCATTTCGCCGGGCTTCAACCCCAGCCGCCCGGCCAGCCACGGATTCTGCAAGGGGACGAAGACGAACCCTCGCCGTTCGAACGGGCCGCCGAACCGCTTGAGCAGCCCCACGCACAGACCGCAGTCGTCGTCGTAGCCCACCCAACCTTGGACCGGGATGCTATCTTGTTTGTCGGTTGTTTCTGTATTCACAGAAAAGTCTCCTCAAAAAAACTCAGCTTCCGAGGCCGAGCAGTTTCACCGCCTTGTCGCCGAGCTTCAGGAACTTGGTCAGAGCCGCCACCGGCAGTTTCCGGACCTGTCCATACCAGCTGTCGGTCGTCTGGAAGAAGCCGTGCAGCTCGCGCAGCCGCTTCTCGGTGTAGTCGCTGGTTTCCTTGTCGTCCGCCGCCTGGTCGATGCACTCGCGGAGGACCGCCAACGTGGGGTCGATCTCGCGGCGCTTGCGTTCGTCCAGAACGATGCGGAACAGCTCCCAGACATCCTGGATGGATTCGAAGTGGTCGCGCCGGTCGCCCATCACGTGGACCACTTTCACGATGTGCCAGTTTTGGAGCTCCTTCAGGCTGTTGCTCACGTTCGACCGGGCGACGCCGAGGGTCTCGCAGATGTCCTCCGCGTTGAGCGGCTTGGGTGCGATGAAGAGGAGCGAATGGATCTGGGCGACGGTGCGGTTGATCCCCCAGCGCACCCCCATCTCGCCCCAGTGCAGGACGAACCGCTCTTCGACTGGGGATAGTTTCTTCATTTCTGTTAAGACAGAATTAACGGAAATTTAAGTCGGCCGTCAAGGCCGGTCTTTGCGGGGACGGCCGGATCGAGTTCCGGCCTACTTCGCGCGCGGGTGGTATTTCCGGTGGATGTCGTGCAGGCGCTGACCGGAGACGTGGGTGTAGATCTCGGTGGTGGCGATGTTCGCATGGCCGAGGAGTTCCTGGATGACGAGGAGGTCGGCGCCGTGCTCCAGCAGGTGCGTGGCGAAGCTGTGGCGGAGCATGTGGGGCGTGGCGTTCCGGGTGATGCCGGCGCGGCGGATGCAGCGCTTGATCCGGCCCCAGAGCGTCACGTGGGCGAAGCCGGTGCCGCGGTTGGTCAAGAAGACGTGGCCGGTGGACCTCTTGGTCAGGAGCGCGGGCCGGCCGACATTCAGGTAGTTCTTCAAGGCGGTCACGGCGGCGCGGCCGACGGGCACGACACGCTCCTTGTCGCCCTTGCCGATGACGGTGACGAAGCCTTCGTCCAAGTGGAGCTGCTCCAGCCGCAAGCCGCGCAGTTCCGCCAAGCGCAGGCCGGAGGCGTAGGCCAGTTCCATCACGGCCTGGTCGCAGAGCGTAGCGGGCGTGGCCTGGGCGGGGGGCTGGAGGATGGACTCGATCTCGACGGCGCTGAGGTCCTTGGGCAGGCGCTTGGCCCGCTTGGGCATCGAGAGGTTGGCGGCGGGATTGGAGGGAAGGTGCTCCTCGGTTTCGGCGAAGCGGAAGAGGGCCTTCAGCGCGGCGACCTGGAGATAGACGCTCTGGGAACTGAGCGTGGCGTTGCCGGGGCGGTTGGCGGCGGGCTTTCGTTCGCGTTCGGCCTGGAGGTAGTCGAGCAACACCGCCGGCGTGACCGCGTTCCACGACGCCACTCCGTGCGTCCCGGCCCAGGCGATGAATCGCTTCAACTGCGCGGCGTAGGTGCGCTGGGTGTTCTCCGCCTGCCCGCGCTCGTGCCGGACGTGGAACAGGAAGTCTTCAACGAGGGCGTCCACGCGGGGGAGTGTTGGAGTTATGGAGGGATGGAGTGTCTGGGCCCCAGAACTCCGGCACTCCAACACTCCGTTCAAATCGGGGAAACGGACGGAAGCGAGGTGGCTCCCAATGGCAAAGCAAGTCGAGTAGCCCAGCCGTCCCGGCTGCGGGTTGTGGTGGCGTCTCGCCGCCAGTCCACTCCCGGCGGGACGCCCGGAGAACCCGCACGCTGGAAGCCTGCGCTACGGCGCGCGGAGCATCGCTCCGCCGGTTGGTGGGCATGTCCTCGCGGAGCAATGCTCCGCGCTCCGAACCGAGTGTCGTTCCGGTCAGCACCGGAGGTGCGGGAGAGAGTAGCCCCGGGCGTGAGCCCGGGGGGATGGCGGTAAAATGAGGAAGCCCCGGAGGGGCGACAGAGACGTTTCTGCCGCCCCTCCGGGGCTTCGTTCCAATCCGACGACCAACCCACAGCTCACGCTGTGGGCTACGGTCTGTCGACACGCTGCGGCTGGCCTGCCCGGACTCGGGCCAGACGTAGAACAGGGAGTCTTCAAAGAGGGTGGCCACGGGCAGTTATGGTTAGTCGTGGACTTCCCGGTAGAAGTAGATTCCTGGACCAATCTTCAATTGAAACGGCCAGTAGGACTCGAACGGCATTTCGGAAACTCCAATCCAAAGCGCGATCCGGTCTCTACGAATGCTGATAAATGAACCCAGAACGGGATCGATCACCCTCGTCACAACGACGTTTGTGCCGAGCAAATCCACGACACCCTCGGGCACATTGGCGTTTTGAATGGGAACCACATGGGCCAACGAAGAATATCCTTCCGGACGAGTTACCCCGGTTCTGCTGGTCCATGTTTTCGGGAGATTCGATTCGGAATCTTCTTCGAAGCGAGGTTGGGATTCGGCCCAACGGCGGAGCCCGTCCAAATCAAGCGTTTGAGCGAGCCTCCCCTCAGTCCCGCGCCGTTCCAAGAGACGGGGCACATCCCAGAAGTGGAGGTATGTCATCGGAATCAAGACAAGCGCCACCGCCATCAGCAACAGCCTGGTCAATACAACGCCGGTGAGCTTAGACCCTCTGTAGAGACGGATCGACACCGTCAGGCACATCACAAAGCCTAAACCAACTACAAGAAGGTCATTGCCCAGACCGGAACGGGGACCGAGATGTTCCAAGTTCCAGCCGGCGCGATAGGCGCTCTGCTGATCGGAAAGGCAGAACGTTGTGGAAATTGCAGCCAGCACCGCGACAAGGAGAACATCAGTCCTGAGCCGGGTAGGTCTTGCTGACGCCTTGGCCGAGATTTGAGAAGGGGGGCACATCCGGTCGGCTTTCTTTGTAGTGACTGTCTGCCCTCAACTTCTCTAGCCAAGTCAAAGTTTCCGACCCGTCAGCTTCTCGTACGCTTCGAAATACTTGGCTTGGGTCTTGGCCACGACTTCGGCCGGCAGCGCGGGGGCGGGCGGGGTTTTGTCCCAGTCGAGGGTCAGGAGGTAGTCGCGGACGAACTGCTTGTCGTAGCTGGGTTGGCTGCGGCCGGGCGCGTATTGGTCGGCGGGCCAGAAGCGGGAGGAGTCGGGGGTCAGGACTTCGTCGATGAGGATCAGCTTCCCGCCGAAGAGGCCGAACTCGAACTTGGTGTCGGCGATGAGGATGCCACGTTGGCGGGCGTAGTCGCGGGCGAAGGTGTAGAGCCGCAGGCTGGCGGCGCGGGCCTGTTCGGCGATGTCGGCGCCGACGATCTTCACGGCTTCGGCGAAGGGGATGTTTTCGTCGTGCCCAGTCTCGGCCTTGGTCGCTGGGGTGAAGATGGGTTCGGGCAGCTCGGAGGATTCGACGAGGCCGGCGGGCAGCGGGATGCCGCAGACGGTCTGCTGCTTCCGGTATTCGTTCCAACCGGAGCCGGCGAGGTAGCCGCGCACGACGCACTCGATGGCGAGGGGCTCGGACTTCTTCACGATCATGCTGCGGCGGGCGAGCTGGGCGGCATGGGACTGGAGCGCGGCGGGCAGCGGGTCGTCGGCTTGGGCGAGCAGGTGGTTCGGCTGGAAGCCGGCGGTCTGCTCGAACCAGAAGTGCGACATCTGGGTGAGGACTTCGCCTTTGCGCGGGATGCCGTTGGGCATGACGCAGTCGAAGGCGGAGATGCGGTCGGTGGCGACGAAGAGGAGGGAGTCGCCCAGGTCGAAGACTTCCCGGACCTTTCCGCTTTTGATTTTGCGGATGCCGGGGAGATCAAGGTTCAGCAGCGTGCCGTCGTCGGACATGGTGAAAGCATGGTCGGCGGCCGGCGCGGGCGGCAATGAGGATTCGGAGTCGAGGGGATCCGGCAACGATCGCTGCGGGGCGCGGAAGGCCACGTCCGCCGGCTCGATCCTACGGCTGGAGGGTGATCTTGCCCCAGTTGCGCGGCTCAAGGCGCAGCTCGAAGACGGCGTCGTCCACGAGGCCGGTGTGCCGGTTGTTCCAATAGTTGCGCAACCGGGTGCGGCGGCCGGCCGGGTCGCCGTAGGTGACGCCGAAATCTCCGTTCACGACTGAGCCGGCGGAGGGTTTCCAGCCGAGATCGCCCAGGGGAATCGAGGCTTCCACGGTGTAGCCGCCGTTTTGCCGGGTCACCTTGAGGGTGGCGTCGGTGAGCACTTTCACGTCGGCCACGATGTAGCTGCTGACCACGCCGCTGCTGAAGGTCTTCGGATTCAGACCGGGACCGCTGGCCACAGGCCGGAAGAGGACGGCGGTGGGGGTTCCCTTCAGGTTGCCGATGGAAAGCCGCAGGTCCCCCTCCACCGCCTCTGCGCGTTTGGGATCGGCTTTGGGATTGGTCGCCAGCTGGAAGTCCACCGTGTCGCCTCCGGTGTAGAGCGACTCGGCCGTCTCGGCGCCATTCGTCCAAGGCGTCGAATCGGTCACCTGCCAGCCGAGATGGAGCGCGTTTTCGTCCCAGGCGATGGCGGCGCGGACCTTGGTGTCGGGACCCTTTTGGAAATCCGCCCATTCGACCCGGCCGAAGTCGCGGCCCAGGTCGCCGCTGAAGCGCGGGGTCGCCTTTTTCGCGGTGATTTTTTGGACGCCGACGTCCTGCTGGAGGAGCGCTTCGCGAAGACGGGTCGCTTGGGCAACGTCGGCTTCAGTCAGGGTGACGCGGGATCCGGCGAGGGGACGCACCGTGTCCAGCCCGGTGACTTCGAGATTCCAAAAAGCGGTCTTGCCGGCCTGCACGAGCAAACGTCCGCTGCGATCAAGGGCGATGCTGCCGCCGAAGTCCTCGCCACCGGCACCGGGCGGCGCATGGGACATGTCGGCGCCGGGGAGGGCGTTGGCGGGCCATTCGACTTTCAGCGGATCGGGCTCGAAAAGGCGGCCGAGATAGAAGCCGGCTTCGGAGAGGAGATGCCATTCGCCGACGTTGGTGGGAATGGCCCAGATGTTGCCGATCGGGGCGGGGAGGGTCGCGCTGCCGCATGGGCCGAAGGAGCCGCGAATCAAACCGATGGCGGGCGGCGGGGCGTTGTGGGAGCCGTGGACGCCGGTGAAATTGTCGGGGTAGCTCCAGAGGCGCTGGCCCGTCGCGATGTCATAGCAGGTGTAGGCCGAGTGGACGACGTTGTTGTTCCCGCCTTCGAGGACCAAGCGGCTGTCGGCCGAGACGAAGCCGGGCGCGGGAAGGCTCGTCGGCTTGGAAAGATCATACTTCGGGGCGCCGGCGGCGGTGAAGCCGGCCACCTTGAAGAGGGACGTCTTGGCGAAGAGCGAGAGATCCGGGCCGAAATTCATATACCAGCCGCTGAAACGCCATTCCCCGGGATACCGGACGACTTCATCCGCCTGCTGTTCGCCGTCGCCGTTCTCATCCGACCAGACGGCCGTGGCGGTGGCTCCGGACTCCTTTCCGTGGAGCGTCAGACCGAGCTTTTGGCCGTTGTTGCCCAAGAGGGAGATCTCCGTCCGCAGCCGATAGTCACCATCGCCCACCCGTTCGAAGATGCGGAGAGGGCCGGTATTGCCCTGCCAGTTGCCGGCCACTGCCAGGTAGACGCGGCCGTTGGTTCCAACACCGAAGCGGGAATTCTCCATGCCGTCCTGGGTGATGACTCCGAGGCAGGTTGCGCGGCCGGTCTTCGGATCGATGCGCCACTCGCAACCTTGACCGACCATGAGACCCGGATCGGCGGGGTGGATGGCGCCCCCGAGCGCGCCGTAGCTGGAGGGTCCGAAGAACTCGCGCAGCAACTTGCCGGTCGTTGGATCCCAGACGCTGATGCGCTTGGGGAACGGACCCGACTCGGCGACCCAGAGCTTCTGGTCGGAGTCCAAGGCCAGGGAGACGATCGACTGGAAACTGTCCGCCTGCCATGGGCCCGAAGGAGGCCGTCCACCGATCCGGCCCAGCAGGCGAGCGGGAGATTTGCTTCCGTGGAGATAGACTTGGACCTGCTGGCCGGGGGCGCCGGTGGCGACGCATTTCACGCCGGCCCGATCCGCGATGATCCGGGGTTCGCCTTCGATCTTGTCGGTCTTCAGCAATCGACCGCTCACCGCATCGACCCAGGCCCGGAGTCGTTCCTGGTGGAAGCCCAGAACAACGGCGCTTCCATCCAAGACGACCGTGTCGGCCATGGCGGGCTTCACGGCGCTGCCGGATGGCCAGAGGGCCGCGACGGTGAGATCCGGCCCGCCGCTCGACGGCCAAACGAGATAGGCGCCGGAGCGGGCGTCCAGCCGGTAGAGATTGCCGCCATTGGCGGGTATGCCGGCGGTTCCGCCGAGGACATAGACGACGCCTCCGCCGGCCGCGAGCGCTTTGACCCCGGCGATGCCGCCCCGGTTGTTGTTCCAGAGCACGCCGCCTCGAAGATCGCACGCGAGCACCGACTTGCCGGCCTCGGCGCCGCTCCAACCGAGGTAGACCTGCGATTCGTCCGCCGCGACGGCGCTGGGAACTCCGTGGTCGCCGCCCCAATTCTCCCGGCCGGTGGCGCCGTCCCAAGGCGCGCTCCCGGCGTTGTCGGCCCATCCTCGAAATTTGAGTCCGAGGCCCCGGCTGACCAACGCGGCCCATTGGTAGTCGCCCGGTGGAAGAACCTCGCCCGGCCGGGTCCAGGACGGGGTGGTCAATCCGTTCCAGGTCACGGAATGCGAACCCTTCGCGAACGACGCGGCGTTCAGCACCTGGCTGACGACGCGGCCGGAGACATCACGGACATGCAAGGAAACGGCTCCATCAAAGGGCATCTCAAAGGCGATCTGTTTGACTCCCTTCGGCTCCGCCATTAGGCCCGGTGCCGTCCATTGCAGGACCGGCTCGGCTCCCTCCATGCGTGCGGGGATCTCGGTGCCGTCCGCGAGCCGCAGGGGCTGTGGCCGCCCGGAGCTCCGGTCGTCGAGGTGCGCTGTTCCCCAGGAGTTGTAGGCGCGAAAAGTGAAGACGCGGTCCGGCTGGACCCCTTCTTTGAACAGGTCTTTGAGGGAAAATCGCCGGCGACTGTCGAGATAGAAGTTCGGCTCGATCGTCATGGTGAAGGAATCGCCCGGCCCCAAGGCCCGGCCATCTCCGGTAAGAAACTTCCAGGGAATGGCGATCTCCTGGTTGTAGCCCGGCCGTTTCGGCACCAACTCGAAGGCCTGCACGACCCCGGCGGAGACTTTCGCGTCCGGGAGGGTGGGCCCCTTCAAATCCCGGCCTTGTTCGACTTTCACCACATCTGCCCCCTCCCGATCCCGCCATGCGGTGAAATGCAGCACGCGCTCCTTGGCCGAGCCGGCGTCGAAGATCATGCGGAACTGGAGACAGTCGCCTTCGAAGCCGTTGTCGCCCGCGACCTGCCCGGGATTGTTGAGCGGGGTGGGATCCGTGAACCGGGCCAGCAGATACAGGTTCGTCCGGTCATACATGGCGTGGAACCACACCGCGAAGCGGTCGCGTAGTTCCTCCACGTTGTCGCACGCGAACATGCCGCCCGAGAGATCCCAATCCGAGGTGCGGCCGTCGATCTTCACCGGACCGGGCGCCGGCAATACCCGCAGCGAAAAGTTTTCCGTCTGCGTGGCCTTTACGGGAGCGGCCAGCGCGACGACGCCCCAGATGAACAGGAGAACGGGGCGGCGCAAGGATCTCGGAACCGAGAGGGGACGGATCGTCATGGAGGTTTCCCGGAAACGGTCGGAGACAGGTCCGACCGCGCGACAGACTCGCGCATCGCCACGGTCTGTCCAGTGGCCGGGGCTCAGAAGCCCATTTTTGCCATCTCGTTCTGGAGGGACGCCTGGAAGTCCATCAGATCTTCCTGCGAGGGCCGGTAGCCCTTGGTCTCGGAGGCGAGGCCGAGCCGGCCCGTTTGGTCGAGGTACCAGGTCGCTTTTTGGCCGTCCGAGAAGGTCACGCCGCCGCTGACCATCGTGCCGGGGCGGGCGAGGGTGTCGGTGGTGATCTTCACGGCGCTGGGTCCGGCGGGAGCGCCAGCGGGTGGCATCAACTCGGCGTCGGCGGACGAAGCCGGTGCGCCGGGAACGACTGCGGGAGGTTCGGGCGGGGCTTCGACGACCGGGTCCTTCACCTGGAGTTTGAGATCGTCGATCAGGAACCGGACCTCCATGTAGGTCAGCTTCACGCCGAATTCGGCCCCGATCCGGCCCTGGATGTCGGAGAGTTTCACGCCTTCGTCCAGCCACTCGGCGACTTTCTTTTTCTGCTCGTCGGTCAGTTGCATGTTTGTGGGGATATGTTGGGACGCCGCCCGCCGGGACTCAACACCAACACTTCGCGGCGGGCAAAACCGGAAAGCGGCTGAAAGTTGAGGAGCCTTCCCGCGACGCATCCCGCACAGTCCCGCTAAACCGTGCCGATCTCCCCGCCAACCCAAGCCAAAATCTCCCGCCGCTGGTGGCTGGTGCTATTCTGGTCGGCGGGTCATTGGCTGGCGCTGGAGCTGCTCCGCTTCGCCATGGACCTGATGACGCGGCTGCCGCTGATCGGGCCGCATCTGGATCCGGTGGTCGGCGGGCTGATCTGGCTGGAGCGGCTCCTGGTATTCCCCCGGATGGCGCTCCGGCATCTCTGGTGGTCGGATACGACGCCCGGCTGGCTGTTGCCGTTGTTCACGCTGCTGAACAGCCTGCTCTGGGGCCTGGGATTCCACTGCTGGTTCCTGTGGCGACGGCGGGTGAAGGGGACGGGCGATTGAAACCCGGATCGCAAGCGGCGTTGCGGTGGGTCAATCGGCTTGGTAGGGCTGGGGCGTGACGTGCCCCCGGTGCAATCCATTCGACTCGACGTTCCGCTTCTTGGCGTGGCTGGGGGTCGCGGCGGGACTGGGGGTCGCGGCGGGCCGGGCCGCCGACGCTCGGCCGACTCCGCCGCCACAGTCGATGTCGTGGAAGGCCCCGGTCGGCGGCGACATTCCCACGAACTTCGTCACCGCCACCGAGGCGCTTTTCGACGCCGGGATGGCGGATCCCCGAGGTGGAGAATACCGGTCCATCGTCGTGCGGGTCGGCAGTCTGTGGTCCGGCGACGGCGGGAAAGTCGCGACACACGGCTGGGTGTTGCCGGGCAGCGGAGCGATCCCCCAGGCGGTCTGCTGGAACGGCCTCGTCTATCCGGTGCTCTCGATCGGGCCGGCTGAGGATCTGACGCGGGACGTGCAGGCCCTCAAGACCGGCAAGTATGAGGACCGGGGCTGGATTCCCCGCGAGGCGGACGGCGTCTCCTACAAGTATCCCGAGCCGCTCAAAGGCTGCCTCTTGTTGAGATTGGGAGAGACGGATCTGGCCCGCGACTACTGGATCTCGCTGCAGGAAAGGGATGGAGCCGCCCACTTTACCGTCTCTTTGCGGCCCGAGCGAAAGACCTTCCAGGACAAGAAGACAGCCGAACCCACCAATGCCGAACCCGCGCGACTGGATCCCAGGAGGCCGGACCCGTTTTCCAGCTGGGCCAAAGTGTGGGTGGGCGGCGCCCTCGACCGGGTGCTGACGGCCCACATGCGCGGCGACGACGCCGAGGCCCTGGAGGGAGCGCGTTGGCTGGTGCCGGTGCGGGAGAGGATCAATGCCATCGGAAAGTCCCGACAACCGGGCTCGACGAACGAGGTCGCCTTTCCTTCGTTGGACGTGGTTTTGCCTCTCTTGAAAGATCAGGAGCGGCGCGCCAGCTCGCCCGAAAAACCATTGAACATCGATTCAGTCGCGGAAATCGAAGACGCGGGGCAGCGGGTGAAGGCCGCAATTTCCATGTTCGCCGCGATCGCGGTCCGACAACGATCCCAATACAGCGGGGCCGGCTCATGGCTCGACGCGCCGCAGTTCTCCCTCGTGGTCGAGGCCGGTCAAGCGGCGGTGGAGCCGCTGCTGGCGGCGCTGGATTCGGACGCGGCGACTCGTCTGACGCGCTCCGTCAGTTTCGAGCGGGACTACCTGCCCGGGCGCACGGTGCATCCCGTTTCGGAGGTGCTGGTCGCGGCGCTCAAGACGCTCCTGCGCATCGACAACCTGGACTCCGTCATTCCCCCCGGGACGATCGCCGAAGCCGGCACCAACGCCCATCGCGTGGTGGCCACCGGCTTGCGGGAATACATCGGACGGGCGCACGCCATGACCGCGCAGGAGAGCTGGTATGCCACCTTGAAGAACGACAAAGCGGTCAAGGGCTGGCCGCAGGCCATCCGCGACATCGTGGCCCCGAACCGCACGCGCTTGACGTTTCGGCGGCGGCCGCTGCCGGGCGCGGAAGCGAAGGCCAACCCGCTGGCCGGTGAAATCCTCCGGGAGAAGACCGACCCGACCGTGACGGAGTTGATGCTCCAGCGCATCGGGCGTTGGACACCGATCCCGGGCGATCCGAGCTTCGGTCTCACGGAGTTCCGCGAGAAGATCGATCTTTTGGCCCGATGGGACGCGGCGGCGGCGCTGGACCTGAACGAAAAGACCCTCGGGGACTGCCTCCGGGCATGGGAAACCGAGGCACCCAAGCCGGACCGCAACGCGGCGCTCTCGACGATCTCCGCCCGGGCGTTCAGCTCGCTGGTGGTCGAGATGGCCAAGGCGGGCCGGACAAACCTCCTCGATCTCTATGCTTCGTGGATCCTCAAAGTCGGCGACCGCGACTATGGCGGCTGGATCCAGAACCATGACAAGGAGCCGAATCCGCTGGCACCGCTCTGGCTTTTCCCGGCCCATCCAACGATCGCCGAATCGACCGTTGCGCTGCTGGATCCCGTCCGGTCTCCCCTGCATGTCTGGCTCACCCTCGACGCGGGCCTGCGATCCTTCTATGTCATCGAGGCCGGCACGGGCCTGAGCGGATTGCCGGTTTTCCAGAAACATCTCGTCGAGGCGCTGAAGAGCAAGACCGAGGCGGGCACGATCATGCGGCCCGGATCGGGCCTTTACGAGGTGACGGAAAACACCGGTGTATCCTACACGCGCAGATTGTTCGCGGACCGCTATCTCGCGACCAAGCTCCCCGACATGAAGCTCCGCTTGTGCGACGCAGCCGCGAAGAACCTGGACAATTGGCCCGACCTGCCGCGCTTCGAACTCTACTGGAACGAGAATGAACGCGACGCCCGGATCGAGGACTACATCCGCCTGATCGAAACGGAGGGGTCCGATTTCGGCCGGCGCGCCACCAAGGAACACCGATGAAGAGCTCACCCCGCGCCTTCGCCATGGAATGGATCGCCGCGTGGAACAGCCACAAGCTGGACCGGATCATGGATCACTACGCGGACGAGGTCGAATTCACCTCCCCGCTGGTGGCCTCGGTCATGGGCCGGGTGGACGGCACGGTGCGGGGGAAGGAGACGCTGCGGAACTACTTCTTCCGCTCCCTCCAAACCTATCCTGAGCTGAAGTTCGAGCTGCGCCGGGTGTATTCGGGCATGGGCAGCATCGTGGTGGAATACGCCAGCGTGAAGGGGATGTTGGCGGCGGAGACCCTGGAGTTCGGCCCGGATGGAAAAGTGGTCCGCGTGCGCGCCCACTACGCGGATCAGTAGGCGCCTTTGCCGGCGCTACTTGCCGCCGCCGCTGACGAGCTTCAGCACCGCCATGCGGACCGCGAGACCGTTGGTCACCTGTTCGAGGATCACGGAACGGCTGCCATCGGCCAGGTCGCTGTCGATCTCCACCCCGCGGTTGATCGGCCCCGGATGCATGATGATCGCCTCGGGCTTGGTCCTGGCCATGCGGGCCTTGGTCAGGCCGAAGAGCGCGGTGTATTCGCCGAGGCCCGGGAACATACTGCGCCGCTGCCGCTCGTGCTGGATGCGGAGGAGATTGATCACGTCGGCCCCACGGATGGCGTCGTCCACATCGTGGGTCACGCGGATGCTGCCGGGAGCGGCCGGCATCTTTTCGAAGATCTTCGGAACGAGAGTGGTCGGTCCGCAGAGCGTGACGTGGGCCCCGAGCTTGGTCAGCGCCCAGATGTTCGAGCGGGCCACGCGGCTGTAGAGGATGTCCCCGAGGATCGTGACGTGCAGGCCCGCGACGCGGCCGAAGTGCTCCCGCACGGTGAAGGTGTCGAGCAGCGCCTGGGTGGGATGGGCATGGGCGCCGTCGCCGGCGTTGACCACGTGCGAATCGATGCAGCGCGAGATGAAGTGCGGGGCTCCGGAGGCGCTGTGGCGGATGACGATGATGTCCGCCTTGAGCGCCTCCAGGTTCAGGACGGTGTCCTTCAGCGTCTCGCCTTTCTTGAGGGAACTGGCTTCGACGGTGAAGTTGATGATGTTCGCCGAGAGCCGTTGGGCGGCCAGCTCGAAGCTGATGCGGGTGCGGGTGCTGGGCTCGACGAAGAGGTTCACGACCGTTTTCCCGGCCAGGATCGGGTTCTGGCGCGGTGGAGCGGCCAGTTCCGCCTTGAACGTGCGGGCGACGTCGAGGAGGTGCGTGATCTCGTCGGCGGAGAGGGAGGCGATGTCGAGGAGATGTTTCCGGGTCCAGATCATGCGTCGGGCGGCAGCGTGGCCGGGAGGCGGTCGGCCCGGAAGAATATTTTGCGGCACTGCGGCGGCCCGATACGATCCGACCGTCGCCGTCTTGCGCGGCCAAACGGGCGCTCCTATGGTGGCCCCCATGCGCGCTTTTTTTACCGTTTTCCTCACCAGCCTGGGCCTGCTGGTCTCCACGGCCCGGGCGGATGAAGCCACCATGCAGGCGGACATCGACCAGATGAAGGGAGCCATCGAGGCCCTGACTCTTTCCAACGCCGATCTCCAGAAACGACTTTCCGAAGCCAACCGCGAGATCCGCGATCTGCGGGACGACCTGTCCAAGGCCTCCCCCAAGGCCGCGCTGGACGACATCAAGGACCAGCAGCGCAATCTCGCGTCGAAGATCGAGGAAGTGGACAAGAAGCGGCTGAGCGACGCGGAGCTCGTGCGCGGGCAGCTCGAAAAGATCGCCAAGCTCGTGGCCAACGCGCCCATCGCGTCCCCGTCCCGGAACGACAACCCGAAGCCCGATCGCGTCACGGACACCCCGCCGCCCTCCGGAGAAATGTATCCCTACACCATCGTCTCCGGGGACACGATCTCGGCCATCGTCGACTCCTTCAACGCCGAGTTCAAACGCAAGGGAATGAAGACCGTCTCCGTCAGCCACGTCTTGGCCGCCAATCCCGGCCTTGATCCCAAGCGCCTGTTTGTCGGCAAGAAGATCTTCATCCCCGCCCAGCAATAGGCGTTGTCCCAGCCAGAATACAACGGCCATGTCGCTCCAGCCCTTCCTCCGTAAATCCCACCTCTATCTCGGGGTGTTCTTCGCGCCCATGCTGCTCTTCTTCGTGGCCAGCGGCTGGTATCAGACGATGAACCCGGACCGTCGGAAGACGCCGGACGACGCCGAGGCGATCTTCGACCGGATGCGGTTCGTCCACGCCGAGTCCCTGTTGCCGAGCAAGCAGGCGACCACCTACAAGACCAAACCCTTCCGTTGGCTCGTGGCCACGATGTCCGCCGCGATGATCGCGACGACCGTTCTCGGGCTCTACCTCGCCTTCCGCTACAGCCGGAAACCGTGGCCGGTGGTCCTCTGTCTGGTGCTGGGCCTGGCGGCGCCGCTGGTGATTCTGTGGATGGGGCAGAAAAGTTAGCTGGAACGATGCAATGGGGATGGGGAAGTGCGCCCGCCCCGGGCGCAGTGGACCGCGCCCTCGCGGTCCAGAGGAGGCGAAGGAAACGATTCAACGCCTGGTGGGTCCGGACGCGTCCATGTCCGGCGCGGCTGCGATCCCCATTCATTTCCAGTGCCTCGTTCCGGCTTAGCGGCGTTTTCCTCAGCGCCCACCGCTTGGAAATCCGACCTTCAGGACGGCAGGATTGAGCGGGTCGGTCACGTTGGTGGGTCACCGCCTTATGTCCGACAAATCCGCGCCCTTTTGCGCCGGTTCCCGTAAAAACACCGCTGCCAACGTCCAAGAATACCTTGAGGAACTGCCGGCCTACCTCGGCCATGCCGGATGCTCCGCGATCAAACCCAGCGCCTGTTTCACCAGCGTCTTCCCCGGTTCCATTCGATGCCACGGTGACGCGCCCGAGGGGTGCGGCAGGGGAATGACGTCGAAGGCCACGCCCGCCCGTTCCCGGCGAAAGCTCTGGCCGATCAATTGGTCGAGCTTCCCCTCGAAGCCGAACTGCGCCATCGCCAGCTTGCCGACGGGGAGGACCAGCCTGGGCCGCAGCAGCTGGATCTCGGCGTCCATCCAGCCGGCGCAGCGCGCGATCTCGTCGGGCGCGGGCACGCGGTCGCCGCCGGTGGTCTTCTTGCCCGGGAAACAGCGGCAGACGGCCGCCATGTAGACGCGGCTGCGGACCTGTTCCTCGTCCAGCGCGCAGCCCTCGTTGAACCAGCGGAACATCGTCTTGCCGGCGGTCCAGGCGAAGGGCCGGCCCAGCTTCGGCTCCTTGTCGCCGGGCGCCTGTCCCACCAGCAGAACTTCGCTCACGACCGGGCGACCGGAGACGGGCGGCGACGCCATCTTCGGGCACTGGCGGCAATCCAGCAGCCGACGGTAGTGGGCTTCGATCTGGGCGGGGACGGACGATTTGGTGCGGGCGGATGGCATGGGCGGACAAGGTTGCGGCCGGGAGGCTGACCGGGAACTGCCGTAGAAAGGAAGGCTGGAGGAACCGTTTGAAGAACGCCCTGGCGCGGTTCTCAAGCCGCGCCGTCGGGCGGAGTTGCTTCCCGGCTCGAAACTAGGCCGGCGCGTTGCCGGGTTTCCACTTGATGTTGCAGCCCATGCTCGGGATCTGGCGTTCGGCCTGCGGATTGCCGGCCAGCACCGCGTCCAATGCCGCCCGCAGATCGGCGCCCGTCACCGGGACCCCGCTGTTGGGCCGCGAGCCGTCGAATTGCCCGCGATAGACCAATTTCCCATCCTTGCCGAAGAGGAAAAAATCGGGCGTGCAGGCAGCCTGATAGGCCTTGGCCACCGACTGCGACGCGTCGAACAGATACGGGAAGAGGTAGCCCGCTTCCTTGGCTTCGACCGCCATCTTGTCGGGAGCGTCGGCCGGGTATTTCTCCGCGTCGTTGCTGCTGATGCCCACGATGGCCACGCCGCGCAGCTGGTAGTCGCGGGCGACCCGGGCGACCTCGGCCCGGATGTGCCTCACGTAGGGGCAATGGTTGCAGAGGAACATGACCAAGAGGGCGGGCGCACCGGCGAAGTCGGACTTGCTCACCGTCTTGCCGGAAACGGAGTCGGGCAACGAGAAGGCCGGGGCGACGGTGCCCAGCGCGAGCATGGTGGAAGGGGTCAAAGACATTAGCCGAATGTGGAAAGCACTTCCCCATGTGTCAACGGGAGGGGAATGACGAAGGCCGAAGGCCAAAACCCAAAACAAACCCAAAGCTCGAAATGCGGCGTCGATCGGGCTTTGGGTTTCTACTTTATTTCGGCCTTTGGCCTTCGGGTTTCGGGCTTGTCACCCGGTCAGCAGTTCAGCTGGTGCAGCACCTCGACCATCTCCATCGCGCAATGGGCGGCTTCGATGCCCTTGTTGAACTTGGGATCGAGGCAGCGCTTCTTGGCGTCGGCTTCCCGGTCCACCAACAGCACCTCGTGGATGATCGGGACGTGGAACTCCAGTTGGAGCTGGGTCAACGCCATGGTGATCGCTTCGCCGATGTGGTCCGCGTGGGCGGTGGCGCCCTGGATGATCACGCCGAGGCAGATGATCGCGTCGGGCCGGTGCGCCTCGCAGTGGGCCAGCTTGGAGGCGATGAGCGGGATCTCATAGGCGCCGGGCACGCGGACGATCTGGACGGAACGGGCCCCGCCGGCTTCCAGCGTCTTCTCGGCGGCCGCCAACATGGAGTCGACGTACTTCGCGTTGTAGCTGGAGGCGATGATGGCGTAGTGGCCGCCGGTCTTCGCGGCGGGTTTCTTGGTCTTGGCTTTTTTGAGCATGGGAAAGGAAGGTTTTGAGACTTAGCGGCCAACCCACCCCTGACCCCTCCGAGGAGGGGAACAGATCAAAGAGGGTAGAAGGTTTACGGGCGGATTTGTTCGCGAAGGGACGATCGGCCAAGCGGCAGGCGGAACCAAGGATTCAGGCGGCGCAGGTTGCGCACGTCCGCTGGCGCGCGTCCTTCGTCTTTTCCCCTCCTGGGAGGGGTCAGCGGTGGGTCGCTCCGAACGGGAAACAAGTTCCACACCCAGCTCGCGTGCTCTTTCGCGGATGACGGCTTCCAACCGTTTCACCACTCCGCCGGTGTCGTTTTTCACCTCTGAATTCCAAAAGCGAATCACCTTCACGCCCAGAGCTTCGATGGAACGTTGCCTCGCCTGGTCCTTCTCACGCAGATGATCATGGACGCTGCCGTCCACCTCCACGGCCAGCCTCAGTGCCTTGCAGTAGAAATCCACGATCCATTCGCCGACCGGCCGTTGGCGGTCGAAGTCCTGTCCCAACACTTGGTGTCGATTCAGGCGTTTCCAGAGAAGCACCTCGGCGAAGGTCATCTTGCGACGGAGTTTCTTGGCGAAGGACGTCAGCTTGGGGTTGTAGTGGAGGATAGGACGGCGCCGGGCAGGAGCCGCTGTGCTCGCACCCAGGGGCCGACCCACCCCTGACCCCTCCCAGGAGGGGAAATGATCCCTCGCCGTCGCGGCGGTTTCTGCGCTGCGCGAGGACGTCTTCAGGCCAAACGCCGCTTTCCGCATCATCAGGCGTTCTCCTTCTTTCGATCCTTTTACCTCCTCGGAGGGGTCAGGGATGGGTTCGTCCTCCGTCACGGTGCGTCCTCAGATCAAGTGCCCCATCTTGTCCTTCTTCGTCTTGAGGTATTTCGCGTTGTGCGGATTCGACTTCACCCGGATGGGCACCTGCTTGGTGATCTCCAAGCCGTAGCCTTCGAGACCCACGACCTTCTTCGGGTTGTTGGTCAGGAGCTGGATGGTTTTCAGCCCGAGGTCGCAGAGGATCTGGGCGCCGAGCCCGTATTCGCGGAGGTCGGAGGGGAAGCCGAGCTTCAAGTTGGCCTGCACCGTGTCGAAGCCCTTTTCCTGGAGCTTGTAGGCGCGGATCTTCGCGGGCAGTCCGATGCCGCGCCCTTCCTGGCGCATGTAGAGGATGACCCCGCTACCGGCATCGGAAATCTGCTGCATCGCCTGGTGCAGCTGCGGGCCGCAATCGCAACGGCGGGACGCGAAGACGTCGCCAGTGAGGCATTCGCTGTGGACGCGGACGAGGACGTCGCGTTTACCGGACACGTCCCCTTTCACCAGCGCGAGGTGGTGTTGGCCGTCGGTCGTGGACTGGTAGAGGTGCAGGTTGAAGTCGCCGTAGTCGGTCGGCATCTTGATGGTCTCGATCCGTTCGATCAGCTTTTCGCTGCGGCGCCGGTAGCTGATGAGATCCTGGATGGTGCAGACCTTCAGCTTGTGCTTCTTGGCGAACTTCCCCAGCTCGGGCAGCCGCGCCATCGTGCCGTCGTCGCTCATCACCTCGCAGATGACGCCGACCGGCTTGAAGCCCGCGAGCCGGGCGAGATCCACGGCCGCCTCGGTATGGCCGGCGCGCTGCAGCACCCCGCCCTCCTTGGCCCGCAGCGGGAAGATGTGGCCGGGTTGGACGAGGTCCAGCGGCTTGGTCGCCGGATCCACCATCAGCTCCACGGTGCGGGCGCGGTCGGCGGCGGAAATGCCGGAGGCAATGCCCTTGGCCGCGTCGACGCTGACCTGGAAGTCCGTTTTGAAGGTCTCGCGGTTGTTCGCGACCATGCGCTCGATGCCCAGTTCTGCGAGGCGCTCGGCGGTGGTCGGGACGCAGATCAATCCGCGGCCGAAGCGGGCCATGAAGTTGATCGCCTGCGGCGTGGCCTTCTCGGCGGCCATGATCAGGTCGCCTTCGTTCTCACGGTCCTCGTCGTCGACGACGATGACCATCTTGCCGCGGCGGATGTCGGTGAGGGCTGATTCGATCGAATCAACGCGGGTTTTCATTTGAGCGCGAAGATAGCCGGGGGCCGCCGCGCCGCCAGCGGCAAAAAACTGCGGGCCCGGACCGGGAGCGCGCCGGTCGAAACCCGTCATCCCTCCGCCGTCCGCCGCCGCCCCACCAGCCACTCGAAGATCGGCGACGCCATCAGGGTCGTCACCACCGCCATGATGACAAGGGTGGCGAAGAGCGCCGGCGAGATGATCCCGCGCTGCAGGCCGATATTGATGATGATGAGCTCCATCAAGCCCCGGGCGTTCATCAGGGTGCCGATGCCGAGCGCGTCCCGGTTCGAAATGCCCGTCGCCCGGGCCGCCAGCCAGCAGGCCACGCCCTTGCCCCCGACCGCCGCCAGAAAGACCAGACCCGCCATGCCCCAGAGAGACCCGGAGTCGAGCAGGCCGATCTGCGTGTTGAGCCCCGAGTAGGTGAAGAACAGCGGCAACAGCAGCGCCACGGTCAAGGGCTGGATCCGCGCGATCAACGCCTCCGCCACCACCCCGCGCGGCATGGCGATGCCCATGACGAACGCGCCGAAGACCGCGTGCAGGCCGATGGCGTCGGTGAACCAGGCTCCGAGCACGAGCAGGATCAGGCAGACCACGAATTCGCTGTCGGACAACGACCCTCGCCGATCCATGCCGCGCGCCCAGCGCGCCAGGATCGGCCGGACGACGAAGAGCGTGGTCGCCACATAGGCCGCGCCGCCGGCGATGTTCGTGATCGCGTGGCTCGCATCCCCGTCGAAGCTGGCCAGCACCACCGCCAACAGTCCCCAGGCCGCGGCGTCGTCGATCGCTCCGGCCCCCAGCGCCACCGTGCCCATCGTCGTTCCCGTCAGCCCCTTGAAATGGATGATCCGCGCCAGCATCGGAAAGGCCGTCACGCACATCGACGCCCCGAGAAAGACCGATGCCTCCAGCAGCGACGGCTTCCCGGGAAAGAGCGAGGTGTGCCGGTAGAAGAACCAGCCCAGCGCCGCCCCCAAAACGAACGGCGCGACCATGCCCGCCAGGGACACCGCCACCGCGCTGCGCAACCGCTTCCGCACGATGTCCACGCGGAACTCCAGCCCGACCACGAACATGTAGGCCGCCAGCCCGAGCTGTGACACGGGGAAGAGCACCTTCATCGATTCCGCCGGGAAGATCCTCGCCGAGAGATCCGGCCAGAAGAGGCCGAGCAACGACGGCCCCAGAAACACGCCGCCGATCATCTCCGCCACCACTTGCGGCTGGCCGAAACGCCGCGCCACCAAGCCGACGGCCTGGCAGACCGTGAGGATCACGGCGATCTGGAGGAAGAACTGGACGGCGAGCTGCAGGCTGCTCATGGCCCGGGAGCCTGCCCGCGCCGTTCGCGGAACGGAAACAGGATTCCGCCGGTTCCGCAGGCGGGTGCGAGCCGTCGTCCAGCCTCAGATTTTCAGAAAACCGAGACCGGCGGCTCAATGCAGGCGGGAGATCGCCGATAGTCTACCTGAGCGAAGTCTCCAGTCACGGCCAGGGAATCCGACGGACGAACTGTTCCAAGAAATCATGATCAATCTCCTGCTTGCCGAATCGGTGCCGATCCTCGTGTTTGGAACGGTCGCGGCCTGGATGATACGGAAGCGGCGTTCCCGCAACGAACGTCCTCCCGTGGCCTCGAAGCTCCTCCGTCCCGCCGGCCACTCGCTCGCCGTGCGGCAAGAGACACTGTCCGCGCAGTTGCAGGAATATCTCGCCCTCAGCCTGGTCGCCTGTGTCTTTTGCGGGGCGCTGCTGGAATACGCCCCGGCTCCGAGTCCGCTGGTCATCGCGGTTCTCGTCCTGATGACGGGAGCTGTCGCCGCCTTCTGCGTGGTCCAGGGCCTCCGCATCGCCACCAGGCTGCGCCGGGTCCGCCTCGGCCGACTGGGCGAACAGATGGTGGGCGAAGAACTCGAACCGCTGCGCGAAGACGGCTACCGCATTTTTCACGACTTCCCGGGCGGACCGAAATGGAACATCGACCACATCGCCATCGGATCCGGAGGAGTGTTCGTCTTCGAGACCAAGACGCGGAGCAAACGCCGGGCGGAATCCAAACAGCCCGAGCACGAAGTCCTGTTCGAGGAGGACACCCTCCGGTTTCCGTGGGGCAATGACTGCAAGGCCGCGTCGCAGGCCCGCTATTGTGCCGCCTCGTTGGGCAGGTTCCTGCGTGGATCGACCGCCGAACCGGTCGAGGTGGGTCCCGTGCTCGTTCTGCCCGGCTGGTATGTGACGACGAAAGGCCGGAGCGACGTCCGGGCCGTCAGCGCCAAAGGACTGGCCAAGGTGATCCGCAAATTCCCACCCATCCTGTCGGCCGGACAGATCCAACGACTCGCGTTCCAAGTGGAACAAAAGTGCCGCGACGTTGAGTTCTGAGGCGGGCGCGATGGGCAGGGCGCTGGGTCCCGCCAAGCCGCCGGTTGATACGCTGCCGAATGGACAGTTGCTCTGGCGACAGCGGGGCGTTCCGGAGTTGCCAGAGTCGCCTCGGAGTAAGAAGTCCGTCCAAAGGCGGCTTGGCAGGAGCCGTCGCCCTACCCATCGGCCCGCGAATGGAACACGGCTCCGTCCGCGGTGGTGAGGGTGCCGTCCGGATGGACGGTCACCGGGACGACGTATTCCTCGGTCGCGGTGGCGTCGTCGAAGTCGCGCTCGCCGTCGATGAATTCCTGGAGCCGCGTCATCATGAAATCCGCGATCTCCAACTGCGCCTCCCGTTCGGTGGCGAAGACGACGTAGCCGTCTTCATCGCTGACGCTGGGTGTCGGGCCTTGGAAGAAGGTGTTGAAGAAGGTGCAGAAGCCGGTCTTCAGCTCCTGGTTGGGATCGCCGCTCATCGCTGGGCCTCCATCTGAGTGCGAAACGTGTGGAGGATCCGGCGAAAGTGGGCGGCGATGGCGGCGGCATTCCTCGATGAGGAAGAACTCGTCGTCCGGCATCGTTTCAGTTCGCAGGTAGGCGACGGTGCGTTCCCATGGCTCGGCGCGCTGCTCCAATCCGTCGAGCAACTGGCCAAGATCGTGTTCGTCCAGTTCGAAGCGGTAGTTAGTGGCCATGATCTGGCGAAACTACTTGGCCAGGATTGGGATCTACGGCAAGCCCGGTGTTCCAGACGTTCCGCGGAACTTCCGGCTTTCGCCCGGATTGGCGGTCCTGCCACCCTTGGAGGATGGCAGCCGGAAAACGTTGGACGCGGGAGGAGTTGCTGGTGGCGTTGAATCTCTACCACAAACTGACCTTTGGGCAGCTTCACGCAAGGCACCCTGCAGTTGTGGCCTTGTCGGCGAGACTGGGACGCGGACCCAACAGCATGGCCATGAAGCTGTGCAATCTGGCATCGCTTGATCCGGTTTTGAAGCTTCGCGGAATCAGGGGGCTTGAAGGGGCCAGCGAACTGGATCGAACCGTCTGGAACGAGTTTCACATGGATCTCAACGAGACGGTTCCGGCCAGCGAAGAGGCCTTGCGCGCCTTATTCAAGGCCAACGAAGGCGACGCTCTCGAAGTGCTCCCAAAGGAAGGAATCAGGCTCCGCAAACGAGAACCGACTGGACCGACGGAGACGATGGCAACGGTCAAGCAACGCAGAGGACAGGACTATTTTCGGGATGCCGTTCTGAACAACTTCGGCGGCCGCTGCGGCGTAACCCAACTGGCGGTCCGAGAGCTCTTGATCGCCTCACACATTCTGCCTTGGGGAACACACGTGCACCACCGGTTGAACGTGCGGAACGGGCTGTGTCTTTCTCGTCTTCACGATGCAGCGTTCGATCAAGGATTGATCGCCTTCGGCGAGGACTTGCGGATGGAGATTTCGCCCCGATTGAAAGCCGCACTTCCTCAGCGTTCTGTCGCAGAGAACTTCGGGGCTTTCGAGGGAACGGCCTTGTGCCTGCCCGATGACGCAGCCTTGCCGGATCCGGAGTTTCTGGCCGAACACAAGGCGAAGAAGTTTCGGAAGCGATAGCCACAAGCCAGTTGGGGTAGGCGACTATTCCCGCCGCCTACCCAGCGTAGCGCGAGCCGCGCAACTCTGGGCTAACAGCCCGTCAAAAAACGCCCGGTCGGGGGACCGAGCCTCCAAAAATCTACGGATTTCCCAATCTTTCTGTAGGCCGCGTGCCCTCACGCGGCGGGTGGATGGCCTTTTTTGACGGGCTGCTAAGGGATGGAATCCCGTTGGGATTCATTGATTGGTCCGCCCACCGTCGTGGCTGCGGAGGTTCTTCACGTTTTCCAGCACGAAGGCGGCGGGCTTGTGGTGGTCGAGGATCTCCGCGATGGAGAAGAAGAGGTTGCCCTGTTTTTCGTCCTGGAAACCGTGTTTGCGTCCGAGGCTGTTCTTCTTCGACACGCCGGCGAGGCTGAAGGGTTGGCAGGGGAAGCCGCCGCAGAGGATGTCGTGCGGCGGGATGTCGGCCACGGCCACGCTGTGGATGTCGCCGTGGGGTTCTTAGCCGAAGTTGGCGGCATAGGTCTGGCGGGAATACTTGTCCCAGTCGCTGGAGAAGACGCAGCGCCAGCCGGCGCGCTCGAAGGCGAAGCGGAAGCCGCCGATGCCGCAGAAGAGATCGATGAAGCGCAGGGGATCCCCCTCGCGCCGGCGTTCTGCCCCGAGCGGAGTGGGAGACCCGGCGGTGCGATAGGCCGGGGAGTCTTCGCGGATCGCGTCCGCCGAGGTGACGCGGCGGACGCCCTTTTCCAAGGTTGATTCCGAGCCCCTCCGTCGGCGGCTACCAGTCTTTTTCTTGGAACCGCTCACGCGTCGACTCCTTCGCAGAGGCGGGCGGTGGTGAGGCCGAGGGCCTTGGCGAGACGGGCGACGTTGCGGATGCCGGGATTGCGCAGGCCGCGCTCAATGCCGGAGATGTAGGTGGGATCGAGGCCGGATCGTTCGGCCAGCTTCTCCAGGGTGAGAGGCTTGGCCTCCCGGAAATGGCGGACGTTCCGGCCAAAGGCGGCGAGAACGGGGTCACGTTTCGGCATGACTCATAGTCCATGCGGCAACGGAACGGAGTTCCATGGACTATCGGCCTGGATTGGGCCGCGAAGTCACGATGCGGGAGGTAGGCCAAAGGCTCTGCCGAGCCGACCTGGGGTGGACCCTTCCCGATGAGTCGGAACGAGGCAGTGAAACTGAATGGGGATCGCAGCCGCCCCGGCTGTCGTCCGACGCGCCCCGCGCCGGAGATGGACGCGTCCGGACCCACGAGGCGGTGAATCGTTTCCTGCGCCTCCGATGGACCGTGAGGACGCGGTCCACTGCGCCCGGGGCGGGCGCGCTCCCCCATCCCCACTGCCTCGGTCCGGCTGAGGCGACCCGGGCAACTCCGGAACGCTCCGTTCGTCGCCATCTCCTTCCGTCTTCGTCAGAGCTCGGCGATTGACCCGCTGAGAGGGCATCCTCTACGGTCCAGCCGAACTTTCCGCCCTTACCACTATGAGATTCGGCATCAATTCCTTCCTCTTCACCTCCCCGTTCACCAACGCGAGCACCAAGCTTTTCAAGCAGTTCAAGAAGTGGGGCTTCGACTCCGTGGAACTGGCGATCGAGGATCCCGCCCACATCGATCCGGCCCACGTGAAGGCCGAACTGGACAAGGCGGGCCTCGTCTGCGGTTCCGTCTGCGCCGCGATGGGGCCGGGCCGCGACTTCCGCGGCACCGCCGAGGAACAGAAAACCGCGATGACCTACTGCACGGCGTTGATCGACCAGATGGTCGTGCTCGGCTGCCCCACGCTGATGGGCCCCGTCTACAGCGTCGTCGGCTTGATCGGATCGCATGACGAGGCCACGAAGAAGGAGCACTTCGCCCTCGTGGTGAAAAACCTGAAGGTGCTCGGCAAATACGCCCAGAAACGCGGCGTCCAGATCACCGTCGAGCCGCTCAACCGCTTCGAGACCGACTTCCTCAACACCGTCGACCAATCGCTCAAGCTGTTGAAGGCCGTGAACAACCCGGCGGTCCGTCTCCACCTCGACACGTTCCACATGAACATCGAGGAGAAGGACTCCGCCGAGGCGATCCTCAAGGCCGGCAAATACCTCGGCCACTTCCATGCCTGCGGCTGCGACCGCGGAACGCCGGGCAACGACCACATCGACTGGAAATCGATCGCCAAGGCCCTCAAGGCGATCAAATACGACGGCGACGTGGTCATCGAGAGCTTCACCACGGATGTGAAGGTCATCGCCCGCGCCGCCGCCATCTGGCGGAAGATGGAGCCGACCAAGAACGAGATCGCGGTCAAAGGCCTCAAGTTCCTGAAGAAGGCCTTGAAGTAGTCCGGCGGCCGCCGACGGGAATTCTCCATTGGGGGCACCAGACTGATCTGGTGCCCCCGCTTGTTTCCGGGTCGAACCGGCGCGGAGAAGGATCGGCTCGCGTCGCCACCCGCAGCCGCCGATGGATGAGTCGGGCTGGATTGTGCGGCGCGCCTGTCCTAGCGTCCGGCCCGAGCGTTCAAGACGAGCTCTCGAAATGTCGAGACCGCGAGCGATCCGGCCCCGTTGCATCCGTCCCCCAACCCTGCCATGCCAACCAGCGCTCCCAGCACGGGCCGTCCGGAGCCGGAACATCCGGCGTTTCTGCGCGGCTACCGGCCTTCATCCAATGTCCATGACGAACTCATGGATGGGGAAGGGCGGATGCGGCCGCACTACCAACGGGTCATCGACGACCTGAGGAAGCTCGGCACGGAGGAGTTCGACCGGCGCTGGGAAGCGGGCAAACGCCTTCTGCGGGAAAGCGGCGCCACCTACCACGTCTACGGGGATCCACTCGGCACCGAGCGTCCGTGGCAGCTGGATCCGATTCCCTACGTCATCGCGGCGGCCGATTGGCAGTCGCTGGAGCGCGGGCTGGTCCAGCGGGCCCAACTGCTGAATCTCGTGCTCGCGGACTGCTACGGCCCGCAGCGGCTGATCCGCTCCGGGAAACTGCCGTCGGCGGTGGTCTTCGGACAGAGGGGGTTTCTCCGTCCGTGCCATGGAATCAAGCCGGCCGGGGATGTCTTCCTGCACCTCTACGGTGTGGATCTGGCGAAGTCGCCGGATGGCCGGTGGTGGGCGCTCTCGGACCGGACGCAGAACCCGTCCGGCGCCGGCTACGCGCTGGAGAACCGGCTGGTCGTGTCGCGGATCCTGCCCGAGACGTTCCGCGAGGGCCACGTCCAGCGGCTGGCGGGCTTCTACCGGAGCCTGCAGCTGGGCTTCGCCGATCTTGGTTCCCGTCGCAACGACCAACCCCGGGTGGTGATCCTGTCGCCCGGGCCGTTCAACGAGACGTATTTCGAGCACGCCTACCTGGCGCGCTATCTCGGCTACACGCTGGTGGAGGGCGAAGACCTCACGGTGCGAGACGACCGGGTCTACTTGAAGACCTTGAGCGGTCTGGAGCCGGTGGACGTGATCCTCCGCCGGGTCGACGACGACTTCTGCGATCCGTTGGAGCTGCGGAACGAGTCCATGCTGGGAGTTCCGGGGCTGGTCCAGGCGCTGCGGGCGGGAAACGTGGTGGTGGCCAACGCGCTGGGCAGCGGGCTGGTCCAGACTCCGGCGCTGATGTCCTTCTTGCCGAGCTTGTGCCGGGAACTGCTCGGGGAAGAGCTGCGGTTGCCATCGGTCGCGACCTGGTGGTGCGGGCAGCGGGCTGCGCGGGACCACGTGGAGGCCGATCTGGACAATCTGATCGTCAAGCCGATCGCGCCGATGCCCGGATTCGAGCCGACGCTCGGCGAAGGGTTGTCGGACCCGCAGCGTTCCGAACTGATCGCCCGCGTCCGCTTCCAGCCGCATCTCTTCGTCGCGCAGGAAGCCGTGACCCTGTCGACCGCGCCGTCGTGGAACGGGCGCCAGCTGGTGCCGATGCCGGTGGTGACCCGGGCCTTTCTGGTCGCGTCCAAGGGTTCCTACCGGTTGATGCCGGGAGGGCTGACGCGGGTCGCATCGGACGCGACATCTCCGAAGATTTCCATGCAGCGGGGCGGGGTGAGCAAGGACACGTGGGTGTTGACCGACGGGCCGGTCGAATCGATCACCCTCCTGCAAGGCGCCGGCGGCCGGGGCGAGCTGCAGCGGATCGGCCACAACCTCCCGAGCCGCATCGCGAGCAGCCTGTTCTGGATGGGGCGCTACGTGGAACGGGCCGAGTCCACGGCGCGGATCGCGCGGGCGGCCGTGTTCCGCCTCACGGTGGAGTCCAGCGCCGAGGCGTCCCGGCTGGTCGGGCCCCTGTTGGCTCCCTTGATCCGGCTGGGCCAGATGAAAGCGCCCGACCGAAAAGCGACGGAAGCGGACTGGTATCTGCGGGCCGAGCGCGAGCTGTTGCGCGCCATTCTGCACCGGAACAACCCCGGCAGCCTGGGCGTCTGTGTCTCCCACATTGAAAGGATCGCCACCCTGCTCCGGGACCGGATGTCGCTCGATGTCTGGCGCGTGCTGGGAAATCTGGACGAGCCCTTCACGACCTGCACCGGCCAAGGCCGGGTGGAACTCACGGAGGTCCTGGAGCTGTTGAACAAGGTCATCCTCGGTCTCGCCGGATTCCGCGGGCTCGCGATGGACAACATGACCCGCGCGCAGGGTTGGAGGTTCCTCGACATGGGCCTGAGGATCGAGCGTGCGGTCTACCTCTGCGAAACCCTGCTGGGCGCGCTCGCCGCTCCGGACCCGGACGACACCAGCCTGCTCGACGCCTTGCTGGAAATCGGCGACAGCTCGCTGACCTATCGATCCCGCTACAACCTGGTCCCGCAAATCGCGGCCGTGTTCGACCTGCTCCTGCTCGACGAGCTGAACCCGCGTTCGCTCCTCTACCAGCTGCGCACGCTCCAGGAGCACCTCGACCGGCTCCCGGGCGAGCGCAACGGAGCCCCGGTTTCACCCCGGCAAAGCCTCCTCCTCGAATGCTTGTCGTCCCTCCGCAGGGTCGATCCCCGGGAACTCTCCGTCCCGGGTGTCGCCCCGCTGGAGACCCGCCTGGCGGAGGTGCTGCGGTTGACGCTCGTCAACCTGCCGGCGCTGTCCGAGGAACTGGCCCAGGCCTACTTCGCCCATGCGACCATGAGCCGGCCGGACGACCCTGCCGAACCGGCCGAAGGTTGATTTCCCCATGATCTACGACCTCGTCCATCGCACCGTCTACGTCTACACGCAGCCGGTCTCGGTCTCGCACCATGCGGCGCGCCTGCACCCGCAGGTGCAGGGCGCGCAAGGCTGCGCCTCGTTCGATCTCCGCATCGTGCCCGAGCCGGCCGTGAGTTCGGCGCGGGACGACTATTTCGGGAACGCCGTGAACTTCTTCACGGTGCAACAGCCCCATCGCCGGCTGGAGATCACCGCCCGCAGCCGCGTCTCGACCAACCCGACGGCGCGGCCGGATCTGGAGCGCGGCCCTTTGTGGGACGAGGTGGCGGGACTCTTCGAGGAAAGCCCTCCGCCCGATCTGCTCGAGCCGCACCAGTTCACTTTCGGTTCGCCCATGGTGCGGCGAGGCCGGGAGTTCGCCGGATATGCGGCGGCGAGTTTCCCTGCGGGTCGACCGTTGCTCAAAGCGGTGGCCGATCTCAACGGCCGGATTCACCGTGATTTCAAGTTCGACCCGCGCGCCACCACCGTGACCACTCCGGTGGAGGATGTGATGCGGCTCCGGCGCGGGGTCTGCCAGGACTTCGCCCATCTGATGATTGCGTGCCTGCGCTCGCTGGCCCTGCCAGCCCGCTATGTCAGCGGCTATCTGCGGACCCGACCCAAAGCGGGCTCTCCCAGGCTGGTCGGAGCGGACATGTCCCACGCCTGGGTGGCCGTGTTCTGCCCGGCAGTCGGATGGGTGGATTTTGATCCGACGAACAATCTGATCCCGGACGTGGAACACATTTCCGTGGCGGTGGGCCGCGACTATTCGGACGTGGCTCCCGTGGCGGGCATCGTCATCGGCGGCGGACGCCACGCGATCAACGTGTCGGTGGACCTTCGAGTGGCCGAGTAGCGGCGGCCGGGATCGGGTCCCGGGTCGCCCACGTCACAGTGTTGAGTCGGAGAGTTCCACCGGCTGGGACAGAGCGGCACAATTCCGAGACCCCGTGAATCCAGGCCGGATGTCCCAAGTTCCCAGTTTCCAGATTCTTCCAACGGCGCGCCCAGGCGTGGCATCGCATCGGCTTATCAGATTGTCAGAAAGGGAACCTCTTTATGACACTGCTACGTTGGAACAGACCACACTCGGCCACATGGCCTCTCTCAGAACTCAATCGCCTCCAGCAGGAGGTCGCCCGCTTCTTCGAAGCCCCGGGATTGCGCGGCGCCAAGCTGCCCTCCGATCAATGGGCGCCGGCCGTGGATCTCACGGAGAATGCCGATCAATTCGTCCTCAAGGCCGAACTACCGGGATTGAAGAAGGAAGACATCCAGATCTCGCTCCATGACGGCGTGCTCACGCTGACGGGCGAGCGGCGATCCCCAACCTCCGACGCCGACGCCACATTGATCCGGTCGGAGCGGTTCACCGGACGCTTTGAACGTTCCGTCGTCCTGCCCAAACCCGTCGCGGGCGAAAAGGTCCGCGCCGGCTACGAGGAAGGCATCCTGACCGTCACCCTGCCAAAAGCCGAAGAGGCCAAACCGAGGCAGATCCCGATCGGAACCAAGTGACCGGAACCTCTCCATGAGAAAGGAACACACCATGAACACATCGACCCAGAATCCCGCAGCCGTCGCGGCTCCCACCGGCAACGATCCGGAGTTCTTCGTCCGCCCGGACGTGGACATCTACGATTCATCGCTGGCCTACGTGATCCACGCGGAAATGCCGGGAGTGGACCGGCAACGCCTCGAAGTCACCATCGACGAGGATCGGCTGACCATCACCGGACGGAAGGCGCAGGCCCCCGAGGCCACGCCGTGTCCGCCCCACGAAATGCCCGTCGCCAGCTTTCGGCGCGTCTTCCAGATCTCTCCGGAGATCGACCGGGAGCGCATCACGGCAAAGGTCGAGCAGGGCGTCGTGACCGTCACACTCGCCAAGGTCCGCCGGCCGGAGCCGCGACGGATCGAGGTGTCCTGATCCGGTCGAGGCGGTCGCCCGGAAAAACAGACGCCCGCGGTTCGCCGCGGGCGTTCCCGTTTTACGGAAGAGACGGGGCGGGAGGTTCCGGCTCGGGGGTCGCCGGTTCCGGCACGGCGATGGTGAAGGTCGTGCCTTCGTTCAAGGCCGTTTCCACCGCCAGTCCGAATCCATTCTCGACGGCCGTGCGGTAGACCATCGACAGCCCAAGCCCGGTGCCCCGCTTCTGGGACAGGGATTTCGTGGTGAAGAACGGCTCGAAGACCCGCGGCAACACCTCGGCGGGAATACCGCAGCCGAAGTCCCGCACGGCGACCGTCAGATAGGTGGCGGCGGGCGCGGGCGCCAGGACCGAGTGCGCGGGCGGCTTGTGGGACAATCCCACCCGGATGACCAGCTGGCCGGATCCGTTCATCGCGTCGGCCGCGTTGAGAACGATGTTCAAGAGCATCTGCTGGAGCTGCGACTTGGCGCAGACGATCTCCGGCAACCCGGGAGCGGGCTCGAACTCGACCTCGATCTGCTTGAGAAAGCCTTCGCCGAAGAGCTTCAGCGTGTCCTGGACGACGTCGTTCAAGCTGCAGCGCACGAGGTCCCGCTCCGCCGTCGTGCTGAAACCCAGCAACGCCCGGACGATGTCGGCCCCTTGGTCGGCCACTTGGACCAGCCGATCCGCGCGGGTGCGGATCTTGATCGTGTCCGAAGGGTTCTTTTGGATGATCTGCGCGGAGCCCTTGATGATGGAGAGGATGTTGTTGAAGTCGTGGGCCACGCCCGCCGCGAGGGTGCCGAGGGCGTTCATCTTCTGGCTGTGGAGCAATTGGTCGTTCGCCCGGGCCAGCTGCTCGGTCCGCACGTTCACCAGTTCCTCCACCTCGGCGTAGCTGTGGACCAGACGGCGATGACGGTTCCACGCCAGCACCGCGAAGAACCCCACCCCGACCACGCCCAGCGCGCCGATCGCCATCAGACGCGGATCCTCGAACCACGGCATGACGACGATGAAGCCGTAGCGGGCGGGGCGGGGATCGATGTTGCCGTTCCGATCCATGCACCGGACCTCGAACTGGTGTTCGCCGGAGGGCAGATTGAAGAGCGACACCACGGCCTCGGGGGTGAAATCCGACCAGGGTCCATCGTTCAGCCGGTGCGAGAAAAGGAGCCGGGAAGCGGGCGTGTAGCGCCAGCGGTCGAGGCCCTGGATCTTCGCCTCCATGGTCGAATTGCCGATCGACGACCGCTCGGTCTTCGGGGAGACGATGGCGGTCTCGGGCGGATCCGTGTCGTTCGCCGCCGAGTAGCAAACGAGTCCGCGCAAGGTGCCGGCCCAAAGTTTGCCATCGGGCGTCTCCGCCAGGGAATAGACCGTGTCGCCCGGCAGGCCCTCGTCGACGCCGTGCTGGATCCAATATCCATCGCGGAAGCGGAACAGCCCCGTGCTCGCGCCGACCCACATGGCCCCGTCGCTCGCCCGCAGGATGCAGTTCACCCGCTCCAATCCGGTCAGGAGCACCCGCCAGTCGCGCCCGTCGGTTTCCCAGAGCTTGTCCCCCGCGCCGCACCAGATGCGGCCTTCCGCCGTCTCGCCGAAACACGCTCCTTTCTCGGGCGCGTAGGCCGGCCCGGGCACGCTCCATTTCTGGCCGATCCACACGGCGACTCCGTTGGTTCCACCGACCCAGACCTCGCCGGCCCGTGAAGCAAATGCCACCTGCGGCTCGCCGATCCAGGCCGGTGTTTCGGAGAACTCCGGCGTCGCGAAGCCAGTCCCGTTGAACACCAGGATCCGGGCCGTCCCGGCCGACCACGAGCCGGTCAGGACGAAGGTCTCTCCTTCTCCGCGGGGACCCAGCAGATGGATCGGCCCCCGCCCACCGGGCACATTGAACGGCGACAGCGTGGACCGCGCCGTGTCGAGCCGCTCCACGCCCCCGTCCATGTCCAACAGCACATCGCCCCCGGGCATCGGCCACATCTCGTCGCGTGGACTGAAGATCTTCGCGCCATTGGTGAAGGGATACGGTTTCCAACCGCTCCCGTCCCGCCGAAGCAGACCCGACGACTGGACGAACCAAAGAACCCCTTCCCGCCCGTTCGCCACCGCATGCGTCGCCAGCGGTCGCGCCTCGACCTGGACCGGCACACGCCACAAAGGCGGCGCATAGCGGAAGACCCCTTCCGGCGTGGCGAGCCAAAAGACGCCGTTTCCGCCACTGGAAGCATCGATCAGCCGGGCTTCCGGCGAATCGACCGGGACGAGGACCGAAGGATCGCGGAGCAGCATTCGGAAAAGGCCGGCGGCGTTGTAGACCCAAAGCGTTTCATCGGGCCCCGGCCAGGCCATCCGGACTGCCTCGCGCGAATCGGGCAGCGACCGCCATTCCTGCCCGGACAGGATCAGAATCTTCCGGCTGGAGTCGCCCTCCGCTTCACCGAGGACGACGACGGAGCCGTCGTCCCCCTCTTGCGGGCGCTGGAGATTCAGCCCTTTGCCCCAGTCGGGCAGGACGAATTCCTCCCAGAGGCTCGCCGGTCGAACATCGCCCAACGGTCCGGCGATCCGGGCGATGCCCCGGCTGCCGGCGATGATCACGCCACCATCCCGCGCGGCGATGATCTCGTTGAAGCGGCCGATCGCCATCTCCTCGCTGCGGCGCAGCACCGTCATCCGGCGCGCGTCCGCCTCGTAGAGGATGAGCCTGTCCGAGAGGAGCACGAGGACCCGGTCCCGGATCACGGGCAAGATCGTGGAGAAGCGCAGCCGCCGCAGCAGGTTCGTCTGGAGCTCCGCGCGGATCTCCGCCACCGGGTAGACCGTCCATTGCCCTTGGACAAACGACTGCAACCCCCGCTCGTGGAGCGCCCACATCTGACCGAAACGATCCTCATGCACCCGGAAGTCGCCCGAAGGCGGAGGGAGATTCGTGACCGAGTAGCCATCGATCCGGCTGAGTCCGCCATTTCCGTGCCGCACCAGGACCACGCCGCGAGGATTCACCGTGAGCAGCGTGCAGAACGCCTCCCCCAAACCGTCCGCCGGACGGAACTCCCGCCACGGCGTGACCCGCTGCTGCCCCGATGCCAGCCATGGCAGCAGGCAGGCGAACAGGACAAGGAGTGGAAACCGGGTGCGCATGCGTCGAGGCCCCACGGTTTCCCAGCCGAGCGACGACCGCAAGCCGCCTCGAGGAAATCTCCGGCGGGCAAGAAATCGAGCCGCTCCGTTTGCAAAGGTTCCGCGCCCATTTATTGTCCGTCCATGGCCGAGCAAAAGAAGAAGTCGGCGATCCGTCCGGAACCGGTCGCAAGCCCCAAGGAAGACGTTTCAGCCCCGCCCCCGCCTCCCCCGTTGCAGGACCTGCTCACCCACGAGGAACTGGACCAGTTGTCCACGCTCCAGCTCGTGGACCTCATCGCCGGCAAGCTCCCGCCGCGACACACCTCCATCCTGGACCTGATCTACCTCCGAGACCGCATCCAGGAGACGGAGGAGATCAACGAACACGCGCGCCAAGCCATCGAAAAGCTCGACACCATCGTGGAGAAGCTCCGTTCGCCCGCCTTCCGCGTCGGCACCTTTCTGATGGCGGTTGAACCCGACAAAGCCCATGTGAACGTCGGCGGTTCGGACTACGTCTGCCGCGTCGATCCGGACATCGCCCTGAACAGCCTCCAACCCGGTCAACGCGTGCTTTGCAACGAAGCCTTCGCCGTGGTGCAGGGCCTTGGCTTCGAGACCAACGGTCCCATCGCACGGATCGACGAGCTCCTGTCCGAAGGCCGTATCCGCATCGGCCAAGAATCGGGCATGGCGCCGCTGGTCGTGCAGCGGTCGGCGCTGCTGATGAAGGAGAAGCTGAAGCCCGGCATGGAGATCCGCCTCGATCCCAGCCAGAAGGTCGCGCTCGAAGTCATCGGAGTCGGCAAACGCATCGAACGTTCCCTGGAGAAGGTCAGTGATCTGCCATGGGCGGAGGTCGGCGGGCAGGCCGCCGCCGTGAAGGCCATCCGCGAAACCATCGAGCGGCCGATGCTGCACAAGGAACTCTTCGCCAAATTCCAGCACCATGTGCCGAAAGGATTCCTGCTCTACGGTCCGCCCGGCTGCGGCAAGACGCTGCTCGGAAAGGCCACCGCCTACAATCTCCGCCAGCAGCTCCAGGCCCAGACCGGCGTCGATCACCCCGAGTTCTTCCTCCATGTGAAGGGTCCGGAGATCCTGAACATGTGGGTCGGCGAATCCGAGCGGCAGGTGCGCGATCTCTTCGCCCAATGCCGCGAACGGGCCGCCGACGGCGCGCGGGCCTTCCTCTTCATCGACGAGGCCGAGTCCATTCTCGGCACCCGCCGCGCCGGTCGCCACAGCAGCATTCTCAGCACCTTGGTCCCGATGTTCTGCACGGAGATGGACGGCATCGAGCCGCTGCAAAACGTGGTCGTCATCCTCGCCTCGAACCGCGCCGATCTGATCGATCCCGCCATCCTTCGCCCCGGCCGCATCGACCGGAAGATCAAGGTCAGTCGCCCCGACAAAGCCGGTGCGGAACAGATCTATCGCATCTATCTGAAGGAAACGTTGCCGCTGGCCGAACCCGCCGAAGCCCTGGCCAAGGCCGTCACCGAGGCGCACTACGCCAAGACGCCGGAGAACCAGTTCCTCGAAGTCGCCTACCGCAGCGGCAGGAAGGACTTCCTTTATCGCGGCGACATGGCCAGCGGCGCGATCATCGCGGCCATCGTAGAACGCGCGAAGAGCTTCGCCATCGGGCGCGCCATCGATTCGGGCACCGACTCCACCATCAACCGCGACGACCTGCTCCTCGCCCTGGTCAAGGAATACGAGGAGAACGACCTCTTCCCGCCGACCGACCTCACCGAGGACTGGCTCAAGCTGACCGACTTCGATCCCGACAACGTCATCCGTCTCGGCCCCGTCCGCCCGCGCAAGAGCGAAGCGAGTAGCGGGGTGATCTGAGACACGAATTGCACGAATGAACACGAATTCAGGGAACAGTGTCTTCCCTCTCCTTTCCTGGAAATGCGTGCAATTCGTGTCGCAAGTTTGGGTCTTATGAACCTCCCTCCCGTTCTCTTCGGCATCGAGACCGAGATCGGCATCACCCGCGACGACGATCCGGAGCTCGACGTGGTGGCTGAATCCATCGCCCTCGTCCGCAGCGCGTCGCGGGCGGGCGTCTACATGCGGTGGGATTACGGCTGCGAGAATCCGCACCGCGACATGCGCGGCTTCGAGGTGGAGGAACTGCGGCAGGACACGGACGAAGCCAACTACGTGGAGCAGGACACGCAGCGCGAACTGAGCTTCGTGGAGATCAAGAGCGACGTGGTCCTCAGCAACGGCGCCCGCTTCTACAACGACCACGCCCATCCCGAATACTGCACGCCGGAATGCTCCACCCTCGATGAACTGATCGCCCAGGACCGCGCCGGCGAACGCATCCTCGAAGCCTGCGCCAAGGCCTTGGCCGAAGAGCGCGGAACGACCGTTCGGCTCTACAAGAACAACACCGACTTCCGCGGCCACAGCTACGGCTGTCATGAGAACTACCTGATGCCCCGCTCGCTTTCCTGGGAGCTGCTGGCCCACGGCATGCAGGCGTTCCTCGTCACCCGGCAGATCTTCGCCGGCGCGGGCAAGTTCGGCATCGAGGAGGAGGACCAGTTTGTCGGCCCCGGGTTCCAGATTTCCCAGCGGGCGGACTTCTTCTCCGAGCTGCAGAGCGTGGACACGATGCAGAAGCGGCCGATCATCAACACCCGCGACGAACCCCACGCCGATCCCGCGCTCTACCGCCGGTTCCACGTCATCATCGGCGACGCGAACATGTCTCCTTTCGCCACTCGGCTGAAGGTCGGCACCACTGCGCTGGTGCTGGAAGCGTTGAGCCGTCGACCCAACCTGGTCGTGCCGGAATTGGCCGATCCGTTGCCGACGCTCAGGGCCATTTCGCGGGACGTTTCCCTGCGCCGCCGCATCGAACTGAAGGGCGGAGAGGCGTCGTCCGCCATCGAGGTTCAGCGGGCCTACCTCGCGATGGTCCGGGCCGCGTGCGATCTGTCCGTGGATTGGAAGCGGGCCTTGGTCGAGGACTGGGAACAGATCTTGGCCGACTTGGAGACGGATCCCGAACTTTGCGCGGACCGGCTCGACTGGGTGGCGAAGAGGGCCTTGATCAGGCAGTTCCAAGAAGCGGAAGGCGTCGACGACTCCGATCCGTGGCTGTGCAGCCTCGATCTGGAATACCATCGCCTGCACCAAGCCGAAGGGCTCTTTTACGGGCTCGAACAGGCGGGCGGAATGCTTGGCTCGCCGGACGAAGCCGCCGTGCTGCGGGCGGTGAAGACAGCTCCATCGACCACCCGCGCAGCCGTGCGCGGCCTCTGCGTCCACAAGTTCCACGACTCCGTCGAAACAGCCCAGTGGGACCACGTCACCTTGAAGACCTCCGGCGGGGATCTTCTCAAGATCGACCTGACCGACCTCTTCCGGGAGAAGGCACTGGCCGAGGTGTTCCACGCGATCGAACGGGCGGCGACGGTGGACGACTTGGCCGGATTGTTGGGGTGATAGGGTTCGATTTTTCTTCGAGGATCCTCGGTTCATCCAGAAGGCGGGCGAGGGGAAAATTTCGGGAGGGCTCCCGAATCCCGATTGCTTTCGCTACGGGTATCCGCTCTAAGCTGAGGGACTTGCGGATAAGGACGTGAAGCGCGCGGTGCGATTCCCCCTTTACCTGAGCCGCCACCATGACCATCTCTATCATTCGTCGGAGCGTCCGTCTCTCCGTTGTGTTGACCTCCGCTTTGGCCCTCTTCTTCGGCCTGGCCGTGTCACCTCAGGTCTTCGCCCAGGCGCCGGAAATCTACTTCGCCACCCATCCGGCCAGCGGCACACGCAACCAGGCGAACCAGAATCAAACCTCGGTGCAGAGCTACGCCTGTGTCAGCGACGCCTCGGGCAACACCTACGTGGCCGGCAGTTCCTCCGGCATCACGGTCTGGGGCACGAACTCGGTGACCTCCCTCGGGGGCGCCGGCAACGACGACATGGTTCTGGTCAAGTATTCGCCGACCGGCGACGTGCTCTGGGTCCGCAAGGCCGCCGGTTCCTACAAGGAAGAGGGGCGCGCCCTGGCCTTGGATGGCACCGGTGGCGTCTATCTCGCCGGAACGACGACCAGCGATGGCCTGCCGCTCAACACCAATGTCTGGGTGTTCAACGAGGCGAACACGGTGGCGTTCTTCCTCGCCCGCTACGACGGAAGCGGAAACCTCCTTTGGGCCAACCGGGGCGGCTCCTGGATGCTGACGCCCTTCATCGCCGGCAGTTCGGCCAACGTCTGGCCCAACAGCCTGGCCGTCGATTCCGGCGGCAACCCCGTTGTGGCCGGTCGGTTCGTCGGGAATCCGATGTTCGGCGGCACGATCCACTCGAACCTGTTCACCCACCTCACCTACACGAACGGGGTGGTCCTCACCAACCGCTTCCAGACCGCCAGCCCGAGCTCGAGAACCGAGGATCTGTTCCTGGCGAAGTTCAGCTCCTCCGGAAACATTCTCTGGGCCACGAACCACGGCAGCACCAACGCCGAATACATCTCCGGCATCGCGCTCGACTCCGGGGACAACATCTACGCGGCCGGATCCTTCAACAAATCCACCACCCTCGGCGCGTCGAACTTCACCAACGCGGCCTACGCTCCCTTTCTGGCCAAGTTCAACCCGGACGGCGTGCCAGTCTGGGCGTCCAACTTGTCCGAGCCGACGAATAACAACGGCGGTCGGGCGTGGAGCGTGGCGGTGGATTCGGCGAACCGTCCGACCGTGTCCTTCACGACGCCGATCGGATACAACATCCCCTTCCGGCTGGGCACGAACTCGTTCACCAACCTGATTTACTCGTTGGACGGTGGCATCGTAGCCAGCGGCTTCGCGCAGTTTGAAACCAACGGCACCGTCCGCTGGATGAAGCGGTCACCTTTCAATGCGGGTCTCCTAGTGTCCGGTTCTCCCAACAGTTTTGGCCTCACCCTCACCCGGGACGGGGCGGACAACTTCTATGTCCGCAGCGCAAGTTATGCCACGGCCAATGGGACCACCTTCGGCCCGGCCGGCATCCATGTCCTGAAGATGACCGCCAGCGGCGTGCCGATCTGGACAAATTCCGTCACGCCCGTGGCCATCAGTTTCGCCGACCGGACGATCATTGATCCATTCGCGCTGCCGGCCATCAGCCTCGACGGCACCGGTCGCATCTCGGTGGTCGCCAGTATCAGCGGTGATCCCACGGCGACGGGATTTATCGGCTGGACCAACATCACGACCGCGTTCACTAACGGGACCGGCGACAACCAGCTCCTCTACCGGATGGAGGCGAACTACGTGGCGGTCGCGCCGCAGTTCGTGAACCAGCCGACCAACATTGTCTTCCAGCCGCCCACAGGCTTCACCAACGGCGCGCTGGCCCGGGCCTGGCCGGTGGCGGACTATCGCTGGTATATGCGGAGCAGCGGTGTTGAAGTCCAACTGGGGACGAACTCGACCCTCGTCGTGCCGAAGGCCACGACGCTGGCCAACGTCACCGCTTATTACTGCGTCGCGTCGAATGCGGTGCAGCAGACCACCAGTTTCGTCTTCACGGCGCAGGCGCAGCTCGCCCTCTATCCGCTGACCAATTTCAGCTCCACCGTCCTGCTGGGCGGCTCGACGGTCTTTTCCATCAGCGCGACCGGAACGACCGCCTTCAGCTACCAGTGGCGGAAGAACGGGACCAACCTGCCGGGGGCCAACGCTTCGTCCCTCCTGGTGAACTATCCCGATGCGATCAGCGGCACGAACCGCTACGACGTGATCGCCTGCAACGACTACGGCTGCCTGACCAGCACGCCGCCGGCGACCGTCACGGTGAAGCCGTTTGGAGCGTTGGATCCGGCGTTCCCGGTCGGATTGGTCGGAAGGCAACTGTTCGTGGAAACGGGCGGCGGCGTGTTGGTGGGCGGCAAAAACCTGATTCGCTACTCGGCGGCGGGCGCGGTGGAGACGAACCGGTTCTATGATCCGTCACCGCCGTCACCGGGAGCGGTCGGGTTCTTCTATCCCGCAGGCATCACCGGCGGTGGCCCCAACCTCGCTTTCAACCGGGATCCGGACGGAAAGATCGTCGTCGGCGGGCACTTCACCCGGCTGAACACGAACGGATCGACCGGACCGGCGCTCAATCGCATGGTGCGGTTCAACGCCGACGGCACGATCGACTCCGGTTTCAACGCCGGGACCGGACCGGCCACTGCCTTCGGGTTCCCGGCCGACAACACCTTCAGCACGCTGGTGCGGGCCATCGTGCGGCAAACGGACGGCAAGTATCTCGTCGGGGGAATCTTCAACAGCTTCAACGGCGTGGCCCGGACGAACCTGGTGCGCCTGAACACCGACGGCTCCGTCGATCCGTCGTTCCAAGGGCCGACGTTCGACACCTCGACCAGTCCCAGCTCCCAGCCCACCGTGCGTGCGATTCTCATCCGGCCCGACGGCGGGCTCGTCGTCGCCCACGAGTATCGCGGGATCGGAGGAGTTTACTTCCGCCCATGCCTCGTCGGGTTGACCGCAAACGGCGCGATGGACTCCGCCTTCAACGACAATCTCCCGAACGATCCCACGTCACCGAATTGGGGCAGCTATGCGACGGGGCGCGCTTTGGCCCTGCAAAAGGACGGCAAGATCCTGTTCGCCGGCCAGTTCGCGTTTCAGGTTCCCGGTGCGGGCGGCAGCCGCGTGGTGCGGTTCAATGGAGACGGCTCCCTGGACACCACCTTTAACCAGACCAACTCCATCAACGGCGCGGTCAACGCAGTGGCGGTCCAGCCGGGTGGAATGGTCTTGTTCGGCGGCGACAACCAGCCCATCCGCCGGGTCGATGCGAACGGGAAGAACGACCCGAGCTTCGTGAGCGAAACGCTGTTCAACACCACGCAGCTGGAGGCCATCGCGGTCGATGGGGACAAGATCTATGTGGCGGGCGCGTTCGGGCTGTATCGGCTCCTGGGTGCGTTGCCCTCGACCTTGGTGCCCGAACCAACCTTCAGCGCGGGCACGGCCGTGCGTCTGCCCGACGGAAAGTTCAGCTTCTCGACCTGTGCCCAAGCCGGTCAGACGATCGTCATCGAAGCCTCGACCAACTTGGTCAACTGGGTGCCCGTGGCCACCAATGCTGTCGCCGGCGACTGCATCGAGTTTACGGACTCCCAAGCACCGCTGATTCCGAACCGCTTCTACCGGGTGGTGGTGCCGTAGGTCGCTTCGCCGAAAACACGTCGGGCAGTCCGGAACTCCGGACTGCCCGTTTTGTTGGGACGGCGGGAACCCGGCCAGTTGGCGGAGGATTTGTCTGCTTTACAGGCCGGTTTGCCTTCCCGATACCTTCCCTCGCGGTTTTTTGGCCCCACCTCGACCGCCCCGAACAACTTGAATCTGAATCTGACCCACTGACGTATGGCGAAAATTATCGCGGAAATGCTGATCGAAACGGCGACCCTGGAGCTGCCGGACGTTAAAACCCTCCGTTTCAAATGGCCGGAGGGCTACGATCCGGGCGAGTTCAAGACCGGCCAGTTCATCACCGTCTACTGGCCGCACAAACCCAAATACAAGCGCGCCTACTCGCTCAGTTCCTGCGCGCTGGACAAGGGCTGCTACGAGGTGACGATCAAGCGCGACGGCAAGATGGGCACCAGCGTCGTGGACTGGGCGGAAGCGGGCGACAAGATGTTCGTCATTCCTCCGGTCGGTAAGTTCCTCCCCGTCTTCGATCCCCCGGGCAAGCATCTCATCTGCGTGGCCGGCGGCTCGGGCGTGACGCCCTTCCGCGGTTTCGTGCGTGAAGCCACCGCCCGGAATCTCGACACCCACATCACCGTGCTCTACACGGTCCGCACCACTTCCGACATCATCTTCGAGAAGGAGTTCATCGAACTGGAAGCCAAGAATCCCCGTTTCAAGTTCCACGTCACCTGCACTCGCCTCGCGCCCGAACATCCTTGGCCCGGCCGCCGCGGCCGCATCACCCCGGAGTGGGTGAGAAGCTTCGTGACCGACCCGGCCAACACGGTGTTCTACGCCTGCGGAAGCAATGAAATGGTCGCCTCGGTGGAACACCTCGTCGTCCATGAACTGGGGCTGCCGAAAGAACAGATGAAGCTGGAAAAGTGGGGCTGAGCCCGCTTCTCCGAGACGCATCAAAAACACGGCGGGCTCCCAGATCATGGGAGCCCTTTTTTTCTGCGGACGGCACCTGTCCCGCAGCCGGCCGTGCCTGCTGAAAAGACATGGCCTCGAGCCGGGTGGCTGGCCAGCTCAGCGCGACGATCCCCAAAGAAATGATCTCAGTGGCGAAGGCTGAGCGGGACGTTCCCGATCCACTGGAGCGGGGTCGCCGGAGGCACTGAACCGGACGGGCATTTCCGGGCGGGACTTAAGGGCTCTTCTCCTCTTTGAGGTGGCGATCGAGGATCGTCTTGAGCTCCTCCATCCGGACGGGCTTCGAGAGGTAGTCGTCCATGCCCGCAGCCAGGCACTTGTCCCGATCGCCCTCCATCGCATGGGCCGTCATGGCGACGATCCGGACGGAGCATGTCTTGGAGTTGTCCCGCAGCGCCTTGGTGGCGGCATAGCCGTCCATCACCGGCATCTGGCAGTCCATCAAGATCAGGTCGTAGTCCTTCGCCAGCTGCGCGTCATAGGCTTCGCGCCCGTTCGCGACAATGTCGGCCAGGTAGCCAAGCTTCCTCAGCATCAGGAGCGCGAGCTTCTGGTTCACCAAGTTGTCCTCGGCGACCAAGATCCGCGCCGCCGCGACGGTGGCGATGGGGATCGCATTGGCCCGGGACGGGGCTTCTGGTTGTCCCTCATCCTCGTCGGAAATCCTGGATCGGGAGTCCGCCGCCTCCATCGAGAGGTTGGCCTCGAGGAGTTCGTGCAGTTCGTTCCGTCGAACCGGTTTTGTGATCCGGGCGAGAATGCCCGACTTGTGCAGGGCGGAAGGGTGGAAGCGTTGGCGGATGCCCGTGAGGGCCAACAGCCGCGTTCGGCCGAGGAGCTGGCGGTCGTTGAGCGTGGCGGCGAGAAGCACCCCGTCGAACTTTCGCGACGCCAAATCGATGAGGACGGCGTCGAACGGCCGGCTCTCGGACAGGGTGCGCTGCAGCTGGGCGACGACATCCACCTCGTCCTGCACTCCGACGACTTCAACACCGACGCTCAGGCAATAATGCTTCACCACTTCCCGGGTGAGATCTTCCTCCGCCGCGACGAGGATGCGGCGGCCCTTGAGTTTCGGGAACGTCTTGGGCGGTTCCGCAGCCAGGCTGGAACGATTCAGCCGGAGCGTGAAGGTAAACGTGGATCCCTTGCCCAATTCGCTGGAGACCCTGATTTCGCCTTGCAGCAGCTCGACGATCTTGCGGGAGATGGCGAGGCCGAGGCCGGTGCCGCCATACTTCCGGGTCATCGAGCTGTCGGCCTGGCTGAAAGCCTGGAAGAGGCGGCCCTGGGCCTCGGAACTGATGCCGATGCCGGTGTCGGCGACGGACAGGCGCAGTTCCACCGAGTCGCCAACGATGCGGGTGGCCTTGGCCTCGACGAAGATGCGCCCCTGATCGGTGAACTTGATGGCGTTGCCGATCAGGTTCAGGAGCACTTGGCGGAGCCGGACGGGGTCGCCGACCATCTGGAGGGGCACGTCGTTGCTGACGAAGCCGATGAGGTCGAGATCCTTGGCGCTGGCGCGCTGCGACATCAGGTCCACCGTCTGTTCCACGACCTCGCGGAGGTCGAAGGAGATGGCTTCGAAGGTCATCTTCCCGGCCTCGATCTTCGAAAAATCGAGCACGTCGTTGATGATGGAAAGGAGGGCCTCCGAACTCTGGCGAACCGTGCCGAGATGGTCCCGCTGCTCGTTGTTGAGCGGGCTGTCCATGAGCAGGTTCGTGAAGCCGATGATGGCGTTCATCGGCGTGCGGATCTCGTGGCTCATGTTCGCGAGGAAGTCGCTCTTGGCCACGTTGGCCGACTCGGCGGCCCGGGCCATGGCCTCGGCGCGTTCGGCGGTCTCCATCAGCTGCCGGATGTGCTGTTCGCGTTCGCAGGCCAGCTCCTCGGCCAGCTCGCGGGCGGTGTTGATCGCCTCCTCGGACCGGATGCGCTCGGTCACGTCCTCGGTGATGCCGACGATGTGGGTGACTTGACCGTCGGGACCCAGCATCGGGAACTTCTTCGTCGCCATCAAGCGCGTGCCCCGCCCGCTGGTCAGGTCCTCGATCGGGAGGATCATCATCTTCCGGGCCGCGACGACGCGCAGATCGTCCGTGATGAACTTCTCGGCCTGCTCTTTCGGGAACAGGTCGACGTCGAGTTTCCCGATGAGAGTCTCACGGTCGACACCCAAAAGCCGCTCGCCGGCGCGATTCCACATCACATGACGCAGGGAGGGGACCTCCTTGATGAAGACCCCCACCGGCAGCTGGTCGACAAGTGTCTGGAAGAGGTCCTGGGACCGGTGCGCTTCCCGCTGCGCAGCATGCTGCTCGGTCAGGTCGTCGATCATCGTCAGGATGTTGAGGACCTCCCCGTCGGCACTGGTCACGGGCACCTTCCGCACGGAGCAGAAGTGGAGCTCCTTCTTGTGGTCGATGACTTCCTCGACCTGACTTTGCACGATGCCTCTTGTCTCCCTCACGCGGGTGTCCAAGGCCTGAAGCTTCATGGCAAGTTCCGGCGAAAACACTTCGGCGTCCGTCTTGCCGGCGATTTCGTCCTGGTTCAGACCGATCAAGGCCTGATGGGCCGGGCTCGCCAAGGTGCAGATACCGGTTTGCGCGTCCTTCAACTGCACGGCGAGGGGCAAATTGTCGAAAACAGTCCGCAGAAGCGCCTCCATCTCCAAGTGGCGCCTTTCAGCACTCCGTCGCTCGGTGACATCGTCGGCGAAAACGATGATCCGGTCCGGCTCCGCCTGTTCGTGGTGCATCCGGACCTGCGCCGCCCTCGCGCCGCCGTCCCGCCGCCGGAAAGTGATCTCGGCAGCCGGGACAAAATCCCCGGCGCGTTGCTTCTCGAGCATCGCGCCCACCTTGCTCCGGTCGGCTTCCTGCACGAGATCGGCGATGCGCAGGCTGGCAACAGCCGAAGCCGGACATCCCAAAAAATCAGCGGCCGCTGCGTTCATCCGAATCAGTCGACCTTCGAGATCGCAGATGAAGTTCACGTCCAAGGCGTTCTCGAAAGCCTTCCAATACTTGTCCTCCGATGCCCTCTCCCGGGAACGGCTGGCCGTCAGCAACTTGCCGCTTTCCTTCAATTGGGCCCGGAACCGGAGCACGAGAACGATCGATAGCAGCGCCACGCTACCCAAAAGGAGGACCATCCCGGCAGGTTCGGACCAGTGCATGCCTTCCGGCCCAGCAGCCGCTCCGACGCCTTCCGCAGCAGAGACCGGCAGCGCGACGAGCAACCCCGCGAGGATCCATCGCCTCCCCATCCAGTCCTTCTTGGGTATGTCTTGCGTTCTCAAAATGTAGGACCACCGCCACGTCCGTTCTTCGCGACGTCTTGATTTTCTGGTGGCCAGCTTCGTTATCGGCCGGCTTGGAAGGGATTTAAGAAGATCTTTACCGCAGCAAAACGAACTCGGGACATTCCTGCCCAGAAGCGCTCAAAGCCGAAAAACCGGTCGCACTTCCGCGAAACCCAATCATACGTGTAGGTATCATTCCATTTGCCAAACCGTCTGCCGGTGGAACTATCTTGGCCCTGCCATGTCCGTGTCCCGCTTCATCCCGAGCAAACTCCTCCGCCGGACTCTCCCAGTCTTCGTTCCGGTCCTGCTGCATGCCGCGTCGCCCGGGACCGTGGACTGGCCCCTCTATCGCGGGGATCCCGCCCTGTCCGGCA
>JBBQXJ010000002.1:0-137643 GCA_038209745.1 Verrucomicrobiota bacterium
GATGCGGTAGAAGCGCTCGGGTGTGGTGGCGTCGGGGTCGGTGATGGAGACGGAGGTGTCGCTCGAGACGGCCGGGACTTCCGCCAGGGTTTGCCACGTTCCGGAGGTCAGGTTGGTGCGGTATTCGACCGTGTAGGAACGCCCGGCGATGGCGGCGAAGCCGATCGTGCCCGGCTTAGTTGCCGGGGCGGCTTTCAAGACGCTGGCGGAATCGGTGGGGCTGGTGCCGGCGATGAATTCCTGGGCCGCGTTCAATCCGTCGTGGTCGGTGTCGCTGGCCGCGTCGGCGGCGCTGTTGAAGTCGAGGCCGTGCTCCATTTCCCAAGGATCGGGCAGGCCGTCCAGGTCGGTGTCGACCAGAAAGGATCCGACGGCTCCGAGGGCGCCCATTGTGGTGGAGTTGGTGCCGGTGCCGATGGCCGGGGAACCTGCGACGAGACGGTAGTCGTGCAGGGCCGCGTTCCGGAACAAAGGGTCGGCGTCGAGGTTGCCGGTGCCGGTGTGGCCGCCGGTGATGTCGCTATGGTGGGCGTCGATGGTGGAGCCGTTGAGAAGCTCCACGGCGTTGGTGTTGTTCCAGATGATGTTGTTCCAGGCCGTCGCGCTGCCGGGGCCCTGGCCGGCGGACTTCTCGTAGAGGCGGACTCCGAAGGCGGACTCGACGATGGTGTTGCCGACGAGGGTCGCGTCGGACGAGTCCTTGATGGCGACGCCGATTTCCACGTCGTAGATGAGGCAGCTGCGGACGACGATGTTGGACGACTGTTCGCCGATGGAGACGCCCTTGTCGGAGGCGAAGTCGTGCATGACGCAGTTCTCCACGGTGACGCCGCGGGACTGGCTGCCGAGATCGACGGCATCGACGTTGGACTGGTTGCCCTGGCGAAAGGTGCAGCGGCGAATGACGGAGCCCGGTGACGCGGTATCGAAGTCGATTCCGTCGCCGCTGACCTCCTCGAACAGGTTGTCCTCGATGGTGATCACCCCGAGACGGAAGAGCGCTTCGTAGTAGTTCCGGACGTGGCAGGCGCGGACGACGATGGAGGACGCGCGTTCGCTGATGATGATGGGCTGGTTGTAGAGCGTGGGGCCGGAGGCGACGTGGTAGTCGTGCAGGTAGCTGTCCTCGATCAATCCGCTGGCGCCGCCGAGGACGGCGACCTGTCCGTGCTGGGTGTCGGCGTGGCGCAGAATCAGGGAGGCACCGGGGCCGTCGGCGCCGAGGCGGGTCCAGTTCGCGTCGCCATCAAGGGAGCGGAAGAGCACCGGGCTGGCTTTGGTTCCCGCCACGTCGATGGTTCCGCCGGCGTTGGCGAGGATCGAGGCTCCGGCCGCGATCTTGATCTCGGTGCCGGCTTCAACGGTCAGGGTAAGATTCGTGGGAACGGTGACCGAGCCCGTGACCACGTAGGTGCTGTTGGCGACGGTCCACGTGGTGTCGGCGAGGATGCTTCCGGAGACGTCGGTGGCCCGGGCAGAGGCAGTTCCCAAGACGCTGGCGGCAAAAACGAAGGTTGAGGCGAGGCTCCGAAGCGTATGGGAAATTTTCATAAGAAAGACTGCGATCAAGGGTCGACCGGGGCCGGGGTGACGAGGCGGTAGAAACGGCCCGCGGGGTTGGGCGCATGGTCCACGAGGGTGACCGTGGCGCTGTTGGCGGAGAGCGGGACGTCGGCGAGCTTGAACCAGGGTCCGGTCGGCGAGACATCGCTGTAGAGGACGCTGTAGCTGCGGGATCCCGGGGCGACGAACTGCAGGGTCGCGGTGCCGGGCGCGAGTCCGCTGAGGTCGACGCGGAGGTAGTCGTTGACGTTGTTCGGGTCCGTGCCGGCTTGGAACTCGCTGGCGTTGGGCACGCCGTCCTTGTCGAAGTCGCCGCCGGCGCCGTTGTCGCCGTTGGCCACGAGCGGATCCAAGCCGTGGGCGATCTCCCAGTAGTCGGGCAGTCCATCGTGGTCGGTGTCCACGTTGTTGTCCCGTCCGGCGGTGGGCGGTGCGGCGAACCAGTTGGCCGGCTCGTTGCCGAAAGCGGTGGTGGCGGCCCGTTGGAACGAGGCTCCGGGAACCAGCCCGTTCGTCGGCCAGGGAGCCGTCGGCAGATAATGGACGTGTTCCACAAGAACGTAGGGGACAAACCCGGCATCGGGATGCGGTGCGAGCTGCGGTGGATCGGGCCGCAGCAGCCGGAGGTCTTCCCCCGAGTTCGACAGGGCGCCGGTGAACGGACCCCAGACCGGGACATCGTTGGAAACCGAGAACGCATTCCTGAACCAGGCGAGTTCATTGGGGGCGGCGACCGGATCGAAATGCACGATCAACGCACGTCCGCCCATCGACAGACTGAGTCCGGGGCCAAACGTGAAGGTCACGCCGCCATCGATCTTCCAGAGGTTCGTCGTGGCGGCTGGATCGAAGAGAGGGACGGATTCCGCGGCAACATTCTGAAGCTCGATGAATTCGCCGGCGTTCGTGTCTCCGGCGTAGCTGTTGGTCGGGTGGTAGTGGATCTCGGTGATCGCGATGGGACCGACGAGCGGCAAGGCGTTCTTGAGGCCGGTGCCGGTGCGGAATTCCGCGACCGTCGCCGGGGTGTCCTGGCCAAGGGTGCGGCGGCTCTGCGCGACGAACTCTTCGCCCACGCTGGTCCGATGGAGACCGAACGAAACGCCGTTGGCGGCGGCGCCGAAGGGGGCACTGGCGCGGTAGCCGGTCAGTCCTCCGAACCCGTCGGGTTGCGACAGATGCACCTCGTCACCGTGCGCGGCGTTGAAGGTGAACGGTTCCGGCAGGTCGGCGGATCGCGGGCCGTTGAAAGAACTCTCGTAGAAGACGTGGAAGCCGCCGGGAGGAATCGTGGTGCCGGCCGGAACGCGGAACCGGCGCGGATCATTGCCGCTGTTGCTGAGGAACCAGCCGCCAAGGTCCACGGCGCCCGTTCCACGGTTCAACACCTCGACGGCGTCTTCCAAAGGCGGGTCGCTGTGGCTGAGCACTTCGTCGATGACGAGGTCCGCGAGCGGCAGATAGTTCGGAGCTCCGGGCGAAGCGGAGGCGGGGAAGGCGACGATCCGGGTGGATCCGTCGGGGAACCGGCCTTCGGACACATCGAGTGCCTGGGGACCGAAGGAAACGGCGTCGATCACGGTGCCGGAGGCGCGATAGATTCCGATGAATTCGCCGCTGGAGGAGAGTTTGAAGGCGACATGGTCGGCGCCGAGTTGCGGGGCGCTGTCGGCCACGAGGAGCAGGTCCGAATCCCGGCCCGCGCCGATGAAGGACAGCGGCGGAAAAGGGGACTTGGCCGGTTGGGACGGATCATCGCTCACGGCCAGGCCGGTGAGCTGGACGGGCTGGTTCGCGGTGTTGTGGAGTTCGAGCCAGTCCTCTCCGACAGACGGGTTGGCCTCCCATTCGTTGACGCGCAGAGCGTCTTCACCGGCCAGGGTGGCGGCGATGTTCGGGGCTGCGGGCGTGGGCAACGTGAGGATCCATTCGTCGGGGTTGGCGGGATTCCTGCCCAAGGAGAAGTCGGTCACCTGGAGTCCGAACGCGATCGTGTCGAGGGCGCCGCCGCCGTCGGCCGGGCGGGCGAGGAGGAGGAGGCGATCCCCATTGGCGCCAAGGGCGAAGCCGGTGTTCGTGGCGGAAGCGGGGCGTGACGAGTCGCAATCGATCACGAGAAAGCCGTTGGCCGGAATGCTGGAGCCTTGAGCGAAGACCCATCTGCGGGGCGTCGCCGGATCGTCCGTCAGGCTGAGGTCGGCGAGATCGATGGCGGCGGCGGTGCCGTTGTGGAGCTCGATCCAATCCGGGGCCAGGCCGGCGGCATTGGTGGACGAGCGGTTCGAAGCGAGGACTTCGCTGAGGGTCAACGCCGGTCGATCACAGTTCGTGACGCTCAAGGTCGCGTCGAGCGACATGCCCCAGACGATGTCGCTGCTGGCGGTGGCCTCTTGATGGACTTCGACGGCGACCACGTTGGTTCCCTGAACGAAAAGCGATGAGGGAAGGGAGGTCGTGTCGGTGCTGGTGGCGTCGCCGCCGGGCGGCAGCGCATTGGCCAAAGTGGTGTTGTGGACCGGGCCGGCCGGCATCCGAACGCGGGCGGCTTCGACGCCGTTGACATAGATGACGGCCCCGTCGTCGATGCGAGCGCCGGCGACGAAGGCGTAGCCGGACAGGTCGTTGGTCAGGACGAACGCCGTGCGAAAATAGTAGGTGTGGCCGATCGAAAGACCGTTCGGCGGCGTGCGCGGATCGGTGAGCGGGGTTCCGATGAGCGGTGCGATCCAGGAGCCGGATTCAAACGCCAGGAGGCCGGGACCCGCGGGCCAAGCCCCGTCCGCGAAGGAGCTGGAGAACCATGTCTGGCCGTCGAGATTCTGGGTCTGGTTGTAGCGCCATGAGCTTCCCAGTCCGAGAAGGTTCACGGTGGTGGTGGAGACCGAGCAGGCGGGGAACGAAGCGGGATTGGCGCCGCCCAGGGTGGGATGAAGAAAACTGCCGATGGCATCGCCCCCGTCGGGAGCCCGGCCCTCGGACACGTCGGAACGTTGCGGGCCGTAGGCGACGAGATCGATGATCTCCAGCCGGGTGTCCAGCAACGCGATCAGACCCTGGTCGGCGGAGAGTTTGAACCCGAGATGCGCCGGGCCTTTCTGCGGGTTGGCGTCGGCGGCGAAGGAGAGGTGGCCGCGGGGCGCGATGAACGTGAGGGGGGCGATGCGGTGCTGTGTCTTGTTGCCAACGGGATTGCCGGTGAGGAAGAGCCCGGCCAAGGCCACGGGAAGATCCCCGGGATTGTAGAGTTCCAGTTCATCCGACTGCCCGGAGGTCGACTCGGCGGCGAGCCATTCGTTGATCTTCAAAGCGCGGGTGGAGCCGAGAGTCTGGGGAAGGTTTGCGGCGCCGAGGGTCGGCGCGGACAGAACGAAGGCGCCTCCCGCCATCCGGCTGATGGAAAGGTCGGGCAGCTGCGGACCGAATTCCACGGAGTCGAGCAGCGCGCCGCCGCGATCGACGCGGTCGAAAAGGAAGACTCCTTCGCCGCTTTGGCTGAGGGAAAAACCGGTGTGCAGGCCCGGGGTGCCGTCCGCCTTGCTCGCGAAGACCACGAGTCGTCCGCCCGCGGCGAGGGTCGTGGGTGCCGGAAGGGTGAACTTGTCCGGAGCGGTTGCGTCGTCCGTCAGTCGAAGACCGGAGAGATCCACCGTGGCGGGGCCTTCGTTGAGGAGTTCGATGGCGTCGGGAAAGGTTCCGGCGTGGTCGAAAGCGGCGGTGTTGTGGGCCAGGACCTCGTCGATCCGGACGGAAGGCCACGCGCGGTCGACGATCCAAGCACTGGAAGCGGTCGCATTGGTCTCTGCTTGCCAGACTCCATTGGTCCCGAGGGCGACGACGAAAACCGTGTTGGTGCCGCCGTTGGGCAGGTTCGAGAGCGAGATCGGGGTCGCGGCCGGCGTCTGTGGTCCGAAGGGCCCGCCGTTCAACTGATAGCGATAGGCGGCGACTCCGTCCGTGGCGACGAAGAGAGTGGCGTCATTGCGCGGGGTGCGGGCCCTCGGTTCACCGGTGACGACGGCGATCGGCGGCGTGGCGTCGGCGGGCACCTTTCCGGAGATGAGCGTCGTCACGTAGGCCCGCCGGGCGTCCATGAAGGACTTGATCTCAACGCGGACATTGGCGGGAACGAAGGATTCCAGCGACTGGTCGACCGTCACGTCGAACTGCGCCTTTGAGAAGGTCGTGTTCAGCAGGCGCTGAAGCGTCCGGTAGTAGAGGGGCTCAAAATCCGGCGAGTGAAGGAACCGATCAAAGGCGGGCATCACCGTCGAGCCAAAGATGGACGCGGTGGCCGTGCCTCCGACATCCCCGAGGTTCAGAATGGTGTCGAGGTCGAAATACATCAGCTGGACGCGGGGGTCGGTCCGGCCGGCATAGAGGAAATAGTCGTCGTTGTAGCCCGTGTTGATCGAGGTCTCGCGATTGTCGACGAGCGCCATGACCGCGAGGTAGTCGAGCCATTGAGCGGCGTCGATCACGCCCCGGACATTGGCGGTGGTGAAAAGGTCGTTGGTGCCGAAGACCCGGAGCAAGGCCTTGAGATCGGTCCAGTCGTTCTCGCTGACGTTGGACTGCTTGAACCACGTGTTGGTGTAGGCGGTGTCGTTCGGGCCGCGGTAGTTGAAATCGACGGGCGAGAGGTCGCGGATGCCGCGATAGACGTTGCCGTTCGAGTCGTCGGGAAACCAATGAGCGGCCCAGTCGCCGCCGATCACTTCGTTTGCGGCATAGACGCCGCCGTAGGTCTGGGGGCCGTTGTTGGAGGGATCGACGGAGTTCAACCGGACGCGGACAGGTCGTGAGTCGGCCCCGCCGACTCCGGACCTGAGCGAGAGCGCGGCGCCGAGGATCTGGGCATGGCTGTATTGGCCGTTGAGATTGAGAGCGCGGGCGCCTTTCCAGGTTCGATCCGAATTGAAAGCGACCCGGTAATTATTCGGCAAGCGGTCGCGGCTGCCGTGGCCGCGGTTGCGGAAACCGACGGTGTAGCGGACCTCGGTGCCGGTGCCGTCGAGGCTGACGAAGGCGCCGTTGAACTCGGCGTCCGAGTCTCGTCCAGAGCTTCCGGGTGCGCCGATGGATGCGAGTTCCAGACGGTCCGTCTCCTTCATCACGAGGCGATAGAGCGGCGGGATGGCCGCCGCCGCCGAGTCCTGGACCAAGTAGAGGGCGTTGGCCACTTGCCCTAGCGGCGTTCCGTCGGTGTCTTCCGCCGGCGCGGGCCAGGCACGGACATGCCCGTTCGTGCCGGTCGCGGTGACATAGAATTCGACCACGACGCGATTGGTCTGGGCCGGGATAAAGGCGCCGAACAGGCCGTCGCCCGGAGCTCCGTCGTCGTGTCGGCCATCGTCGGCCATCGCTTCGGAAGTGAAGGGGCCGGTGTCGCCATCGAGCCGCCATGACAGCTGGGCCGTCGATCCAGCGCCGGCATCATCGATGAGGCGGGCGGTGACATGCACGGCTTCGGTGGACCGGGGCACCGCGGGCAGGTGCCGGACATCGGCGATGATCGGGGCGATGTCGGAGGCGGCCACGGAGTTGGCGGTGCCGGGAGTGCCGTTGTCAACGAGGCTCGCGGCCCAGTTTTGGCCCTGGTCGGAAGGAAGCGCCGAGGTGATCCGTTCCAGTGTTCGGCCGCCTCCATCCGGCGGGGCGAACCACATCCAGCCACGGTGGCCGTGGTCCGAGGGGCCGCGTCGGCGCACGGCCCAGTCGCCTTCGTCGGCGAACGGCACCTCGTCGATCCGGGCGCCCGACGCGTCGTCGAGCGCGATCGTTTCTCGGCTGTTGCTCAAGGTGCCCGTCCAGCCACCGACGACGTTGGTCACCGTGGGATGAAGACGGGTGAACGTGGTCGGGTCGGCGGCCGCAACAACGTAGGCACCGGCCGGGAGGACGAGGGAAGGGAAGTTGAACGCGACGCCCTTGCTGATCCGCCAGCCGGTCAGATCGACCGGAGTCGGCCCCGCATTGTGCAGTTCGATGAACTCCTCCAGCACGTTTTCCGACCGCGGATGGTAGTGGATCTCGTTGATCCGTACCTGGGCCTGGGTAGAGATCGCCAGCAGACCGACCACGGAGAGCAGGGTCTGGCGCAGGCGAGAGAACGGGACTCGGTGCGTGAAGTTTGGAGGGACCGGGGTAAGCCCGGTGTAAGAATGGATCAACGACAAGATCATTGCGGCAGCCCTGGTCCGAGTCCTGGGGTCCCGAGCCGGAATGACGGTCGCGGCCGGACCAGAAGTCTAATCTAGGAATCTGTCAAAATCATGAAGGGCAACTTCAAAGTCTCCAATTAAGTTTTTCTCATTAATGGGATGCTGTTGGGTTCGTGGTCCAATGGATGGAACAAAAATGGTCCGAACTTGGACGTCCGGGAGGCCGTTCCGGATTTTCCGTTCAGCGCGTCAGGCGGAACAGGATCCCCAATATGCCTTGCCGGGCGGAGAGGAAACGGGCGAGCGGCTCCTGGACCGCGGAGACGAACAGCCCGCGCTGAAGCCAGCGCGCCACCCGCAGCCGGCCCGAGAAGGCGCCCTCCAGTCCTGTCGCGACGATTGTCTCGGCTTCCTCCCAGGCGAGAATTCCGCGGGACCATTGCAGCAGGACCTTGCCGGCCAGTTGAGCGGACTCGAAGGCCATGGACATGCCGTTTCCAGTGACCGGCGGGATCATGGCGACCGCGTCGCCGATGCGGAGCCCGAACGCGCTGAACTCGGGAACCGACGTGAGGTCGAGCCCGGCAACGGCGGACATGGATGCGTCGTCGAAAGTCGCGCCGGCCAACCGGGCGTGGAGCGGGGTGCCGGCCGGTCCGCAGAGCCGTTCGCGCCAATTGCGGGCGTCGGGCTCTTCGGGACGGCTGCGGAAAAGGCCGGAGACGTTCACCCGGTCGTCGGCGAGACGACAGAGGCCGACGTAGCCGTTCTTGCCGAGATGCATTTCCAGGTCCGCATCCAGACGCAGGCCGACCGCGTGGGCTTTCAGTCCGAACCAGCGCCAACCTTCCAACGTGGCGGTGGCGCGACGCCCGCAAGCGGAGACCAAACCGGCGGAAGCGGGATCGCCCTGCCATCGTTGACCGGCGCGGAGCTCTCCGCCGAGCGCGGTGAATTCCCCGACGAGCAGCGAATCCATTGAATGGCGCGACAGGCACAGAGCCGATTCGGGAAGCCTGACGGGTGCGCCCGAGCGGCGCGTGGAATGGAAGGACGCGGTGGTGGCGATTCTGGCGCCGTGTTCCAGAAAGAGGTCCTCGAGCCCGAGCGATCGGAGCACGTGCCGACCCCGGCCACTGACAAACTCGCCGCAGACCCGATGGCGCGGATAGCGGCCGGCCTCCCACAAAGTGACCGGAACGCCTTCGCGGCGGAGGATGATTCCCAGGGTGAGCCCGCCCAGGCCGCCGCCGACGATGGTCACGCGTTCAAGCCGCTTCTCTGGAACGCCGAGTTTCATCGTTCGATGCGGCGGGCGACGAAGCAGTGGCTGAACAATCCGATGGAACGCTCGTCCAGCTTCCAGTTCTGCGGGTCCGGCCAGAGTCGGGAAAGCTCAGGCCCGCTGAAGCCCGCCCGAACGCTGATGGCCGCGTCGTTCAGGGTGACATCGTTGCATCCAAGCAGGCGCAGCATCCGACAGCCGAAAAGAGGCCACCCACCACGGTGTGGATCCAACGCGACGAAGCAGTCGGTTCGGGTCGCGGCACCGCGCAAGAGCCTTCGCAGCGCGGGTTCCTCGAAGTGGTGGAGGAACAGGTTCGAGATGATCGCGTCGACTGGAGCCTTGGGTCCCTCCATCCAGGCGAAGACGTCGGCGGTGACGGTCTCGGGGGTCCAACCGAGCGGCTCGAAGGCCTGGGCCGTGGCCGGGGTCACGACCGGGTGTTGATCGAGCAAGGTAAGCCGTCCTTTTCCGGCCGGACGGGGCAGCCGACGAACAATGTCCAGCACCAGAGTCCCGTCGCCACAGCCGAGTTCGACGATGCTGCGGGGATGCGAATGCTGGGCGACGAGGCGGGCGATCAGACCGGAACTGCTCATCCACCAGTTGATGCGGCGCAGATCGCGGCGCGAATGGATGGCTTCCGGATGCTCCGCAGGGAGGGAGTCGAGCTGTTCGGGATGGACCTGCCTCACCATGGTCATTCGACGTCCAGCAAAGCGCCGTGACAGCTGAAGCCAGCACCGAAGCTGGACATCCACCACAGACCGGCCGGCGCTCCGGCGCGCAGGGTGGCGTCGAGCACGAAGAGGACGCAGGGGCTGCTGATGTTGCCGTTGACCCGCAGCACGTCGGCGCTGTGCCGGACATCTTCTGCTGAGAGGCCGAGGCGCTGCTTCAGCGCGGTCAACACGTCGCGGCCGCCGGCGTGCCAGAGCCATGCGCGGATCTCGTCGCGGCTCCGGCCGACGCGGGCGAGGACGGTGGAGAGAACTTCCTCGGCGGCGGTCGCGGCCAGGCCCGGGACAGAAGGGAGCAGGACGTTGCGCAACATTCCGCCCCGATGTTCGAAGCGGAGTTCATCGCGCAGCCCGGGTTTCAAGACGGTTTCCGCATCGCGCCACTGGATCGGCCGATGCTCGCGCGGCCGAGCGGAGACTGCGGCCGCGGCCGCTCCGTCGCCGAAGAGACAGGCGCTGATCAGGACGCCGGGATCATCGTCCAGATACATGGCCGCGCTGCACACCTCCACGCAGACACTGACGATGTTCTTCGCGCCGCCGGCCGCGATGACCGCGGCGGCGGTCCGCAGATTGGGAAGCGCGGCGCCGCAGCCTTGGCCGACCAGATCGAGACAGAGGACATTGGGCCGGAGACCGAGTCGCTCCGCGACATAGCTGGTGAGACCGGGGCAAAGGTAGCCGGTGCAGGTGCTGATGATGAGGGCGTCGACTTCGGAAATGGCGAGCTTTGCCTCGTCCAGCGCGCGCTGGACGGCTTGGGCGGCGAGCGCCGGCGCATGTCGGGTGAACCGCTGCTGCAACGTGTCCGGATCCATGGCGAAGGCTTCGGTCAGCTGTTCGAAGACGAGGTGCCTGGTCTCGATGCCGTTGTCCGCGTTGAGCACCTTGCGAAGGATGGCCTGGCTGCGGGGAGCCAAGCGGGTGAACGGGTCCGAAACCTGCAACGCCTGCCAGCATTCGCGCTGGGTGTATTGATTGGACGGGACGGCGGTGCCGAGACCGGTGATGAACATCGCCGGAGACTACTTGGACGATTTGATTCTGCAAATGCCGGGTGCGTAGGAGAACCGTGTCCGGCGCCAAGAATCTTGACGGGTCAGGATGAAGACTCTGCTCGAGACGGCTTAATCAGAATTCCAGGCCAGCACGGAGGGTTTATGCTGTTCTTGTTGCCCACGAGGTTCCTCGTGCTGCGTGTATCGACGATGGGTCGCCGGAGTGCCTCCGTTTCCGAACACGCAACGTGACCAACGTCGCTCCCGCCATGATGCCAAACACAGCGATAGAGAAACCAACGCGGTAGAACCCGGTGATTCGGATCTGTCCATCGAGATCCGCTTTGTTTTGTGGCGTCGGATTGTCGTGCCATGCACCAAACGCAAGGACGTGATCCCGTCGGAGAATGCACGCGGGAGCGAGAGCGAAACAGGTGACGAGGAACTCTGCTACGAGCAGGATGGCGACTCGTTTTTTCATCCGTGCCTGGCCGTGTTGAATCCGACGCCGATGCCTGGGTTCTATGGGCGAAGTCAGTGCCTACTGTGCGGCCTTCACCTGCATCTTCATTCCGTAGACGCCCTTGCTGGCGGTGATGAAGAGGAAGTCGTGGTGGGTCCCGCCGAAGGTGACGTTGCCGGTCCAGCTTTCGGGAACGTCGATGTGTTCGATCTTCTTTCCCTCCTTGTCGAAGACGGTGACGCCGCTGCCGGTGAGATAGACGTTGCCCTCGGAATCGAGCGTCATTCCGTCCGAACCCATGGTGCAGAAGAGCCGCTTGTGGGTCAGGAAGCCATCGGGCTGCACGTCGTAGGCGTAGGTCTTGTGGTCCTGGATGTCGGCGACGTAGAGCGTCTTGCCGTCGGGGGTTCCGATGAGGCCGTTGGGCTGGACGAGATCGATGGTGACGCGGCGGACCGAGTCGCGCTCCGGCCCCATGTAGTAGACGTGCTGCCCGTCCTGTTGCATCGCCGGGCCGCGTTCCCAATACGGGCGGGGGTAGAGGGGATCGCTGAAGTAGAGACCGCCGTCGGGGCGGATCCAGAGGTCGTTGGGTCCGTTGAGCAGCTTGCCGGCGAAATCCTTCACCAACACCGTGACCGTCTTGTCGGGCGCGATGGACCAGAGTTCGTTCTTGCCGTCGGCGCAGGCGAGGAGGTTGCCCTTCGCGTCGAAGTAGAGGCCGTTGGCCCGGCCGGCCGGCTTGAGCCAATCGGTGAACGCGCCGGTCTTGGCGTCCCAGCGGACGATGCGGTCATTGGGCTGGTCGGTGAAGAAGACGTTGCCGTCCTTGTCGGCGGACGGGCCTTCGGTGAAGACGAAGCCGCCGGCCAGCTTCTCCAGCTTGGCGCCGGGAGCGATGATCCCCGCGCTCTCGGCGCCGATGCGGAGCTGGGCGAAGATCGGCCGCAACGCGGCGGCCCACTTGGCGTAGCCGTCCTTGTTCGGATGGAGCAGGTCGGGAAACTCGCGGTCGCGGGCGTCGCCCTGGTCGTCGGCGAAGGGCGTCCAGGTGTCGCAACGGACGAAGTTCTTGTCGGTCTTCACGAGGTCGTCCACGAGGGCGTTGATCCGGCGGATCTTGTCGGCGGGACGCTTCTTCGTGGTGTCGCTGGGCATCACCTTGCAGACGATGACGGGCAGGGTGGCGTTGCTCTTGCGCAGGGCGGCGAGAATGAGCTTCACATTGCCGGCGATGAGCTCGGGGGTGGCGTCGTCTTCGAGATCATTGGTGCCGATGAGCAGGACGACGGCCCTGGGGTTGAGGTCGAGAACGTCTTCCTTCAGCCGATAGAGGACGCCGCGGGTGGTGTCTCCGCTGATGCCACGATTGGCGACCTTCACGCCGGGGAAGCTGTTTTCCATCGAGTCGCCCCAGCCCTGCGTGATCGAGTCCCCGAGGAACACGACCGCGCCCTGGTCTTTCTCGGCCTGCTTCGACCAGGCGATCCGCCGGTCGTGCCAGAGTTTGCGGAACCAGTCCGCGCGCCGCACGGGCCCTGTGGCCGGCATGTCGGCATCGTCCGGCAGAAGGGCGACGGCGGGCAGGGGATCGAGCTTGGTCTTGATCTCGAAGGTGTCCGGCTGCCCGAGGCGCTGGGCGAACATCCACGGCAGGAACTCCGGCTCGGAGTAGGCCTTGGTCCACGAATTGTGGCCGAGACCCCAATACTCGAAATAATGCGGATGCCCGCCCGCGGCGCGGATGGCGGCGATCATGTCGCGGGTGCGGACCACCTTGACCGCCGGATCATCCTCCGAGTGGAAGGCCCAGATGGGCACCTTGACCGCCTTGGCCGCGACGGTGTCGTCGCCGCCGCCGCAGATGGGCGCACCCGAAGCGAAGCGGTTGGGGAACCGGGTGACCAGATCCCACGTGCCATAGCCGCCCATGCTCAACCCGGTGACGTGGATGCGGGCGGGATCGATGGCGAACTCCTTCCCGACCGAGTCGAGGATCCCCAGCGTCAGCTTCATGGATGCGCTCGGCTCCGCAGGCTGGGTGCCCCGGTCGCCGGACCACTGCATGTCGACCCACTGCTGGCCGTCGGGGCACTGCGGCGCGATCACGAAGCAGGGGAACGCGGCGCGGTTGGCGGGTTCCAGATACAGGCTCGTGCCGTGGACGAGCTGGGCTGAATTGTTGGAGCCGCGTTCGCCCGAGCCATGCAGGAAAAGAACCATCGGATATTTCTTGGCGGGCGAATAATTCTCCGGCACGAGCAGCCGGTAGGGAAGAGTGCCGCCGTCGGCGTTGGTGAAGACGCGGGCTTCGAAAGCCGCCTCGGTGGCGGCCTGGGCGGCGGACACGGCCAACCACAGTGCGGCAAAGATCCGGAAGAAGTGCATGGGAGTTTTTGGCGTGTCGGGGCGTCGGGAGTCAATTCCGCAGGCGCTGGGCGGCGAGGGCCGAACGAACCCTGCCCCGGGAGTGGCCACGATCAGACTGGAAGAAGACAGGTCGGTGCCGGCGTCGCGCCGGATCGATGAGACGCATCCCAGCCTGCCTCCTCAACGTCTTTGCTCGGCAGCGCGGTCCGGAAATTTGGAAGTCGGGCCGCGCGGCCCGCCTTCTTCTGCCCCAGCGCGACAAAGCTGGCGGTTTGTCCGCTTTCTCGACGAGACTGGTCTAAATTCCGCTAGAGCATGGCCAGTTCTTCGAACAGGGTCCCCAGCCGAAGCTCAGAACGAATGACAATGGCCAGGACAATTGGCAGTGGCATGACGGCGCTCGCACTCGTTGGCTTGGCGTGGGCACTGAGCCTGCCCTGCCAGGCGGAGCCCGCGAACGACGCGGATTTTGCCGGGCTGCAGGCCGGCGCCAAAAAGGCCTTCGGTGAAGAGGTTGTCCCGTTCGTCGGGACCTACTGCTCGCGCTGTCACGGACAAGAAAGACAGAAGGGCGGAATCAATTTCGGACCGGCCCTGAAGAATCCCGGCGAAACGGCCTCCAACAAACGGTGGAAGCAGGCGGTCGCCATCGTGAAGGCCCACGACATGCCGCCGGATGACGAGGACAAACAGCCGACCGACGCGGAGCGTCAGAAGTTTTTGGACGGGATCGGCCGGATCAAGTTTCTCAGCTCGAAGGACCCCGGTCCGTTTGTGATCCGTCGTTTGACCAAGGCGGAGTATGGCAACTCGCTGCGCTCTCTTTTTGGCGTGGATCCGGCGGTTGCCGATGAGCTTCCCGACGAAGTGTTCGGAGCCGGGTATCTGAACTCGCTGTCGCCCCTCCAGTCTGAGCAGTATCTCGCCATCGCCAATGAGGTGCTGGACAGGGTTCTGTCTTCCGGCGATGCCCCTCCCACCAAGCTGGAAAAGCGGCTTTTCGGAAAAACGCCGCAGGCCGGGAGCGACCAACGGATCGCCGCGAGCAAGGTCGCCCGATCTATCGCCCGCGAAGCCTATCGCCGCCCACCGGCCGAAGCGGAACTGGATGTCCTGCTGCAGGTGTTCGATCTGGGGCGCGAAAACAAACTCTCCTACCCGGCTGCCCTGCGCTTGATGCTCAAAGCGATTCTGGTGTCTCCCCAGTTCCTCTTCATCACGCCAGCCGTGGAGGCCGAACCGGGTCACGAGATTGTTCCCTTGGACGACTATCAACTCGCGTCCCGCCTGTCCTACCTGCTGTGGGCGACCCTGCCCGATACCGAACTTTCGGCCCTGGCGGATCGCGGAAGACTGCACGAACCGGCGGTGCTGAAAGCGCAGGTGCGGCGTCTCCTGCAGGATCAACGGTCCCGTGCTTTGTTCGACGGATTTGGCGCGCAGTGGCTCGGGCTCGACGGCCTCGCGAACAAAACCTTCGACACCACCAAATTCCCCCAGATGACTCCCGCGATGCGCTCGGCGATGTATGACGAGGCCCGGTTGTTCTTTGACAGCATCGTCCGTGAAAACCGGAGCGTCGTCAGTCTGGTGGACAGTGACTACACGTTCCTCAACGGGACCATTGCGACGCTTTACGGCCTGGAAAAGAAGGTCTCCGGAACCCGGTGGCGCAAGGTGAAGCTGACGGATGCCAATCGGGGCGGCATTTTGGGAATGCCCGGCGTTCTGGCGACGACGTCTTTTCCGAATCGCACCAGCCCCGTCAAACGCGGGGTGTGGGTTCTCGAACAGGTGCTGGGCGAACAGGTGCCACCGCCACCGCCCAACGTTCCGGCCCTGGAAAAGCAGGATCAGAAGACCGTCGCAAATTTAACCCTTCGTCAGCGCACGGAACTGCACCGGACGGATGCCGTTTGTGCCAATTGCCACAAGATTCTCGATCCCATAGGCTTCGGCCTGGAGAACTTCGATGCGATCGGGCGCTGGCGGGATCAAGACGACACGGGCGGGTCGATTGACGCCGCGGGCGAGCTTCCCGGTGGAAAGCGCTTCAGCTCGCCCAAGGAACTGAAATCCATCATCGCCGCGCGGAAGGACGATCTTGCCCGCAACCTGACGGAAAAGCTGCTGGCCTATGCCTTGTGCCGGCAGCTTGAAGGCTACGACGAAATCGTGGTGGATCATTTGATGGAAGCCACGGCCAAGGACGGCTATCGTATGGAGACCCTGATCGCTGAAATCGCCACGAGCTATCCCTTTACCCATCGTCGCATCCAAGAACCCCCCACCTCCCCATCCAATGCCAAGTAACTTTCTGATCGATCGTCGCACGTGCCTGAAGGGGATCGGAGCTTGCCTGGCCCTGCCCCTGCTTGAATCCATGGGCTGGTCGGAGCTGGGGAAGGCAAAGATCTACAAACCGCCGGTCCGCCTCGGGTTCATGTACATGCCGCACGGGGTGATCATGGATCAATTCTGGCCGGCAACTGCGGAGAGCTTCCTGTCGGCACCGCCAGCGGCCCTGGAATCGTTGCGTCCCGTGCTTGACCAGTGCCTGCTGATGAAGGGGATTTCCGGAGTTTCGATCGCCCCATTCAACGGGGCACCCCACGCTTTGGAACTGTCCACCTGGCTCACGGCGGCGTTGCCGGACGCCAACACCCGGAGCGAGATCAACATTGCGATTTCCGCGGACCAGATCGCCGCCAACTACGTGGGTGGATTCACCTCACTGCCGTCCCTCGAACTGGCCACGATGCCGCAGACCCACAAGGAGAACCAAGAGGGGCTGAACGAGGGCTATTATTCGCACTGCAGTTTTCGCTCGGCCACCCAGGCCGTTCCCGCCGAGATCAACCCCCGCAGCGTCCTGAACCGTCTCTTCGGAAAGTCCGACAAACCCGGCCGCCTCGCCCAGACTGATCCGCTGGATCGGCAGATGCTGGACCTGGTCATCGGGGGCGCCAAGGCCCTCCGCCGGAAGCTCCCTCGGGACGACCAGCACAAAATGGACGAATATCTGGACAGTGTGCGCGCCGTCGAACGCCGCATCGCCGCCATCGAGTATCGTCAAAAAGAGGCGGCTCTGGAAAAGGCCGGGGTCGGCGCCAGCAAACGCAACGCTTCGGATTCCCCGCCCATTGCCATCAAGATTCCCGAGGGGGACAAACGCAGCGAATACATGCAGGTGATGTGCGACCTCAACGTGCTGGCGTTCCAGACGGACACCACCCGGGTCAGCACCTACATTGGCTCCACACCCAACGGCGTTTCCTATCCGGAACTCGGTTTCAAGGACGAGCACCACTCCCAGACCCATCACAACAACGAACCCGAGAAGGTCCGGAAAGTAGAAGCGATCACCGCGTTCAACATCGCCCAGTTCGCCTACATGGTGAAGAAGATGCACAGCCTGCGCGAAGGCGACGGCACTTTGCTCGACAACTGCATCATGATGTGGGGCTCCGGCCTCGAGGACGGGAACAAGCACGCCCGGGAAAACCTTCCATTCATCGTCGCGGGAAGGGGAGGCGGTTCCATCAACACGGGTCGCTTCCTGGCCGATATCAAAGGGAACCAGGGCGACCTCCTCACCACCTTGCTCGCGTGCGCGGGCGTTCCTTTGGACCGTCCCGTCGGCGTCGCAACGAAACGGTTGAAAGAAATGACCGCCAGCCTCTAGCCAAGACGCTGCCGCGCGGTGCGTTTATGTTTGACCCTCCTTTCGGCCAAACTGAATACAGGGATCAACCATGAACCCGAGCCTCACCCGCCGCCGGTTTGTCCATTCAGCCGGACTGACCGTGCTAGCCGCCGCCGCCGTGCCCGGCGCCTTCGCGCAGGCCGATCACAAGACCGTGGTCGCGCTCGTCGGCTGCGCCCACATCCATACGCCATCCTTCGTCAAGCTGCTGAACTCCCGCGCGGACGTGACGGTGAAGTGGGTCTGGGACCACGACGCTTCGCGCGCGGAAAAGAACGCCGCGCAGGTCGGCGCCAGAGCCACCGCCGATCTGACCGACATCTGGAACGATCCCCAGGTGCGGGCCGTGGTCGTCTGCTCGGAGACCAACCGCCATCTCGACCTGGTGCTGGCGGGCGCGAAAGCCGGCAAGCACATGTTCGCCGAGAAGCCGCTCGGCATCACGGCGACGGACAGCGACCGGATGGCCGACGCCATCGCCTCGGCCGGACTGCTCTTCACCACCGGCTACTTCATGCGCACCGATCCGAAGCATCTCTTCATCAAGGAACAGATCGCCAAGGGCCGCTTCGGCAAGATCACCCGGGTGCGGGGCTCCTGCTGTCATGCCGGAGCGCTCGAAGGCTGGTTCGACGACGATTGGCGCTGGATGGCCGATCCGAAGCAGGCGGGGGTGGGCGCGTTCGGCGATCTCGGCACCCACAAGCTCGACATCCTGATGTGGCTCATGGGCGACGTGGCGTCCGTCACCGCCGACATCAAGGTGGTCGTCGGCCGTTTCCCCGGTTGCGATGAATCCGGCGAAGCGCTGATTCGTTTCGCGAACGGGGCCACCGGCACGCTGGCCGCCGGCTGGGTGGCGGTGGACGATCCGGTGACACTGATGGTCAGCGGCACGGAAGGGCACGCGACCGTCTTCAAGGATCAGCTCTATTTCAAGAGCAAGCACGTCGAAGGGGCCACGGGCACGGAGCCTTGGAAGCAATTGCCCGCCGAATTGCCGCTGCCTCTAAACCAGTTCATCGATGCCGTGGGCGGTAAGAAGGACCAGCCGCTCGTGACCGTGCGGGAAGCGGCCGCCCGCGTCCGGGTGATGGAAGCGATGTATGAAGCCGCCCGCGAACACAAGTGGGTGAAACTCGCGTAACCGCGCCGTCCCGCGACTCTCGTCCCGTATGACCGACGCCACCCAATCCTCCGTCCTGGCCGGCAAGACCATTGTCGTCATTGGTGGCACGACCGGTCTCGGGCTTTCTGCGGCGAAGGCCTTTCTGGCCGCGGGGGCCAAGGGCGTCATCGTGACCGGCCGCAATTCCGCCAATGCCCGCGCCTCCGTAGAATCGCTCGGCGAACGCTCGCGGGCCTTCTCCGGCGACGCCTGTTCGCCAACTCATGCCCCGGAGGCCATCGAGCTCGCGGTGGAAACGTTCGGCTCGTTCGACGCGCTCTACCACGTGGCCGGCGGCAGCGGACGGAGAATGGGGGATGGGCCGCTGCACGAAGTCACCGACGAAGGCCTCCGGGCCACGCTGCAGCTGAATCTCGAATCGTTGATCCTCTCGAATCGCGCGGCGGTGAAGCAGTTTCTCGCGCAGGCCACCGGCGGCAGCATCTTGAACATGGGCTCCGTGCTGGGTGGGTCGCCTTCGCCGCGCTTCTTCGCCACCCACGTCTATGCCGCCGCCAAGTCGGCCGTGATCGGCTTCACCCAAAGCTGCGCCGCCTACTACGCTCCGCAGAACATCCGCTGCAACGTCATCGCACCCGCCTTGGTCGAGACGCCGATGGCCCGGCGCGCGGCCGAGGACCGGACGATTCTCGCCTACATCAAAACCAAGCAGCCGCTCGATGGCGGTCGGATCGGGCAGCCGACGGATCTCGATGCGGCGGCGGTCTATTTCCTGGGCGACGGTTCCCGCTTCACCACGGGCCAGGTGTTGTCCGTCGACGGCGGTTGGTCCGTGAGCGAGGGGCAGGTCCCGGACTGACATGGAATACGCGCTCGGCATCGATCTTGGCGGCACCAACGTCAAGGCGGTCGCGGTCACCGCGAAAGGGCGCGTGCTGGCGGAGGCTTCCGTGCCGACCGGTGGGGCCAGGGGTTCCCGATGGCAGGAGGCGGTTCGCGCCGCCGCGAAGGAGGTCCGGGCTGAGGCGAAATGTTCCCCGACTTGGATCGGGATCGCCGCGCCCGGCTTGCCGGCCGCCGACCAACGGTCCATCGCCTTTTTGCCGGAACGTCTCCCGGGATTGGAAGGCTTGGACTGGCGGGAGTTCTTCGCCTTCACCCACGCCGTGCCGGTGTTGAACGACGCCCAAGCCGCGTTGCTCGGGGAGATCTGGTTGGGGGCGGCCAAGCGTTCGCGCAACGCCATCCTGATCACGCTGGGCACGGGGGTCGGCGGCGCGGCGATGGTCGATGGGCGTCTGCTGCGGGGTCATCTCGGTCGGGCCGGCCATCTTGGCCACGTTTCGCTGGATCCCGCAGGCGCGTTGGACATCGTCAATGCGCCCGGCAGTCTCGAAGACGCGATCGGCGACGCCACCATCGCCGCGCGGAGCAGGGGGCAGTTCGCCACCACGCGTGAACTTGTTGCGGCCTGCGGGAAGGGGAACGTCGAGGCCCGTCGGATCTGGCTGGAATCCGTCCGCGCATTGGCGGCTGCCATCGCCTCGTTCATCAACGTGCTCGATCCGCAGACCGTCGTGGTCGGCGGCGGCATCGCGAACTCGGGACCGGCGCTCTTCGTTCCGCTGCGGCGACAACTGGCCCGCTTCGAGTGGCGGCCCGGCGGCGCCAAAGCCCGGATCGTCCAGGCCAGGCTCGGGGATCGCGCAGGTGCCTATGGCGCGGCCCGAAACGCCATGCTCTTCCCATCGGATCCCTCACGATCGCCCACAATTTCCGAATGAAAACTTCGCCAACCCAAACCTACCTCCAGTGCGCGCGGCTGCTGGTGGACGCCGTCGAATCCCAATCCGCGCAAATCAGTGAAGCCGCCGATTGGTTCGCCCAAACGATCTTGGCCGGCCGCATGGTCCACGTCTTCGGCTCGGGCCACAGCCGCATCATGGTCGAGGAGATGTGGCCGCGTTACGGATCTTTTCCCGGCTTCAATCCCATCGTCGAACTCTCCCTCAGCTTCCACAATCTGGTCGTCGGCGCGAACGGCCAGAGGCAGGCGATGTTCCTCGAAAACGTCTCCGGCTTGGCCGAGAGGATTCTCCGGAATTTCGACGTGTCGACGGTGGACACCGCGTTGGTCGTCTCCTCCAGCGGTTGCAACGTCGTACCGATCGAGATGGCCGAGCAGTTCCAGAAGCGCGGCGTGCGCGTCGTCTCCATCGTCAGCCGAAAGCACCTCGAAGCCAGCACCAGCAGGCGCGCGGACGGAAAGAAGCTGCCGGACTTCTCCGATCTGGTCCTCGACACCGGCGCGCCCGTGGGCGACGCGATGGTGAAGCTCGAAGGCCTCGACACGCCCGTCGCCCCGGGCTCCACCGTCGGCGGTTGCCTGTTGGTCAACTCCATCAAGGCCGAAGTCGCCCAGCGTCTCGTCCAAGCTGGTCATCCTCCGAAGGTTTTGAGCGCCGCAAATGTCGTGGGCGCGGCCCGTGCGGTGGAACTGTTCGAGGCGGCCTATGACGAGCATGGCCGACGACTGGCCAAACTTTACCAAAACCTGGGGGCGTGACGGGCGGCCCGCCCGTGGTCAATCCTTCGCCACTCCCATCGCAACCGACCCGCATTTTATCATGAAGACCTGTCCGCTTCGCACCTCCGTCATCGGCAGCTATCCGTTGCCCGGTTGGCTGGAACTCGCCTCCCAGCAGCTCGACCGCTTTGGGTCCGCCGACCGCGCCGAAGCCCAGGACGACGCTGTGATCGCCGCGCTCCACGACCAACTCGCCGCCGGGCTCGACGTCGTGACTGACGGCGAACAGACCCGGCTCGACTTCAACCTTTCCTTCTACGGCTACATCGAGGGTATCGAGCTCGAATCGTCGTCGCCCCGGCACTTCGGTCCCCCGGCGCACGATCAACGCGGCAAACACCGGGTCGTCGCTGAACTCAACGCTCCGCGGGGTCTGGGCGTGGTCGAGGAATTCAAACGCCTGCAGACGCTCTTCCGCGCCGGCAAGAATTCCGCCGAAGTCACGCTCAAGGCCAGCGTGCCGGGGCCCTACACCCTGAGCGGACGGCTGGTGCCGAACGGGCGATACGCGGATCGCTGGGCCTTGACCGAAGCCTTGCTGCCGTTCGTCCGGAAGGAGCTGGAAGACCTCGTCGCCGCCGGATGCACCGAGATCAGCGTGGATGAGCCGAGCATGAGCTGCTACGCCCACCGGGAGGATCCGAGGCGCTTCGTCGACATTTTCAACCGCACCGTGGAGAGCATCGGGGGCAGGGCCCGGGTCTGCACGCATCTCTGCTTCGGCAACTACAAGGCGCGCGCCGTCGGCCCCCGCCAGATCGCCCCGATGTTCCCCGCGTTTCTCGATTTCAAGTGCGATGAGATGCACGTGGAAATGGCCAGCCGCGAGTTCGCCGAACTGGAGCTGATCTCGCAGATCGCCCAACGGGTGGATGTCGCGGTCGGCATCGTGGACGTGAAGAGCTACTACATCGAGACACCGCGCGACATCGCGGACCGCGTCCGGCGTTGCCTGGAACACACGTCCCCCGACCGGTTGGTCCTGGCCCCCGACTGCGGCCTCAGCCAAACGGCCCGTTGGGCGGCCAAACTGAAACTCGCGAACATGGTCGAAGGCGTCCGGCTCGTGAAAAAAGACCTCGGCATCGGGGCGTGAAATGAAAGCCGCCTTCCAAAAAGACGACGCCCTGTTGGACGACATCGCCCAAGCGCGGGGCGAGGGTCGCTCGCGGATTTGGTGGTTGGGGCAAAGCGGCTTTCTCCTCTCCACGCCCGGCGGCATGGTTCTGTTCGATCCGTATCTGTCCGACTCGCTCACCCGCAAATACGCCGCGACCGACAAGCCGCACGCCCGCATCACCGAGCGCGTGGTCGCGCCCGAACGGTTGACCGGCATCGATGTCGTCACCAGCTCGCACAACCACACCGACCACCTGGACGCGGAAACGCTCCTGCCGCTGCTCGCCGCCAATCCCGCGGCCACACTGCTCGTTCCCAGGGCCAACCGCGCCTTCGTCGAGGAGCGTCTCGGTCACATCGGAAACCCGCTCGCGGAGATCGACGCCGGTGAACAGGTCACGGTTGCGGGCATCGGGTTCCATGGCATCGCGGCGGCCCACAACACGGTCGAACGCGACGAGCGGGGCTGTTGCCGTTTTCTCGGTTTCGTCGCACGGCTCGCGGGAATGACCGTCTATCACAGTGGCGACACTTTGCTGCACCAGGGCTTGGTTCCGGCTCTCTCGCCTTTTCAACCGGATGTCGCGCTCGTCCCCATCAACGGCAACCGACCGGAACGCCGGGTCGCCGGGAATTTGAACGGACGCGAAGCCGCGCAACTGGCCCACACCGTCGGTGCAGGCCTCGCCGTTCCGCATCACTACGACATGTTCGAGTTCAACACGGCGACCACGGCCGAGTTCGAGGCTGAATGCCGCCGGCTCGGGCAAAAGTTCCGGTCGCTGCGAATCGGGGAAGGGGTGGACCTGTGATGCCCGTCGGGACTTGGCCGCGTGGCCCGATGCCACGGTGTCGCTGGTCGTGAAGAGCCGGTTTGCCCCATGCCCAAGTCCACGCGCAACTACGACCTGTCAGCCAAAGCGGTGGATCGGACCTTTCCCGCGCCGCTTCTGCCCTACGAGCCGCCGCATCCCCGTCGCTACCGGCCGAAGATCGGCTTGATCGGCTGCGGCGGCATCGCCGCCTCGCATCTGCGCGCCTACCGCGCCGCCGGCTGGGAGGTCGTGGCGCTTTGCAACCGCTCCGTGGCCGCCGCCGAAGCGCGCCGACTTGAATTCTATCCCGACGCCCGCGTCTACACCGACTTCCGGGAGTTGCTGGCCCACCCAGGCATCGACGTGGTGGACATCGCCCTGCATCCCGAACCCCGCGTGGAGGCGATCGAAGCCGCGCTGAACGCCGGCAAACACGTCCTCAGCCAGAAACCCTTCGTCCAGGATCTCAAGATTGGCCAACGCCTCGTCGCCCTTGCCCGGAAACGCGGCTGCAAGCTCGCGGTCAACCACAACGGCCGCTGGGCGCCCTACTTCAGCTATCTCAACCACGCCATCCGCGCCGGACACATCGGCGAGGTCCAGACCGTCGCGATGCGCCTGAATTGGGACCACACCTGGATCAAGGGCACGCCGTTCGAGCAGATGCGCCATGTCGTCCTCCACGACTTCGCCATCCACTGGTTCGACATGGCCGCCCAGTTCTTCCACGGCCGAGAAGCCCGCTCCGTCTTCGCCGCCAATGCCTTCGCGCCCGGCCAGACGCTCCAGTCCCCGATGATCGCCGCCGCGACCATCGTCTTCGATCACGGCACCGCTTCGCTCCAGTTCGACGCCCACTCCCGCTTTGAGCCGATGGAATCCATCTGCGTCACCGGTTCCGCCGGCACCCTGCGGGCCGAAGGCCCCATCTGCGCCGCGCACGACGTGACCCTGGTCAACCAACGCGGCATGGCCCGTCCCGAGCTGAAAGGGAAATGGTTCGACGACGGCTTCCGCGGCACGATGGGTGAACTCCTCTGCGCCATCGAATCGGACCGTGAACCGTCGAACTCCGGCGCCGACAGTCTGCCCGGTCTCGCGCTCTGTTTCGCCGCCATCCGGTCGGCCGACAGCGGGCGCGCCGTTCATTTTGGAAAGGCGGGAAGTCTCGCGAAATAAGATCAACGGTTCGACAGAACCGGCGATTCCCACGTCGCGTATTCCCCTGCGTCTCGGTGGGTCAGGGTTGGGAAACCGGGGCAACGACTTGGCTGTCCGTTCGGCCGCGAGCGGTTGATCGGTGGGCCGTCCCGGCTTTGGAGGCGGCATAGCGGACGGCTCGAAGCAGTCGTGTGTCGCTTTGCTCGGCCCAGGTGCGGAATCGTTCCTGGGCAGGGCCGGTGCGGGCGGTCAGGAGCGGGTCGAGGTCGAAGCCCGCCGCGGGCAGGGCGATGCCGCATTTCTCGGCGTCCACCGCGTTGAGCGCCTGTTCGATGTGGCCCCGCACGGGCACCGCGAGCGCCGGTTTCCCCAGCCAAGCGGCCTCGGACAGCGACTCGAAGCCCGCCGTGCAAACCACGCCGCGGCAGTTCGCCATCAGGTTCAGGAACTTCTCCCCGTGTAGCCGATGGAACGTGAGCGTGGGGTCCACGGACTCGGTTTCCACCGCATCCGCCCGGTCGTAGAAGACGTGCAGCGGAATCTCCGGATGCCGCCGGTGCCACGCCTCGATCTCTGGGCGATAGCCCGCGTTCAGAAGATAGACCAGCAGGTGCCCCGCGTTGTTACCGCGTTCGAGATGGAAGAGTTCGTCGCGCAGCAGCGGCGGGGCGACGAACAGATCGCGCTCCGGCACGTCGGGCGCTTCATAGAACGACAGGGCGTAGTGCACGGCGCGCGCTCCGGTCACACGGACGTAGTTCCGCAATCCCATGGCGGACATCGGCGAACCGGGCGGCTTGGGGTAGGCCGGGTGGGCCAGCATGAACTGGTGCCCGACCGCCAGCACGGGCGCGCCGAGACCGCGCAGCCGGGAGCAGACGCCGACCAGGGGCTCCAGGAAGTTGATGATGAGGTCGGGCGCGGAGTCGCGGACGGCGCACTGCAGCGTATCGAGACTGCGGCGGTAGTGGCCGGCGCGCGTGATGAACTGCCACGCCGTCGCGGGCAGGTTCACCTGCCGTCCGTTGCGATAGACGAAGCCGGGGCTGGCCAGCCGGTGGACGGGCGTGTCGAAGCCGCGCTCAAAAAAGTCCGGCCAGCTCCGGTTGCGGTGCGCCCCGGCCAGCACGCCCACCACCTGGTGACGGTTCCGGCGGCACCATTGCTGGACCGCCAGCGCCTGGGTCATGTGCCCCCGACCTTCGCCCTGGACTGTGAAGAGGATTTTCATTGAAGCGTAGCAGTTCAAAACTCCCGTCGAAGTGTTCGACCAAGGCGGTGCAACTTTCCACCCAGTCGCCGCAGTTGAGATAGTCCATCCCGTGGATCTTCCGCATCTCCGCCCGATGGATGTGGCCGCAGATGACACCGTGGACGTTCGCCTTGGCCGCCAATTGCACCATGCCCTCTTCGAACTTGGTCACGTAGCGCACGGCCGACTTGGCCCGGTATTTTAAGAACGCAGCCACCGACCAATAGCCGAAGCCGAGCCGCCGCCGGATCCGGTTGAAGTAGAGATTGAAGCCGAGGATGCCTTCGTAGAGCCGGGCGCCGGTGCGCTCCAACAGCCGGTTGAAGTGGATGAGGCCGTCGAGCTGGTGTCCGTGGAGGACGAGGAAGCGGCGCTTGTCGGCCGTGATGTGGATGGCCCGTTCCGCCAGCCGCACGCCGCTGAGGTTCACCCCCACGAAGTTCCGGAGAAACTCGTCGTGGTTGCCGTAGAGGTAGGTGACCCGCGTGTCCTTGCGCTGCTTTCTGAGAATCTTTTGGACGACGGTGTTCGCGTGGGTGTCCCAGTGCCAGCGCCGCTTCAGTTCCCAGCCATCGACGATGTCGCCGACGAGGTAGAGGTGGCGGCACTCCGCGTCGCGGAGGAAGTCGAGCAGGCGTTCCGCTTGGGCGTGGCGGCTGCCCAGGTGCAGGTCGGAGATCCAGATCGCTCGGTAGTTCATGGCGTCCCGGCGCAAGGGTTGGCGCCATCGGACGCCTGCTTCTACATCATGACTGTCGGGAGGACTTCAAGCACGGCGGCGGACCGTCGCCAAAGTGTCACGCTCCCGTTGCAGCTGTAACGGAGCTGCCTTCGTTCGGGATGGTTTGGAACTCCCTTTGAGAACGTCGGCTGTTTGAACGGGATTCGCTCTTCCCGTTTCTCGTTGCTGCGTTAAAACGCCTCCTGTGATTCCGGACTCGGCCCAACTGCTCGACCTGCTGAAGCAACACTTCGGCTACGAGTCGTTCCGCCCGTTGCAGGAGGCGATCGTCGGCGAGGTGTTGGTGGGGAAAAACACGCGTTGGCCGCTGCCCCTGGCGGGTGCGAGTTGCTGTGTTCCGGGTCGCCGGTGTCGCTGCCGGCTATCTTGCCGGGGTGTCGCACGCTTGGGCCGTCCCGGTCTTCCCGACGGCCGGGACGCGTTTTCGTTCGTTCAGAAGATGGAGCAGCCGGAGGAGGTCGTCCTCGGTGATGTCCACGAATGAATCGAGCGAGCGAATGGCGGTCGTGATCTCTTCATGGGAAGGGTCCGAGGCCGGAGCCACCGAATGGGCGGCGACCAGTTCCGCATGGTTCGCATAGGCCGGATAGCGTCGCCAACGGAAACAGGCGTTGAACAGCACGGCGACGGCCACCATCGCGACGACGTTCAGCAGCACCGGGAACAGGATGAAGTGGAAGCCCAGGCGATGGACCTCCGGACTCCCGAGCACCGCGGTCAGGGCGGTCGCGCCTCCGGGCGGGTGGATGCACTTCAGCTGGTGCATGGCGACGATGGCCAGTCCCACCGCGCAGGCGCCCGCCAATGGCGGCGATTGGATCCACTTGCCGCAGGCGACCCCGATCAGGGCCGAAAAGCCGTGTCCCGCGACGACGGGCCACGGTTGCGAGAGCTGGCCGTGGGGCACGGCGAACAGCAGCACGGCGCTGGCTCCCATCGACGCGATCAGACCCAGGGCCATGTCGGCATGGAAAACGCGCCCGCAGAGGAAGACGGTGAAGAGGATGGAAACGAAGCCTCCGAGTCCGGAAATGAGCTTCTCCTTGGGGCTGACTTCGTTCAGCTCGACACCCAGCCACTGGGTCCAAAACTTCAGATTCATTCAGTTCCACACCGAGGCGGACCAGCCAAAACAGCCTGGGCCCGTGGGCACGGACGGCGGTGGATATATCGTGGCGCGATAAACGTCAAGTTTCTTCCGGCCCGGGCCGGCGCGCCAGCTGTTCGAGCAGTCCGGTGATGTGAGGAGCGACCTTTTCCAATTGGGAGTGGTGGGCGGCCGATAGCTTCTCCAGCAGCTTTTCACCCTTGGCGGTCATGGAAATGTCCACTTGTCGCCGGTCTTGCTCGGAGGGTTGGCGCTGGAGGAGATCCAGTGCGGCCAGGCGATCTATCAGTCCCACGGCGCTGTGGTGTCTAAGTTGCAGGCGCTCGGCCAGTTCTCCGACCGAGACGCAGTCGCGTCCGGGAAAGCCCTTGATCGCCAGCAGGGCCTGGTGTTGTTGGGGCGTCAGCCCTACCGATTTCGCCGAGTCTTCGCTGAAACGCAGGAACAGGCGCAGCGCATAGCGGAACGACGCCAGGGTCTGATATTGGGCCTTGGTGACGCGGCGTTTGGAGGACGACATGGGACTTTGATAGCAGAGAGTTGGGAGCGAATCGAGATTCGGATTGAACTATATCGCACTACGATATACATTTTGCAGCGATGTTTCCAGCCTTCAGCCGTCTCTGGGCGGCCGCCCCTTCACCGGCCGCGCCGCCGCCGGACACCTTGTCTGACTTTACGGTGGACCGAAGGGTTCTGCTGCTCGCGGCGATGTCGGTGGTGTTGGGAGCGCTCAGCTCCGGGGTGGCCCTGGTGCTGATTTGGTTGATCAACGTGGTCACCAATCTCGCGTTTCATCTTCGTTTCTCGGCCGAGCCTGCCGTGCCGCAAGGGCACCTTCTGGGCGGATGGGTCGTGGTGGTTCCGGTGATCGGAGCCGTGATCATCGGGCTGATGGCGCGCTTCGGTTCGGACAAGATCCGGGGCCACGGCATACCAGAAGCCCTGGAGGCGATCTTGCTGAGACAAAGCCGCATCCAGCCGAAGGTCGCCTTCCTGAAGCCGATCTCGGCCGCGATCTCCATTGGAACCGGGGGGCCGTTCGGCGCAGAAGGCCCGATCATCATGACCGGAGGCGCGGTCGGTTCGATCTTTGCCCAGCGGTTCCACCTGACGGCCTCCGAACGGAAGACGCTGCTGGTCGCGGGTGCGGCCGGCGGCATGGCGGCGATCTTTGCCACGCCCCTGGCCGCAGTGCTTTTGGCGGTCGAACTGATGCTGTTCGAGTGGCGCCCCAGGAGCTTGATTCCGGTCGTCGTTGCGGCCGTGGCAGCGGCCGTGTTCCGCGTTCCGCTTCTGGGAGCCGGACCGGTTTTTCCGGTGATCGCTCATGGCGCGCTCACGGGATGGGAAGTCCTGGTCGCCGCCGCCATCGGCATCGTCGCGGGCTTCGGCGCGGGCGGCCTGACCGCGCTGGTCTACGGCATGGAGGATCTGTTCCACAAACTGCCCGTTCATTGGATGTGGTGGCCCGCGATCGGCGCCGTGGTGGTGGGTCTTGGCGGGATCGTTGATCCGCGCGTCCTCGGGGTCGGATACGAGACCATCCACGCTCTTCTGCGAGGGGAGATGATCGGGGCGGTTGTCGTGGGACTGATGGTGGCGAAGGCCGTCGTGTGGACGACCGCGCTCGGCTCGGGAACCTCCGGCGGGGTGCTGGCACCATTGTTGATTCTGGGAGGATCACTCGGCGCGCTGTTGGCGGGGTTTCTTCCCATTGGTGACGCGGGCCTTTGGGCGATGGTCGGGATGGCCGCGATGATGGGCGGAACGATGCGTGCGCCGTTGGCGGCGACCGTCTTCGCGGTGGAGTTGACCCATGATTTCAACGCGCTCCCGGCCACGCTGATCGGCTGCGCGGCCTCCTACTGCGTGATGGTGCTGTTGATGCGCCGGTCCATCCTGACCGAAAAGCTCGCCCGTCGCGGGCAACACATCGCCTGCGAATACGCGGTGGATCCGTTCGAGTTGATCCGCGTGGGCGACGTCATGGACCCGGAGGTGCCGAGCGTCCCGGAGAGCACGACCGTGGCGGAGCTGCTCGCCCGCATAGAACAGCACGATCCTAAGCTTTCAAGCCGACAAGGAACGCTCGTGATGGACGCTTCGGGGAACCTATCGGGAATTCTGACCCGCAGCGATCTGCTCCGGGAACTTCGTCGCGATCCGGCAGGGACCATTTCCGTCGGCGAATTCGCCCGGAAAGACCTGGTGGTGGCCCATCCGGACGAGCCGTTGCAGGTCGTCCTCAACAAGATGCTCGAACGGAACATCGGACGGGTTCCGGTGATGGACCGGAACCGGCCTGGTCAAGTGGTCGGCTATCTGGGCCGGGCAGCCATTCTCTCGGCCAGAACGCGGTTCCACTTGGAAGAGCGTGTCCGCGAGAAGGGCTGACACTGCGAAGATTGGCGCGTCTGTAGTCACGAATCCGAAATTGATATGCTGAAACTTCTACTCCTCAAAATCCTGCTCGCCGGGCTGTCCGGCTGGATCATCGTGGCGCTGCTTTGATGCGCTGATGGAAGGCCGCGAAGGAACTCGGCGACAGAGTAACTGCGGCGCGGACTCGGTTTCCGAATCAACCGGGATCGGGCAAACCGCCGATGGCGGACGAGTGTAACTCGTCCACCGTCACGAAACCATTCGCGTGGGGTTGTGCCCGCCTCGTTTCGTTGCATTCCCTCTTGGTTTGGGGAACGTGGCCTATAGGCCGTCTGGCGGTTTGGGGATCAATTCGCCTTTTTCAAACAACGGCGGGCTTCCTCGAATCCAACGCGGGCCGCCGGGATCGGTCCAATGGTCTCGCCGGCGAAAAGCCATTCTTCTGGCCGGCCGACCAATCCGGCACCGACGGGATTCAACTTCACGGATTCCCATTTCCGCGCGGCGCTCTCCGGGGTGCGGAATTTGAGGTCGTGGAATCCTTCCTGCCATCGCCACGGACGCGGGATTCGGCGCATCCGTCCGGGGCGTTCTGGATCGGGCTCCAAACCAGCCACGACGGTCTTCATCGCCTTGATCCATTGGCCCAACACGACGGCGTCCGGCGCCATCGTTGCCATCAGATGCAGGTGGCCGGGCATGACCACGAATCCGCCGGCGAACCATCCTTAGCGCGTGGGGCTGTCGAGAAGGAAGGTTGCCGTCCGTTCGTAGGTTTCCCGTGTGGCCAAAACCCGTTGGCGGTCTTGGACGCATCCGGTGACGACGAACCGGATCGCACCGGCCGCATCGGGCCAGATCCGGTGAAGCCGACGCAATCCCCGAGACGGGGAATCGGGCGGACGGGGCATGGAGGATCGATGTCACGAAATGGTGCGGCGGTCGATGGTCGATTGGGCGGGAGGGCGGGAGGGCGTCGACTTGAAACGGAGCTCCGGGTCGGGGCACCCGGCCTACATCGGTCACGGTGTTTGTTTTTTGTTTCGCTCTTCTCGTTTTCGTTTGCTGCGTTAAAAACGCTCGCGTGATTCCGGACTCGGCCCAACTGCACGACCTGCTGAAGCAACACTTCGGCTACGAGTCGTTCCGCCCGTTGCAGGAGGAGATCATCCGCGACGTGTTGGCGGGGAAGGACGTGTTCGCGGTGCTGCCGACGGGCGGGGGCAAGTCGCCTGCTTCCAGTTGCCGGCGTTGGCGCGGCCGGGCCTGACGGTGGTGATCTCGCCCCTGATCGCGCTGATGAAGGACCAGGTGGACGCGCTCCAATCGGCGGGCGTGGCGGCGACGTTCCTGAATTCCTCGCTGGCGGCGGACGAGTCGCGGAGCCGGTTGCGCGGACTGCACCACGGCGAATTTCGTCTGCTCTACGTGGCGCCGGAGCGGCTGTTGCTCTCGGGCTTTCTCGACGATCTGAAGCGGTGGGGCGTGACGCTCTTCGCGGTGGACGAGGCGCATTGCGTCAGCGAATGGGGCCACGATTTCCGCCCGGAATACCGGCAGCTTTCCACGCTGCGGACCCACTTTCCCGACGTGCCGATGATGGCGCTGACGGCGACCGCGACGGAGCGGGTGCGAGAGGACATCGTCGGCCAGCTGCACCTGCGGGAGCCGGCGGAGTTCCTGGCCAGCTTCAACCGGCCGAACCTTTCCTATCGGGTCAGCGCCAAGGCGGGGGCCTATGAACAGATCCTCGGCTTCGTGCGGGCGCGGCGCGGGGAGTGCGGGATCATCTATTGCCAGTCGCGCAAGTCCACGGAGTCGATGGCGGCGAAGCTGGGCGCGGACGGGATCGCGGCGGCGGCGTATCACGCGGGGTTGGACGGGACGGAACGATCGAAGAACCAGGACGCCTTTCTCCGCGACGAAGTGCGGGTGATCTGCGCGACGGTCGCCTTCGGCATGGGGATCAACAAGCCGAACGTCCGCTTCGTGATCCACTACGATCTGCCCAAAAACATCGAGGGCTACTACCAGGAGACGGGCCGAGCGGGCCGCGACGGGTTGCCGAGCGAATGCCTGCTGCTCTTCAGCCCCGGCGACCGGGTGAAATACGGGCAGTTCATCGACGAGAAGACGGATCCCAAGGAACGCGAGATCGCCCGGGCGCAGTTGGAGCAGATGGTCCACTACGCCGAATGCTCGGGCTGTCGGCGGGTGGAGCTGCTGGGGTATTTCGGCGAGACCCACGAACCGGAGAACGGCAACTGCGGCGGGTGCGACAACTGCCTTTCGCCGCGCGAGACCTGGGACGGAACGGTGGCGGCTCAGAAGTTTCTCTCCTGTGTCTTCCGCATCCACCAGAAGAGCGGGTTCGGCGTGGGCGTCCAGCATGTGGTGGAGGTGCTGACGGGGGCTGCGACGGAGAAGATCCGGCGCTTCGGGCACGAGACGCTGACGACCTACGGCATCGGCAAGGAGCACAGCCGCAGCGAATGGGCGGCGTTGGGGCGTGAGCTCGTGCGGATGGGTTTCCTGAATCAGAACGCGGAGAAGTTCAACACGGTGGAGCTGTTGCCGCAGGGGATGGAAGCGCTGAAGGATCGGAGGAAGATCGTGCTGACCCGACCGGTGGCGGTGCCGGAGACGATGGTGCGGCGCGAGGGCGAGATCGCCTGCGACGAGGCGCTCTTCGAGCGGCTTCGCGGGCTGCGGAAGCGGTTGGCGGACGAGCGGGGATTGCCGCCCTACATCGTCTTCTCCGACGTGGCGCTGCGGCAGATGGCGCGGCTGTATCCCCAGAGCGAGGAGGACTTCTCCCACATCAGCGGCGTGGGCGAACGCAAGCTGCGCGACTACGGCGCGGTGTTTCTCGCGGAGATCGCGGGGTTTCTCGGGACGAATCCCCGGCAGATCTTCGCGGACGATTCGTTCAGCAAGCCGGCACCGAAACCGTCGCGCGGTTCACTGGGCGACACGGTGCGCGAGACGCTCCACTTCTGGCGGCAAGGGAAGACGGTCGAAGAGATCGCGAAGATCCGGGGCGTGAAGGACGGAACGATCTTCGGGCACTTGGACGAAGCGCTCCGAGCGGGCGAACAGGTGGACGTAAGTTCGCTGTTCGATGAACAGACGAAGCAGGACATCGGAGCGGCGTTCGCGAAGTTCGGCTTCGGGAACCTCATCGGGGCGAAGGAATTTTTGGGAGACCGGCATTCCTACGGGCTGATGCGGCTGTATCGGACGATGGAGCAGCGGGAGGGTTGTTAGCAGCCCGTCAAAAAAGGCCATCCACCCGCCGCGTGGGGGCACGCGGCCTGCAGAAAGATTTGGAAATCCTCAGATTTTTGTAGGCCCGGTCCCCCGACCGGGCGTTTTTTGACGGGCTGTTAGGGCCCATTCTGGATCAACCTTTGAAGCCAATCGCCTTGAGGTATCCCATCCAGAGCAAGAGGAATGGGGATGTGGCGATATCCAAAGCTATTGAAAAGGGCAGTCCGGCATACGCGCCCTTCTCGCCGGGCACTAGGATCCATTCTTTGACCTCACAATCGCAGGGGGCCTCCGTGTAATGGGGCTTCGCCTGGTCGATCAGACTACGGGTGGCGCATCCTTGGCACGCAATTGCGATCACGAAGCACAAAACTGCATAGCGAAGGACGTGTTTCATTGGATGCCTCACAAGGCCCCGGGCACTTCGGAGAATTGAAGCCGAAATGCAACCTGGAACTCTGCCGTGCCGCGTTCTCGGGCAAATGGACGTGGTTGTGGTCGCCTATCCGTAGATCACCATCTGGATGTTGTCGGGGAGGTTGCGGGCGACTTCGGAGACGACGCTGCCGCGCAGGAGGGTGGCGAGGCGGCTGCGGTTGGGGCTGCCGAGGATCAGCATGTCGATGCCGAGCGTGGCCGAGAGATCGAGGATGGTGCCGGCGGAGCTTTCGCTGACGGTGTAGACGGGGATGACGGGCACGTCGATTGCGGCGCCCTTTTCCATGACTGCGGACATGATACGGCAGGCTTCGGGATCGTCCTGCCAGCGATTGGCGACGCCGACGGGAAGACCGACGGGCAGGGTGACGGCGATCTCCTTGACGAAGAGAACGTAGACGGCGGCCTTGCGGAGCTTGGCCTCCTCCAGGGCGAAGCGGAGGACGTTGGTCACGCCGCGGGCGGCGACGAGGATTTTCTGTCCGGTGTTCTCACGGGGGGAGATGTCGTGCACGGATCCGGGCACGACGGCGGCGGCGAGTTCTCGGCTGATGGTCACGGTGCGCAATCCCGCCCGATGCTGCGCCCAGGAACGAAGCAACATTCCGCCGGTCAAAATGCAGGCGATGAAAAAGAGAGCGGTGTGCTTCTCCCAGGCCAGGGTGACCTCGACGGCGGCCAGCACGAAGAAGGTCAATGCCATGAGGATGATCTCCCAGATCTTCAGACCGAGCTGCTTGTTCAGGAGGCAGCAACCGAGATTGACGGTGATCGCGCCGACGACGCCGATGGCGTAGAGGTCCATCAGGTGTCGCTGGTCGGACACGATGACGACCACGATCAACGGCAGGGAGGTCGCGATCACCAGCGGGAGCCACGGCACCCCGTGGAAGTTCAGCTTCAGAAAGGAGCGCGGCATCTCGCCATCGCGACCGAGCATGTAGTGGAGGCCGATGAGGGCGCCGATGGCGGTGTTGACGGCACTGAGCAGTAGCAGGCCGATGATGACGCCCGTCACGATTTCGAAGGTGTGGCCGAAATGCGCTCCGAGAGCCATCGTGCCGTATTCGCGGGCCAACAGATTGATCATGTCTTCCCAGCCTTCGCGCATCTGGCCCGCCATCGAATGGGGCAGGGAAAGCATCGCCCAACCAAGCAGCGCCGTGCCCAGGACCACCTCGATCGCCACGATGGCGATGGCGCGCCCAGCGGTCTGCGTGACGCTGGGATGCTCGTAGCTCGAACCGGGATCAAGCTTCATGACACCGGTCAAATTGGCGATGGCCTCGACTCCGCTGAGCGCGAGGATCACGCCGGCGAAGGCCTGCCAGTTTTCCCAAGGGTTCGATGGAAGGACGGTCAGGTTCGCGGTCGTCAGATGCGGTGCCGCGAAGATCAGGATCATCACCACGATCACGACGGTGGGGATTGCCAGGGCGACGGCGACGCTGCCGCTGTGCTTGGGGCCCATCCAGTTGATGCCTCCGATCGCGATGATGGCCAGCACGGTGCCCAGGAGCACGTATTGGTCCGGGACATGGAGGTATTTCATCGCGGCCCATCCGCTCAGCGCCGCAGTGACGGTCATGTCCGCGATCAAGAGCAGGGAGCCGATCACCGCGACGGTCGGACTGATCTTCCGGGCGGCGGAGTAGACGCCGCCCCCGTCGGGAAAATACTTGCAGACGATCCGGTAGTTGAATCCGACGATCGCGGTGAGCAGGCAGACCCCGATGATGATCTCCAGGCTGGCGAACCCGGTGGCCAGGAACGCGGCACCGATGACATAGGCCTTGCTGGTGCCCCAATCCCCGTAGAGTAGGGCGGCGGCGCGTTTCCAACCGACGTTTCTCGGCCGGTGGACGTGGGTGCCTTCCATGATTCAGGGAAGGCCGGCGGTAGCCGGAACGAATGGGGACCGCACAGAGGATGTATTCATCGAATGAACTTGGGAACGATGGTCCGGCGGACTGGGGGCGTCAAATCGCAATCTTCCGGAGAACGGGTCGAAGGAGGCGGTGGGGCGTCGTCGCGGGCTGACGTTTTGCTTCCAGTCGCAGGTAGTCGTAGATCACGCCGCTGGTGGCTCCGCCGGGTGGAATGGTGAGGGTCAGGGTGTTCGTGCCGGGGCGGACTTTGGGAATGGTGAAGCGCCCGTCGGTCGAGCCGCGCGTCCAGAACTCATAGAACTTGGCGTCCATCTGCCAGTCGACCATTCCGGGTTCGGCTGCGAAACGGCCGCGACGTCCACCGAGCGGGAGCGGATAGTCTGGAGCCGAAACGGGCTTCGCCGATCGACGTGTCGGGATAGTCGGCGGGATGCTCGAAGATGCACCAAGTGTAGAGGCCGGAATCGTCGCGGCCGAGAGCGTATCGGATCTCGATGTCCACCGCTGCGCTTCCGCCCGGACCATTGCCTTGGGGCGCCCCGCCGGAAACGCCCTTGATCGAGACTTCGGCGCGATCACCGTCGTTGACCGACGGATCGATGGTAGTCGAAGCGGTGATCTTGGAGCCGCGACCGGGGTGTGGGACCAATAGGCGTAAGGATGACCGGAGCCGACTTCGAGCAGTTCGAGGCCCTGGTATTTGAGCGAGACAAGATCCCCTGAGCGTTTGCTGATGCGGGCGCTGACGTGCTGGTTCGTCAAAGTAAAGAAGGCGTCCGACCCGGCGAGCGCGACTCTGGGCTTGATCGTCGTTTCGGCGGCAACGCCCGCTGAAGAAAGCGCGACCATCGCGACGAGGCACTGGACGAGGCGAGCGATGGGGCGAAGCATGGATCGAGCGAAGGGGGTTGGAGCGGCGTTCATCGGTTCATTTGGGTCCGGCCGAAACGGGAATTTGCTCGGTCGAAGTTTTTGGAGGAGGCGATCATCTGTGGGAGAAAGTTAGGGGCAAGGCCCGGCCGATTCCACCCGGAGCCCTGAAAACGGGTGATTTTCGGCGGGTTGACTCGGCCGGGGCTGGGGGCGTGAATAGGCCGAAATATTCACTCCCATGAACATCCCTATTTCTCGACGTTCCGCCATGAAGACCCTGGGCCTTGCCGCCGGTGCCGCCGGCCTGACTGCTTCGCTTCGTCAAACCATGCAGGCCGCCGAAGCCGCCGGGCTCAAGGGCCGGATCAACCATTCTGTCTGCAAGTGGTGCTACGGCAGCATCCCGCTCGACGATTTTTGCAGATCGGCGAAGGAGATGGGCCTCCAGTCCGTCGAGCTGCTGCAGCCTTCGGATTTCCCCACGCTCAAGAAATTCGGCCTGACCTGCGCCATGGTGGGCAACCCGACGGTGGACGGATTGGGTGGCATCACGAAGGCCTTCAACCGGGTCGAGCACCACGACAAGCTGGTCGGTGTCTACGAGCGCCAGATCAAGGAGTGCGCCGATGCGGGAATGACGAATTTGATCTGCTTTTCCGGCAACCGCGGCGGGCTCGACGACGAAAAGGGGATGGAGAACTGCGCCATCGGTCTGAAGCGCCTGATGGACACGGCCGAGAGGCACAAGATCACGCTCTGCATGGAACTGCTGAACAGCCGGGTGGACCATCACGACTACCAGTGCGATCTCAGCAAGTGGGGCGTGGCCCTCTGCAAGAAGATCGGCTCCGACCGGTTCAAGCTGCTCTACGACATCTACCACATGCAGATCATGGAGGGCGACGTCATCGCCACCATCCGTCGCGACCACCAATACTTCGCCCATTACCACACGGGCGGCGTGCCGGGACGGAACGAGATCGACGAGGCGCAGGAGTTATTCTATCCGGCGATCATGCGGGCGATCGTGGACACGGGCTTCAAGGGGCATGTGGCCCAGGAGTTCATCCCGAAGCGCGATCCGCTGACCTCGCTCAAGCAGGGCGTGGGCATCTGCGACGTGTGATGCCGGATGCCGGATGCCTGAGTTCCGCGCCGTCGTCATCCGCCTTGCTTCCGCCCATCGATCCGGTCACTCGTAGGGAGTGAGGTTTCTCCCGGTCGCCCATCGCGAACTGCTGGCAGCCGGAAGGCGCAAGTCCACCTGGACTTGGCGTTGCCTCTACTTCGCCATCACCCTGTCGATCTGCATCTGGGCCTACTTGGATTCGTCGTATGCCTCGATGTCTCGACAAGGCGGGCAGGTCTTCGAGGTGATGGTCGGATTCATGGCGTTCTACGCAGGGATCGCCGGAGTTCACGCCACGTCGGACGCGTTCGGTTGGGAGAAGCGGGAAGGAACGCTCGGGCTGCTCTTCCTGACGGATCTCTCAGGTTGGGACGTGGTCGCGGGCAAGGGCGTGGCCAAGGCGTTGAATAGCTTCTACGGATTGCTGGCCATGCTACCGCTGCTCTCTGTGCCGCTGTTGTTGGGGGGCGTGACCGGAGGGCAGGTGGTGCGGACGTCGGTCATTTTGATCGTGATCATGCTGGAGTCGCTGGCGATCGGGCTGTGGGTTTCGTCGCGGAGTGTAAACGAACGGAAGTCCATCATGGCGACGTTGGGAATGGTGCTGCTGCTGTTTCTGGGGCCTTTTTTCGGTGCCGTTCTCGCGGGTGAGGCCTACGGTTGGAGCGAGAAGGACGTCTGGCAAATTGGGATCGCCAGTCCGCTCTTTGGCTTGGTCGCGGCCCAATTCGTGGGAACAGGGGTCTCTCCCAATTGGCCTAGCCTGACGTGGCTCGGTTCGGTGGGATTCGCGGTGGCGGTCACGGGCCTCTGCCTGGTCTCCGCCAGCCGCCATCTGCCGCACAGTTGGAGCCCCGAACTTTTGGCGCATTATCTCGCGAAGCGGGCGTCTCGGAAGCGGGTTTTCCCAACATTGACGGCACCTCTGCGTTGGCCGGGACAGTTGTGGGGATGGATCGGTCGGATCCGATTGGGTTGGGACGAGAAAGGGAGAATCTACTTCTCGAAGCGGCAACGGCGCCTCCTCGACGTGCATCCCTACGTCTGGCTCATGAACCGGGTGGCGGACAAACGGGCGGTGGCATTGGGCGTGACCATCGCCGTCGCTGCGATGGGCGGCTACAGCTGGCTCTCCAGCGGTCCCATGCTTGGTGCCGGGTTTGTCTTCTACTGCTTTGTCGTCGTCCTGGCTTGGCTGCTGCGGATCTGGATGTTGGCGGAACCGATCATGCGCTTGGCGGAGGACAGAAAGTCGGGCGCGCTGGAGCTGGTCATGGTCACGCCCCAGCAGGGGCCCGAGATCTTGGCGGGGGTCCGGCAATCGATGCGTCGGCAGTTCGGCTGGCCGGTGGGACTTGTGGCGGCTCTGGCTCTGACGGTGTGTATGGTGGATTTTTCATCGTTCCAGGCGGCGGGTGATGCGGAGTGGCGGGCACTGCTGCTGATGACGGCGACCGCGCTGGTGGTTGATTTCTTCGCGCTCCAGTGGATCGGTCCCTGGCTCGGGATCACGTCGCGATCCGTGACGACGGCGCTGGTGGCGGGTGTCGGTCTCTCCGTGGCTCCCGGGACCGTCTGGTGGGTCACCGAATCGATGTCCGGCCACATGAATACCGGCTTGATGCGACAGCTGCAGCATTGGTCCGGGGAATGGTGGCGCTGGTATTTCATCGGGATCTGGTTCGCGGTCACTTTGATGTGGGTGGTAGCGGCCTGGGGATATAGGCGGTTTATCTGGCCGCGCAGCGTCCGGTGGCGCTGGGTGGCGGGAGTGCTTCTGCTACCGCCCGGACTGTTGACGCTTCTGCTGGGTTACCGGGTCATGACGGCGCTCCATCTCCTTTCATCCACGGCGCCGCTCAGGGAATGGACCCACTTGCTCCTGATGGGTGTCGTCATCTGGTGCTGGGCTCGACCGACGCTGGAGCATCGTTTCCGGGATTTGGCAACCGGGCCGCATACGCCGTCGGGCTAGATCGGCGTGGCGTGGGGCGAACGGGTTGGCGGAAGAAGTCGCTGGCAATGGGGGAGGTTCTTTGTCCACGGTTTGTCGATGCGCTTCTTTCTCTTGCTGACGTTCCTGGTGGCTCTGGGTTCCGTTGCGGTTGGGGCCGACGCTCCGCCCTCGTTCCCGCTCTGGCCGAACGGCGCGCCAGGCGCGCTCGGCACGGCGGAGAAAGACATTCCCTCATTGACGGTGTTCCTGCCCGAGCCGGCCAAGGCGACCGGCGCGGCGATGGTGATCTGTCCCGGCGGCGGATACGCGCATCTGGCGGACCATGAGGGGAGCGGCTATGCGCGCTGGCTGGCGCGAAACGGCGTGGCCGGTTTCGTCCTGAAGTATCGGCTCGGCGCAGCTGATGGCTACCATCATCCGGCCATGTTGGACGACTCGGCTCGGGCGTTGCGCATCGTCCGCAGCCGGGCGGCGGAATGGAACGTGGATCCGAAGCGGATCGGGATCATGGGATCCTCGGCCGGCGGGCATTTGGCGGCGTCGCTGCTGACCCATTGGGACGAGGGCAACGTGGATGCGACGGATCCCGTCGAGAGAGTCAGCAGCCGTCCCGATGTGGGAGTCTTGTGCTATGCGGTGATCACCATGGGACCGCAGACCCACTCCGGTTCTAAAAAGAACCTGTTGGGCGACAATCCTCCCGATCAGTTGGTTGAGCTCATGTCGAACGAGCTCCACGTGGACGAGAAGACGCCGCCGACCTTCCTCTGGAGCACGGGCGACGACAACGTGGTCAAAGTGGCGAACTCGATGGCGTTCGCTGCGGCATTGAGCAAGGCCAAGGTCCCCTTCGAGCTGCACGTCTTCCAGAGCGGTCCGCACGGGCTCGGCCTCGGTGTGAAGAACGGAGACCTGGACGGTCCTTTGCTGCCATGGACGACCCACTGTCTGACATGGCTCCGGCTGCAGCGGTTTGTGAAGTAGCCGGTCGATGTCTCGATGCAAAAGGTCACGATCCACACCGACGGCGGTTGTCAGGGCAATCCCGGTCCGGGAGGTTGGGGCGCGGTGTTGGCCTGCGGATCCCATCGGAAGCAATTGAGCGGCGGCGTGCCGGCGACGACCAACAACCGGATGGAGTTGCAGGCGGCGATCGAGGCGTTGGCCGTCCTGAACACGCCCTGTGAAATCGAGTTCTTCACCGATTCTAACTATCTGAAGGACGGAGTGACCCAATGGATCTCAGGTTGGAAGCGGAACGGTTGGAAGACCAAGGCGAAGGCGCCGGTGAAGAACGAGGATCTTTGGCGGCGACTGGACACGCTGTTGGCCCCGCACAAGGTCACATGGCGTTGGCTAAAAGGCCACGCGGGACATTCCGGCAACGAGCACTGTGACCAATTGGCGACGGTGGCCATCGAGGCGATCCGCCGACAACATTCTCCCGAGGCACTGAAGCGACTTCTGGTGGGCTTCAAGGAAAGCCAAGATCCGAACGGCGCGGCCGCGCCATGAGGGCAGTGGGCTATTCGGTCGGCTCCAGAGGGTTGTCCGGGGTCAACAGCACGGCGCCTTTGAGCAGGCGGCAGAAATCCTTTTTGCTGGTGTGTTGATGCGCGCCGTCCGTGGTGTGGAGCTTTCGGAGGGTCTTATAGCGCACCTCCAGCCGCTCAAGCTGCGTGATGCGGATGTATTGGCCGTCCTGTTTCCAGACTTGGCCTTGGCGGAGTTTCATCGTCAGAACCTATTCGATGGTTGGTGCCGGGTGCGAGTGTGATTCCGGATACAGAACAGGACCGATCCTAGCGGAGATGGGAAAGAATGGCCCAAACATTCGGTGAGACAATGGGGCGCACATTGAGAAGGGCGGTCAATTCGTTGGAGGGGGAGATCAAGTTGGTGAGTGTTCATCTATAAGGTTTTACAAATTCTATACCCCCTAGGAACAAGTCGGTGGTTGTTTTTTTTTCGCGGGTTTGTTACAAAACCACCCTGCCGAATTTTTATGAAACTTAACAAACGCAGCCGACTTCCGTCTCTTGCAAAGGGCCAACTCTGGAAAATGGATGATAAGCACCTCGAAATCATGGAGGTGGGCAAGACGTTGACGCACTATCGACTCTTTTCGAACCAGAAGCGTGTGCCGATCAGTCTCGGTGGTATTCAGACCGTTCAAGATTATCTGCGGAACAACAAGGCAGAGCTGATTCGCCCGGCAAATCCTCCGGTTGTCCCCAAGACTGCGGTGGTCAAAACCCCGGTGGCGGCCAAAACTCCGGGAGTGGTCAAAACTCCGGTGGCGGTTAAAACCCCGGTAGTGGTCAAAACTCCGGTAGTGGTTAAAACCCCGGTGGTGGTTAAAACGCCGGTGGCGGCCAAGGCCAAGGCGGCCTGATCGACGGTAGACAAAGGTTCATTTTCAAAAGGCCGGCAGCGAAAACGCTGCCGGCCTTCTAGTTTCGAAACAAGGCCGATGCGGGGCCTCTATAGCAGGAAACTTAAGAGACCACAGACGGCTCCCGCCAGCCAGAGGACGGCCACAGCCGCCGGTTTGGACAGGCCGGCCCGGACCAGACGATGGGAAAGGTGGTTGGTGTCGCCGATCCAGAAGGGCCTGCCTTTGAGGGTGCGGAACGCGACGACGCTCAGGAGATCGAGCAGTGGCACAGCAAGAACCAGAAGCGGGCTGAAGACCGCAAAGCGGTCGGGCGTCTTTGCGGTGTAGAAGTGGGGCGCAATCGCCATCACGGCCAGCAGGTAACCTACGAGGTGGCTGCCGGAATCTCCCAGAAACGCGGAGGCCTTGGGGTAGTTGTGGGGAATGAACCCGGCGGTCGCCCCGGCGAACAGAAACGCGAGGGTGGCCACCAAATACTGGCCTTTGGTGGCGGCATGGAAGCCGAAGAGCAGGGATCCGATCGCTCCGACTCCGCTGCAGAGGCCATTCATGTTGTCCATGAAGTTCACCGCGTTGGTTACGGTCAGGATCCACAAGATCGTGATTCCGTAGCTGAAGATCGGGTTGCCCACGAACAGGGTGATGCGGACGCCCGCAGCGGCGACCATGAGCGCGACGGCGAATTGTCCGGCGAATTTCAGGAGAGGATCCAGTTCGATCCGATCGTCGAGCAATCCCAGCAGCAGCATCCCGATGGCCCCGCCGACGATGGCGCAGAGCTGGAGGGCGCGTTGGCCGAACCCGTAGGTGAACGCTTCCAAGGAATCGGTGCCGACCGCGACGAGCAATGCGGCGATCAGCGGCACGATCACGCCGGTCAACACCGCCAGTCCGCCGGCGAGCGGAGTGGGTGTCGTATGGATCTTTCGATGGCCGGGGTCGTCGACCAGGTTCTTGCTCCGGCACCAAGGACACCAAACCGGCAGCGAACCCCAGGCGATGATAGCGCCGGCCAGAAACGCGGCCGCGTAGTATCCGATGGGAAACGGTAGGTTCACAATGCGGGGGCGGATCGAAGCGGTCGGGTCTTCTCCGCAGTGTTCGCCATGAGATCGAGATACAGCCTGTGAAGCGAGGCGACCATTTTCTCCACCGAGAACTGTTCCCGGACCAGGGCTTGGCCGGCGAATCCCAGACGCTGCCGGAGCTCCGGTGATCGGGCCAGCCGTTCCAAGCTCCCGGACAGGCCCGGGAGATCACCGGCCCGGAGCAGGAATCCGGTCTGTCCGTCGAGGCAGACTTCACGGGCGCCGTCGCAGTCGAACGCGATGGCGGGTTTTCCCGCAGCGAGAGCTTGGGGTATGGCTCGGGGAAGGCCTTCGCGCCGGGAAAGATGCACCAGGGCGTCCATGATGCCGACGTAGCGATGGACTTGTGCGGGGGGAACCAATCCGGTGAAGGCGAACCGGTCGCGGAGCCCCAGATCGGTGGCGAGGGTTTCGAACCTCGCCCGATGGACGCCGTCCCCGACGAAGAGGAATTTCAGTTCGGGAATCCGCTTCATCAACCCGGGCGCGATGGCGAACAAATCGTCGTGGCCTTTGAGATCGAAGAGCCGTGCGATTTTGCCCACGACGAAATCGGTCGGCTGGAGGCCCAACGATCGTCGCAGGTTCAGGTCGTTCGGAGCGGAGAGAAACGGTGCCAGATCGAAGCCGCTGCGGATGGTGGTGTATTGGTCGAGTCGGCCGATGCCAGCGGCAAGGTATTGGTCGCGCATGGCATCGGCCACGACGACGAAATGGTCGGTCGATCTGCCGGCATGCCGTTCGGCCCGAGAGAAGACGAAGTTGGAAAGGGCTCCCTGAAACGGGCCAAAGGACGGGCCGTGGATCGTGTGGACAACGACCGGAATCTGGGCGTCGTGCGCGGCAAGTCGCCCAATGATTCCGGCTTTCCCCGAATGGGTGTGGACGATGTCCGGATGTTCGGTGCGGAAGATCTGTTTCAGCGCCTGGTAAGCTAGCACGTCGTGGATCGGGGCAACGGGACGAACCAAGTGGGGCTGGATCCGCAGTAGATTTGGCCGCGTGACGAAGGAGTGCTCCAACGAACCCTCAGGTCCATCCGAAGGGCCCGAGATCAGATCGCAGGAGACGCCAGGGATTTCTGCCAGGCCCAGAACCGATGATATCGTGTTCTCCTGCGCGCCGCCCACGATCAGACGGGTGATGACGTGGGTGGCGCGCATCGCCGGTCAGCGCGATTTTTTCAGCTCGTTCAATTGCGCCTTCATGAGGCCGTATTCGCTGGTTCCGCGCGGTGCGTTGGCCAAATAGAGCTCGATCTGTTTGCTGGCTTCCTTGGTGTCTTTTTGGAACATCGCCACGCCGGAAAGGCCGAAATAGGCTTCATAAACGGGTTTGTCCGCGACTTTCAAGAGGCGCTCATATTCGGTTTTGGCTTCGGGATACCGTTGTAGGCGGAAGAGCGCGATAGCCCGGTTTTGAATGGCGGGAAGACTATTCGGATTGGTCGCCAGCACCGCGTCCAAGGGAGCCAATGCCTCAGGAAAGCGTTTGGCTCCGATCAATAGAGCCGCCTTGTCCAGGAGCACGTTTTCGTTTTTTGGATCAAGAGCGATGCGCTGGTCTATCTCCTTGAGAGCGCGCTCCAATTGCCCGGTCTTGAGGTAGTAGTCCGTTAGCAGCTTCTCCAACGCGATGCTGTTCCGGTTCTTGGCCAGCGCGTTTTTCAGGAGTGTCTCACCAGCGGAAATGTCTCCTCTCGAAGCGAGCGCGAGCGACTCGACGTTGATCAGCAGCACATTCTGGTCGCCTGTGATCTTTGCGTCGCTCTCTCTTATGCCCCGGACAATCTTCAGGCTCTCGTCCGGCTGTTGAAGATCCAATCGTGTCATGGACAGGGCGATCTGGACGTCGACCTTGGCGGGGTCGAGCTCCAATGCCCGAGAAAGGTGAATCAGGCTTTGACGAAGATTGTTGCCCTGGGCGAGCACCGATCCAAACCTCGTGAGGCCCAACGGTTCATCCATGAGTCCGAAGGCATTCACCGCCGTCTGCAACGAGGCTGGATCGTCGATAATGCTCTTCCATGACGAATTCGGAGCAGGGACGGGACTGCCGGAGTTTTGGAGGTGCTTGTTGAATGCCAGTGTTGCTTCGGCGGCCGCATTGCCAGGGTTTTCCGCATCCAACGGATTCGCCGGGTGCAGCCCCACGGCGACATTCAATGCGACTTGCGCCTGCTTGAGTTTGCCGAGTTTTTGAAGGGTCACGCCCCAATCCGTCAGCTCGCGTGAGAAGATCTGTTTCAAGTATCCGGCGTCGACGTTCGAGAGGCCCTCCGTTGTCAGCAAAAGGCTCAACACGTCGTCGTTCACCTTGTCCCAATAGGCGGAGGTCGACACGATGGCGGCGTCGGAGACGGGCGGTGGTAGCAGCTGCCCCTGGGTATACGGCACCATCTCATAGACTCCGCCATGGGGAACCGCATGAAACGCCTCGAAAAAATATCCAAAGCTGGGATGGAGATAGAAGACCGGCATCCGCTTCTGGATTTCCAGGACGCTGTTTAGGATCGGCGGGTCATCGTAGGATTGGGTCAGGATGGCGTTGGTGGGCCAGACATCCGCGAGGTCGGGGTATCGTTGGATCAACTTCGCGATGGAATTGGTTAAGCCCAGCGTCGAGGTGTAGAGCAGCGCATCGTGCCGGACCTTGCCGGACTTTTGCATCGCGGCCTCGAGCAGGATCAGGCGGCCGCCGTCGTCGCTCAGGATGGCCGAAGCCTTGTCAGGCAATGAATCGATCTTAGCTGTCAAAGTCCGCAGCAGGGCGGGACCGTTGGTGAAGGCGATCGACCGGGCGGACTGCACGACCAGCACGACGGGAGACGCCAGCGCAGCCAGAAGCACGAGGTATCCCGCGGTCTTGCCGATCATCCGGCCGACCGGTTTGGTCCGTTGCCAGCGGGACTCGGGATCGGTCAACAGGACCAGGAGCACGTATCCGAGGAAGTAGCCGACGGTGAGGGCCGTCAGGTAGTAGAAGGAAAGATAGGGAAACAGCCGGTAACCGAGTTCGAACGGGCCGAACGGAAGGGCGAAGGATCCCGCGATACCGGCCGCCACAAACACGACGCCCGCCACAACGAAGAGAAACGCGAGCAAGTTGCGGCCGATCGAACTGGTCTCGGTGCTGAGCGACGGCCAGCGGAACCCGATCAGAACCAAAGGAACGAGCGACGTCATGCTCATCAAGATCAGACGCAGCCGCAAAACGGTGATAGAGGTGAACGGAAGGAGGATTATCTGGTGTTGAGTTGCCAGATTCGTCTTCAGCGCGGTCCAGAAAGTGACGCCATCGGCGCCTTTGGCGGCTGCGACGATGGGCAGCAACAGATAGAGGCTCAGGCCGACGACCCCGAAAAGAGTCATCCGGGCGAGAAAGGGAAACTGGAAGAACTTAAGGCCTCGGATCCAGATCAGGGATCCGAGGAACAACGGGGAAAAGCCAATCATTGCGGCGTTGTTTGTCACTCCGACTCCGTAGGCCAGCGCCAGGCAGTTCAACCATCGGTCCTTGCCGTTGAGCCGGTATTCCATGAGGCATCGGATGCAGAAGGCAAAGACCAGCAGGTCCAACATTTCGCCGGTCAGCACGGTCGCGTGTTCCCAGAACCTGAGCTGGAAAGCGCAGACCATCGCCGCCACCAGGGGGGGCGCCCAGGCGAGAGGGACCGAGAGGAGCCCTTTCTCATGGGATTCACGATTGCGCTGATCACGGGTGCGGTCGTGGGGGAAAATCGAGACCGTGCGGACCAATTGGGCGAGCGTGAGAGCCGCCAGAACTGCTGAAAGCAGATTCATCGCGAGGAACTGGAAGGAACCCCCGAGCATTGAAACGGGTCGCGTCAACAGCCATAGGAGCGGCCGGGTCGTCTGGGAATACGGCTCCCAACCGGCCACTTCGTTCGCCGATTGCAGGCTGGAAAGGCTGACGAACGTATTCAGGGTCGCCAAGTAGATCCCTAATGCGACCAGGGCGATGATCCACGGGAGGGAGCTGAAGAGACGGAATGGCTTCTGCATAGACGTTGCGGTTGCTTCGGAGTTCATCCGATGCGCTGGACGGTTGGCAAGCCTCCCGGCACTCCATTTGGATTGTTTTGCAGGCCGAGACCGGCACGTGGTTCACCGCATCTGATCCGACAGATTCCCGGTGTAGCCGGTCAATTCCAGAAAGGCGGACCCGATCACCGCACCGGTGGCGTCCTGCACACGACAGGCACCCTCCCAATAGGCGATCCCTCCCAAAGTGCCGGTCAGTTCCTGGTCGGGGGCCAAGGGGACCAGCGTCAAGACGCGTTTCGGGACCTCGTCCAAAACCGTCAATCGGACGGTGGCGGGGTAGCTCGCTCCAGTAGCCGCGCTCCGCCATCGGCCGACGGGCTTCCAGTCGAACTTGTCGGCGGGAACTTGCGAAACGCGTCCCGCTCGATCGATTCGGGCCAAGGTCGAAAAGCGGTCGATTCCGCCATCTTTCCTTCGAAGGACGTAGGCCATCAACTCGGTGCCGTCGTCGAACTGCACCGCGGTCCAGTCCCAGCCGGCTTGTCCAGAGTCGAGCTGGCTGGAGCTGATCTCATGGTCCATCCAAGAGAGCCCCGAGACGGCGAAGCTTTCGCCATCCAGTTGCACCGTGCCGGTCGTCTCCAGACGCGTGAACGTGAGGTAGTGGCTGGAGGCCGTCGGGTCGGCTCCTTTTCGGGAAATGCCGTCGGTGCCGAAGACGACCAGCGGCTTCGACGGCTTCAGCCGGAGGTGGAAGGCCGCTTCGCCGTGGAGGCCGCCGTTCAACGACATCTCTTCGGTCACGGCGTTGGTCATCGCCAACCGCCACGGGCCGTTGAAGACGTCGAGCGATGTGGTCGAGGATCCTGCATCCCAGCCGCCCCGGTTGATCCGTTCCTGGTTCAGGAACGTCCCGGACTGGGCGTCCAACACCGCCATGTGGGCGAGATAGAGTTGGCGGTCCGTCGATGCATCCTCGTTCTTACGAAGAGGGGCGGCACGGCGGAAGAAGGTCGCTTGATAACCGAAGCGTCGACCTTTTTCCGTGAACAGATGCCCGGTCACGTACCACCACTCGATCTTGAATCCCGGATGGCTGCCGTGGTCGCGAGGGAAGACGAACTTCCTCCCGGGCTGCGGCACTTCAAATCCGTCGGAAGTCTTCCTGGGCAACTCCTGCGCGGAGATGGACGCGGTCCAGCCGAGTCCCATCAGGACGGCCAGCAGAATTCTTCCGAAAGTCTTTCTCATCGCCGTTTTCATTCTTCCCGATCGGCCGGGAGTCCGGCGCCCCATCGACCCACGGCCAGGGCTACGACCGTTCCCGAAAGGACAACCAGTCCGCCAAGACCGGCCAAAAGCGCAACCGGGACATCCGCTTGCAGGGTCCACCCGAAGGTCTGCTTGTTGATCACGTGGATCAGGATCCAGCCGAGGGCGCCGCTGACCGCGAGCCCGGAGACCAGCCCGGCCAATGCAGTCAGGGCGCCTTCTATGGCCGAAGCGTGGGCGATCTCAAAGTGCGTCATCCCGAGGGCGCGCAGCGTGGTCAATTCCGCCCGCCTCTGTAGAAGCAGGCTGGCCAGGGTCATCGCCAAACCGACGACCGCCACGACCACGCCGATGAATTCCAAAACGTAGGTGATGGAGAAGGTCTGCCCAAAAATTCTGAGGATCTCCCGGCGAAGGTGGCTGTTTGTGAAGACGCTCAGGCCGGGATGAGCCGAGAGGATTTCGGTCCTGACCAAGTCAGCGTCGGTGTCCGGCTTGAGTTTGAGGATGACGCTGCTGGCGAGGTCCGTGCCGAACCAACCTGCCACCCGACTGCCCTCCAACACGACCGAGCCACGCTCGTTGCCGTAATCGCCGAAGACCCCGACGATTTTCAGCGTCCTCGATCCGGCCGGCGTCGGGATCGTCACTCTGTCTCCCGCGTTCAACTGGTAGCGCTCCGTGAAGCTCTCGCTGACGAAAGCCATGTCCGCGTTTTTGCTCCGGTCGAAGGCTTCGGGAGGAGGTGCTTTGAGCCACGCGAGATTCGCGTGGTCCCGGGTGAAGCCGATGTCGGCGCCGACCACCATGGTGGGACCGCCGGGCAACTGGATTTCGTGGGCTTGCATCACGTTCGCCGCGGCCACGTCCGCCCGCGCGACGAGCTCGCGCCAGACCGCCGTGGAAATACGGTTGTCCGTCGAAGCGCTCTGGGCCCCGGCACTGGAAATGTAGAGATCCGCCTGGAACGCGCGTTCGATCCAGCCGTTCATCGTTTGACTGAAGCTGCCGACGAGGATCGCCATGCCGGCGGTCATCGCGACCGCGCAGGAGAGGCTGGCCGCTGCGAGCCGATGCCGCCCCGTCGGTGGCCGGATCTGTGACACCGCAAGACGCCAGACCGGAGACCACGGTCCGATGGGACGCAGCATCCGACCCAACACCGAGAGCAGTTCTCCGCTGAAAATGCCGCCCGCGAATATCCAGCAAAGCGCCGACGCATAGCCTCCGACCGGGAACCGAATTCCGCCGTCGAAACGCAGGGGCGGCAACAACGCTGTCGCCATTCCGAAGGCCATCAATGCGAGCGCCAAGGGTCGGCTTCGGAGCGCGCGTGGCCCGGGATTTGGACCGCCACCGCGGACGAGCAATTGTGCGGGTGGCGTTCGGGCGGCGGATCGGGCCGGAGCCCAGCCTGCGAGGATGCCGGCCACCATCGCCAGGATCACGGCGAGGAGCAGTTCCGTCGGTTCCAATGCAGCGGCATCCGCCGAGGTGGCGCGATAGAGCGCGTTCACCGTCCGGCCCACCAGCTGCACGGCCGCTTGCGCGCCGAGCCATCCGGGGACCGAGCCGAGCAAGCCGCCGAGAAGACCGAGCGCGGCCGCTTCCAAGAGCCATGCCTGTTGGATCGTGCGCTCCTCCACTCCAAGGGCGCGGAGGATTCCGATCTCGTCACGCCGTCGGATCACAGCCCCATCCAAGGCCTGGAAGATGAGATACAAGCCGACCACCAGCGCGATGAGGGACAGGATCGTAAGGTTCAACCGGAAGGCGCGGGTCATCATGGCTCCGCTGTCCCGGCGCTGCTTCGGAGATTCGATCTGCCAACGACCGCCCGACATCCCGTCCAGGCGGATTTTCAGCTCGCTCCGCCTCAGATCAAGATCGCCGCCGGGCTCCAACACACACTCGACCCGGTCGATGCGGTCCGGCCGCCCGTTCAAGGACTGGAGCATCGACTGGTCCATCACCAGCATCGACCGGGGCGGAGCGGGGCGATCGGGCAAGGAGGGGATGATCCCGGCGATCTCGAACGGGACGATCGATTCGTTGATGACCAACGACAGGGAATCGCCTGGCTTCAGCCGCTTCTCGTCGGCGAGCGCGGTGCTGATGAAGACCGAGCGCGGTGAGTCGAAGAATTCCCAGAAGCGATTGGTCCGCTCGGTTTGGGTCGAAGGCGTTTGGTTGAACCAGGAAACGGACGCCTCCGGGCTCCGGCTGCTCCGGTTGGCCGTTCGGTTGACCCGCAGGTTTTGCAGCGCGATCAGATCCAGCCCTAGCAGTTGGTAGGTGCGCCTTTGGCCGATGGTTTCGTCGGCGGACGCGGGCGGCTCCGTCGCGGTCGTCTCGACCACGGGCACAAGATGGACGGGTCTGTCGCCGAGGCCTTGGCGCAGTTCGGGAAGGATGCTGGCGGGCAAGGTTCCAGCGGGGCTGCGGATGACCCAGTCGCTCTGTTCGGTGAGGATGTCGGTGAAGTTGCTGAAGCTCGCGAGCACGGCGCGATTGGCCAGCCGGATGGAGAAGTAGACGGCGACTCCGAGAGCCAGGATCACGACGAGCAGGCCCGATTGCCACGGAGCGTCGCGCCAATGCCGCAGGCTCATCCGCCGGAGCAGCAGCCAGAGAATGGACGGGCGTTCCGTCATTCCGGGTCGACGATGGATCCGTCCCGCAGATGGATCCGACGATGGCAGATGGCGGCCGCTTCCTCGCTGTGGGTCACGAGCACCATGGCGGTCCGGGTTTCGTCGGTCAGTTCCCGCAGGAGCCGCAGGATGTTCCCGCCATTGGCCGAATCGAGATTGCCCGTGGGTTCGTCGGCCAGCAGCACGGCCGGCCGATGGGAAAGCGCCCGGGCGATGGCGACGCGCTGCATCTCACCGCCGGAAAGCTGCCCCGGCCGGGCGTCGGCGCGGTGCTCCAGATTCAAGCGACGGAGCAGGGAATCGACGCGGGCGAGCCTTTCGCTTCGGGGCATTCCGAGAAGCTGGAGAGGGAACTCGATGTTCTCCGCCGCGCTCAGGGTCGGCAGGAGATGGAAGAACTGGAAGATCGTCCCGATGCGGGTCCGGCGCAGTCGGGCCAGCGCGTCGCCGCTCAACGACTCCAGCGGCTCGCCCGCGAGTTGGATGCTCCCGCTGTCGGCGCGGTCCACTCCGCCGAGGCAGTTGAGCAGGGTTGTTTTCCCAGAGCCGGAGGGTCCGGTCAAAGCCACACGCTCGCCCGCTTTCACCTCGAAGCCGACCCCGCGCAGCACGGGGCGACCGTCGTAGGCCTTGGCAAGATCGGAGACCCGGATGACGGTTTCGACAGTGGAGTTCGTTGGATAGAGAACGGCTTCGGCGGCCATGCAAACGGAAGCTGGCAGGTCGCTGCGAGTTCAGCAAATGCGCGCGATTCTTCGCGCTGCGTTGGACTCGCTGGTTCGAGCAGCCTACTCAAATCATGCGGTGGCCACTGGCGGCGGTCTCGGGGCGAGAATGGAGGTGCGTAATGGTCCAGGACGCGACTGCGGCGCCAGGAGATTCTCTGGAGCAGGCCGGGAAGATCGGGATACGACGTGATGAAACGTATTGGAACGACGATGGCCACCTCCATGGGCTTGGGTCTGCTGGGAATCGCGGAAACGGGAATGCGGGCGCAGAGGACGTGGATCACATCACCCGGAGGGAAATGGAATGTTCGTGGGAACTGGGACTCCGGCGTTCCGGCCGGGGGGATTACGGCGGCAAATTTCGGGGGACTCAAAAACTCCGCAGTCTGACGATCAACACGAACGGCTTCGTCGTCGAGGCGGACGGAGGCTTCTGCTTCACCAACGCCGTCAATGGCGTCGTTGGCTTCGAGCAATTCATGATCCTGCAGCAGTAGTTCGGCCCGCGGCTCCGCGCGCACTGGAGCTTCCAGCAATGGACGCTCCCTTTTTGTGCACGCAGAGAAGGCTTGGATCTTCGGCCGCCGCGCCTAGGTTTTCGTGCGATGTCATGGCGAATGCTGATTCGGATTTGCGTTCTGACCGCCGTGCTGGGCGGGACTTCGGCTTGGGCCGAGGTCACGAACGTCGTCGTCATCATTTCCCCCCACAACGAATCCATCCGGACAGAATTCCAGGAAGGATTCAGCCGGTGGCATTCGGAGCACTTCGGATCGCCGGCGAAGGTCGACTGGCGCGACGTTGGCGGTACCACGGAGGCGCTCCGCTTCGTGTCTTCGGAGTTTGCCAACAAACCGGGCGGCATCGGCATCGACATCTTCTTCGGCGGCGGGCCGGAGCCGTATCTCTTCCTGGCCGACAAGGGACTCGTCCAAGCGTATCGTCCCCCGGCCGAGGTGATGGCGGGGATACCGCAGAACCATGGCGGCGTGGAGATCTACGATCCGGAGTTCCGCTGGTTCGGCGCGGCCCTTTCGAGCTTCGGGATTCTGGAGAACACGCGGGTGCAGCGCATAACCGGGCTGCCCTTCATCGAGAAATGGATCGATCTCACGCGGCCGGAACTCTTCGGCTGGGTCGGGGCGGGGGATCCGCGGAAGAGCGGCTCGATGAACACGATGTATGAGACCCTGCTCCAGTTCTACGGCTGGGAAAAAGGCTGGGACATCCTCAACCGGATCGGCGGGAACGTCCGGCGCTTCGACCTCTATTCCACCTCCACGGCCAAGGACGTGACCCTCGGTGAAACCGCCTACGGATTGGCCATCGATTTCTACGGCTTCACCCAAGTGGCCATCGGAGGGCGGACGAATGTCGCCTTTGTGCTGCCCAAGGACTTCACCGCGCTGAACGCCGACGGCATCGCCATTTTGAAGGGCGCTCCCAATCTGCTCACGGCCCAGCGCTTCATCGACTTCACGCTCGGAGTGCCCGGTCAGAAGCTGTGGTTCGTGGAGAAAGGGCGTCCGGGCGGCGCCGTCCACGAGTCCATCGACCGGATGTGCGTGCGACCGGCCTTCTACACCGAGTTGAAGGACGTCTCGAACATCCAGTTCTCACCCTTCGAACTGGAGAGCGCCTTCCACTACGACAGCCAGCTGGCCCGGGAACGGCGCGACGTGGTCGCGGCTTTGATCGGAGCTCTGTTGGTGGACACCCACGACGAGCTGAAACAGGCCTGGTCCGCGCTGCTCAAACGCGGGTCGACCGCGGAGGATCTGGCCCGCTTCGCCACCGTGCCCATCACCGAAGCGGCGGCGATGTCCCTCGCGAAGAATCAATGGAAGAATCCAGCGATCCGGACCCGGCTCAAGATCGATTGGCAGAGCTGGGCGCAGGAGAAATATCGGAAGATCGCCAAACACGAATGAACACGAAGCGACACGAATCGGAACGAAGCCGCCGCCCAGCAGGCTTTTGGTGTGCATTTGTATCCATCCGTGCTGTTTGAACCGTATGCGCGTCTTCATCGAAAACCTGGTCAAGAACTTCGGCGAAACCCAGGCGCTGAAGTCGCTCTCCTTCGAGATCTGCGACCACGAGCTCTTCTTTCTGCTCGGCCCGTCGGGCTGCGGCAAAACCACGCTTCTGCGGACGATCGCCGGCTTTTATCAGCCGGACGGAGGCCGACTTGTCTTCGGCGAAAAGAACATGGCGGGAGTACCGCCCCACCAGCGCAACACCGGCATGGTCTTCCAGAATTACGCGCTCTGGCCGCACATGACCGTGGCCGAGAACGTCGCCTACGGTCTCGAAGTCCGCTCCGTCAGCCGCGCCGAAAGGGAGCAGCGCGTCCGAGATGCGTTGGACATCGTGCAGATGGGCATCTACGCCGAGCGGACGCCAAACCAGCTTTCCGGCGGCCAGCAGCAACGTGTCGCCCTGGCCCGGGCCCTGGTCGTCAAGCCCGACGTGTTGTTGCTCGACGAACCGCTGTCGAACCTCGACGCCAAGCTGCGGTTGGAGATGCGCGACGAGATCCGCCGCATCCACGACCGCACCCGGATCACCACGATCTACGTCACCCACGACCAGAAGGAGGCGTTGTCTCTGGCGGATCGGATGGCGGTCCTGCGCGACGGGCGCGTCGAGCAGATCGGTGATCCGCGTTCGGTCTACCGGCGGCCGGCGAACAAGTTCGTGGCCGACTTCATCGGTGAGACGAACTGGATCGACGGTACGGTCGAATCGATCTCGGACCAGGGAATTGCGGTGCGAACGGCGTTCGGAACGGTCACGGAAATGGCGCGGGACGGCTTTTTGATCGGCCAGAAAGTGTCGGTCGGGATCCGGCCCGAAGCGGTCAGGATCGGCGATGCGCCGGTCAACGCGTTCGATGCCCGGATCGACTCCGTGACTTATCTCGGGGAGATCGAGCAATACCGGCTGGATCTGGGTGGCGTGAGCCTCAAGGCGTTCGAGCAGAATCCGCTGGAGATCCGCAGGGTCGGAGCTGCGGTTCGGGTGCATGTCCGGCCCGAGGATGTGCTGGTTTTCGGGTGAAGCCGCTTCTGGGCGTCACGCATTCGACGGACGACTCTGGGTTTCAGAGGTCCGGATCCGTCCGGTGATGGACCCAATAGTTCTGGGGCCCGTTTGGTGAGGATCCGACGGATCTGGGGGCGCATCCACTGGCCAGTCCGTGGCATCCGCTACGGTTTTGGCTTCGAGGAAGGAAGCGGACCACCTCCGAGTCCATCTGAATTGCGAAGATTGATAAAACGGGCGGGAAGCCCCTCACCCTATCGGATGGGGAGAGGGTGGCTGAAAGCCGGTTGAGGGCCCTCCACCGGTTCAATCTGTCTATCCAGGGAGATGGTATCAGATCCCCTGGCGATTCGAGTAGCCGGTGTCGAGATCGTGCCAATGGTCGATGTCCTCTTCTGATTTTTCCCAGCAGAGGAAGACTTCGCGGCCTTCCCGAAGGGTCGGGAAGTCGATGAGTCCGCGATCAAGATCTTTGATCTGGATTTCCCGCTGCTCGAACTCCTGGATCACGATGCGTATGTCCCCCATGAGGCGGAGGCGCTGGTTGACGGTGGAGCCACCTGCGTCGGCGCCGGTGCCGGTGATCGCGTCGATGGTCCGTTCGGCGGAGCGGAGTTGATGGCGGAGCAGGTCGAGCCGGGCAAGCCACTGGCGGATGATGGGGAGGAGCGCACGGGCTTCCTCCAGGGTGTAGTGCCGGGTGAATTCAGGCATCGCTAGGGAGTTTTTGATCCGGAAGCGGGGAGGTCGTCGAGCTTCTTTCTCACCCCGTCGTCGGGCTTGGCGGCGAGCGATTTTTCCCAGGCGGCACGGGCTTCGTCCTGTTGGCCGAGGGCGCCCAGGATGTCGCCGAGATGATCGTAGAGGACCGGGTCGGGTTTGTCGGACAGTTCGACGGAGCGGCGGATGGGAGGCAGGGCGTCCGCGTGGCGACCGAGCTTGAAGAGGACCCACGCAAGGCTGTCAAGGTAGGCGGGATTGTCGGGTTCCTGGCGCAGAGCCTTCTCGATCATGGCATGCGCTTCGTCGAGGTTTTCGCCGCGGGCGGCCCACATGTAACCGAGGTAGTTGAGGGTCTCGGCGGAGTCGGGTGCGAGTTCGAGGGCCCTGCGGAAGGAGCGTTCGGAATCTTGGATCGACTTCGCCTTTTCCTGCATGGCGCCGAGCTGGAAATAGAAGCCGGCTGTCAGGAGGGAAGGATTGGAGCTGCGTGCGATGATCTCGGCGGAGGTCATCTGGTTCACGGCGTTGGTGGGATCGTCGACGCGGGAATAGGCGAGGGCGGAGAGGAATTCTCCGAGGAACGTGGCCGAGAACCGGGTCTTGGCTTTCTTCAAGGTCTCCAGTGCGCCCTCGCCATGGTCCAGGGCGACTTGCGCGCGGGCGAGTTCGTAGTAGGCGGGTTCGAAATTTCCGTTGAGAACGAGAAAGCGCTTCAGGTAATCCTCGGCTTTTTCGTAGTGGCCGTTCTTCGCGGCGATGGAACCAAGGAAATAGTAGGCCTGCGGGAACTGGGTGGGATTGTCGCGGACGATAGCTTCCAAGTGTCCCTCGGCTTTGTCGAATTCGCCATTACCCAGATAGTAGTTGGCGAGCTTTTCGAGGGCTGCGTCCCGGAGCAAAGGCAGGTCGGTGAGACCGCCGACCATCGCCTCGTAGACTCCCATTGCTTTCGAAACGTCGCCGACGGCCGCGTATTGTCCGGCGATCTGGCTCAGGAGAAGAGTGTTCTCGGGGGACTGCGCCATGGCCCCGTCGAGGAGGGCGCGAAGACGGGGTTTGATCTCGTCGGCCTTGGCCGGATCGAGCGTCAGATACTTCGCATAGAGTTCCGCGGTGCCGACGAGGAAGAACGCGTCCGCTTGGGCCGCTTGATCGGCGGCCAGTTGGATGACCCGGAGGGAGTTCGTGTTTTGGCCGAGGCGAAAGTAGACCTCGGCCAAGGTCTGGTAAGTGTCGAGGCGGAGAGGATCCTTGCGGAGCGAGGCTTCGCAGGAGGTGATGGCCTGGTTCGTCAGGCCCGCGATCAGGGCCGCACGGCCGTAGAGCCCGAGGGCTTCTGCGGAAGCGTCCGGAGACTGGGCCGACTTCGCGAGGATCTCCATCGCCTTGGCCGATTGGCCGAGCTGGAGATAGCGCTGGGAAACATCGAAAAGGAGGGACGCGTTTTCCGGGTCGAGCCGGGCCGCTTTTTCGTATTCCTCCAGAGCGGCGGCCGGGGCGTCGTTCAAGTCGTGGGAAACGCCGGCGGCAAAACGGGCAAAGCCCTCGACGCGTCGCTCTGTCTCGGCGGCGGAGGCGACGGGGGAATCCGGAGGATCGGTAATCTGGTGGAACCCACCCCGGGTCGAGCAGCCGGCAAGGACCGCGATCCAAAGGATCATCGCGGCCAGAAAGGCGGGGTGTCCCGACCACAGTGGAATCCCGCGCTCGGGGTGCTCAAGCGCTTGTCGGGGAGTCAAACTTCGCGTCGCGTCGGCCATGTTCGTGCGGGCAATGTGCCCAAAGAAAAGCAGCCCGCAAAGTGCGGGCTGCTTCGACATTTGAAAACTGGAAGATCCACCTGGACGGCGTTACTTCTGCCAAGTGCGCTTCTTGTGGCGATTCTGGCGGAGCTTCTTACGGCGCTTGTGACGATTGATCTTGGCCTTACGGCGTTTCTTCAGTGAACCCATACAGTTTTAATTTACAGCGTCAGTAGACGACTTTGTTCAACGGATACTCGATTATGCCTTCTGCTCCGGAGGCCTTTAACTGGGGGATGATCTCGCGAACAATATGCTCGTCGATGATGACTTCCACCGCGATCCAACCGGGCTGGCTCAAAGTTGAGACGGTTGGATTACGCAATGCCGGGAGGCTTTGCAACAACTTTGGCAGGTTCTTCTGCTCGATGTTCATCTTCAGGCCGACCTTCAATTCGGCCTCCATGGCGCCCCGCAGCAGGAGGTCGAGGGTCTCGATCTTGGTCCGCTTCCATTTATCCTTCCAAGAATCGAGGTTCGCCACGAGCCGGGGGGTGGAAGTGAGGAGGGTTTCGACGATGCGGAGATTGTTGGCCCGGAGCGAAGAACCGGTCTCGGTCACCTCGACGATGGCGTCGACCAGTTCGTGGGCCTTCACCTCGGTCGCGCCCCAGGAGAATTCGACCTCGGCTTTGACCTTGTTCTTCTTGAGCCAACGAGTGGTGAGATTGACCACTTCCGTGGCGATCCTCTTTCCTGCGAGATCTTTGACCGACCTGATCTTGGAGTCTTCGGGCACGGCCAAGACCCAGCGGGTGGGCTGGCGGGAAATCTTGCTGAAAATGTATTCGGCGACCTCGTGGACCTTGGAACCGTTCTCGACGATCCAATCGTGTCCGGTGATGCCGGCGTCCAGATAGCCGTGCTCGACGTAGCGGCTGATCTCCTGGGCGCGGATCAGGCGGATCTCGAGTTCGTCGTCGTCGACGTAGGGCACGTAGGAACGGCTGCTGACCTGCACATTGAAGCCCGCCTTGGCCATCTTTTCGATGGTGGCGTCCTGCAGGCTGCCTTTGGGCAGGCCGAGTCTGAGCTTTTTCTTCATCCTGTATTTTCGGTTCCGCCGGAGAGTCCGTGAACGGTGGAAGTCGTTCCGCTCTCGCCGCGAGTGAACCGGTTGATGTGCCAGTTCAGCGGGGGGCTTGCGACTTTTTTCTTAGTGAGTGCGACCGCTTGAGGGATTGGATTCGTACCGGAAGATCTTCGGGCGTTTGCGCGTCACGGTTCGGTCGGGTGCGCCAGCCGACCTCCAGCGAGACCTTGATGGGGCCGAGCACGAAGATGGGGAATGGCGCTTCGCAGATGGCCGATTCTCCCCCATGTTCTCCAGGAAGCGGCTTGTGATCGGGCGACAAATCGAGGGTCTGGCGGCGTATCTCTGGACACTCAAAGCTCGACCGAGACCCTGCTGACGCCCTGACCGTTCGGATTCGGGACCAGCGTGTCACGATCACTCCGCAAAGTTTTTTTGCAGTCGGCGTCTGTAGTGCTAGTCTGCTGAACAAAAGCGGTTTCGCCCCGCTTCGTCTTTTCCCCCGGCCGTAGCCGGTGGTCCTACCAAGGGAATTCTTGGAGCCTGCGGGAAAAGAAAAAATGGGGGCGATATTTGAAAAACCAGAGAGAAAGCAACAATATGAGCACCACTGGCAACACACCGGACGAAGTCCTGGCAACCATGCGGAACGCGGTTCGCGAATCCGAAGCATTGCTCGAAAGCACGGCCGGAGCCGTCGGCGAGGAAGCAGGAAAGCTCCGCGCGAAAATCCAAAAGGCGGGCGATTCGGCGAAGGCGGCGTGCCACCGGATCGAGGAAAAAGCGCTCGAAGGGGCGAGGGCAACGGACAAGGTGATCCGGTCACATCCCTACGAGTCGATCGGCATTGCCTTTGGCGTCGGTCTTCTCATCGGTGTCCTCGTCACCCGCAAATAGGTTCTCCGATGGACGGACCGGGAGATGAGAACCACGAGGGAATCGGAGCTTCCTTGAACCGGACTTTCGGGCACCTTCTGGACATAGTCCGGACTCGCACGGATCTGTTCGTTCTGGAGCTGCGGTTGGAGAAGGCGCGGCAGCTGGAGTGCATTCTGCTCTCCATCGTCGTGGGAGGATTGATCCTGCTTGGTGTCGGCGTTGTGAGCGTCGCGATCGTGATGCGATTCTGGGACGAGGCGCCGTTGACCGCACTCGGCATTTTGGGCGGATTCTATTTGCTAGGTGCCGTGATCCTCTCCTTCCACCTTCGCCGGCGTTTGGCGCGACACCAACCTTTCCGCCACACGCTGGAGGAATTGAAGAAAGACAAGTCATGCTTGGAAGATCCAAACAGCGAGAACTAGAAGCCCGCTGCCTCGAACTTGTCCGGGACAGCGCCCGACAGCGGGTGGAATTGGCGGACGCCTGCCGCGAAGTGAAGGACCATTTCCGCTGGGTGGAGACCTTCCTTTCGGTCGCCAAGTCGAGCGGGCCTCTCCTCGTGGGAGCGGCGGGCGTGGCGGGTCTCTTGCTCGGTCGCGGACGAAAAGGTGGTATTATGTCGTGGATCCCGCGCTTGGATATTGGGGTGAAGGTCGTCGGATTTGTCCGCCAATTCCTTCGGGCTCGGAAGGAGCGCCTGCCTTGAAGGAGGACTCGGGTTGAGATTTCTCGACGAACGACTAGCGTTCGGGTCCATGCACATAGGCGTCGCTCCGGGTCGCGGTTGGCCGTTTCCACGTTTCGGTCTCGCGGCAGTCTTCTTTCTCGGGTTGCTCGGGTCGATTTCCGGGAAAGCCCGTGCTGATTGGCCGCAGTTCTTGGGTCCCACCCGCGACGGGGTTGCTTCTTACACCAACGAGATTCCGGCTTGGACGGGCGACGGTCCAAGAATCCGCTGGAAGGTGGCGGTGGGCCAGGGTTTTGCCGGACCGGCCGTCGTCGGGGACACGGTCATTCTCTTCCACCGCAGGAACGACGAAGAGCGACTGGAGTCCTTCGACCGTGGGTCTGGGAAGTCCCGCTGGACGAACGCGGCGCCCACGCATTATCGGGATGATTTTGGTTTCGACGAAGGCCCGCGCGCCGTGCCTGCGGTCTCGGGCGGCAATGCGTTCTGTCTCGGAGCCGAGGGCCGGTTACGCTGTGTGGAACTCGACTCTGGCAAGACCCGGTGGGAGCACTCTTTGGAAGCGGAGATGAAGGCGGACAAGGGTTTCTTCGGGTTCGCCGCGTCGCCGCTGGTGGTCGGTGACCGGGTCATCGTCAATGTGGGCGGGAATGCAGGTCGGGGGATCGTGGCGTTCGACACGGCATCCGGAGAATTGCGTTGGAGCGCGACCGATCACGAAGCGGGTTATGCATCTCCGGTGTTGCTGACGAACGGTGGGCGGCCGCTGGTTCTTTGTTTTGATCGAGCCGGGCTTGTCGCCCTGGAGCCGGCGACCGGCGCCATTCGGTTTGAGGTGCCCTGGCGCTCGCGCTCCCATGCATCGGTCAACGCCGCGAATCCCGTTCTCTTCGACGACAAGATCTTCCTCACCGCCAGCTACGGCACTGGTGCCAAGCTCATGCGATTGGCATCCGGACCGCCCGAGGAAATTTGGTCGAACGACACGTCCCTCTCTTCCCACTACGTCACTCCGATCTTCTTCGACGGGTGCTTCTACGGCTTCCACGGTCGGCAGGAAACGGGTGCGGAATTCCGCTGTGTGGAGGCGGCGACCGGCAAAGTGCTCTGGAGCGAAGGCTCGGTGGCCATGGGTCAAATCGTGAGGCAGGGCGACCAGTTGGTCGTCCTGACGCAGCAAGGGGAATTGCTTCTCATCCGCGCCGATCCGAAGCGGTGCGACATCCGGGCCCGTGCCCAGATTGTCGGGAGCGGAACCCGGGCCGCCCCAGCCTTGGACCAAGGCTGCTTGTTCGCCCGCGACACCCGACAGTTGATCTGTGTGGAACTGCGGGAGAAGTGAGGAGTGCGAGGGAGCGTCTACTGGGGCCGCTTGCGCCCGGCCCAACCCGCCAACAATCCCAAGGCCACCAAACTCCCGGTTGCCGGTTCCGGCACCACCACCGCGATGTGCGACATTTCGAACTGCGACTGGGCTTGGGTTGTGTCGTCGCCGAAGAACAGGAAACTCTGCTGGGCGTAGACCGGGTTCATGCTCGGGGAATAGTCCTTCACGGCTCCGGTCAGCAGGGTGGTTGCTCCGGTGGTCAGGGTGTAGGTGCCGCCCGTGATGTTCAGGTCGTATTGCAGGAGGCTCGATCTGGTGTCGGCGCTGACTCCGGTGCCATGGGTAAAGCCGACGTTCTGCTCCCAGATCTCATTCTCCCAGAACGCAAGTTCGACCCCCTGATGGTCGCTGCCGAGCGCGATGACGCTGAATCCGGCGCGGTCGTTGCCTCCATGGCTTTCAGAAAGCACCTTGATCGTGAAGCTCACGGTGAATCCCGCCGTGCGATCGAGCACGGGGATGGAACTCGGCGAGCCGGCCTTGCCCGAGTAGCCTGCGGAGATGCCGGAGTTCGATATCGTGTCGAGAATGACCGAGGAACCGGTCAGGGTCTCGGAAGCGCCCGAAGGCACCGAAAGATAGCTCATGCCCTGCGTTGTTGGGCTGGTGCCGAGGGATCCGTCATAGACGGTGGCGGCGCCGACCGGGATCGCGGCGAACGACAGAAGAATCAGGGGGCGGAGTGACATGCGCGGAGGAAACCAGAACCCACCCGAGCCTGTGAAGCTTTCAGTGGCACGACGATGGCCGACATCGCTACCGTCCAATCCATGGACACCCATCAAGATCGAACAGTCTGGGTCACCGGTGCCGCCGGGTTGATCGGAGGCGAGCTGGTGAAGACCGCACCGGCGGGTATCCGGGTCGTGGCGCTCACCCGGCACGAGGTCGATCTGACCGACTCCGAGTCCGTCCGGGCGGCTATGCTCCGGGATCGTCCCTCCTTGATCCTCCATTCCGCAGCGCTTTCCAAGCCGTCCGATTGCCAGAGCGATCCGGCGTTGGCCCGCCGGGTCAACGTGGAGGCCACGCGGCGGTTGTGCGCTTTGGCGGGCGATGCTCCGGTATGGTTTCTCTCCACTGATCTCGTTTTCGACGGAAGGAAAGGCGGTTACTCGGAAGAAGATCCAGTGAGCCCGGTCAACCTCTATGGCGACACCAAGGTGGAGGCCGAAGACGCCGTCCTCCAAAACCCGCGCAACGCCGTTTTCCGGCTTTCTATGAACGGCGGCGTGTCGGCCCGCGGCGACCGGGGCTTCAACGAGGAGTTTCGCCTGTCGCTGGATCAAGGCCGGCCGTTGAGCCTCTTCAAGGACGAGTTTCGCTGTCCCATCGCCGCGTCCTGGACGGCGCGAACGCTCTGGAGCCTGGTCGGCTTGCCGGACGTGGGCGGCATTTTCCATCTGTGTGGCGGACAAAAACTGTCGCGGTTCGAGATCGGCCAGATCCTCGTTCGTCGCTGGGGCCGCGACGAATCCCAGCTGGTCGCGGGGTCGGTCCACGGCTACCAGGGCCCGCCGCGTTCACCGGACACTTCGATGATCACAGCCAAGCTGGAGGCGCTGATGGGCATCCGTTTTCCTGGCCTCAGGGAATGGCTGGATCAAAACCCGGGCGTGTCCTTCTGAGCCCGGTCGCGAACGTGCCGGTGGCAGCCAACAGCTACGTCGGACGAATCGCTCCGTCGCCGACAGGACTGCTCCACCTGGGCCACGCCCGCACGTTCCGCATCGCGGAGCAACGGGCCCTTGCGGTCGGGGGACGCTTGGTTCTGCGGATCGAGGATCTGGACGGGCCACGCTGCAAACCGGAGTTCGTCGCCGCCTGTCTGGAGGATCTGCGTTGGCTCGGGCTCGACTGGGACGAAGGTCCCGACGTGGGCGGCCCCCACGCGCCCTACGAACAGAGCCGCCGGATGGATCTCTACCGAGAGCCGTTCGAGCGGCTTCGTCGGAGCGGTTGCCTCTATCCCTGCAACTGCTCGCGCAAGGACATCGTGGCCGCCCTCTCGGCGCCGCACGAAAGCGACGAGGAACCGGTCTACCCTGGCACGTGCCGGAACCGCGCCGTCACAGCGGGGGAGAGGGTGTCCTGGCGTTTCCGCGTTCCCGACGGTGAGGCGGTCACGTTCATCGACGGGAACCTCGGCCCCCGCAGCTTCGTGGCCGGACGCGACTTCGGCGACTTCCTCGTCTGGCGGCACGACGGCATTCCCAGCTACCAACTCGCGGTGGTGACCGACGACGCGCTCATGGGCGTGACCGAAGTCGTGCGTGGCGAAGACCTGCTCGTTTCGACCGCGCGCCAGTTGCTGCTCTATCGGGCGCTCGGCTGGAGTCCTCCCGCGTTTTATCACTGCGAATTGATGCGGGACGAAGACGGCATCCGTCTGGCCAAGCGCCACGCGTCGCTCAGCCTGCGCGCCCTGCGGGAGCAGGGCGCGACACCGGCTGAATTGCTCGCGCGATTTCAGACGAAGCTTGAGGGCCCGCAGTGAACACCGGCATGTGTCGCCGCGTTTGAGGCGCTGGTTGCCATCGGCGTCTTCGACCGCGCGATGCTCGACTGATGGGACGATGGCGCGGACCACGAACCGCGAACTGCGGGCCAAAGCCGTTCGGCCCACCCTCGGCGAAGACGCTTTGATCTCGGCCAACGCCAATGATCGCCGGACCCAAAAAACCGCTCCGCTGCTAAACGGCTCCTTCATGGAATGCTGGCGCAGCATGGCGCCGGAAGAATGGAATCAAAGCGGCGAGACGCTCCGCTGGGCCGCAGCGTATCTCCCTCGCCCGCGCGTCGACTGCGTGGAGACCTGGTTCCACAAATCCCGCGCCGACCCAATCCGCTTGGGCTCCGCCAAGACGGCGGCGTTGACCAGTCCGACGGCGGCTGGCGGCGTCACTTCGAGAACCGCCTCGTGGTCTACATTCCCCCCGGGAAGTCGCCGGTCTTCGTTCAGACGGCGCTCGACTTCTGGAGTCTCGGACGAGGCAAGGTATCGTCTTCCCATTTTGTTGTTACCGGCGATGGGGACATTTTGCCGAAATCCGGCCTAGAGAAGTGAGATTTGATCGCCAGTTCGAGGCCAGTCAGGGCAGGGGACTTGGCTCAGGCTGACGGCTGGGCGTCGTCATGGAATTTCCCGAGCAGCCGCCCGTAGACCGCCGGTGGCACGTATTTCTGAACGATGGGCTCCCAGCCTTCCGGTCCGATCAATCCCTTGACCATGCTGGAGCTGACTTCCGCGATGTCGCGCGGGGGCATGAGGAAGACGCTGGTGATGCCCGGCTCCAGATCCCCGTTCAGGTTCCGCATTGTCCGCTCATACTCGAAGTCGCTGGGCGACCGGATGCCGCGCAGGACGTGCGTCGCGCCGATGGTCCGGGCGTAGTGGATGAGGAACTGTGCGCCGAAGCTCGAGATCTGGACGCCGGGCAGGTGGCGGGTCGATTCGCCCAGCAGCTCGAGACGCTCTTCCACGCTGAAGGTCGGTTTCTTGTTCGGGTTGATGCCGATGGCCACGGTGAGGTGGTCGAAGAGCAGGACTCCCTGTTCGATCATCCACAGGTGGCCGATGGTCAGGGGATCGAACGTGCCGGCGTAGACGGCGCGTCGGGTGTTGCTGGAATCTGATGTTCGGTCGCGCGGCGCCATCATGGGTGCTGCTTTGTGACTGGGATCGGCCCGGTGGGCAAGCGTCCGAGTGTCCGTTGTGGGTGGAAAGTCCTCGTGGTCGGCCACCTTCCACACCTCCCCCGTCAAGCTCACCGAGACGGACACCCTCTACTGCTTCGACGGCATCGAGGTCTTCCGGCATCCGTCGGGCACGATCACGAAGACGGAACCGTTCTGGTTCCTCGTGAACTACGCCGTCGGCGGGAAGGCGCATTGGGCAGGACGGCGGGCTTGGTCTTCGGTTCTGGTGTCAGGAGAATTGGATGCCTTGTCCGATCTTCCGGAGAGGCCCAGTGTCTGAGGTTTGTCGTCCCCGCATAGCCCGCTGGCGGCGTTGGAGCTTGCCGGCCAGGAGCTGCGCCGGGATTGGAAGAACATCGGTCAAACCCGCTCTCAAAAATGAACCCGCTTTCCTACGGCTTCCGTCTCTCCTTCTTCTTCGTCGCGCTCCTGGCCTCCCGGCTCTTTGCCACGGCCGCTGACGCTGCGGTGCGCCCCAACATCGTCTACATTCTCGCGGACGACATGGGCGTGGGCGACGTCTCGGCATTGAATCCGCAGAGCGCGTGGAAGACCCCGAACATCGATCGTCTGGCGAAAGAGGGCATGGCCTTCAGCGACGCTCACAGCAGCTCGGCCGTCTGCACCCCGTCGCGTTACAGCATTCTGACCGGTCGTTATGCGTGGCGGAGCCGCTTGAAGTCGGGCGTGGGCGGTGGCGTATCGGCGTCGTTGATCGAGCCCGGCCGGTTGACCGTCGCCTCGTTCCTGCGGAAAGAGGGCTACACCACGACGGCCCTCGGAAAGTGGCATCTCGGGTTGGACTGGGCCCAGGCGCCGGATGTGGAAACCAAGACCCCTCCGGTGAGGCGCGTGGACTATTCAAAGCCGTTCAGCGGAGGTCCGTTGGACTGCGGCTTCGACCATTTCTTCGGCGTGAGCGCGTCGCTCGACATGCCGCCCTATACTTGGCTGCGCGATGATCGCGCCGAGCTGCTGCCGTCCCGGGAGATCGAGGCCGGGAAATCGCCGGCCTATTGGCGGGCCGGACCGGTGGCCAAGGGCTTCGCCCACGTGGACGTCCTCGGCCGGCTGTCGGAGGAAGCGGAGAGGACCCTCGCCGGACAGACGAACGGCAAGCCGTTCTTCCTCTATCTGGCGTTGACCGCGCCGCATACCCCGATCGTGCCCTCGCCGGAATTCAAGGGCCGCACCAAGACCACCGACTACGGCGACTTCTGCTACCAGGTGGACGACGTGGTGGGTCGCGTGTTGGCCGCCCTCGTGCGGCAACATCTGGAGACTAATACCCTCGTGGTCTTCACCGCCGACAATGGCTGCAGCCCCGAGGCCAACTTCGCCGAGCTCCGCAAGTTCCACCACGATCCGCAGGCCGGGATGCGCGGGGCCAAGGCCGACATCTACGAGGGCGGCCACCGCGTGCCGTTCATCGTCCGCTGGCCGGGCAAGGTCGCCGCCGGTCGTCTTAGCTCGGAGACGATTTGCCAGTCCGATTTGCTGGCCACTTGCGCCGAGCTTTTGGGTCGGAGGCTGCCGGTCAATAGTGCGGAGGACAGCGTCAGTCTCCTCCCGGAACTCCTGGGCCAGGCGCACGCGGCGCCGTTGCGCGACGCCATCGTCCATCATTCCATCCACGGTGATTTCGCCATCCGTCAGGGCGACTGGAAGCTGTGTCTCTGTCCCGGTTCCGGTGGCTGGAGCGCGCCCAGACCCGGTGCGGAACCGGCCGATGCGCCGCCCTTCCAGCTGTTCAATCTCGCGGCCGATCCGGCGGAGAAGAACAACGTGGCCGCCGCCAACCCGGAGATCGTCCAGCGCCTCGGTCGGCTCATGAAACGCTACGTCGACAACGGCCGCAGCACGGCTGGGGAACGCCAGGCGAACGCCTCCGTGAAGCGCTGGCCCGAAGTGGACTGGATGGCGAAGTTCAAGGAGTGAGCCGAAGGAGGGGCCCGTTCGTTGGCCGAAATCGCCGGGCCCCGGCTCTTCGATCTGGTCGGAAGGCCTCGGGTGCTTCTAGCTTCTCGCACATGCCTCCCCGCTTTCCGCTTTTGTTCCTAGCCCTGGTCCTGGCGATGGCGCCGGGGGTCTCCGCTGCCGACTACTTCCCGCCGCCGGACAGTGCCGACGGTTGGCGCGTGGCGAAAACTGCCGCCGAGGTGCGGCAGTTGGCGGGATTGGATTCCGCCGCGTTGGACCGCGCCGCCGACTTCACCGAGCGCTGCACGCAGAACGGCGGGTTGCTGGTCGTGCGGCACGGGTATCTCGCGGTTGAACGCTACTTCGGCCGCGCCGGGCGCAAGGTTAACCCCGACATGGCGTCCACCGGCAAGGCCTACACCAGCATCGCCTGCGGCATCATGCTCCAGGAGTTCCGCGACAAGATCCCCGACGGCCTCGCCACGAAGGTCTTCACCGAGAAGTTCCTGCCCGAAGCCCTGCCGCTGGACGATCCGCGCCGCGCCGAGATCACGCTCGGCCAACTGCTCTCCATGTCCGCCGGTTATTGGGGCGAAGGCGGCGCGCCCACGGCGGTGGTCGATGGGAAGGCGCAGCAGTTGAAGGCAGTCCCCGGTCAGAACATCCGCGATCTCGACCAGTCGTCGTTGAAGGTGCCGCTGTGGACCGATCCCGGTGCCGGTTACTCCTACTCGTCGCCCTCGCCGCATGTCGCCAGCATCGTGCTGCGGCACGTCACCGGGATGGAGCTGCAGGACTACATCGACGAGCGCCTGGCCAAGCCGATGGGCTGGGGACCGTGGGGCTATTGTCTCAACCGGGGCGGCTTCCGGATGCCTCACGCCAACGGCGCCGGCAGCATCGCCGTCCATGCGACCGACGCGCTCCGGTTCGGCTACTGCCTCCTGCACCGGGGTGAATGGGCGGGGAAGCAGCTCGTGCCGGCCGACTACGTGGCCAAGTGCGGCCAGCCGTCGCCGTTCAATCCGCACACGCCCTTCAGCCTTCAGTTCGAGGACAACGCCGACGCGCATGTGGCCGGGGCGCCGCGCGATGCCTTCTGGAAGTCCGGCGCGGGCGGCTTCGGCCTGATCATCGTGCCGTCGCTCGATCTGGTGATCTACAAGCTGGGCGGCAACAACGGACAATACGATCCGACCCTGACCGACGTGCCCCAGCCCAAGGACGTGGACACCTCGCGTGACGACTGGAAGCCGATTGCCCGGACCCCGTTCAATGAAGGCAGCCTCGGCGGCGACGACGGGCTGCGCCGCGTGCTGGAGCTGGTCAGCGGCGCGGTGCGGGATTGAAGGTGGCGAACACCCGTTCGCCGCTACGGGGGCGAATCGGCTTTGATCTTGTGTTGCAAGGGCGGTTGGAAATGCTTCCTGGTTGCCAAGGACGAGGAGATTCAAACTGGGACTGTGGATCGGTGGGGTGCTGCTGCTGCTGCTTCCTTTGATCGGGCTCTTCGTCCTCAACTATCTGGACCAGTCTTCGCCCAGGCATCTTCCCAAGCCTCCCACGACTCGCATCGTCGTTGGTCCGCGCAAGGCGACGCCGAAGATCGCCGCGTCGGGACTGCACCTGGTGGTGCTGGTGGAAGACGGTTCGCTTTGGGGAGTTGGCTACAACGACTGGGGACAAGCGGGCGGTAAGACCACCGGAACAATGGCTTGGACGAACCAGTTCGACACATTTCCGGGCGGTTCCGATTGGGTGGACGTGGCGGCCGGAGGACCGGCGACATTCGCCATTCGCGACGACGGGACACTTTGGCAATGGGGCGCTGCATCGGGTGGACTCTGTGTGTTTCCCAAGAATGGACCGGTGCAGATCGGAACCGCCACGAACTGGAGCGCCATTTCGGCGGCGGGTGGCATCTTCGGGCTTCGTTCCGATGGAACGCTCTGGGCGTGGGGCAACAATTCGAACGGAGAACTTGGGCTAGCTTCTGGAGGCTCGCAGACCAATCCGGTTCCTCTTACGACGGACGCCGACTGGGCGGGCCTTGCTGCCGGCTCCAGCGTTTCGGCGGCCGTCAAATCGAACGGGACGGTATGGGCCTGGGGGCATATCATGTCGGGCAGTCGGTTTGACGGAACCTTGAAAGACATCGGAGTTCGCACTCCTTTCCGGCTTGGAACGAACGCCTCGTTTGTCCGGGTCCAGTGTTTGATGACGAGCGTTTTGGCCGAGGACCGTTCGGGACGACTCTGGGAGTGCGCTCTTTCAGGAGCACCCGAGCAAGTGTGGCGATCCCTGCCGGATGTTCCGAATAGTCTCGGGTCATGGTCGGCAGGTGGGTTTGTGATCGTGGCCCTGGATCAGACGGGCAAAGCCTGGGTTTCAGGACGGAATCGTTTGGGAGTGCTGGCGAACCGGTGGGTCCGGAAAACCGAGGAATGGTTACCGGTAGAGAGAGTCGAGGGAGTCGAGGGAGGAGCTGCAGGGATGGCGGGATGGGGATGTGCGGTGCTGGCCAAAGACGGGGAGTTGCTGCTCTGGGGCAGGCGCTTTGACGACTCTGAGGGTCAAATCGAGAATCCCTTCGACCGTGCGCGAGTCTGGTTGAGTCGCTATGTGCCGAGTCTGAAGCCACGTGGCTACGGTAGGACGCCAGCGTTCGAAATCGTGCCTTGGACGGCGGCGGAGTTCGTCCGGACAAATGAGGCCGCTGCGAATCCCATCCGGTAGATCAGGCGGCGAGGTCGACACGGAGCGCGGACGGTCACGTCCGCGAGGCCGGCCTCGGATGGAAAGGGGAGGTGGCTCGTTGAAGGACGCGGACTCGCGGACGTGACCGTCCGCGCTCCGGGAGCATCGTCCTCCTCAGCGGAAGAGCCGCTTGACCTTCTCGAAGAAGCCGCTGCTCTCGGGATTCACCTCGGCGCCGCAGACGGCGGCGAACTCCTCCAGCTTGGCGCGCTGGGCGGAGTCGAGCCGGGTCGGGACTTCGATCTTCACGCGGACGAGCAGGTCGCCGGTGCCGTAGCCCTGGACGTTCTTCACGCCTTTGCCCTTGAGGCGGAAGGTGGAGCTGGTCTGGGTGCCGTGCGGGATCTTGATCTGGGCCGCGCCGACGAGGGTGGGCACCTCGACTTCGCCGCCGAGCGCGGCCGTGGTGAAGCTGATGGGCACCTCGCAGTGGAGGTCGTCGCCTTCACGCTCGAAGATCTCGTGCTGCTCGACCTCGATCATCACATAAAGATCACCGGCGGGACCGCCGTTGGTGCCGCCTTCGCCGTTGCCGGAGGAGCGGAGACGCGCACCGGTGTCCACCCCGGCGGGGATCTTGAGCTTGATGGCCGAAGTGCGTTGGTGCCGGCCGGATCCGCTGCAGGTCTTGCAGGGCCGCTCGAAGCTCCGGCCCCGGCCTTCGCAGCGGGGGCAGGTCTGGGCGATGCTGAAGATGCCGCGCGACGAGATCACCTGGCCGCGACCGCCGCAGGTGGTGCAGGTCTTCATGCCGGAACCTTTTTCTGCGCCGGCGCCGTGGCAGATCTCGCAGGTGTCGGCTTTGGTGACGGTGATCTCCTTTTCGCAGCCGAGGGCGGCTTCCATGAAGGAGATCTGGAGGTCGTAGCGCAGGTCGGAGCCGCGCTCGGCCCCGCCGGGTTGGCGCCTCTGCTGGCCGCCACCGCCGCCGCCGAAGAACGCGTCGAAGATGCTGCCGCCGTCGTCGCCGAAGACGCTGCGGAAGATGTCCGACGGATCGTGGAAGCCGCCGCCGCGCGGGCCGCCGCCGCGTTGGCGTGGATCGAAGGCGGCGTGGCCGTATTGGTCGTAGGCGGCCCGTTTCTGGGGATCGGACAGGGCCTCGTAGGCTTCGCCGAGTTCCTTGAACTTCTCCTCCGCCGCCTTGTCGCCCGGGTTCTTGTCCGGGTGATGCTTGATGGCGAGCTTGCGGTAGGCCTTTTTCAGATCCTCCGCGGAGACGCCTTTGTCGACGCCCAGGATATCGTAATAGTCGCGCTTGGTGGCCATGAAGACGGTCTGGAAAAACTGGAGTTAAGCCGTGGGCTTCTTGGCGACGACGACGGTGGCGGCGCGCATGAGGCGGTCGCGCATCTTGTAGCCCTTGCGCAGCTGCTGGAGGACGGCGCCTTCCGGCACGTCGGCCGATTCCACCTGGGAGACGGCTTCGTGCAGGTTGGGATCGAACGGCTGGCCGGCGGCGTCGATCTCCTCGACGCCGGAGTCGGACAGCACGCCCTTCACCTGCGAAAGGATCATCTGGACGCCAGCCTTGAGGGAATCGGTCGCCGCGCCCTCGGCGGAACCGGCGGACTGCATGGCCATCTCGAAGTTGTCCACCACAGGGAGGAGCTTGGAGAGGATGCGCTCTTGGGCGTTGCGGACGGCGTCGTCGCGGTCGCGGGCGGCGCGTTTGCGGTAGTTGTCCATGTCCGCGGTGAGGCGGAGGAGGCGGTCCCAATGCTCGTCGGCCTTGGCGGCCTTGGCCTGGAGTTCCCCGATCTGTTCGGGGGTCAACGGCTCCGTCGGCATGGCGCCGCCTTCGGCCGCCTCGTCGGTGGCCGGGTTGTTCGTCGTGGGTTCCGCTGCTGATTCGTTCTCCGATTCCGTGCTCATGTCTCTAGATCCAATGCCAAAATGAGGGGGTAACGTAAGCACCTCGCGGAGGTGGGGCAATAGCGGGAGTGGAGGGATTTGGGAGTGCCGGTCGGCTCGAGAGAACCTGGCGTCCAAACCTTGGACCGCGAAGGCGCCCAGCCCGGTCGCTGGACCTGGATGGGGCCCGGTGCGGGCCGGATTTCTGGATCGTTCAGATCGGCTGGAGGCCGGGATCAGCTCTCCGCGGTCGCGGGAATTGCCGTTTCCGCAGACTCGGCTTCGACGGGCTTCTTTCCTCCGAACCAGACCCGGAGATCGTCGAGCAGCGTATAGACCACGGGGATGACGAACAGGGTCAGGAAAGTGCTGGTCAACATGCCGCCCACGACCGCGATGCCCATGGGGCGCCGGCTTTCTGAGCCGGCGCCGAAGCCGATGGCGATGGGCAGGATGCCGGCGATGGTGGAGAGCGCGGTCATCAGAATCGGACGGAGCCGGACGCGACCGGCGGCGACCATGGCGGTGTGGGAGTCGCTGCCCTTGGCCGTTTGCTGGTTGGCGTATTCGACGAGGAGGATGGAGTTCTTGGTCACCAGGCCGATGAGAAGGATGAGGCCGATCTGGCTGAAGAGATTGACGTTCATCGCCGGGATGGGGGAGTAGAGCCCCATTTTCCCGCCTTCGTTGAGCAGCCAAAGAGCGCCGAACGCACCGACGGCGGCCAACGGCACGGCGAGGATCACGGTGAAGGGATGGATGAGGCTCTCGAACTGGGCGGCGAGGGTCATGTAGACGATCACCAGGGCCAGGCCCAGCACCCACCAGATCTCGCCGGAAGTATCGGCCAGGTTCTTGGCGTCGCCGCCCCAGGCGTAAAGGAAGCCGGGTGGCAGCGCTTCAGCCAGGAGCGGCTCCACGATCTGGACCACCGTGCCGATGGGCGCGGCGCCCACGGAGGCGGTGATGCTGGCGGAGCGGAGGCGGCCGTAGTGGCTGATGGAATTCGGGGCGGCTCCCTCGGTGCGGGTGACGATGGAGCTGAGCTGGATGAGGTCGCCCCGGTTGTTCCGCACGAAGACTTTGTCGAGGTCGGACGGCGTCAGGCGGGAGGCGCGTTCGAGCTGGGCCATGACCTTGTATTCCTTGCCCTCGACCTTGATGCGGCTGAGGTCGAGGCCGCCGAAGAGGATCTGCATCGTGCGCGAAATCTCGGCGATGCTGACGCCGAGCGCGGCGGCGCGGCCGCGGTCGATGTTGATGCGGAGCTCGGGTTTGTTGACCTCGTAGCCGATGCGGACGTTCGTGAGGAGTGGCTGTCCGGCCGAATTGGTCAGGCCGCGGAGTCGGTTGGCCATGGCGGTGCCGGTGGTGTTGAGGGCGGCGAGATCCTGGTTTTGGAGGATCAGTTCGAACGGGGAGGAGTTGAAGCCGGTCTCGATCGCCTTGGGCAGGTTGGCGATGGCGATGCCGCCCTCGACCTGGGAGAAGAACTGCTGGGAGATGCCGCCCGGGCCATTGACCATGTCCTGCACCGAGTGCTCGCGTTGGCCGCGATCCACGAAGCTGACGAAGAGCACGCCGAGGCTCGACTGGCCCGGGCCGCTGAACCCCGGAGCCACGATGGCGCCGTAGCTCTGGACTTCGGGGTATTTCGCAATGATCGCTTCGGCTTTCCGGAGCTGCCGGTCGGTGTATTCGGAAGTCGAGCCGTTGGGGGTGATGACCAGGGAGAACAGCCGGCCCTTGTCCTCGATCGGCAGGTAGTCCTGATCGAGCCCACGGTAGGCCAGGATCATCAGGCCGACGGTGGCCGCCGTGACCATGAGCGCCACCCCGCGGTGGCGGAGCGACCAGCGCAACGCCCGGGAATAGTGGCCGGTGATCCAGTCGAGAGTCGCCTCGAACATGGCGAAGAGGCCTCGTGCCTTCGTCTTCTGGACCGGGCGAAGGATCTTCGCGGCCATGGCCGGAGTGAGCGTCAAGGCGACGAAGGCCGAGATGACGACGGCGCCCGACACCGCCACGGCGAACTCGAGGAAGAGCCTCCCAGTCGTGCTCTTCTGGAAGGCCAACGGGGTGAAGACGGCGACGAGCGACACGGTGATGGCGATGACCGCGACGCTGATCTCCTCCATCGCCTTGAACGCGGCCTTGACCGGTGTCATGCCTTCCTCGATGTGGCGATAGATTGCCTCCAGCACGACGATGGCGTCGTCCACGACGACGCCGATGGCGAGCACCAGCGCGAGCATGGTGAGGATGTTGATGGAAAATCCGAAGGCGTAGAGCAGGGCGAAGGTACCGATGATCGACACTGGAATGGCGACCGCCGGAATGATGGTGGAACGGACGTTCCGCAGGAAAACGAAGATGATCAGCACCACGAGGCCGAACGCGATGCCGAGGGTTTCCCAGACTTCTGAAACCGCCTTCTCCACGTAGATGCTGCTGTCGTAGGCGACCCAGAAGTCGGTGCCTTCGGGCAGGGTCGGCCTGATGGCTTCCAGCTCGTCCTTGATCCCGTGGGCGACGGAGACGGTGTTGGCCTTGGCCTGTTTGACGACTCCGAGGAAGACGCAGGGCTTGCCCCGGGCGCGGGCGATGGTGCTGTAGTTCTCGACGCCTTCCTCCGCTTTTCCGATGTCGCTGAGGCGGACGAGCGTGGTGCCGACCGAGCGGATGACGAGGTTGTTGAACTCCGCCGCCGTCTTGAGTTCGCCGCGCATCTGGATGGACATCTCGCGGTCGAGGTTTTCCACCTTGCCGCTGGGGAGTTCGACGTTCTGGTTGCGCAGCGCCGATTCCACGTCGAGCACGGTGACGGCGCGGGCGGCCATCTTCTCGGAATCGAGCCAGAGCCGCATGGCGAAGCGTTTCTCGCCGCCGATGGTGACGGAGGAGACGCCGGGAACGCCCTGGAAGCGCGGCTTGATCTGGCGCTCGGCGATGGTGGTGAGCTCCTGCGGGGTGTAGCGGTCGCTGTTCAACGCGGTCCAAAGAACGGGCTGCGCGTCCGAATCCTGCTTCGAGACGATCGGTTCCAGGATGTCGTTGGGCAGGGAACCGCGAACACGGGAGACGCGGTCCCGGACGTCCTGGGCCGCGATGTCGATGTCGCGCGAGAGGTCGAACTCGATGGTGATGTTGCCGACGCCTTCGCGGCTTTCGGAGCGGAGGGTCTTGATGCCCTCGATGTTGTTGATCGCCTCTTCGAGCCGTTCCGTGACCTCGGTCTCGACCACCTGGGCGTTGGCGCCGGGATAGACGGTGCTGACGCTGATGATGGGAGGATCGATGTCGGGCAGCTCGCGGACGGGGAGCCGGGTGAGCGCGATGACGCCGCCGAGCACCAGCGCGAGATTCATCATCGTCGCGAGGATCGGCCGTTGGATGGAGACTTTGGAGAGGAACATCGTGAAGGTCCCTTGATCAGTCCTTGTAGGGCGCGGCCGCCTCTTCGGGTCCCAGCTTGACCGGTGCCCCGGGCCGCAGTTTCTGGACGCCTTCCACCACGACCATTTCCCCTTCGGTCAAACCGCTGACGACCTCGGCTTTGCCGGCGATGCGGAGGCCGACCTTCACCGGCTTCATCACGGCGGTGTTCGACGGGGTGATGGCGAAGACCATCGTGATGTCCCCGTTGTTGATGATGGAGGGCTCCGGGATGACCAGCGCCGCCTCGCGCAGCTGCAACGCGAGGTCGAGCCCGGCGAACATGCCGCCGCGGAGCTTGAGGTCCGGGTTGGCGATCCGGGCCTTGACCAGCGCCGTGCGGGTGGAGGTGTCGAGCTGGGGCGCGATGAAATAGACTTCGCCGGTGAACTTTTCGCCGGGATAGGCGGCGACGTTGAAGCCGACCCTCTGCCCGATCCTGAGCTGGCGCAGGTAGCGTTCGGGCACGTTGACCTCGACCTTCACGGTGTCCAGATCGACCACCGAAGTGAGCTGGGTGGCTTTGCTGATGACCTGGCCGGCGCTGATCAGCCGGGCCCCCGCGATACCGGCGAACGGCGTGACGATCCGCGTATCCTTCATCTCGCGGCGTCGTAGCTCCACCGCGGCCTGGTTGGCGGCGAAGGTCGCCGACGCCGTGTCGAACTCCTGCTGGGAGATAAGGTGGTCGGCCAGAAGCTGCCGGGTCCGGTCAAAGGAACTCTGGGCGAGCTTGAGGTTGGCCTCGGTCTGGGAGAGCTGGGCCTGGAACTTGGAAGCGTCGAGCGCGACCAGGAGTTGGCCTTTCTCCACCCGCTGGCCTTCGTCGAAATTGATCTCGGTGACCAATCCATCCACCTCGGAGCGGACATCGATCATCTCGTTCGGCGCGATCGACCCGACCAGCGAAATGGATTCGGAGATGGGCGTTTTCTTGGCGGGAACAGCAATGACCTGGGTGGCCATACCGCCGGGAGCTCCTTTGGGGACGCCGTCGGCCGCCGGTTTCTTACCGCAGGCTGTGGAGATCAGGAGAAGGGAAGCGGAGCAGGCTGTCGCAATGCATCTGGCAGTCATGTTGTTCACGGAAGGGTGGCAAGCTATTGGGTTCCTTCGCCATCGCAAAATTCCCTCTTGAATGTGTTGCCGTCAGGGAGACGGCCCGCTGTCTTCCGGCTATTCCCGTAGTTTCGAATCGATGATCAAGGTCACAGGGCCGTCGTTGACCAGTCCCACCTGCATGTCGGCGCCGAAGATTCCGCTGGGGATGGTGCGCCCCAAGAGATCCTCCAGCTTCTGGCGGAAGGCTTTGTAGAGCGGGATCGCGAGTTTGGGTTTGGCGGCGCGATGCCACGAAGGGCGAGTGCCTTTCCTGTTGCTGGGCAGCAGCGTGAACTGGCTGACGAGGAGAATGTCGCCGCCAGCTTCGATCACGGATCGGTTCATAGTGCCAGATTCGTCGTCGAAGACGTGGAGCTGGACGAGCTTGTTGACCAACCAATTGATGTCGTCCGCAGTGTCCGTCGGTTCGACGCCAAACAACACCAGTAGCCCCGGCCCGATGGATCCCACCGTTTCTCCGCCCGTCCGGACATTGGCTTCGGTGACACGTTGGAGGACGAGGCGCACATGGCGATTCCACTCCCGAGCCGCTCCGAGCACAAGACGGTTGAGTTGCCCTTGGCTGGTCGCAGTCTCCACTTGGGGCGAGCGGTTCACGGATTCTAGGGTTGGCAAAAACGAGAGAAGTGACCCATCGGAGGACGGATTTCTGGAGAAAGAGTGGTCGCGACCTGTTTTCCGGCAGCCTGCACGTCGGTCGATGGCCATCCAAGTTATCTCATCGGAAGGTCCGGCTGCGGTTACGGTCCGAAGAGATTTGCCGAAAGACTTTGCTTGTTTGCCGAAACGAGTCACATTGCGCACCTGTTTGATAGCTTGTCGCTTTCAAGGCATGGGAATCCTCAGTTGAAGTCAATTCAGTGATGATTTTAGACCCGATCGTCGGGAACAGTCTGGAAATAGCAGCAGTCAGTTCAGGATAGTAATCATCATATGAGTAATAAATTGTTTGTAGGAAACCTTTCCTTCAACTCCACCGAGGCGACCCTCCGCGACACCTTTTCCGAGTTTGGAGTCGTCTCCGAAGTCAACCTGATGACGGACCGCGAAACCGGTCGTCCCCGTGGTTTCGGATTCGTCACGATGGGTTCCGCTGAAGAGGCTGAAGCAGCCATCAGCGGCCTGAGTGGCCGTTCGGTTGACGGGCGCGACCTGACGGTCAACATCGCTAAGCCGCGCGAAGAGCGTTCTGGTGGTGGCGGTGGTGGCGGCGGCGGCGGCGGATACCGCGGCGGCGGCGGCGGCGGCGGCGGCGGCGGCGGTGGTGGCGGCCGTGGTCGTTACTAAGCGACCCTGCTATTTGTTTTCACACAGGCCCGGCGAAAGCCGGGCCTTTTTCGTGCTCAGATTGGCTTGGACCGAGCGGCGGAAGAGACGACGCAGCAGTGTCAGAGGTCGACTCCCGTGACGGCCACTCCCAAACGCTGGATTTTCTTGAGAATTGGAGCGGTTTCCGGGGTTCGGTTGGTGAAGAGATGGTCCAGCTCGCGCACGGAACAAAGCTCGCACATGGCTTGGCGTCCGATCTTGGAATGGTCCGCCAGCACGACCAGCTTCGCGGCCTGTTCAATCATCAGCTTCTCGCTGGCGAGAACGGTTTCGTTGTAGTTCGCGACTCCTTTCTCATCCACGCCGGCCGCGCCGAGGAAAGCCCATTGGGCGTGGTAGCGCCGGATGAAGTCCTCCGCCTGCGGGCCGACGACCAATCCCGACTCGGGCTCCAGCAAGCCGCCGGCAAGATAGACTTCCGCGCCGAGCTTGCCGGCCTTGAGGCGGTCGATGGCCTGGGCGATGACGAGCGAGTTGGTGATGACGCGGATGCGTTTCAGCGCGATGAACTCGGCCAATTGGAACGTCGTCGTGCCGCCGTCGATCATGACCACGTCGCCGTCCTTCAGCAGTTCGGCGGTGGCGCGGGCGATGGCGCGTTTGGCATCGATCTCCTGTTCCAGTCGTTTGGCGAAGGCGGGTGGTCCCATCTGCAACGCCCTCGGACCGGCCAACCGGATGCCGCCCCAGGTGCGTTCGACCTGACCGGTCTGCTCCAATTCCACGAAGGCACGCCGGATCGTCGCCGGCGACACGGTCAGCCGCTCACAGGCTTCCATGAGCGACAACTCGGGATCGTCCTGCAGGAGCTGGAGGATCTGCTTGAGGCGGAGACGGCGTTTCATGAGGAAGACACGAATTTCACGAATTTCCACGAATGACCGGAACGGGCCATAACACATCAGATTCGAGGACGAGGCGAGCCAGCCAAACGAACGAAGCCGTCGCTGCGATTCGTGCCAATTGGTGCAATTCGTGTCTCACAGAAGTCGCAAAGTTTGTGTTTGACGCTGCGAACAAATTCTTCAGATTTCGCTCATAAATCAATCACTTTGATTTCCGACCTTTTCCAAACATGAGCACCTTCAAATACGTCTCGAACCTCTGGAACGACGCCGAAGCCGCCAAACTGACCGGCGCCGACCGGCTCGTTTATCGTTCCAACAAGCTCGGCAGTGACCAGCGCATCACCAACACCGGCGGTGGCAACACCTCGTCCAAGCTCTCCGAGAAGGACCCGCTCACCGGCCAGGACACGACCGTGCTCTGGGTGAAGGGTTCCGGCGGCGATCTCCGCACCAGCAAGCTTGAGAACTTCTCGTCGCTGTATCAGGACAAGCTGCTGGGCCTGAGAGGGATCTACGCCGCCCGCTCCGACAAGGGCCTCAAGTCGCAGGCCGAAGACGACATGGTGGGAATGTTCTCCCACACCACCTTCAACCTGAACCCGCGCGCCTCGTCCATCGACACGACGCTCCACAGCTTCATTTCCGGCACGTTCGTAGACCACATGCATCCGAACGCCATCATCTCCGTCGCTGCCAGCGCACGTTGCGTTGAGCTGACGAAGGAGATTTTCGGCGGCGAAATGGCTTACGTGCCCTGGATGCGCCCCGGCTTCGAGCTCGGGCTGGCGATGCAGGAAATCGTGCAGAAGAATCCGAAGATCAAGGCCATCATGATGGGCCAACACGGCTTCATCTCCTGGGCCGAGGACGACAAGGATTGCTATTTCGCCACGCTCGGATTCATCGAGAAGGCCGCCGCCTACATCGAGGCCAAGTATCAGGCCAAAGGTGGCGACGCGACCGCCTTCGGCGGACAGAAATACCAGACGCTTCCCGAGGCGGCCCGCCGCCAGGCGTTTGCCGCCATTCTCCCATGGTTGCGCGGGCAGGTCAGCCAACACCGCCGCTTAATCGGCACCGTGCAGGACGACGAGAAGATCCTGCGCTTCGTGAACTCAGCCGACGCCCCGCGCCTGGCCGAACTCGGCACCAGCTGCCCCGACCATTTCCTCCGCACCAAGATCAAGCCGCTCTACGTCGATTGGAATCCGCAGTTGGAAGACGCCGCCGCGCTCAAGGCGAAGTTGAAGGTCGGCCTCGATCAGTATCGCGAGGACTACGCGACGTATTACGAGAAGTGCAAACACGCCAACTCCCCGGCGATGCGCGATGCGAATCCGACGGTCATCCTCATTCCCGGCCTTGGCATGATCGCGTGGGGCAAGGACAAGTCCGAGAGCCGCGTCACCGCCGAGTTCTACAACTGCGCCGTTGAAGTCATGCGCGGAGCCGAGGCCATCGACCAATACATCGCGCTGCCGCAGCAGGAGGCCTTCGACATCGAGTATTGGCTGTTGGAAGAAGCGAAGCTGAAGCGCATGCCGGCCGAGAAGGAACTCGCCCGCCAGATCGTCGTCGTCATCGGTGCCGGCTCCGGCATCGGCAAGGAAACCGCCCATCGTCTCTGCAAAGAAGGCGCGCAGATCGTCTGCGTGGATCTCAACGAAGCCGCCGCCAAGGCCACGGCCGACGAGATCACGGCCAAGCTGGGGCAGGGGATCGGTGTCGCCGGCAGCGGCATCAGCGGTTGCGGCCCGTCTATCGGGCTCGCGGCCAACATCACCGACCGCGCCAGCATCCGCGTCATGCTCGACCAGGTCGCGCTGGCCTACGGGGGGTTTGATTCCATCGCCGTCACCGCCGGCATCTTCGTGCCCAGCGACACCACCGGCCACATTCCCGACGACAAGTGGGCGCTCACCTTCGGCATCAACGTCACCGGTAGCTATCTCGTGGCCGACGAGGCGTTCAAGACGTGGAAGGAACAGGGTCTGCGCGGCAACCTAGTCCTGACCACCAGCGCCAACGCCGTCGTGGCCAAGAAGGGCAGCGTGGCCTACGACTGCTCCAAGGCCGCCGCCAACCATCTGGTGCGCGAACTCTCCATCGAACTCAGCCCGCTGGTCCGCGTGAACGGCGTTGCTCCGGCCACTGTGGTCCAGGGCTCCGCCATGTTCCCGCGCGACCGCGTGATCGGTTCGCTGGCCAAATACAGCATCCCCTACACGGACGACGAGGCGACCGAATCGCTGGTGAAGAAGCTGGCCCAGTTCTACGCCGACCGGACCCTGACCAAGTCGCCCATCACCCCGGCCGACCAAGCCGAAGCCTACTTCTTGCTGGTGACCAATCGCCTCAGCAAAACCACCGGCCAAGTCATCACCGTGGACGGCGGCCTGCACGAAGCGTTTTTGAGGTAGCCCGTAGCCACGCTCGTGAGAGCGCGCCAATTGGTTCGAGACTCGATCAGCGCCGACCGACAAACGGTGGCTACAAATCCCGTAGCCGCCGACGTCAGTCGGCCCTAACTCTTTTCCTTGCCCGAGGACGATCACGCCATGCCCAAAAAGCGTTCGTCATTCTCCCACTACCTTCCGCGTCTCAAGCGCGAGTTCTATCTGGCCGACGCCGTCGTCTTCTGGACCCTTCCCATCGCCCACCGGACCGAGGCTGGCTCAACTTTCGGGGAGCACGCCAAGTTGGCACGCATCAAAAACCAAGCAGTTTCGTTTTTTTTGAATGCTGATTAAGGCAGCTGCTTCAGGTTGGTTGAGCATTGGATTTCTCGGTGAGGCTTATTGGCGCGAAACTAGCCCCATTGTTCGAACATTTCGTTACACACACACACATCCGGTTCCGATCAGATAGGGTTTTCCGCCAGACCCTTGGCCCAGCTTTTTTGGCAGAGATTTCCATCCAGAGTGGCCAGCTTCAGGCCATTTACTGTCGCCAGTCGGGTCAAATGGGCGTCCGAGACGTCACGATGGGTTCCAAGCTCAGGCAGTGAAGTAGCTGCGGTGCCGTCCGTGACAAATTGGTGGGTCGGCATCTCGACCATCGCCCGCAAAACGCGCTGGGCATCCGCGAACGACGCTCCATAAGCCGGTCCAATGCTGATCCGGATGAAGCCCATTTGAGTGACGGGACAGGTTGCGAAGGAATCGAGCGAGTCCAGCCATCGGTTGGCGGCGGCGTGGTGCGAATGGGCGCTCCAGCCGCACGCCAAGAGCAGGTTCGCGTCTAGCAGATGGCTCAAGGGAAGTCCTCCAGCAGCGTCTTTACCAGTTCAGGCGTCATAGGCGGTGCTCCTTTGGGAGCGACCAACACCGGTCGGCCAAACTTTCCTTTGATCAACTTGGCCCGCTTGGGTTGGTCACGCTGGATGATCAGCCGCTGGCCTTCCATTTTCAGTTCGACCCGATCGCCGGGCTGGAGGTGCAGCGCCCTGCGGATGCTGCTGGGGATGACCAACTGCCCCTTGGTGGACAACGTCGCCGTGCTCATGCCCGTTTGTCTTACTTGGCTTACTCATTTCCGGCAAGCCGACATAGTTGATCCACCCAGCGCATTTGGGTCTTGTTCGGCTGAGCGGGTAGAAGCATCGGCTTCCGCCCGATCTCCGTCGTCGCGTCCCATTGGTCGAAGTAGAGGTTCTTGCCGTCGACTTCTACTTCGCCGCGCTGGAAGTCGGCGGGTTCGGAGCGGAGGGATTCTTTGGGCGGGAAGAGTTCGCGGCCCCAGTCGAGGTTCACGATCATCCGGTAGCTGTCCTGGTGGCCGCAGTAGAAGTCGGCGATGCGGGGATCGTCCGACTCCTGCACGCCATAGGAAGCGTCGGCGGGGAGCCAGCCCCAGGGCGCGATGTAGATCTCGGACCAGTCGTGCATGCCAGATTGGCTGGGCTCGGTCTCGTAGCCGCTCTGCCAGCGGGCCGGGACGCCGGCGATGCGGCACATCGTCACGAAGACGGAGCTCTGCACGCCGCAGTCGCCGCGGCGGTCGGTGAAGCCTTTGAGGGCGAGGGACGGGATGATGCAATACTCGTCCTCCGCGTTCCACGGGACGTTGGCGCTGACCCAGCGGAAGATGCGGCGGGCTTTGGCCAGCGCGTTGGTTTCCTGGCCGATGATAGTGGCGACTTGGGTGCGGATTTCCGGGGTGAAAACGAGATGGGGTGGACGCTCGTTCAAACAAGCTCCGTCCCAATCGGCAGGCAGCGGCTGCACTTTCGCTTCGTCGAGCCGGGGATAGTAGGCAAAGGAGTCGAAACTTAGGACCAGCTTGAACTCGATCGGTCTCGTCGGATCGGCGACGCGTTGCTCGAAGTAGACTGTGCGTTGGGCCCCGGCGGTGACGGGATTCCCGTCCTTGCCATTGGGGGCGATCTGTTTTGGCTCGGGCGTGGCGCGGATGAGTTTGACGTTGTGCTGCTGGCGGTATTCTTGGGGAAACGGCAGCCAAGCCCGGACGAGCGAACCGGTCCTGATGCCCGGCGTGTTCGCCGGAATCGTCAGGGTGTGGGTGACCTCGTGATGGACAGGCTGGACTTCGGTTCGGCCAGTGCGGTCCGCTTCGGCCACGATCTCTTTCAGATGATCGCCGAGTTTCCACTCGCGTTCAGGCGGCGCATTGCCCGCCTGTTTGCGGCGCGTTTTGGCCTCGTCGCAGAAGAGAAAAATGTTCTGGGACGCGCGGCGGAAGAACCGCTTTTGGCCGTCGATCATCCTGTGGCGGGCATGGCTCGCCTTGGCCCAGCGGTCGACTTCGCTCGCGGTGGCTTCGGGCACCGACTGCTTGACGTTGGCCAGCAGACCGTCGGCATCCAACGAATACTCGACCCGGATGCGCCGGACGATCTCGGCGGCTTCGCTTCGATCCCGCAGGGCTTTCGGGTCCCCTGTCTTGGAGCTTGCGGCGAGCTGGGATCCGGCTTCCTTGAACCGGCCCTTCTCCAGCAGCGCGAAGGCCCTGGTCACGACCGGGTCTTTGGAAGTGAAAGCCGACGAAGCCCCCGACGGCTCGTTTGCCGGGGCCGAGTTGGCGGCTGCCGTCATCAGGATCAATGCGCCAGCCAGAAGAATTGAGGTCGGCCTCATTGGCGGAAGAGTCTGGGTTCGTGTTCGAAGTGGAGATGCCCCCCGGATTGGGGAAGTCCAATGACGATTACCGCGCAACCGGCGCGGCGAACATTTCCCCGCGACCCGAGTCCACGCAGACGACGGCGGTGGGTCTGAACGCCCGCTTCCGTGGATTCGGGGCGAGTTGACCGGATCAAGAGGAGCGGTTTCAGGGCGGGGAGTCGAACATCCGGCCCGGTCGGAGCAGGCGCGGGTGAACGCGGCCAAGATCCACGCGGCGGATCCGGCCGGCTTCTTCCAAATGCCTGGGATGCGCTGTCTGGAGGGCGGTTGAAGGAAACGTTTCTCTATGTGAACCAGCCTAGTGCGTTGGTGCCGGAGGCATCCGGACGGGAGGCGACGATTCGTGCGATCGGGCAGTCGGACTCGACGCCGGGTGGGAAGTGATCCTGGCAAATGAAAGCCGCCGGGAGGAACTCCCGGCGGCTTCGAAGAACGATTCTGCGTTGACGACTACAGCCCGAGCTTGGGCCCGATGGCCTTCTCCAGCTTGATGGTGTCGATGCCGAACTGGCGGATGCCTTCGGCGAGCTTCTCGGTCGCCATGGGGTCTTCGTTGTGCATCCAGCGGAACGACTTTTCGTCGAGGTGGATCTTGGCGTCTTTGTTGACGGAAGTCGCCTTGGAGGCGTCGAGCTTGCGGGTGAGTTCGCCGGTGCCCTTTTGGAGTTCTTCCAAAAGCTGCGGGCTGATGGTCAGGAGGTCGCAGCCGGCGAGTTCGGTGATTTCACCGAGGTTGCGGAAGGAGGCGCCCATGACCTCGGTCTTGTAGCCGTGGGTCTTGTAGTAGTTGTAGATGCGGGTGACGGAAACGACTCCGGGATCTTCGGCCGGGGCGTAGTCGGTCTTGCCGGTGCTCTTCTTGTGCCAGTCGAGAATGCGGCCGACGAAGGGAGAGATGAGCTGGACGCCCGCCTCGGCACAGGCGATGGCTTGGGCGAAGGAGAAAAGAAGGGTGAGGTTGCAGTTGATGCCTTCCTTCTTCAGCACTGCAGCGGCCTGGATGCCTTCCCAGGTGGAGGCGAGCTTGATCAAGACGCGTTCGCGGGAGATGCCGGCGGCGTCGTAGAGGCCGATGAGCTTGCGCGCTTTGGCGAGGGAGCCTTCGTAGTCGAAGCTCAGGCGGGCGTCGACCTCGGTGGAGACACGATGGGGGACGATCTTGAGGATTTCGACGCCGAACGCGACCGAGAGCCGGTCGAGGGCGTCTTCGAGGCGCTGCGGGCCAGTGAGACTTGCGGGGACGGACTTCAGGGTCGCGTCGATCAGCTCGGCGTATTCCGGCATGGTCGCGGCCTTGAGGAGCAGGCTGGGATTGGTCGTAGCGTCACGCGGGGTGTATTTCCGCATGGCGGCGAAGTCGCCGGTGTCTGCCACGATGAGGCTGAAGTTTTTGATCTGGGTGAGGAGGTCGTTCATGGGAAGAGACAAACGTATTTCGGCGACGCGGCCAACTGCAATTCAGATTCAGGACCGGTTGGACGGAGCCGGGGCAGGGACAAGGGCAGAAACGTTCTATCAATCCTGTCGCAAGACGTCGTCAAGCCCGATTCGGACCGTGGTCTCTACGACTCGGAATTCACCAAGCTGAAGTCCTACGTCAACGACGCGGCGACTCCCACACCGGAAGCAGTGGTGCCTTCGCGATGGCGGGAGTGGATCTCACCGGTTCGTCCGATGCGGCGGCCATGGGATCGGGCTCCGCTTTCGCGTCAACCACAGCGGCCACAACGGCGCTGACAACCGTACAGGGTGCCATCACCAGGTTGGCGACGGACCGAGCTCAAATCGCTGCGAACGTTGCGCGCTTGAAATGCACCCGCGAACAATCGGGCATCCGCTGGGACGACCTATCGCGGGCCAACAGCCGCATCAAAAAGGTGGACGTGGTCGAGGAAAGCACGCGGTTTGCGCGATACAACAGCCTGGTCCAAGCAGGAGCGGCGATGTTGCCGCAGCTGAACCGGACCCCGGAAGGCGTATTGCGTCCGCTCCAATAAAAGACGACGAGCCCCTGAACGGTCCGGCACACCCGGTCGACGCGTAACCGGGTCGACCCGGTTCCTTTTTCCGGTTGTATGCAAAAGAGCGTTCTAAAGTATTTCGAGAGGGAGCCGATTGATATGTTGACCGCAAGGTCAGGGTTCCGGAGCCCGAAACTCACCGGACGGGATAAGGTGATGCCCGCAATGAAATTCACCCGTGGCATGGATGCCACGTCAAAGTCCCTCTTCGGAGGGGCGACTCACGGAAAGAGTCCTTATGGTCATTAATACAAACATTTCGGCCCAGAGCAGCGCTCGTCTTCTCTCCGAATCATCCTCAATGCTGGCCAAGTCGCTGGCGCGACTGTCGTCCGGCTCCAAGATCGTCTCCCCCGAGGATGACGCCGCTGGATTGGCAGTGTCCCAGCGTTTCGACGCTCAGATCAACCGCACTCAGGCTGCCAAGAGCAACATCGGCAATGCGGTCTCCTTCAACCAGACTCAGGATGGTTTCCTGCAGAAGGTGGGCAAGGCGCTCGATCGTATGAGCGAACTGTCCGTTCTTTCGCAGGACGTCACCAAGTCCGACTCGGATCGCGGCCTCTATAACAAGGAGTTCACCGAGCTCAAGACCTACATCACCAACACGGCGACGAAGGACTTCAACGGGGTCAGCCTCTTCAGCGGCACAGCACTGTCGGTCACTACCGATGGCGACACCAGCGGAGGAACGTCCGGAGCCTTCTCGATGACCGGAGTTGATCTTAGCGCCACCTCGTATTCGAGTGCGACCGGTTCGACTTCGAACGTCTCCACCACCACCGGTGCGGCCACGGCTCTGACGAATGTCAAAGCCGCGATCACCCAGCTAGCCACCGATCGCGCGCAGCTCGGCGCCAATATCGCCCGTCTGAACTTCACCAACGACCAGTTGGGCGTCCTCAAGGACAACATCTCCGCTGCAAACAGCCGCATCAAAGATGTGGATGTAGCGGATGAAAGCACCAAATTTGCCCGATACAACATCTTGGTCCAGGCAGGCACCGCGATGTTGGCCCAGGCAAACCAACAACCGCAAGCGGCCCTCCGTCTGCTACAATAAGTAGTCGGTCCGGTTACTTCGGTGGTTTCAGTCCGGCCGGCGCGTGAGCGCCGGCCGGACTCTTGATCAGAGAGAGGGTGCCGATTCCCGGCCGGCGGAGCGGGGAATGCCTCAAGCTTTTGAAGGATTCTCCCGATAACCTGAGTGGAGCAAAATAGTTTATGGCAGATTTAAGCCTAGCGGGACTGGCCTCGGGCCTGGATTGGAAGACGCTGGTCGACCAGTTGGTTTCGATTGAACGGGCGCCACAAACGGCCATGGCGACCGAGCAGTCGAAGATTCGCACGCAGTCCACCGCGTACAAGTCGATCCAGAATTCGGTCAGTGCCTTGAAGCTGAAAACGGACGCGCTTTCGCAGTCCGATCTGTTTTCGACGCGCACGGCTTCCTCGACCGATTCCAGCGTGCTCACCGCCAGCACCGTGGCGGGGGCTTCCGTGGGCAACTACAAGATCACGGTCGGTCAATTGTCCAAGTCGGCGGTGCAGCAAGGATCTTCCGACGTTGGCAGTTCCCTGAGCGCGACGAACGACGTCTCCGCTCTCAAGCTATCCGACGCGGGCTTCAGCACGGCGGTCTCCGCGGGCAAGTTCACCGTCAACGGCAAGGAAATCACTCTCGCGACCAGCGACTCCCTCCAGGATGTGTTCGACAAGGTGAGCATGGCGACCGGTGGCGTGGTGAACGGCAGCTACGACGCCGCTTCGGACAAGGTTTCATTCTCCAGTTCCGGACCGCTTCTCCTCGGCGCCACGACCGATACCAGCAATTTTCTCCAGGTCGCCAAACTCTACAACAACCCCAGCGGCACCGGGTCGGTGAGCAGCGCTTCCAGGTTGGGATCGGTGAGGCTCGACCAGAAGCTGGACTCCGCCAATTTCGCGACCACGATCACCGACGGCGGCGCGGGAGTCTTCAAGGTAAACGGAGTCGAGATCGCCTTCAGTGCGTCGACCGACTCCGTGAGCGATCTGCTCAAGCGGATCAACAATTCCACGGCAGGGGTCACCGCCTCCTATGACTCGGTCAACGATCGTTTGAGTCTGACGAACAAGACGGGGGGGGACGTCGGCATCTCGCTCGAAGATGTGAGCGGCAATTTTCTCTCCGCCAGCGGTCTCAGCGGCGGCACTTTGGTCCGGGGCAAGGATCTGCAATACACCGTGAACGACGGTCCGACGCTCTATTCCCGGGGGAACGTGATCGGGGAGGAATCTTCCGGAATACCGGGATTGAGCGTGACGGTCGCAAAGGAAGGGACGGCGAGCGTCGATGTGTCCGCCAACACAGGCGGGGTCAAGACAGCCATCAACGACTTTCTTACCGCCTACAATTCGCTGCAGGACACGATCGATACCTACACCAGGAGCTCTACGGACTCGTCCGGCAAGGTCACCGCTTCGGCACTGTCCAACGACAACGACGCCACCGATATCGGCACCTATCTGAGGAGGAATGCGTTTGGGAGCGTCTCCGGACTCTCCGGCACGATCAACCGGCTCGAAAAGCTCGGGATCTCCTCCAACGGAAGCGACAACAAGCTGGCTTTGGTCGACAGCACGAAGCTTGACGACGTCCTGGCCAACAAACTGTCGGACGTGGAGTCGTTTTTCTCCGACAAGGACCACGGATTGGCCGTAGGAATTTCTGCATATCTGGGCCGGACCGTGGGTGAAGACGGTTTGTTGCCGGGCAAGCAGACCCGATACACGGACCGGATCGCCAGTCTCGATGTCCAGATCGCGGCCCAAGAGCTGCAGGTTCAGGCAAGGAAGGCGCAGTGGCTTGCCGCGTTCCAAGCCATGGAGACGGCCCAAGCCAAATCCAACCAGCAACTCGCCTATCTGACCAAGAGCTTCGGTTGATCCCGAAGCTCTGGCCGGTCATGCGGACATGAGCCGGGTGAGGTCGCTGCAAAACTCGTCCACGTCTTCTGGTTGCGTGTCCCAGGAGCACATGAGTCGGCAGCCCCCTTTTCCGATGAAATTGTAGAAGATCCACCCCGAGACGTGCAGCCCGTCGATGACCGGCTTCGGAATTTCGACAAAGACCGCGTTGGCTTCTCTCGGGAACAGAAACTGCACTCCGGGAATCGCCTTCACGCGCTCCTCCATCCGGGCGGCCATCTCGTTGGCGTGCCGCGCGTGCCGAAGCCAGACTCCGTCCTGCAGCATTCCGACCCAGGGTGCGGCCAGGAACCGCATCTTGGAGCAAAGCTGGCCGGCCTGTTTGCAGCGATAGTCAAATTCCCGGGCGAGTTCCTTGTTGAAGAACACGACTGCCTCTCCCACGGGAAGGCCGTTCTTGGTGCCACCGAAGCTCAGCACGTCGACTCCGACCTTCCACGTGATCTCCTTCGGAGCCAGCCCGAGCGCCGCAACGGCGTTGGCGAACCTCGCGCCGTCCATGTGCAGTCTCAGTCCGTATTTCTTGCACTTGGCGCCGATTTCCTCGATCTCGGGAACAGAGTAGACCGTTCCAACTTCGGTGGACTGGGTCAGACTCACGACCTGGGGCTTCGGGTAATGGAGGTCGGTCCGTCTGGTGACGAGATCCGCAACGCCGTCCGGTGTGACCTTCCCGTTTTCGCCGCGCATCAACATCAGCTTGATGCCGTTGGAGAAGAACTGGGGAGCGCCGCATTCGTCGGTCTCGATGTGGGCCACTTCGTTGGCCACCACGCTGTGGTAGGACTGGCACATATGGGCCAACGCCAGCGAATTGGCCGCCGTGCCGTTGAAGACGAAGAAGACCTCGCAGTAGGTTTCGAAGACGTCACGGATCAGGTCCGTGGCGCGGCGGGTGTATTCGTCGTTGCCGTAGGCGGGGACGTGGCCGGAATTGGCCTGCGCCATTGCCGCCCAGGCCTCGGGACAGATGCCGGCGTAGTTGTCGGATGCGAAATGACGGATCTTTTGGGAGTTCGTTGGCATGGATGAAAGTGGAGTCGTCCCGATGATGAATGAACGCGCCTCGGTGCCCGACCGGTCAGTCTCTTTAGGGACCTTTTCTTTGCGATGTGCGGTGCCGTCGTTCCTCATCGGTGCAATCCATTTGAAAGAACCTTACACGGACACACGCGGACTCCATCGGGACGCTCGAAGGATCACAAGCTGCAATGAAGAGCCTGGAAAACCAAGGCCTCGAATAGAGGGGTGGACAGGACGGCTCGAAATCAGGGGCTTTGAGACGAGAGGATGAAAATTTATTTGATCTGAAACCGTGTTTGGAACCCCGGACAGACGAAGAAAGAAAAAGGACCACCCCCCAAGACGACGGTTGGGCCTGACCCAACAGGCAGAATGCTCCATAGAAGACGAACAAAGCGATGGCGTTCATCCGCTCCGGCAGTCCAGTCGTGCCGCCCGCCAGAGCGGACAAGATGATCAATCCTCCGATTGGCTTGGCCAGTGATTCGATGTCGTTGCCTCGTCTTCTCCTCATAGTGAAGGTGCGGGTAATAGCGTGTGCTGATCGATTGCCAAGTTTGGACCGATTTCTCGCGCCTTCCGTCGTTGGCCGAAACCAAAAAGAAAGCCGAGGCTGGGGACGTGCAGTCCCAGTTCGAGTTGGGACGTAGTTTCTCCGCGACCCTCGAGAGTGGATCTGCCGCCAGCCGTGGCAGTCCAGTTTGCAAGGTTTGCCCCCTCCGGCCATCTCTGAAAATCTCCGGTTTGGAAATGCCTTCTCCCGGATTTCGGCCCACCTGTGTTCCTGCGGATTGAGTTCTGGCGCCTAGGCGGGGGAGGAGGAGCAGGCGGATGTTCTCCGGCACCACCAGCGCCTTGGCCACCTGCGAAGGTGCGTCATCTACGACCATGACGATGAAGTCTTGGTGGTGGGCGGCGCTGACTTGGGGCAGGAGGGCTCCCATCCATCCGGTGTTCATGGCCGGGGAAATCATCCAGTCCAGTTCTCCTTCCAGCGGACTGACGACCCCGTAAACATTTTGGAATTCACGTTCGTAGCCGTTGTCCACCGCGGGACGTTTCGGGGCGGAAGCGGCGGACGGCTTCTGGCGGAAGGCGGCCTGAAGACGAGGCCCGGTGGCCCGGCCCACCCCCAAGGCGGCGGCGGTGGGTTCGAGCGTGGCCCCGAACTAAGCCGACAGGAGTAGCGCCAGACATGGCCGCAGAGATGCAAGGGTCGTGGTGATGGCACCTGTCAGCCGCGCCCGCTTTGCTGCGAGTGCGTCAAACCGGCGTGGTCTGGCCAGACCGACTTACTGCCATTGATCGCCTCAACTCGAAAGCGAATCAGAATTGAAGGCAGCCACAAGTGCTGTTCGAACCGGAACTGACCTGACCGATCACTCCCATGGTTAACGGGCAGAGGGCGAGCCATGTGGCGAGGTTCCGTTACTCCCATCCCCGGCAGTTTCGCTGGCATCTGGTTCTGCGTCTTTTCGTATGGGCTTTCGCAGAAGAAATGCAGAGCAAGGCGATTTCAATGGGAAAGCCTGCATCGTCGGAAGGGGCCTAGTTTCAAGGAGAGCCCCCTCGTATTCAGGAAGAGATGTCCGAAGTTACGGCCGTCCCGGTTCGCCGCCATCGTGGCAAACCAAAATCTCAGGGCGTCAGGGAAGCGGCGTAGGCGGCGAGCACGATCATGTCGTCGAGCGTGAGCTTTTCGACCGTTGGTTTCATCAGCGCGCTGCCGAGCCCGACCCGGGCTCCGTGCTTGAAGTCGTAGAGCTGCCTCAGGAGATAGCTCGGCGAGCGACCGGCGATGCCGGGGATCGGACCGATTCCTCTGAGATCGGGTCCATGACAGATGGCGCACTGGACAGTCCGGCCTTCTCCTCCCGAGCTGGCCAGGGCTTTGCCACGCTGGACGCTTCCGGTCGGAACGTAGGCGACGAAGCGGGCGCGCGAATCGCGGCTGGCAAACTGTTCCAGATCTTCCGGGACTTCGATGATCCGCTGGCCGGTCGGCTCCGTTTCGCCGTTCTTCAGATCGGTCAAATGCCATCCGTGGATCCCGGTTTGCGGCACCGTGTTCGTCTCGACCACGCGGATGATCTGCTTCAGTTTCAAGCCGGAGAAATAGGCGGCGGCGGCCTCGACCTCCGCGGCCGTCACTTCCTTGGAGAGCGCGATCATGGCTTTGGGCGGACCTCTTTGCGGAACGGAGGTTTTCCGGACGCCACTCTTGAAGTCGATCATCTGCTGGATGATGTAGGCGGCGGGAAGACCAGCCAGGCTGGTGTTTTCCGGTCCGCCGGTCCCTTCCGCCCGGTGGCAATAGCCGCAGGCGAGCACCCCGGGTCTCCGTCCGTGCGCGACGACGTCCGGCATCGGAGGGTGGTCGTCGGGATGCCAGTCCGGAGACAGGAAAGAGTCCCGCACCTGGCTGAGGGTGAACCCCAACTGGCTGTCGGGCACGCGCCGCAGCGTCCCGTCATCTTTTGGAGAAGCAAGTCCGGGCGGGTCGACGGGGTAGGCCCACGGCGGAGGAGCCACCGCGTTCGGGTCGGGGACTTCCGCAGCCGGTGCCGGCATCGAAATCAACATGGCGCCAAGCAGCGTCAGCAGTCTTCCAATATCTCTCAGGTGGAACATCCACCGATTGAAAGACAGCCGGTCGAAATTTACAGCTCATTCCCGCCTTGGCATCTGGATAAAGACGGCGACCTGGTAGTCGAGCTTGCCCGAGCCATGAGACAAGGGGTGGCCCCTCCCGCCGCCTTCCAATGTCAGCCGGGTCGGCGCAGTGATATGGGGATGCTTGGTTCTGCGCTCGACGCGCTGAGCGGATAGCAAGGGTCGAGCGGCAGGTCGGCCCCACCGTTTCCAGGTAGCGAGGCGACCGGAGGGAGCGTCTCCATGTGGCGTGAATCGTCCGGGATTCTCCCTCTGCTCGCACCGCCTGCGGCGGTAGATAGGGACGTCTCGGCAACCCCCCCCTACCTCTGAGAAGCCGCCGTTCCTGCTCCGATCTTGGGGCTGGTTCCAAGATGTTCGTTGCCGGAAGAGGGTGGATCGGCTGAATTCGGAGTGTCGCCTCTCCATGAAACACCTGCTTCTCCTCTTCGCCGGCCTCGTGATCCTCCTGCCTGTGGCCGACGCGGCAACGGGGGTCCAGATCTCGAGATTCACCCATGAGGGTTGGACCGACTGCGTGCGGATGAGCAACGCCGTGTCGGAGGTGCTGATCGTGCCCGAGATCGGCCGGGTCATGCAGTTCCGGCTCAAAGGCGAGGAAAGCGTGTTCTGGGAGAACTTGGCGCTGCGGGGCAAGCCCCCGGATGCGAAGTCGAAGGACTGGTCGAACTTCGGGGGCGACAAGACCTGGCCGTCGCCGCAGGCGGATTGGCCCAAGGTCACGCGACGCGGGTGGCCGCCGCCGCCCGCCTTCGACCAAATGCCGGTGAAGGCGACCACGCAGGGCTCGATCGTCACGCTGGCTTCGCCGGTCGATCCGTGGTTCGGCATTCAAACGACGCGCGTGCTGGAGTTGCATCCGACCGAGCCCCGCCTGACGATCCGAACGACCTACCACAAGGTCGAGGGCGCTCCCGTGAAGGCGGGTGTGTGGATCATCACCCAGCTGAAGGAACCGGCGCTGGTCGTGGTTCCGCTGCCGGAGAAGAGCCTTTTCGCCGGGGGATTTGATCGACAGTCGGGCGACAGCTTGCCGGCTGATCTAACGGTGTCCGATCGTCTGCTCTCGCTCCGCCGACATCCGACCAAGTCCAGCAAGGTGGGCACAGACGCCGAGACTCTGCTGTGGGTGGGAGACAAGACGATGGTGAGGATCGATTCTTCGCGGATGGCAGGCGCCGAGTATCCGGACAATGGCAGCAGCGCCGAGATCTACACCAACGGCGGCGAGGACTGGAAGTATGTTGAACTGGAGATGCTCGGGCCGTTGGCGACCTTGAAACCCGGCGACACGCTCGCGCAGACGAACTCCTACACGCTCTTCCGTCGCGAGTTGCCAGATCCGATGGCCGACGCGAAGCGGGTGCTGGGTCGGTGAGCGATCGTCGACGCGCGCGGACTGAAGGCGGAAGTGGAGAACGGCCCGGTCGTGATCTGGGAGGATCGGAAGTGAGGGGCAACTGCCTAAAGCGGGCCCATCGTGTTGTCGTCGATCCATTCCAGATACCGCTCGTTGCCTCCGGCCAGCGGCAGGACGACGAACTCCGGCGTGTCATACGGATGCGAGGCCAGCACGGCGGCTTCGAGCGCGGCCAGATGGCCCTTCCGTGTCTTCATCATCAGCAGAACCTCGGCGCTCTTCTCCAACTTGCCCTGCCACCAATAGTGCGACTCCAGCTTTGGAACCAGGTTCGCGCAGGCCACCAACTGGGCGGTGAGCGCCGCCTTGGCCAAGGCGCGGGCCGTTTTCAGGTTCGGCAAGGTGACCAGCACGATCACATGGCGGGCGGTGGCTTTCATCCGACCGAGTGGCTATCCGAACGACCACCGTCGGGCAAATCCGAAGTCCTGACAGTTTTTGTGGCACCGGGCGTCTCGCCTGCTGTAGCGGGTGGCCATTAGCCCGCCGGTCAAGGTCGTGGTTGGACAAGGGACTTCTTGGGGGCCAGTGGATTTCTATTCGGCGGGGCGGGACGCCGGCCCTCTATGGCAGGCGAGACGCCCGCCGCTTCCCATTTTCGGCCTTTGGCCTTGGAACTTCGGATTTCCTGGCCGTGGCCGAGCTTCGTCTGAACATCTTTTCAGTTCCCGTGTCTGTCTTTCCGTAACTATCTTGCGCCCATGAATTCCGGCATCACTGCCATCAACGACGAAGTCGAACGGGTTTCCGCCTTTGTTCGACCGCTTTTCAACGAAATGAGCCAGGTGATCGTCGGCCAGACCTATCTGGTCGAGCGCCTCGTCATCGGCCTGCTGGCCAATGGCCACGTCCTGCTGGAGGGCGTGCCCGGTCTGGCCAAGACGCTGGCCGTCAAATCGCTCGCCCAATGCTTGAGCGTGAAGTTCTCCCGGCTCCAGTTCACCCCCGACCTGCTGCCGGCCGACCTCATCGGCACCCAGATCTACAATCCCCAGAGCGGCGACTTCACCACCCGGCGCGGCCCCGTCTTCGCCAACATCGTGCTGGCCGACGAAATCAACCGCGCCCCGGCCAAGGTCCAGTCCGCATTGCTGGAAGCGATGCAGGAAAGGCAGGTCACCATCGGTGAAACCAGCTTCAAGCTGGACGAACCGTTCCTCGTGCTGGCCACGCAGAACCCCATCGAACAGGAAGGCACCTACAACTTGCCCGAAGCGCAGGTAGACCGCTTCATGCTGAAGCTCAAGGTGACCTACCCCAGCCGCGCCGAGGAACGCCTGATCCTCGATCTCATGGCCAAGACCGGCCCGCCGCCGCAGGTCAAACCCGTGGTCAGCGCGAAGGAGATCTTCGAGGCGCGCCACGTCCTGAACGAGATCTACATCGACGACAAGGTGAAGGACTACATCGTGGACGTGGTCTGTGCCACGCGCGATCCCAAGGACTACAAGATCAACCTCGACGGGCTGATCCAGATGGGCGCCTCGCCCCGCGCCACCATCGCGCTGACGCTCGCCGCCAAGGCCTTCGCCTTTCTCAGGGGCCGCGGCTACGTGACCCCGCAGGACGTGAAGAGCATCGGTATGGACGTGCTCCGCCACCGCGTGACCGTGACCTACGAAGCCGAAGCCGAGGACAAGACCAGCGAGACGATCATCAACAAGATCTTCAGCGAACTGCCCGTGCCGTGAGGAAAGATTGAGCGATCTCATGCGCCGCCCGACGATCAAGGATATTGCGGTCTTTTATGACCGCGCGCTGGAATCCGAGCTTTGCCGAGAGTCAGAAATCGTAGAATGGGCGGATAGTTTGATCGTCGATTTTCAACATCCCATTCCTGACTGGCTTTTGGAACTTTCAACCAACAGAGACGGCACCAAAGCTTCGCTCTTGGCTGAGGTTCCAGGGGAATCAGATGAGGACACGGTATGGAACCTAATCTCCGTTCGGCTCTCACAAGGATATCGGAACGGGTATTTTACCAACCAGGTTGTGGTCCGAAGACTGTATCTTTGGACTATTAGCGAAGAGCTTCCAGACGAGCTGGCGGCTACGGTTTACCAGTTGGACCACGATTATGGTGGTGTTGTTGATGGCTGGAATTTCGTTGGGAAATTTGAATCAGACCTCAATCGCTTCTTAAGCCGATTCCAGATGGCGGAAGAGTTTTTCAGCTCATTGGACTGCTGGGTTCTGAAAACACTGAGCAACCCTCGTTCTACGAAATGATCCCCAAGGAAATCCTCCGCAAGATCCGCCAGATCGAGATCCGGTCCAACCGGCTCGTGAGCGAGTCGGTCGCGGGCGCGTATCACAGCGTCTTCCAGGGGCAGGAGATGAACTTCGGTGAGGCCCGGGACTGCGGGCAGACTAAGAGCCTGTCTGCAAAGGCGGGGTGCTTCCGAAACCCGGAGGGTTTCCAGACGGTAGCCGGAGGTCGAAATGCAATGCAGACCTCCGGTATCCGGCGAGCGAGCGCGCCGCATCCCGGAGGGATGCCAGAAACCACCGAGAATGGGGACGTGAATGACGGACAAGGAGCGGTCTTGCACCCCTCCGGGGTGCCTTGGCGTCGCGTCGCGGCACCGGAGGTCTGCGCTGCGCTGCGACCTCCGGCTACCGTCTGCCAGCCCTCCGGGCTGCTGGCCGAGGAAATCTTTCGCCGAAAGCAGGCGTCCCGCCGAGAGGCGGCGCAACTGCCCATCGAAGAGAAGCTCCGCATCTTGGTCGAGATGCAGAAACGGGCGAATGAAGTGAGAAGAGCGACCGGTCGGCCCGAGATGTTTGTTTGGGAACTGCTTAATAGTTGATCTGAAGCCATGATCCCCAAGGAAATCCTCCGCAAGATCCGCCAGATCGAGATCCGGTCCAACCGGCTTGTGAGCGAGTCGGTCGCGGGCGCGTATCACAGCGTCTTCAAGGGGCAGGGGATGAACTTCGACGAGGTGCGGGAATACCAGCCCGGCGACGATGTCCGCGCCATCGACTGGAACGTCACCGCCCGCACCAGCACGCCGCATATCAAGAAGTTCGTCGAAGAACGCGAGCTGACCGTCATGCTGGTCGTGGATGTCAGCGCTTCGGGTCGGTTCGGGTCGGTGGACCGTTCCAAGCGCGAGGTCGCGGCCGAGATCGCGGCGGTGCTGGCCTTTTCCGCCATCCGCAACAACGACAAGGTGGGCGTGATCCTCTTCAGCGACCGGGTGGAGAGATACATTCCGCCGAAGAAGGGTCGCCGCCATGTGCTGCGCGTGATCCGGGACGTGCTGTTCTTCGAACCTGCCCATACGGGCACGAACCTGACAGAGGCGTTGCGGTTCCTCCAACGGGTCTGCACCCGCAAAGCCATCTCGGTGGTCATCTCGGATTTCCTTGGGCACCACCAAGCGGAGGTCGATGCGCCGCCGCGCGGTTCGTTGCTGATGCGGGAAACGCTGGCTTCGGCAGCCTTGCCGGCGCTGCGGCGGACGAACCGCAAGCACGACGTGGTCGCGATCCAGATCGTGGACCGGTTCGAGCTGGAACTGCCGGCCGTCGGACTGCTGGAATTGGAGGACGCGGAGACGGGCGAACTGGTGGAGATCAACACGAACGATTCGCGGAAGCGGGAGAGCTTTAAGAAGAAACAGCTGGAGTCGCTGGATCAGACGCTGCGCACGCTGCGCTCGGCCCGGATCGACACCATCCAGCTCCGCAGCAACGAGGACTACGCACCGAAGCTGGCGCAGTTCTTCGAGACCCGCGAACGCCGGCTGAGGCATTGACCAATTGAACCGCAGATGAACGCAGACGAACGCAGAATGAAGACGGGGGAGGGTAGGGCGATGGCTCGTGCCAAGCCGCCTAGTGGCCTTCGGTCATCCAGACCGCTTCTCTGGCAACCGGAACGGGGCGAATCACGCCCAACACTCCACGGGATTGTCTCGCTTGATAGGACTTCGTCCCGAGGCGGCTCGGCCGGAGCCGTCGCCCTATCTCGGTTTGCCTGAACCATGGCCAGCAATTCCCCAGCGATCATCGTTCCTCCACCCGCGCCGCCCGGAATGACCAATATGGTCGCCGTGCAGGACGGACTGCGCGATATCGTGCCGCCGGTCTACATCTTCGACAAATGGGGCTGGGTCATCGCCGGCGGCGTGCTCTTCGTCCTGTTGGTCGCCGGGATTCTCTACCTGGCGCTGCGCAAGAAGCCGCTCTTCCCGCCGCCGTTGCCCCTCATCATTCCTCCCCATGAACGCGCCCGGCAGAAGCTGTCCGCCGCGCTGGACATGCTGGATCGCCCCAAACCCTTTTGCGTCCTCGTCTCGGACGCGGTCCGCCTCTATCTGGAGGAACGGTTCGAACTGCGGGCGCCCGAGCGCACGACGGAAGAGTTTCTCTTCGAGCTGCGGTCCAAGCCCGTTCTTTCCCACGCTCAGAAACAGAGCCTCGGCGAGTTCCTGGAACAGTGCGATCTGGTGAAGTTCGCCCGGCTCGAACCAACCCCGGAGCAGCTCCAGCCGCTCTATGAAGCCGCGCTGCGGTTGATCGATGAAACGAGCCCGATGGCTCCCGCGGCGGTCAAGGCGCCCGCAGAATTGTCCTCCGCCAAATGACCTTCGCATATCCATGGGCCCTGCTCTTCCTCCTGCTCCTGCCGGTCTTGGCTTGGTGGAAGGGAAAGCGCGCCCGCCGCACGGCGTTCGTCTATTCGTCGGTCCAGTTGGTGAAGTCGATCGCCGCGCTGCGAAAATCACGGGCGAGCAAGATCCTGGCGGGGTTGCGCTGGCTGGTGCTGGCGCTGCTGATCGTGGCGCTGGCCCGGCCCCGCTTGGTCGAGGGCCGTTCCAATGTGAAGGCCAGCGGCATCGACATCGTGGTGGCGATGGATCTTTCGCTGAGCATGGGCTCGGAGGATTTCCAGGAGAACGGCCAGCGGGTCAACCGGCTCTACATCGCCCAGAAGGTCCTTAAGAAGTTCATCGAAGGCCGGCCGAACGACCGCATCGGGTTGGTCGCTTTTTCGGGCAAAGCCTACCTGGTGACGCCGCCCACCTTGGACCATGATTTCCTCCAGCAAAACGTGGAACGGTTGAATCTGGACACGATCAAGGAGGCCGGCACCGCGATCGGTCTCGGACTCAGCGCCGCGCTGAACCGGCTCCGGGAACTGGATTCCAAAAGCCGCATCGTCATCCTGATGACCGACGGCCAGAACAACACCGGCAAGGTCACGCCCTTGACCGCGGCGGACGCCGCCAAGGCGCTCAAGGTGAAGGTCTACACCATCGGCGTCGGCACGCGCGGATTGGCGCCCATGCCGTATCCCACCGGAAACGGCGGTAAGATCTACCAGATGGAGCCGGTGGATATCGACGAGGCGCAGTTGACCGAGATCGCGAACCGCACGGGCGGCCGCTACTACCGCGCCGACACGACCGAGACGATGGAGCGGATCTACAAGGAGATCGACCAGTTGGAGAAGACTGAGATCGAGATGAAGAAGTTCCAGCGCTACACCGAGCTGTTCCCCTTCGTGCTCGCCGCCGGCCTGTTCATCCTGCTGTTGGAAGTCGGACTGGGGAACACCGTCTGGAGGAGACTGCCGTGAATGGAATGACGAACTGCGAGGACCAAAGGCCGAAAAAGGGAAAAGAACTCAGCGCGACGGCCTGTCCGTTTCACATGCGGATTTTGACCTTCGGCCTTCGTCATTAAAAAAATGCACTTTGCCCATTCAGAACTGCTTTGGCTCGTGGTGACCGTCGGTCCACTGATGGCCGTGTTCCTCTGGTGGTCGTGGCGGCGCCGGAAACGGCTGATGCTGGAGTTTGTGCCGCAGCGGTTGCTCGCGGCCTTGACCGTCGGGTTCGATGCCGCGGTGGAGCGTCGACGATTGGCGCTGCTGGTGGTGGCCGTCGGGCTGCTGCTGGTGGCGGTCGCGCGGCCGCAATGGGGCCTGGTCTGGGAAGAGACCGTCACCCAGGGACGCGACATCCTCGTGGCCGTCGACGCGTCGAAGTCGATGCTGGCGATGGACGCGCCCCCGACGGACCGCTTGACCCGGGCGAAGCTCGCCGCGCTCGATCTGGCGCACATCGCCAAGTCGGATCGGTTCGGCCTGATCGCCTTTGCCGGTTCGGCCTTTCTCCAATGTCCGCTGACGCTGGACGAGTTCGCCTTTTCCCAGAGCGTGAACGCGATCGACGCCGACATCATCCCCCAGGGCGGCACGGCCTTGGCCGAGGCGATCGATGCGGCGGTGAGGGCGTTCGACAAGAGCGGCGACAACCATCGCGTCCTGGTGATGCTGACCGACGGCGAAGACCATGAAGACGGTGTGAAGGACGCCATCCGCAAAGCGCAGAAAGCGGGCCTCAAGATCTTCACCGTCGGCGTCGGCACCCCCGAGGGCGAGGTCATCCGCATCCCGGACGAGCAGGGAAACATGGGATTCCTCCGGGACGAGCAGGGGAACGCGGTCAAATCCAGGCTGAACGAGGCGTTGCTGAAAGAGATCGCCACCGATACGGGCGGCTTCTATCTGCCGCTTTCCGGTGCGCGGCCGATGGAGACGCTCTTCAAGAAGGGGATCGAGCTGTTGCCGAAGTCCGAATCCGCGTCGAAAATGACCCGAAGCTACCGCGAGCAGTTCCACTGGTTCGTGCTCGTCGCGGTGGCGGCACTGATCGCCGAAATGTTCTGGAGAGGAAAACCGAAGCTCGAAGGCCACGAAGCGGCGCCGAAGAAGGATTGGATCCTGACGGCGCCGACTGTCGTTGCGCTGGCCTTCCTGCTGTGCGGCGTCAACGCGAAGGCGGCGCCATCCGAGGCGCTCCGGGATTTCAAGGAAGGCGAATACGGAAAGTCCCAGGCCGAATACGAGCGGCTGTTGGAGGAGCGGACGAAGGCCGGCAAGGAAGACGAAAAGGTGGCCAAGCTGGAGTTCAACGCGGGTTCGGCCGCCTACAAGGCCGGCGATTTGGAGAAAGCGCGCCGGCACTTCGTCATGTCCGCCGGAGCCGAGGATCTGGCGCTGCAACAGGAATCCTACTACAACCTCGGCAACACGGTCTTTCGTCAGGGCGAAGCGTCGTCGGATCTGGAGGAGCGCGAGATTTATTGGGAGGACTCCATCCGCAACCTCAAGAACGCCGTCCAGCTCGATGAAAAAGACCCCGACGCGAAACACAATCTCGCCTTCGCCGAAAAGCGGCTCGAACTCCTGAAGAAGAAGCTCGACGAGATGGCCGCCCAGCAGGACAAGCAGAACGAGGGTCAACAAGGAAAGCAGGGGCAGAAGTCCGGACGGCGAAATCGTCGGGATCGAAAGCAGCAAGGGCAGCAGCAACCGGGTCAGAATCCGGGCGATCAGAACCAGCAAGGCTCCGGCCGACGCAACCAGAAAGAGGATGGCGGCGGCGACAAGAAGGAAGAAAAGAAGGATTCTGGCGGCGGGGAGAAAGACCAACAGGGCAAGGAGGGTGGCGACAAGCAAGAGGGGGAAAACGGAGAGGGCTCCAGCCGGGATTCCGAGAGCGCCAGCGACCGCGCCGCGATGGCCATGGGCGTGATGACTCCGAAACAGGCGCAGCAGCTCCTTGAAGCCATGAAAGCCGAGGAGAAATCGATCATCTTCTTGCCGCCTCAAAAGGGTGGGAAACCCCCGCAACATCCGGTCAAGGACTGGTAGCCACGGGGGCTCCGGAAGTCGGGCCTGAAAACGCTTGTTCCGGTGCCCGCACCGGTCCGATTCTTCGCGACTTGGCCGCATGAAGAAACCAGCACGTTCCAGCAGCTCCCCCACGCCCCGCATCGGTATCATCGGTGGCAGCGGCCTGTATCACATCGAGGGATTCACCCACCAGAAATGGGTCGCGGTGAAGACGCCTTTCGGACCGCCGTCCGACGAACTTTTGACGGGCAACCTTGCGGGACGAGAGATTGTCTTCCTGCCGCGCCACGGCCGGGGCCATCGCCTCTTGCCAACGGAGCTCAACCACCGCGCCAATCTCTGGGCGATGCGCAGCCTCGGCGTCCGCTGGATCATCAGCGTCAGCGCCGTCGGCTCCCTCCAGAAGCGCTACAAACCCTGCGACATCGTCTTGCCGGACCAGTTCTACGACCGGACGAAACAGTCGTTGAACCATACGTTCTTCGGCCGCGGCATTGTGGGCCACGTCGCCTTTGCGGATCCAATCTGCGAGGAACTGCGGCGGCTGCTTCTGGCGGAAGCCAAGGCGGCTGAGGCGCGCGTCCACGACGGCGGCACCTACGTGAACATGGAAGGACCGGCGTTCAGCACGCGGGCGGAATCGATCTTCAACCACAAGGCCGGTTTCGACGTGGTCGGAATGACGAATCTGGGCGAGGCCAAGTGCGCCCGGGAGGCCGAGATCGGCTATGCCACGATGGCCATGATCACCGACTACGACTGTTGGAAGGCGGACGAAGCCCACGTAACCGTCGAGATGGTGCTCGAGAATCTGAAGCGGAACGCGGAGACGGCGAAGCGGATCGTCGCCGGGGTTGTTCCCAAGATTCCGACGGTGGCCGACTGGCCGTGCCACTCCGCGTTGAAGAACGCGATCATGACCGAGCCGAAGCTCTGGCCGAAGAAGACGGTGGCCGAGCTCAAGCCATTGTTGGCAAACTACCTCTAATGCCCGGAAAACGTTCCCGATCGTGAACAAGAAGACACTGTTGCAAAAGATCGTCGCGCGCCTCGCCGACGAGGTCGTTCTCTATACCAAGGCGGCCAGAGCCGCCTTCGAAGAGGCGACGGACGAGCAGAGCCGCGCGGACAACAAATACGACACCCGCAGTCTGGAGGCATCGTATCTGGCCCGGGGCCAGGCGCAGCAGCTCGCCGACACCGAGCAGGCGCTGTTGGAGTTCAAGAACATGGTGCTCCGCGACCTCGGCCCCCAAGACCGCGTCGAGATGGGAGCGCTGGTGGAGCTGACGGGCAAGAAAGAGAAGGCGATGTATTTTGTGGGTCCAAAGGCGGGAGGCACGGAGATCGAACAGGATGGCCAAGAGGTCATGGTCATCACGCCCCAATCGCCTCTCGGGCGCCAGATCGTGGGAAGAAAGCAGGGGGAAACGCTCCAGCTTGAGGTCGGCGCGACCAAGGTCGCCTACAAGGTGACGGCCGTGAGCTGATCAGGTATCCGAGGCGGGGAATGACGGCGCGGCTATTTCCGCGACTCGGTGGTTTGGGCGGGTGGAGCGTTGGTCGTCGCGGTGGCGGCGAGGCCTTCAACGATCCGTTCGCCCAACCGCTTCTTCAACGAGGCATACATCTCGTTCGTCACCAGCGAGAGCTGTGCCGACGCTTCATCGAACCGTTTGAGGTTCAGCTGGCATCGGGCCAGATGGATGCGGACCCCTTCTCGCTCGATGTCGTCACCGGCCACCTTGAGAGCCTCGTTCCAAGCGACGATGCCGTCTTGGTAGCGAGGTGGCTTGGTGCCGTAGAAGCTGTTCGCGTAGTCGGTGGCGAGGATGAAGTTGGTCGGGTCCAGCGAAACGGCTTTCCGGTAGAGGCCCAGCGATTTGTCGAAGACGCCCGTTTCGTCGAGTCCGTAGAACGACATCGCGTCCACCCGGAAGAGGTAGACGGTCGTGGCCAGGTTCCACACGTAGACCGCTTCCTTCGGGTTCAGATCGATGGCTTTGGCGTAGTAGACGAAGGCATTGGTGACGGGACTCCGGTGCCCATAATAATTCGCCAGATTGTTCCAGACGGCTGGATTTGAAGGGTCCAGCTCGCGGGCCTTTTCCCAATGGTCCACGCCTCCGTCTTCGTCGGACAGATCGTGGAGGAAACTTCCGTAGGCCAGGTGGGCGCGGGCATGTTTAGGGTGAAGATCGAGGAAGTCCTTGTAGGCCTTGTCCACGATGGCGAGCCGCTGTTGGATGCGTGCCTTGAGGTTGGCCTTGGACGGGCCAGCGCCCGCTTTCTCGAACTCGGCGGATTCCTTGATCCACTGGTCGATCTCGTCGTGCGCTTGGTCGTCGTCCACGAGCAGCTTCTGGTAGGACGCTTCCACGGGATCGTTCGTGGAAACCACCGACGAGGCCGGGGCGGCGGGAGCAACGACCGTTTCCGCACCAATCCCGCGTCCCGCGCAGAGACAAACCAGAACAAGCCACAGGGACAGGAATCTGGGGAACAAGGTCATGGTGCGGAGCGCCCCGAGGGCGCGACGATCATTTTTCTGCCTGCAACGGCTGGGCGCGATTCCGGCTGAGCGCGGCCAGATCGGCTAGAATATTGCGGGCTTCCAAGAGGTGCGCATCGGGAGGGGGATGGCCGATGGATTCTTCGAGATCTTCCTCGTTCTTCGCTTCGTTGGGATCCTCGATCTTGATGATGCCGTCGTTTTTCGGCGCCCAGAGGGAAAGCGAGGGTTTGCCAATGTTCTGCAGGGTGATTTCGAAGACGGTGGCTGGGTCCGGTTTGTGGGCCTTGTGTTCGGCCTTTCGGGCCTCGTCACGGCGCTTGATTTCGTCCTTCTCTTTCCGGCGTTCCTTTTCGTTCAGGGAGACTGTCTTGTCGGCCAACATCTTCTTGAACCGGGTGATGTCTTCCTCGATGAAGACGAAGTCGCGGCTCTTGGCGACCCGGTCTTCGGATTTGGCGTGCAGGCGGGCGACCACGGGGGCGATGCGGTTTTCGGAATCGTATTTGGCCGAAGGAATCGAGTCGGCCTGGAGGGCGTCGTCGAGTTCGGACTCGCCGACCTCGGCGTAGTTGTTGACGGAGGGAAGGACGATGTCGGGAGTCACGCCCTTCAGTTGGGTGGTGTCTCCGTTGACGCGGTAGAATTTGCGGATGGTCAGCTTCAGAGCGCCCGGATTGGTGTCGAATTCGAAGCCGCGCTGGCGGCTCATGAGTCGGTCCAGCGCGATCAACTGCTGCACGGTTCCCTTGCCGTGGGTGGTCGAGTCGCCGACCACGATCGCGCGGCCGTAGTCCTGGAGCGCTGCGGCCACGATCTCCGAGGCGGACGCGCTGAACCGGCTGGTCAACACCATCAAAGGTCCGTCCCACAGCACGGAATCGTCCGTGTCCTCGTCCACGAAGATGGCTCCATTGGCGTCCTTGATCTGAACCACGGGGCCTTTCTTGATGAAGAGGCCGGTCAGGTTGATGGCTTCCTCAAGGGAACCGCCGCCGTTGTTGCGCAGGTCGAGGACGATGCCCTCGACGCCTTCCAGCTTCAGACGGGTGATGAGCTTGGAACAGTCGGTCGTGGTGCTCTTGTGCTCACCCTTGGAAGGCCCGGAGAGTTCGAAGTCGGCGTAGAACGAGGGGAGATCGATAAGGCCGATCCGGTTGGTGTGGCCGCTGGAATCGGTCTGCTCATAGATGCGGGCCTTGGCTTCGGCGCCCTCCAGTTTGATTTCGTCGCGGATCAGGCTGACGACCCTTCGCTCGGTGGAATCGGTGGCGTCCACCGGGATCAAGGTGAGGCGGACTTCGGTGCCTTTGTCGCCCCGGATCTTTTCGACGACGGTCTGGAGTTTTTCCCCGACCACGTCCATTGGTTCGCCGTTGCCCTGGGCGACGGCCACGATCTTGTCGCCGGGCTTGATCTTCTGGCTCTTCTTGGCGGGACCGTTGTGGAGTTCGACGATCTTCACGAAGTCGTCGTCCAGCTGGAGGAGCGCACCGATGCCGAAGAGCGAGAGCTTCATGTTGATCTCGAAGTTCTTCAACTGGGAGCGGGTCATGTAGTCCGAATGCGGATCCATGACGTGGGTCATGGAGGAGAGATAGATGCCGAAGACCTCGTCGTCGCTCAGTTCGTGGATCATCCGGCTGTAGCGCTTGTAGCGGCTCATCAGGGTTTTCACCACTTCCTGATCGGGAGTGAGATTTTCCTTGGGCGGTGAATTTGTGGTCGAAGCGGCTGTCGCCGAATCCTTCTGGTTCAGCTTTTCCTGGAGGTATTCGAAGCGGAGATGCTGGTGCCAGAGCTTGCGGGCGGCCTCGATGTCCTTGGGCCGGTCGGCGCCCTTGCGGTTGGCAAGATACCGGTCGTTGTCGTCGAAGGTGAAGGTTTCCGTCTGGAGCTGGTTGGTGGCCAGCCGGACCCGCTCGTCAACCCGTGCGAGAAAGCGGTTGAAGATCTCCTTGCACGGAGTCAGGTCGCCGTTGCGGGTCAGGTCGTCGAGGCGGGTGCGGTATTTTTCGAAGTCCGAGATGTCGCTCTCCAGGAAGTGGATGTTGGCCGCGTCGAGGGCCTTGAGATAGAGCGTGAGGAACTTGGCCGAAGCCTCGTCATCCAGTTTTCTCCGGGCGAAGTGCGACTGCTCAAGGAAGATCGAGACGAACCGCGCGACGTTGGTTTCGGTGATGCCGAAACCTTCGCGCTCCGCCGCTGCGGCCTTGGCGGGCTCGGCGGCGTGTGGCTGCACCACGATCCACAGGACGGACGACAGGGTCGCCACCGAGAGCAGGGCGGCGATCGCCCGGGAAAACGGATTGAATTTCATTACTTGGCCGCTTTGGCTACTTCGAGCAGTTCGATTTCAAACACGAGCACCGCGTTGGGCGGAATGTCCGCTCCGGCGCCTTGAGGACCGTAGGCGAGGTCCGACGGGATGACCAACTGCCACTTCGATCCGACCGGCATCAACTGCAACGCCTCGGTCCAGCCCTTGATCACGCCGTTGACCGGGAAGGTGGCCGGCTCGTTGCGCTTGTAGGAGCTGTCGAACTCGGTGCCATCGACCAACGTGCCACGGTAATGGGTCTTAACGGTGTCCGAGGCCGTGGGCTTAACCCCGTCGCCCTGTTTGATGATCTTGTATTGGAGTCCGCTGGGGAGGACGACGACGCCGTCCTTCTTCTTGTTGGCCTCCAGGAAGTCCGCGCCTTCCTTGACGGCCTTGTCACCGGCATCCTTGTGCTGGGCCATCATCTTTTCCCGGGCCTTGGTCTGGAAGGTCTGCATGGTCGTGGCGATCTCTTCCGGAGTGAGCTGGAGCTTGGATCCGGCGAGCGCGTCGCGCAGGCCGGCCGCCAGCTTGTCGACGTCGATCTCGGCGCCCATTTTCTTCAGGCTTGTTCCGATGTCGGTGCCGATCGAGTAGCTGACCCGGTCGGTATCAGATTGGAGGGAGACTGCGGGCTCGGCGGCAAACGCGGAGGTGGTGGCGACGAGCATAACGGAGGCGAGAGAGGCTTTGAATGTCATGTAGATGGTTCCACCGGCCGTCCGGTCCCTCAGCGGGCACACAGCTCCGGCCGGGTGGCTCGCGGAAGCTACCAGTCCCGACTTCGCCGTCAAGGAACGGGCCGGACCAAGTGCCGTTGAGGTGAAAGTTCCGCGGGACGGTTCGCCGCCGGGTCGGTCTGTAGAATCGTGACGGCCCTCATTTCTTCGTGCCACTTGCCCTGCCGATCCTTCCCGGCGGAGAGTCCGGACTGCCGGCATGGGCAGACGGGCCCAACCTCCGGACGCCCACTCCCGTGAACCAAGACGAAATCGCCTTCTTCAACCAGCAGCTCTCCGGAATGCTCACGGCGGGCATTCCCCTGGAAGGCGCGCTTTCCCGGCTCTGTGGCGAGATGAAACGCGGCCTCTGGCGGCGTGAAATCGAATCCCTGAACGCCAAGGTCCAGGCCGGCATGTCGCTGACCGCGGCGGCGGCGGAATCGCAGCTTCCGCCGCTCTACCGTCGTATGCTGGAGGCCGGTGTCCGCTCGGGAGACCTGCCGCATGTGCTGAACGAATTGGCCGACCACTACCGCGATTCCGGCCTCCTCTGGGGCCGGGTCCGTGGGGCGGCTTCATACCCCTTGATCACGCTGTTCGGCGCGGCGGGCCTCTCTCTCGTCCTCTGCGGGTTGACCTGGAAGCTGCTCGCGGTCGTCGGCGCGCCGTGGGCCGGCGGCGGCTGGAGTGTTCCGAACTTCAACCAGCTCTTCACGGCGCTCTCCAAAAGTGGCTTCTTCGCCGTCCTGCTGCTCGCGCCGGTGCTTCTGCTGGTGGTCCTGGCCTTGATGGCGCTCCTTTTCTTGACGGTGCCAAGCCTGCGGACGAAAGCGGCGTGGCGGATGCCGGTCTTCCGGGAAGCCAGTCTCGCCCGGGCCTCGTCGGCCGTCGCCATCGCCCTGCGCCGGAACCTGCCGCTGACCGAGGCGCTGGCTTTGGCCGAAGCGATGGAACCCATGTCGCCGGCCACCCGGGAATGGAGCCGTTGGCGGCGTGCCATCGAAGCGGGGCAGGGAAAGACCGAAGACTTCGCAGCCAAGCAGACGACGTTTCCCAAGGTCTTCGGTTGGCTGCTCGTCAGCAGCGGTGAAGACCTCGCCGCCGGTTTCCATCAGGCGAAGACCGTCTTCGCCGACCGCGCCCGGGGCCAAGCGGATCGGCTTTTGATCGCGTTGACGCCGGCGCTCCTGCTCTTTGTCGGTGCCCTGCTGGCGATCGAGCTGGTCGGCGCGATGCGCGTGCTGTCCGACGTGCTGCCTTCGATGCTGTTCAACTGACGCGGACCGACCCACTTTCCCTATGACTTCCTCCGAACCAATCCGCTTACCGGCCCTTTTGGCCGAGTGGTCGGCCAGTTCGCTCTGGGCGATTCCGCTGTTTCTGATCGTGGTCGTCGTTCTTCTGTTCGCGGCCTTCGTGCTCCATCTCCTGCTGGGCGCGCCGGCCGCGAGACGGGAACGGGCGCGCTTCTTCCTCCATCTTCTCGCCTGCGGCATGGACCAGGGAAAGTCGCCGGAACGCACCGCCAGCGAGATCGCCCGGACCCGCACGCTCGATTTGGGCGCACGCTTCCATCTCGTTGCCTCCTACCTGGCGTCGGGGCTGAAGCTCTCGGAGGCGCTGGCCAAGGTTCCCCGGTTCCTGCCGCCGACGATCCGCGCCATGTTGCAAATCGGCGAAGAGCTGGGGGATGTCCGCAAAGTGATTCCGGGCTGCCGGCTGATCCTGCAACGGGAAGTGCTCGGACAAGAGGCGGTGTTCTTCATGCCGCTGGTGATGATGTCCGTCGTGCTGCCGGTGGCGGTGGCATGGCTGATCCTGTTCCAAGGGGTCATCCGGCCCAAGTTCACCGAAATGTTCGGCGGGCTCTCGGACGCAGGCGGTAGCACCGGCCAAGCGTGGGCCGCGTGGCAAGGTCTGCATTACTGGGGGCCCGTCGCCGTGGCGGGCCTGTTCGTCGTCTGGCTCTTCGTCTGCGGAACGGGCCTCGCGATCGTGGCCGGTCCTCGGATCAATGAACGGTTCGGGCTCGACCGGTTTACGTGGCTGTTTCCCTGGGTCCGGCACCGGTGCCGTCGGGATTTCGCGGCCATGCTGTCGGTCTTGCTGGATGCCGGTGTTGACGAACGGCGGGCGCTGGAGCTCGCCGCCGGCGCGACCGGGCATTCCATCTTTATCCGTCGCGCCGTGCGGGCAGAAGCCACGCTCGTCGGCGGTGCCGGTCTGCCGCAGGCGATCGAACAGCTGGAAGGGCGGGGCGAATTCTCCTGGCGGATGAACAACGCGCTCCGCTCCGGCGGCGGATTCTTGGAGGCGGTCGCCGGCTGGGTCACAGCGTTGGAAATGCGGGCCGAACGGGCCGAACGCGCCGCAGCGACGGCGATCGGTGTCGGCGCCGTGCTGTTTCAGGGCCTGGTCGTGGGAGTGATGGTCGTCTCCGTCTTCGGCCTGCTCATCGGTCTGGTCGAAACCTACCTATGAAACCGACCCGAATCTCGAATCACGGTCGGCGCGGCGGATGGATGAACGTCGATCTGCTCGTCGCCATCGCGCTGGTGATGCTGGCGGTGCTGCCGCTGGCCTACGGTCTCGTCGGCGAAAGACGCCTGCTCGACGCCGAACTCCGGCACGCGGCTCTGGTCGAGTTGCTCGACGGCGAACTGGAGGTGCTGATCGCGGGCGATTGGAGCACCCGGCCCGAGGGTGAATCGGACATCCCGCTGACTGGCGCCGGCGCGGCGAACTTGGCGGCCGGCCGCTGTGTGCTGGTCAAGGCCGACCACCACCTTCGTCTGGAATGGCGTTCGGCGAAACGCGGCGGCGCGGTCTCCGTCAGCAAGGAGGCGATCGCACGATGAAGACGCAGCGGACAAATCGGAGACGGCGGAAGCAGGGCATTTTGATCATCCAGATGATCGTCTACATGGCGGCCGCGTCGTTGATCGTGACTCTGTCCGTCGTGGCGTTCTGGAACGCGTTCACCGCGGTGCGGAACAACATCGAGACCGGCGAACGCGCCTCGCTGCTGCTCCGGGCCGGTGAACTTTGGCGCGACGATGTCCGGGCCTCCGCCGGCCGGATCCAGGTCGAATCGACGGAGCAGGGGACCCGCTGCCGAATCGCCGATGAAAAGCAGGCGATCGTCTGGACCTGGAACGGCGACCACTTCTCCCGCTCCGTCGAAGGCGCCTCGAAGACCAACATCTGGGCCCACGGATTGGCCGACGCCCGGTTCATCCGCGAGGAACGGGGCGCGGTCGTGGTCTGGCGACTGGACGCCGCTCTGAAGAAGGTTCGCAAATCGGAACACCATGCCGTCGCGTTCACCTTCCGGAGCGTGCCCGCGAGGAAGGAGGCGCCATGAACGCCGCTCGCCGCCGCCAAGGCTTCGCCACGCTGTCGGTCCTGCTCCTCGCCTTCGCGCTGGTCGTTCTCGTCATCGGCCTGAGCCGGTATCTGTCGGGCTTCCGCTCGGAAGTCCGGCTGATCGAAACCAAGCAGCGTTCCCGAGTCGCCGTCACGGAGACGAACCGTCCGCCGATCTTGCGGCCGGCCGGCGAATGAGGCAGACCGATAGAACGACAACGGAGCGCCAGCCCGATGAATTCCACTGAAGCCCGCCAGATCCGGATGTTGGAACAGTCCCTCGACTGTTTCCGATATGGTTTCGTCGGCCTGGTGCCGATCATCGGCGTTCCCTGGGCCGTTGCCGCTGTGCGCGGCTACGTCCATGCCCGGGCGGCCGGGCGCGACCTGTGGAATCCGGCCGCGCACTTGGCCATGTCCGGATTCGTTCTCGGCCTTTGCGGGATGCTCTGGTTCGCGCTGCAGTTGCTCGCCCTTGCCGGACTCGTCCTCGCCGGAGCCTCATGACCGTTCCACGCCCATGGCTGATCGGCATCCGGGAACTGCGCCGCGCCTCCAAGTCCCGGGGGCTGTGGATTCGGCGAACCGCTTTCGTCCTGGTCGCGCTTCTCTTGCTCGCCGGCATGGTCCTGCTCCAGGACACGCGAAGCGGCCGGGCCGGCGTCGGCGGTGGTGTCGTTTTCAACATCGCGGTGGGGTGGGCCTTTCTGGCCGCGCTGGTGAGCGGCCCGGCCTTGGCGGCGGATCTGATCAGCTCCGAACGTCGCGACGGCACCCTCGATCTTCTGTTCCTGGCCGGCATCCGTCCCTCGGGCGTCGTGCTGGGCAAGTTGGGCTACGCGGCGACCGAGGTCGTTCCGGCGTTGATGGCAATGGCGCCGCTGCTGGTCCTGCCGGTGCTGGTGGGCGGAGTGCTCGGAGGCCAGGTCGTCTTCGCCATGGTTGTCCTCTTCCTCACGGCGGTCTGGTCGTTGACGGTTGCGCTCTTCTTTTCCGCGCTGTTCCGCAACGGCCGTGTGGCGACGGGCTTCTCTCTCGTAACACTTGTCGCGGTGGTTGCGGTCTGCCGCTGGAAAGTGGCAGGAGCGCCCTTGGCGGAACGGCTGGCTCCATGTCTCTCGCCGGGAGAAGCGATGGCCCTCGTCACCGGACTTCCAGGAAGCACGCTGGTGCATGAAGCGGCTGGATTGGCCGGGTGGCACGCCCTCGGGATCGTTGTCTGGCTGGCCCTGGCTTGTGCCGCCGCCGAGTTGATCCGGCTTCCTTGGACCGTCGGCCTCGGCGAACGCCTGACCCGTTGGGCGTCCAAGGTGCGCAATCCCGATCGGAACCGTCGACCCACCGGCTGGAGACGCTCTTTGCTCGAACGCGAACCTCTTGCCTGGCTCATTCTCCGGGAACGTTTCTCGGGCCTGGCCCTCTTGGCCGTCGTCGGACTGATCACGATGATGTGGTCCGTGTCCCTCTGGTTTCAGACCAACTACTGGCTCGGTTCACCGGAGGTCACGCTGGGCGTGACCATCGCTCTGATGGGCATGGTGAAGCTCTGGCTGGCGCTCGACACCACCCGGCGCCTCGCCGAGGACCGTGGGAGCGGCGCGCTCCAGGTGATCCTGACCACGGGCATGGCGGCGGACGAAGTGATCCGCGGGCTCGAACGCGGGTTGTTCCGCCGCTACCTGTTGCCGGTGCTCACCGTGGTCGGTCTCGCCGCCGGCGGTGGTGCGCTGCTGCTGATCTCCGGGCGGAACGGCGGCATGGCCTTTCTGGTCCTCGTGCTGGCGGTGATCGTGTTCGGCTTCGATGCGTTCGCGCTGACCTGGACCGGGCTCTACGACGGACTGACCCAGCGCAACGCCTCGCGCGCTCTCGTCGCCACCGTGCTGAAGACGCTCCTGATTCCCTGGCTGGTCCTCGGCCCCGTCGTCGCCGTCATCGCCACCGCCGTGGGTCCGTCCGTCGACATCGTCCTGCTTGCCGGCGCCTGTTGGTTCGCCGTCAGCTTCCTGACGGATGGAATCCTCGTCGCGACGTCCGGCCCGGGACTGGCGGACCGGTTGCATCACTGCGCCATCGGGCTCGACGAAACACCCCGATCGCTCTGGCGCCGTTTCTTCGGGTTCGGGGAGGTCGGATCCTTGTCCCCGCCCGTCGCCGATCTGCCTTCATGAACTCTGCCTCCGCCCAGTCCGAAGTGGACGACGCCGCGATTCGCCGGACCGTGGAACTGCTCCGCGAAGCCGAAGCCGCCCGGGCCAGCGACATCCATCTGCAACTCGACCGCGCCGGCGCCGCCAGCGTCGCGCTCCGCATCGACGGCCTCCTGGTCCAACGCGATTCGCTGCCGACGGGACTGGCCGAACGCGTCTTCGGTCGGATCAAGTTTCTGGCCCGGCTGAAGACCTATCAGGAATCGCTGCCGCAGGACGGGCGCATGGCGAAGGACGATCTCGGCATCGCCCACGATGTCCGCGTGGCCACCTACCCGACCGTCATCGGCGAACGGATCGTGCTCCGGCTCTTCAGTCCTGGCGGCGCGCTGAAGCTGGAGGAACTGGGCCTGGAACCGGCGGCGGTCGAGTCGATCTCCGGCTTTCTCCGGCAACCCGGCGGTCTCCTGCTCTTGACCGGCCCGGCCGGCAGCGGCAAGACCACGACCATCTACGCCTGCCTGCGTTACCTCGCGAAGCAGGGTGGCCGGCACATCGTCACCGTCGAGGATCCCGCGGAGCAGATCCTTCCCGGCATCACCCAGACCGAGGTGAACGAAGCGCGCGGGCTCAACTACGCCGCCGCCGCGCGGCACCTGCTCCGCCAAGATCCGCAGGTGCTGGTCATCGGCGAAATCCGCGACGAAGACACCGCCCGCATCGCGGTGCGCGCCGGACTGACCGGCCATCTGGTGATCGCCACGCTCCATGCCGGCTCCTGTCGAGGGGTGGTGGATCGACTGCTGACGCTCTGTCCCGATCCATCGGCCGTGGCGGCGGCGGTGGGAATGATCTTCAACCAACGACTCCTGCGCCGCACCTGCGTCCACTGCGGCGGAAAGGGCTGCGCGGAGTGTTCCGACACAGGCTGCAAGGGCCGGGTGCCGATCGCGGAATGGTGGAAGGCCAACGCCACGCTGGAGCTGGCATCGCTTCAACCCGTCCGTCGTCTGCGCGAAGCCGCTCGTCAATTGGTGGGGGCCGGTATGGTCGCCGATTCGGAGTTGATCCGGGCGTTGGGTGCGGACACGGGGATGACTTGAGCCGTGTCCTTCAAGCCAGCCGCAGAGCGGCGAAGAACCGTGGGTCTCAGCGCGAGCCGTCGATATTGACCAACCGACTGGCCTCGATCGGATATAGCGGCGGGCGTCCCGCCGCCACAATTGAAGAAGGGCGACAGCCATCTTCGCGATGGCGGGGCAGGGGGCTCTGTGCGAAGACTCCGACGGTGACACAATCCCGTTTGGCGCGGCCGGCGCCGTCCGAATTCCGGCGATTCTGGGGGCTCGATCCCACGGTCGTTTTCCTGAACCACGGGGCGTTCGGCGCCTGTCCGGTTCCTGTGCTCGAATACCAGCACCGCCTGCGGCTGGAGATGGAGGCGGAACCGCTGCAGTTCCTCCATCGACGCTACGAGGAGCGATTGGATCCGGCGCGAGCAGAGGTGGCGCGATTCGTCGGAGCTGAGCCGAACGACCTGGTTTTCGTGGCCAACGCCACGACGGCGATCAACGCGGTGGTGCGGTCATTGCCGTTTCGTGACGGGGACGAAGTGCTGACGACCAGTCTGGACTACAACGCGTCGCGCAACGTCCTGCTGGAAGCGGCGGCGATGAAGGGGGCGAAGGTCGTGGTGGCGGAGGTGCCGTTTCCCTTGGCTTCGGCGGATCTAGTGGTCGAGGCGGTTTTGGACAAGATCACGGATCGGACCCGGCTGGTGATGCTGGACCATGTGACGAGCAACACCGGGATGATCCTGCCGATCGCGCCGATCCTCCGTGAGCTGAACCGACGCGGCATCGAGTCGCTCGTCGACGGAGCCCATGCACCTGGAATGCTGGACCTCGACGTGACGGCGGTGGGTGCGACCTACTACACGGGCAACCTGCACAAGTGGGTCTGCGCACCGAAGGGAGCGGCCTTTCTGTGGATTCGGGAAGACCGACAGAAGACGCTCCAACCGGCCGTCATAAGTCATGGGAACAACACGCACCGGCTGGATCACAGCGCGTTCCAAGATCGGTTCGATTGGCCCGGAACCTTTGATCCGACGGCATGGATGGCGGCAGGGGAAGCGGTGCGCTGGATGGGCGCGCTTTTGCCGGGCGGATGGGCGGAGATCCGGGAGCGAAACCATCGCCTCGTCGTGGAAGCCCGGCGACGGCTGGTCGAGTTGCTCGAAGTCCCGGCACCCTGTCCGGAATCGATGCTCGGCTCGTTGGCCACGTTGCCGTTGCCGACCCGATTCGGTGGTCGCCCCAGAACGGGCAAGGTCGACGATGAGCAGGCCCGGCTCTTCGACGACTATCGGATCGAAGTTCCGTTGATCCGGATGGGAAGTCCGGTGACGCGCTGGCTCCGGGTGGCGGCCCACATCTATAACTCGGGTGCGGAGTTCGAGTATCTGGGCCAGGTGTTGCGAGAGATGGGAGGCGGTCTTTAAGCTTCGGCCGACCTCAATCCACTATGGAACCGGAAATCTTCACACAGTTCGGCTTGGATTGGCAAAAGATCGTCGCTCAGTTGATCTGTTGGCTTGCGTTTGGTGCAATGGTTGCCTTGGCGATCCGAGTGACGATTGTTTCGGCGCGAACATTTCGAGGCGGTTTGGCTCCGCTCTGGATTCTGATTTGCTGGATTGTGCCGTTTATTGGCCCGCTTGCGCCGTGAATCATCCGGCCCGTAGGCTGCGCCGACGATGCGACTGCTGGACCGTTACCTTCTGCGAGAACTGCTGCTGCCGTTCTCGTATTGCCTTGGTGGGTTCACGTTACTGTGGCTGGCGGCGGATCTGTTGAGCCGGTTGGACGACTTCAAGGAGCACGGCAAGACGGTGGCGGAGGTGGCGCTGTATTACTTCTGGGGCTTTCCCGAGGTGTTGAGCCTGATCCTGCCGATCGCGCTGCTGCTGGCGGCGCTGTATGCGCTGACAAACCATTCCCGGCACAACGAAATCACGGCGATCCGGTCGGCCGGGATCAGCCTGTGGCGGATGAGCGCGGCCTACATCGCGGCGGGGATCGGGGCGAGCCTGCTGCTGACGTTTTCCAACGAATGGATCCAACCGAAAGCCGCCCAGAGGCTGCGGGACATGGAGGACGCCAAATCGAACCAGGGAGGCCTGCATCCGAACCTGGTCTTCAAGAACGCGATCGATGGCCGGGTGTGGAACGCGGAGTCGTTCAACGTCGATACGGGGGAGATGACGCGGCCCTTCGTGATCTGGCGGATGCCGAGTGGTGAGCGCCGGGAGATCTTTTCGCAGCGGGCGACCCATGCCGACGATGCGTGGACTTTCGACACCGTGCAGGTGGTCATCTACGCGGCGGACGACCCGATCCCGCAGTCCAACATTCGGACCAATCGATTGGTCTTCCCGGGTTGGCGGGAAACGCCGGAGAGCATCCGGTCCGAGATCAAGATCAGCGGAATGTCGTCGGCCAACGCGGCCAAGGGCGCCCAGTTGAGCCTCCAGGAAATCAGGGACTATCTCGCGCGCAATCCCGATCTGCCCAAGGGTAAAGTGCAGATCCTCGAGACCCAGTTCCAAGCGCGGTTGTCGGAGCCGTGGCGCTGCCTGGTCGTGATTCTGGTGGCGGTGCCCTTCGGCGCGGCGGGTGGGCGACGTGGCAAGTTCGTGGGAGTGGCCAGCAGCATCTTCATCGTCTTCGCGTATCTCATCTTCCTCCGGTTGGGATTGGCGCTGGGCACGGGCGGCTATCTCGCGCCGCTCTGGGCGGCCTGGGTTCCGAACGTCGTGTTCGGTCTGACGGGAGCCATCTTGATCTCGCGGGCTCGATGATTTTTTTTGCGGAAGACTGCCTGGGCTTGCGAGACGTTCCACGATTCTGGCGTCGCGGAGAGGAACTCTTTGCCCTGATCATTCTCCGGTCTCAAGGGGCAGCGGGACGTCTGGCATCCAGACAGAGCAGGCGATCTTCGCCCCGGAGATAGAGGCGGCCCCGGGAGAGAATGGGTGCCGGCCAGACCGGGTGTTTCAATTGGGGAACCTGCCAGCGGGCGATTTCTTTTGGCTCGCTCGGCGAAGGGCGGAAGATGCCGAGAATCCCGCCTTCCCCCAGGGCGAAGAGCTTGCCGTCGGCCAGCAGCAAGGAGCCGCGACCATAGCGGTCGGGGCGATCTTGTCCGTGGTGCCAGCTTTCGTCGCGGTCCCACATGACCTTGCCGGTTTTCCATTCCACACAACGTAAGCGAGCGTCCGGTTCATTGCGGCCGCTGAACGAGTAGAGATAACCGTCGAGGTAGACGGGGGTGCTCCAGTGGGCTTCCAAGGCGGTGCCGGCCCAGACTTCGCCGAAGTCGTTTCCGCCGGCCTTCACGTGCAGGAGGACTGATCCGATCTTGTAGTAGGCGGCGGTGATGAGGACATCGTCTCCGACGACGACGGGATTCGCGGCGTTGACGGAGTCGTCGACCTTGGCGCGGAACCAACGGCTGAAGCGGACCTTGCCGGTGAGGGGATCGAGGGCGACCAGCCCTTGGCGCATGAGGCAGAAGGCGGTGCGTTGTCCGGCGACATCCGCGACGACCGGTGCCGCGTAGCTGGCCTGCTTCTCGTAGTCGCGCCAAGCGACGGTGCGTTCACCGGGCCAGCCGAGCATGGGCTGGCCCTGCCAGTTGGAGGCGCCGACGCTTTCCCAGACGGTTTTGCCGGTATCAGCGGCGAAGGCGACGACGCCAGAATTGGGCTGGCCACCGACCATGACGATCAGCAGATCGCCCTCCAGCACCGGGGTGCTGCCGACACCGAAGAAGGCTTCGGGAACGTGGAAGTCTTTGGAGGTGTCGCGTTGCCAGACGGGTTGGCCGGTCACGAGGTCTAGGCTGGTCAACCGTCCTTCGGCGCCGAACGTATAGACGCGATTCGACGAGAGAACGGGCGAGCATCGGGGCCCGTTGTTGTAGCCGTAGGGATCGCGGAAGGCCGTCTTGTCCGTGTGTTTCCAAAGGGTTTTGCCGGTATCGGCCGTGACGGCTTCGGTGATCTCCTCGTCGCCGAGGCGGTGGAAGACGACGAGCGTGTTGCCCAAAACGGAGGGCGCGCTGTAGCCGGTGCCGATGGGCTTCTCCCAAAGCGAGGGCAGCCCGTTGGTGGGGATCCGGTCGACGAGATTCGTTTCGGGCGAGGTGCCGTCGGCATTGGGACCGCGGAAGCGGGGCCAGTCGGCCGCCCCCAGCGGGTGGACGGCGAGGGAGAGAAGAAGGAGGACCGTGGGGATCGGGCGCATGCTCACAGCCGGAGGAAAATCTTCCGGTTGTAGAGAAAGCGCAAGAACCAGAACGTCAGCCCGAGACTGACGATCGTCGTTATAAGATCGCCGAAGCCTTTCGTGACTGAGGTTTCGAAGAAGTGTCGGACATCGCCGCCGACGAGCCGGGCCGCGAGCTTCCCGAAACCCCCGAGCATGTTGCTCACGAGGTAGATGGTGATGGGGTTGCAGCCGTACCAGACGAACGGCCGGCACCATCCGCGCCATTGCTTCACGTCGATCACCCAGTAGAACGCGGCGAGGAGCAGGGAACTGTAGCCGCCCGCCACAAGGACGAAGGAAGAGGACCAGATCTTCTTGATGACGGGAAACTGGAGATGCCAGAGCCAGCCCAGCGTCAAAGAAGCCAACCCTCCGACCACGAGCCAGAGCACCTTCTTGTCGGCAGAGACCGACCCGTTGCGCAGAACCATTCCAGCGAAGATTCCCATGAGGCAGGTGCCGATCGCGGGGAGGGTGCTGAGGAGGCCTTCGGGATCCCAGAGGTTGTCCCATTTTTGCCGGGCAGGTATTGGAAATCGAGGTGGTTGGCGAGGTTGTAGCCGGGTTCGAACTTTCCGGAGACGGTTGCGCTGGTGGCGTTGAACTCCTCATGCGCGAAGGCGACGATCTCGCTGTCCTTGAAGGTGGAGGGGTTGCGACCGGACCGCATTTCCTTGGCCAAAGCAGGCTTCCCGGCGGCCTCGGCCCGGGTGGCGAGGGATTCCAGATCAAGGCGGATGTCGCGGATAGGAATGAAGGTCATCAACGCCCAGTAGGCGACGAGGATCGCGGCGAACGCGGCGACCAGACCGCGCGGTTTCAGGAAGAGGAAAAGCATCGATCCGCCGAGGTAGCAGAGCGTGATGCGGTTCAGCACGCCGAGGAGGCGGATGTCCGGCCACAGGCTGCTGACGCCGCCGGAGTAGAAGAGTGCGACGATGAACAGCAGGACGAAGCGGCGGAGGACCCGGCCGGTCGCGGCAGGACGGCCGCCCTTTTCGAGCTCTTTGGCGAAGGAGAAGACGAGCGAAACGCCCGTGATGAAAACGAACAGGGGGAAGATCAGATCATAGAAACGGAACCCGTCCCAGTCGACGTGTTCGAGCTGGTTCGCGACCATTTTGAGCGGTCCGAAGCCGGTCAGCCGGTTCAACGCCAGGACCAAGGATCCACCACCGATGATGCAGAGCATGTCGAAGCCACGGAGGGCATCGAGGGACATGAGGCGTTGAGGAACGCCCGGAGCGGAGGATGGGGTCGCGGCGAGCATGGCGCAGCATGGTTGGGGGCGATCAAAGCGGGCAAGATACCGCGAGTCCCCCTGTTTCGGGCGGGACGGTGCGCCTCGCGTCGATCATCGGAACGCACAGGGAAATATGGATGAGGAGTCTCCCTGAAAATTTGCGGGGAATGAATCCAGCTTTGGCGTTGCTTTGGCGAGTTGGGCTGTGATTCCTTGTCAGGCCTACACACCCAAAAACTCTTAGAACACGTTGTGGCAGCAAAAGACGATTACCTGATCGAATTCCTCGTAGAGATGGGAGTGGTGGACGAAGCGCAGGTGGCGCCCGCCCAGGACCAGGCGGCCAATACCGGCGAGGGGGTGTTGGATACGCTGGTCGCACAGGGGGTGTTGACCAAGGAAGCGATCGCCGGCGCGAAAGCCGCCCACTTCGGGGCCGAGCTGGTGATGCTGGCCCACCTGCAGTTGCCGGACGACGTCATCGCGATCATTCCTCGGCATATCGCCAAACGCTACCGGGCGATCCCGGTACGGAAGGATGGAAACACCACCTTCATCGCGGTTAGCGACCCTTCGGACATCGACGTCGCGGACGCACTGGCGCAACTCGTTCGCGGGGAGATCGGCTGGTGTGTCACCACCGAGGAGGACATCGATGCGGCGCTGACCAAGTATTACGGCGGGGCCGACGATTCGGTCGGCCAGATGATCCAGGACATCACGATCGCGGATTTGGGAGCCGACAAGAAGGCGGCGAAGAAAAAGAAGGCGGCGGCGGGAGTGGACACTGACGGACCGCTGATCAAGCTGGTGGACAGCTTGATCGGGGAAGCATTCAAGATGCGCGCCTCGGACATCCATTTGGAGCCTCTTGAGAAGACTTTCCGCGTTCGGTATCGGATCGACGGCGTGCTCCACGAAGTCCCGGGTCCGCCCAAACAGCTACAGGCCTCGGTCATCAGCCGCATCAAGATCCAGTCGAACATGTCCATCGCCGAAAGGCGGGTCCCGCAAGATGGACGCATCCAGACAAAGGTCGGCGACAAGGTGATCGACCTTCGCGTCTCCTGTCTTCCCACGGCGCACGGCGAGAGCATCGTCATGCGTATTCTCGACAAGGAAGGGCTGAAACTCGGACTGCCCGAGCTCGGCTTCTTCTCGGATGACCAGCAGACCTTCGAGCGGCTGATCGGGTTGCCCGACGGCATCATCCTCGTGACCGGGCCGACCGGATCCGGCAAGACGACCACGCTGTATTCCTGTCTCAACTTCATCAATCGGCCGGACCGCAAGATCATCACGGTCGAGGATCCTGTGGAATACGTCCTAGCCGGCATCAACCAGGTGCAGGTGAGCGAGATCGTCGGACTGACATTCTCGCTCGCACTCCGCTCGATGCTTCGCCAGGCGCCCAACATCATCATGCTGGGAGAGATCCGCGACATGGAGACGGCGACCATCGCGATCAACGCGGCGCTGACCGGCCACTTGGTCTTCTCCACCCTCCACACGAACGACGCGCCCGGAGCGGTGACCCGTTTGATCGACATCGGCGTGAAGCCCTTCTTGGTAGCGTCCGCCACTCGGGCACTGATGGCCCAGCGTCTCGTTCGCAAGATCTGCAAGAAATGCGGAGAAGCATCGATGCCCACCGAGGCCGAGCTGCATTCACTGGAAATAACGTCCGAAATGGCGGCCAAAGCGACGTTCCGAAAGGGGCGGGGGTGTCCCGCCTGCTCGAACGGGTACCGAGGCCGCATGGGTATCTTCGAAGTCTTCGTGGTGGACGACGAAGCTCGTAAACTCATTTACCAACAGGTTCCGACCTCGACGTTGCGGGCCCGGGCCCGGGAAATGGGAATGCGAACCCTCCGTGAAGACGGGACCCGCAAAGTCTTGGCCGGGCAAACAACGGCCGACGAGGTCATACGCGCCACCGCCACAGACGCCGATTGATCCGAGACCGAGTCCAGAACCAAACTTTATCTCTCTGACCTATGTCGTATTCGATGTCCGATCTTCTGCAGTTGGTGGTTTCCGAAGGGGCTGCAGACCTTCACATTCGGGTGAACGTACCCCCGGTGATCCGATTGCATGGCATTCTGGTGCGGGTAAGCGGCCCGTCGTTGAACCAGGAAGACACCGAGGAGTTGATGCGCAGCATCACCTCCGAAGACCACATTCAGAACGTTCGCGAGCGGGGAGGCGCCGACTTCGGCTTCGCCTTCGGCGATATGGCGCGCTTCCGCGTCAGCGTGTTCAAGGAAAGGGGCAACTTTGGGATGGTACTCCGCCAGATCCCGAACAAGCTCCTCACTCTGGACCAGATCGGTCTTCCACCCGAGACGGTCCACATGCTGATCAACAAGCCGCGCGGACTTGTCCTCGTCACCGGTCCGACCGGCTCGGGCAAGACGACGACGCTGGCCTCGATGATCAATCTGATCAATGAAACCAGGGATGACGCGCATATCATCACCATCGAGGACCCGATCGAGTATTATCACACGCACAAGAAGGCGATCATAACCCAGCGTGAGGTCAACGTCGATGTCCCAAGCTTTGCCGAAGCTCTGCGCCGCGCTCTGCGTCAGGATCCCGACGTGGTTCTGGTCGGCGAGTTGCGCGATCTCGAGACCATGGAAGCCGCCGTGACCGCTGCCGAAACGGGCCACTTGGTGTTTGGGACGCTGCACACGACCGGCGCGGCCAAGACGATCGATCGTATCGTCAACGCCTTTCCGATGAACCAGCAGGAGACGATCCGGATCCAGCTGTCGACCGTTCTTCAGGCGGTGATTTCCCAGCTCCTGCTTCCCCGGGCCGACAAACCAGGACGGATCGCAGCCTATGAAATCATGATCAACACGCCCTCCGTTGCGGCATTGATCCGCGACAACAAGACCTTCCGCATCAATTCGGACATTCAGACGGGTGCAAAATACGGGATGGTGACCCTGGACGGGTATCTCGCCGAAAAATACATGCAGGGCGTGATTTCCCGGGAAGAGGCGATCAACAAATCGCAGGATGCAACAACGATGACGCAGAAGCTCCAGGAGCACGAAGCCGCCTTGGCCGTCCAAGCCGCCCGCGCGCTCAAAAAATCCTGATTGGAACCCATGTCCGACATCTACTCCGATCCATTGGTGGAACAGGTCCGCGCGCGCGGTTACCTCGACGACATGCAGCTCGAAGAGGTCGTGCAGGAATGCGGCCGGACCGGGAAGCCCGTCGGACAGGTGTTGGCCGACTTTGGCCTCGTCGATCTTCCAACCCAGCTCCAGATCATCGCGGAAAGCTTCGGCACGGAAGTGGTCGACTTGGACCAGATCGAACTGACGCCGGAGCTTCTGGCTCTGGTTCCCGCCTCCACCGCTCGGATGCATCAGGTCGTGCCCGTCGGCGACTATGGCACCACCATCCAGCTTGCGATGGCGAATCCGATGAATCCGTCGCTTATCGACGAGCTCAACTTTCTCCTCAAGCGCGATGTCGTCATCGCCGTGGCCGATCCCGCCCAGATCGAACGGGTGATCAACGAGCGCTACGGCCCGGAAACCGAGTCGGTCAGCGACGCCATCCATGAGATGGAAGGCAGTTCCAGCATCGCCAAGGAATTGGCCCAAGTGAGCGCAGGTGGACTTGATGCCTTGGACGACTTGGCGAACGAGACCCCGATCATCAAATTCGTCAATCTCGTCCTGATGCAGGCGGTCAACGACCGCGCGAGCGACATTCACTTCGAGCCGTTCGAGGACGAGTTCAAGATCCGTTATCGGGTCGACGGAGCTCTTTATGAGATGGCGCCGCCACCTCGCGAACTGGCTCTTCCAGTGATTTCCCGCCTGAAGGTCATGTCGAATCTGAACATCACGGAGCGGCGCCTTCCCCAGGACGGTCGAATCACGATTCATCTCGGTGGCAAACAGATCGACCTTCGCGTTTCCACGCTTCCGACCCAGTTCGGAGAGTCGGTGGTGCTTCGGGTATTGGATCGGTCGGCCGTGAATTTGGATCTGGCTACTCTTGGATTGCCAAAACAGGTCTACGAATACACCTGCTCGGCCGTGGAGGAACCCAACGGCATCTTCGTCGTTACCGGGCCGACCGGTTCTGGCAAAACCACCACGCTGTATTCCTGTCTTCGAAAGGTGAATTCGCCGGACATCAAGGTGTTGACCGCGGAGGACCCCGTGGAGTTTGACATTGAAGGCATCATGCAGGTCGCGGTGAACGAGGCAGTCGGCATGACCTTTGGGAAGGCGCTCAAATCCTTCCTTCGACAGGATCCCGATGTGATCATGATCGGAGAGATTCGCGATGTGGAAACGGCGCAGATCGCCATCCAAGCGTCGCTCACGGGTCACTTGGTCTTGAGCACCCTTCACACCAATGACGCGCCCGGTGCCGTTACCCGCTTGATCGACATGGGAGTCGAGCCGTTCCTCATTTCGTCGTCATTGATGGCCGTTTTGGCCCAACGGCTTGTTCGAACCGTTTGCAAAAAGTGCCGGACGCCGTTCGAGCCGACCGAGAATCAACTCTCGCTGTTGAACCTGTCACCGCACGACATCGGCGACAAAATGTTCTACTACGGCCGGGGTTGTAGCGCGTGCAACGACACCGGATACAAGGGGCGGAAGGGAATCTACGAGTTGCTGGTTGTCACCGAAGCCATCAGAAACCTCATCAACGAGAGGGCGCCGACCATGGTCGTCCGCAACAAAGCGATCGAACTCGGAATGGTGACCCTCAGGGAAGACGGCTTGCGGGGCATCTTCGAGGGTGATACTACTATTGAAGAAGTGGTCAAATACACTTAATCTAGGGAGATCTATGCCCAAGTTCAGCTATGTAGCGATGGATTCGCGCGGGAAGGAAACCAAGGGCACCCTTGACGTTGCGAACCAAAACGAGGCGATCACGCGCATCAAAGAGATGGGCTACTTCCCGACCAAGGTCGTGGAAGACAAAGCCAAGGCCGGGGTCAAGAAAGTCTCGCCTTCCGGCAAGAAGGGCGGCAAGGGCAAGGGGATCGGCGTCGGATCGTTTGAGATTCGGATTCCGGGCCTGGGAGGACGGGTCAAGCCGAAGGTTCTCACGGTGTTCACCCGCCAGCTGGCAACCTTGGTCGAAGCGGGTCTTCCACTGCTTCGCGGTATGCGCGTTCTCCAGAAACAGGAACGAAATCCGACTCTGAAGCGCATTATCGGAGAGCTTTCCAACGCGATCGAAGGCGGCAGCACCTTCTCCGAGGGGTTGGCCCAACATCCAAAAGTGTTCAATCGCCTTTACGTCAACATGGTCAAGGCCGGCGAGCTGGGTGGCGTTTTGGAAGTCGTGCTCAAGCGTCTTTCGGAATTCATGGAAAAAGCCGAGAAGATCAAGGGCAAGGTGGTTGCCGCCATGTTTTATCCGATGGCGGTGCTCTTTGTGGCGGTGGTCATAATGGGTATCTTGATGGTCGTCGTCGTTCCGAAATTCAAGGAGATCTTTGCTGGCATGCTCAACGGCCAAGCCCTCCCAGATTTCACTCTGCTCGTTCTCGCCATCAGCGACACGATCAAGAACCACTTCTTGGCTACCCTTGGAGGCATCGTCGTGTTTGTCATCATCCTCAAGCTCCTCATCAGCACCAAGAAGGGTCGACGCATCTTCGACAAGTTCAAATTGATGATGCCCGTGCTAGGACCAGTGATCAGCAAGGTGGCAATATCCCGTTTCACCCGGACCTTGGGCACCTTGGTCAGCAGTGGCGTTCCCATTCTCCAAGCGTTGACCATTGTCCGTGAAACTTCCGGCAACATGGTCGTTGCGGACGCCGTTCAAGCGGTGCATGAGAGTGTAAAGGAAGGTGAGACGATCACGGCGCCTCTGGAGGCGTCGAAAGTGTTTCCTCCCATGGTCATCAGCATGGTGGACGTAGGTGAGCAAACCGGCGCGCTGCCGGAGATGCTGATGAAGATCGCCGACAACTTCGACGAAGAGGTCGACAATGCAGTGGCCGCAATGACCTCGCTTCTTGAGCCGATCATGATCGTTTTCTTGGCCATCATTGTCGGAAGCATCGTCATCGCGCTCTTCTTGCCTCTGATCAAGCTCATGGATTCTCTTGGAAGCGACGGCGGCGGGGGAGCGTAGCCTCTCTTGAATCGGGTTCATTCCGTTTGACACGCGTGTCTGCTTGGTGGATACATTGCGTATACCAAGCCCAAGCAAATGCGTTGAATCATGGATTTTGACTGGAACAGCCCGCCTTTTGCATCAAGCGACTCGCTGAATCTATCCGAGGTCGAGGAATCGTTTGAGGATCCGTTCGCGGTCAAGCTGATGCCCGACTCCCCACGATTCTCTGTTCAGGCTCGGTTCTTCAATCTGGGAATGGCAGCGTCGGGTCAAGGTGTGTTTTCAGTCTACCGGACGAACGGAAAACAGGTTCGTGTCATCCACGCCCGCTCGTTTGAGCCAGAGGAACTCTTCTTCTACAACCGCAAGGTCAACCAGGCATTGTCGCAAGCCCTATGAACATTATTTCACAATGGGAAGAAGTCCCGATGTTTGATCGGGAGGAGGCCGAGGCTGCTTTCTGGGCGGAGAGCAAGATCGACGTTCGTCTGATGGAGTCTTCGGTTGCATCCGCCCAAGAAATGGGGGACTCGGTCTCGATTTCGCTGCGTTTCGACCCCCGCATGCTCTCACGGATCAAGCGCCTCGCCCGGTCTCGCTACCTCAACTACCAAAGCATGATCAAACAGTGGCTCAGTGAGCGTTTGGAACATGAACTCCGCGACGGGCGGAACTCCAATCAAGGCCGGATGGGCGGGGGAGGCTTCCGATGAAAACTCGTCGTCAGGCTTTTACCTTGATCGAGTTGTTGGTGGTTATTGCGATCATTGGAATTCTGGCCGGATTGCTTCTGTCACTGGTCGGAACGGCGACCGAGCGGTCGAAGAAGGCTAGGGTTTCCGGTGATCTGAAAAAACTTGAAGCGGCGATCGATTTCTACAAGGCGAAGATCGGCGTTTATCCGCCGGACAATGTCCAAGCCAAAAAGGACGTCCGGATGTCCCCTCTCTACTACGAGCTGCTCGGCACGACCAACGACACCGGCGGAATCTATGTGATACCGGCGACGGGAGAGAAGATCAACCGCACCACGCTTCAGAGCACGCTCGGAACTGCGGGCATCGTCAACTCCCAGCCCCTTGCCGAGGATGTGAAGACTTTTCTCATGGGAGTCGCCCCCAATCAGCACGCGAGGGTGGGCTCACGGGGTGGAGATATCGAGCTGCTCATAGTGCCTGTGGAAGGACCGAATGACTTTACGGTGGGCAATGCCCGGATCAATCCGTGGCGCTACAATTCCTCGAACCCGACGAACAATCCTAATTCCTACGATCTCTGGGCCGAGATCGTGATTCGGGGTAAGACCAACATCATCGGAAATTGGAAGGAGTGATCCCTATGCAAGATCTTCGACGTTCCACCACCTGTATCCGTCTGCCGGTTCGCTGGCAGATCGTAAGCTGGGAAAAGCCAATCGGAATCCAGTCTCCGAACGGTCATCAGCCCAACAAACCCAAGCCGGGCGTTGCCAAGACGCCTCCCAGCAGCCAGGGCTTCACCTTGATCGAGCTTCTCGTCGTCATCGCGATCATTGCGATTCTAGCCGGGATGTTGTTGCCCGCTCTCGCAGCCGCCAAGAAGAAGGCGCTGGTAAAGATGGCCCAAGCGGACATGAAAAACATCGTCAGCGCCTGCACCGCCTACGAGACGGCCTACAGCCGAATGCCGGCTCCGAAAGAAGCTTTTGACCAGGTAAAGTCGGACACCCAACCAGATTTCACCTTCGGGACGGTCGAAAACTCCAGTCCGTTCAATGGCGCCGGTGTCTTGAAGGGGGCTGACGGTTCGGCTCTGGCAGCGATCAACTCGGCCGGAGGAGGAGCCTATCACGACAGCAATCGTCAATTGATGGCGATTCTTATGAATGTCGAGAAGTTTGGAGACAATCGACCGACCTGTAACAAGGGGTTCGCGAGAAACCCGCGCAAACTGGGTCCCTACATTACTCCGACTAAAGTTGCCGGCGGTGGCACCGGACCGGGATTGGGAACGGATGGAGTTTACCGTGATCCCTGGGGCAATCCCTACATCATCACCCTGGACTTGAACGGAGACGGCAAGACCCGGGACGGATTCTATTCAAGCAAGATCGTGAACGAAGATTCGTCTGGCAAAAACGTTACCGGTCTTACATGGAACAGCGTCAGCGGCGTATATGAACTGAACGCACCCGTATTGGTTTGGTCTTTTGGGCCGGACGGACAGGCGGCAAGCAATCAGGGAGCCAACAAGGGCACGGTCAACTACGACAACGTCGTCAGTTGGAAAGACTCCAAGAACTGATCTGATGCGTGTTGGAGCCTACAATTTTTCAGCGATACCGGCTCTGCTTCGGGTTCGCAGACGCGCGTTCACGCTGATCGAGTTGCTGGTCGTCATCGGGATCATCGCACTGGTGGCGACACTGGGACTGCCGGCGATGCGGGGGTTCGGGGAATCGAACACCATCGCGGCCGCGACCCAACAGATGCTCGACGACGTTTCCCGCGCCCGCTATCTGGCCATTGCCAACCGGACGACGGTCTATCTGGTTTTCATCGGTCCAGAAATTGTAAACACCGGGACTGCGGGACTTAGTGCCAAAGAGATCAAAGGACTGAAGAACCTCTACCTCGGTCAATACACGGGTTACGGAGTGTTCGCGGAGCGGAGAGTTGGAGATCAGCCCGGACAGACGAACTTGAACTACTTCGGTGAATGGCGCTTCCTGCCATCAGGAGTCTTCATCGAACCCGACAAGTTCATCCGGCCGCGCAGTCGTTTTTCCGGCTCCATTTCCAACGAATCACGCCCGTTCCTCTACAAGGAATTCCCGGTTTCGATCGCCGGAAGCACTGTTAGAGCGTCCTTGTCCTATCTCTCGTTCGATGGTCGCGGCCAGCTGGATTCCGAGGTTTCGGGAACCGTCCACTATGATGCCGTCATTCCTTTGGTGCGAGGCAGCGTCACCTACGCGAGAGACGGGAACAAGTTGCCCGTGGCGCAATACGCCAAGCCGGAAAAGAAACCGGCCTTGGAGAACGCCTACAACCGCATCCACATCGATTGGTTGACCGGCCGCGCCCGGGTCGACCGGCCCGAGCTGAAATGAACGTTCGACTTCCAGCCCATTCTGCCCGCGCTGCGTTCACCATGGTCGAGATTGCCTTGGCGCTCGCCGTCATCGGCTTCGCTTTGGTCGCCATCGTCGGCGTGTTGCCGCAAGGCTTGACCATTCAGAAGAACAACCGGGAAGACACCTTGGTCAGCCAGGACGGACCGTTCGTGCTGGAAGCAATCCGCTCAGGGGCCAAAGGAGTCGATGCGTTGACCAATTCCGTGGATCAGGTGTATGTCGTCACCTTCGTCGGCGGTAAGTTGCAGACGAACCAAGTGGCTCAGGATTTCATCGCGCGGTCCTCAAGCAACATAGTCGGGGTCCTCTCGATTCCGGTCGGAATCAGGGTCGATCTTCCCCAACAAGGTGCCCGATCGAGGATCAGCGGTTCATTGGTGGAAGCTTTCACGATCATGCGGCCTTTGGGGGGGGCGATTGTCGACCGGTCGGAAGGGTCCAAGGATTTGGCGTTTCGCTACCGGATCGTGTCCCGGGTGATTACAGCGCCGGACACTGCCACTCCGAATGGAGCGAATCCCGTCTCGCTTCAGTCGATCAGTCTCAAATTCTACTGGCCCTTTGTAGACGGACGGGTTGGCACTCGTGGCCAGCAGGTGTTCCGCAGCCAGTTCGCCGGCATTGTTTCGAGCCCGCCGCTGGCCAACGGCAGGACCAATGGTGTGACCTATTTTGCCCGGCCCCTCGATTTTTGACCCGCTGTTTTTTTTGGAATGAACCTGAAGCCAACCATCCGCAACAAGCACTCGATCCGCGGCCTGACGCTGATCGAGATCATGGTGGCCGTGACCCTGCTCATCGTCATCATGGTGGGCTTGATGGCGATGTTCGACCAGACCCAGAAAGTCTTCGTGACCGGTCTGCGACAGACGGACGTTCTCGAGGGAGGACGCGCCGCCGTGGATCTTCTGGGCCGTGATTTCGAGCAGATGGAGGCGGGCGGCCGTTCTGGAGATACTAATTTCTATGCCGAACTACGGCCTTGGCCGACGGCCAGACCAGCCCAGGTGCTGGCACCCGACGGAGTCGGTGTGCTCAAGACTTTGACTCTCCAGGATGTGTATTTCCTGAGCCATCCCGACGATTGGAACGGGATCGGATATAAGGTTCTGGATCCGAACGCGCCCAACACCGATCCGCTTCTGATGGGCGCCTTGTATCGCTTCGGCACCAACGCGCCACTCCTTTTCAGTACCAACTTTATTCGAACGTTTTTGGGGATTGGCCGCGCGGTGAACAACGACAGCCTGATCGGGTCCGGCCGATTGAGCCGGGTCATTGACGGGGTGGTGCATTTCAAGGTCACCGCCTATGACCGGGAAGGAATTCGCTTCGCACCCACCACCAACTTTGTCGCGAACCTTTTCGTGGCGGAATACCTCCCTCCACCGCAGGCCCCCCTGGAACCGGTTCCCTCGTTCTACGAGTTCAGCGGCAGGCGCCTGCCCTCCACCATCGAAGTGGAGATCGGCGTGCTTGAACCCGAGGCGGTCATCCGGGCGCGGGCGCTTCCGGGCAGCGGAGCCGCCTATGCGGACAATCTCCGTGCGTTCATCGCCGACAATTCCGGCAAGATTCACTTATTCCGGCAACGGATTCCGATCCGGGTAGCCGCTAGTTTTGGCAACTGATGAGATCTTCTTCCCAGCGCGGTGTGGCGCTTGTGGTCACGCTCTTGATGCTTTCGGTCATCACCTTTTTGGCCGTGGCCTTCTTGGCGTTGACCAGTCGTGAGCGGCAGTCCGTCACCCTGACCCTGACCCAGTCCGAGGCGAAGCTCATGGCCGATGCCGGCTTGGCCCGCGCCGAGGCCGAGATCGCGGCGGCAATCAAGCGCAAGACCAACATCCTGGGGGCCGCCATGCTTGTCTCCCGCAGCTATCAGAATCCACTGGCTTTCAATTCGGTGACCGCAGGGATCACAAACGTGAACTACCAGACGGTCGGAGCCAAAGGCGACTATCTGCAGATGCTGGCCAACCTGTATTACGACCCGCGCCTGCCCGTCTTCATCAAGACCAACCAGAACGGTCCGCTCGACTTCCGGTTCTTCGTCGACTTCAACCGCAACGGCCGCTTCGACACGAATGGGCTCCAGCCAGACCTTGATCGTAATGGGCGGGTCATCCTCACCAACTCCGTGGAGAAGTGGGTCGACCTGCCGGGCGACCCGGAGTTCATCGGATTGCTGGAGCGGTCCGCCTCCACCCATTCGGGCACAAACCGCGCCGTGGGACGGTTCGCCTATATGGTTTTGCCGGTCGGGCAATCGCTCGATCTGAATACGATGCACAACTATTCGAAGGGGAACCGGACTGGGAGCTTTCCGCCTCCCATGTTGGCATCAATGCCCGGGGACGGATTTAATCGGAATCAAGGCGTGGGGGCCTACGAGATCAACTATGCGGGTCTGCTCATGGATCTGAGTTCGAACACCTACTCGACTGTTGCCTACCAATTCCAGTCGGCCAATTACGGTGCGGCCAATCGAGGGACGGCTTTCAACGACGCGAGCGCTTTGCTCAGATATCGATACGCCAACAATTTCAGGAACCTTGGCAATGTTCTGACAAACTTTGGACCGGCTGGCTCCCTGGTTTCTCAGCGCGCCCAGTTCGCCTTCGAGCATGACGGCGTCGATTCCTACGCGAAGAACCGGCGCGGACCCCTCAACTCTACCGACCGGCCGTGGTATGATGTCGCCTCCGAACCTTGGGCCGGATCCCGCAACCCGGTCGAGATCCGCGACACCCAGGAGCTCCTCGACCCCAACAAGTTCGGCGCCCCTTTTGTCAATCACTTGAAGCAGATGGGGGCGAGTTCCGCCACAGAGGACCGGCATGGACTCTACCGCCTCCTTTCCCAGGTCAACGTGGGGGTGCCCCCCGCGTTGGAAGGCCGGATCAACCTCAACTACACCAACGATCCGACGGTCAACACCTTCAGCAGCACCTATGTGAACTGGGATCCTCTGGTCTTCTTCACCAACGTGGCCGACCGGTTGATCAAGATGTCGCTGACCACAAACAACGCGACGGGCCAGATCTTCTTCGAGGGGAATCCGGTTTCGACCAACTTCGGCATCGCGAACATCCCGGTCTATCCCGCCACGAACAATCTCTACTCCGCCGGTCTACATCGTCTGCTCCAAGTGGCGGCCAACCTGTATGACGCCACCACCACGAATCTCGCCCCGAGCGTTTTTCGCCCGGTCTTCGTGGTGGACAACTTCGGAGGGCTCAACATCCGTGGTTATGTCGCGGTGACGAATGCCGCGATCCTGACCCCTGGGAACATCGGTCAATTGGCAGAGATGGCTCCCGAATCGGTTGTCGCCAAAGCCGCGAAGAATCAGGTTCTGGACCGACTGATCGTCTTCGGTGTTCCTATGGTGGTCGGGGTCAAGAAGGGGTTGCCCAACTTCAACGAAGTCCAGTTCCTGTCGCGCTTCAGACTTCAGCGCAAGTTGGAGTTCTGGAAAAAGAACGTGAATCAAACGAGTGCTTCGTTGACCAACCAGACGTTGCTCTCCGACATGTCCAACGAGATCGCGGTGGAGCTGTGGAACAGCTACACCAACGGCTACCCCCGGCCCGTGACCGTCTACTGCACGAACGTGTCCACCACGACGATCTTCGCCCGCAATTTCGTGGGTGATGTCCCTCGGACAGCCCTAGCTTTCTCTACCAATATCGGACGCACGATCACAATGAACACCTTGGGGCCCGGATCGATGGGCTACTGGGCCGGCGGCGAATTCAAGATTCCGCTCCAGACCAACATGGTGGCGCTCCCCAGCAGCGTCTATGACTTCACGCGGAAAGAGTTCATGGGCTTGGGTTGGACCAACAACCCGAATGGACACTTTCGCGACACAACCTTGGCCACTCCGATCTTTACTGTGTTGGTGACCAACCGGTTGCGGATCACGATCGTGGACAACGGTCCGGCGCTTGGAGATGCGTTCAACCCAAACAACATCAACGGCAAGGTCCTCGACTACGTTTCGTTGGAAATGGTCTACCAGACCAATATGACGGCCGCCCTCAACGGGCGGGATCCCAACACGGCCGGCGCAAACGCCCCCTCGATGTGGGATGTGAATGGCGGCATTCAACGCCAAGTGGAAATCAACCTTGGACAACTTCAGCCCGACCCGCTGAGCGGCGATCCCGACTGGTCCGTCGTGAACACCACCCAAGGCGAAAGGGACAAGGCGGCCAACGGATTGGCGGTCTTCCTGGGACGGCCGCAGGACCCGAACTATCCGGCTAATTCACTGCGGCCTGAAATCATCTACCAGAAGGCGGCCTACGATGCCTTGGGGACATTTGCCGGAGTCTGGGGTTGGTCGGCCAACGATCCGCTCGTTCATTACACCCGGGCGGACCTGGAAGATCCGATAGGCCGCAAACCGCTTGAGTTTAGTCGACTGAAGGGTTCGCAGCTCAGCGGATTGACGCTGACAAAATTGAACGCGCAGTTGCCGACGTTGACTCTTGGGAAGCAGAACACGCGCTATCTCCCGTGGTCGGACGAGGACATCAAACCCTACGTTCAGGCGGCCGCCTTCAAGGATCCGATGGTCCGGAAATCGGACGATTGGAATTTTCCCGCGAACAAACTGGCCAGCGTGGGCGAGATCGGGCGCATTCATCGCGGCACACCGTGGCAGACCATCTATTTGAAGGCCGACGTGGCCCCTGCGAAGCAATGGAGGGACTGGTCGGGCACGGTCATCAGCCATCCGACCAACGATTGGCGCTTGCCGGATCTCTTCACGACTGCCCCGAGCGAGGAAGCGGCGCGGGGACTCCTGTCGGTCAACCAGTCGGACTACGCCGGATGGTCTGCCGTCCTGAGTGGCGTGCTGGCAGCGACCAATACGACGCCGGCTCCGGCGCTCAACATTGATCCGGCGTTCCAATTGCAGCAGATCCTTCCGGCGTCGTCCCAATTGCATCGGATCGTCGACGCGATCAACGACCGCCGGAACCGGAAGCCGGGCAATAGCCAGCTCTTCAGCTATGCGGGAGAAATCCTGGGGGTGCCCGAGCTGACGACCCAGTCGCCGTTCCTGAACCTTTCTTCCGCCGCCGTTCAGCACGGTCTGACGGACGAGATGTATGAGAGCATTCCGCGCCGGATCCTGTCGTTGGTCCAATTGGGCAGTCCCCGCTATTTGGTCTACACTTACGGCCAGTCGTTGAGACCGGCCGAAGCTTCGCTGGTGAACCGTTTCGGGTTCCTCAACATGGTCACCAATTACCAGATCACGGGCGAGGTGGTGACCCGGGCGCTGATGCGCGTGGAAGGCACGCCGCAGGCACCGCGGATCGTGATCGAGAAGTATGACGTTCTGTCGACGGACTGACATCCCGTGACACCTGATTGGAGAAGGTATGAAGTATTTACGTTCGAGAAGTTGGGCAGTCATCAGCGTGGTGTCGCTGATCTTGGCGATCGTCTGCCTATGGTTGAGCCGTCGATGGGACGAGAGGCGGAGCGCCGCCACAAACCCGACGGAACAGGTGGAAGCAAAGGTCGGCAGCACAGCCACCGGATCGATCGCGTTGACCAAAATAGTCGGTGAGGCTCTGGCGAAGAAAGCGGTGGGCGAGATTCCCAGCCGTCTTCAGCACCGGCTCAGCAACACCTCTGCGGGAATCCGGTCCCTGATGAGGAACGACCGGGCTATCCTTTTGGAGAACGCCCTGATCGACACTTCGATTTCCGATGCTTTGGCGATCCCCGAATCCCTTCGGCTGAAGGGAGCTCCGGGCAGCTACATTGTCCAGGCGCGCGGCTACACCTCAGACGCGTTTCGGAGCAGTCTGGAACAGGCGGGTGCAAAGATCGTTTCCTATGTTCCCAACAACGCCTATTTGGTGCGGGCATCGGAGCAAGTCGCCTCCGCTCTCGGGGCCGATCCGGCTGTGGCCTCCCTCGTGCCCTACCAGCCCTATTTCAAGCTTGAGCCCGGCCTTCTCGCCGAGGTCCTCCAGCCGACCGTTCAGCCTGGCACGGCCCAGTTGAAAGTGACGATCTACGCGGGCGACGATGCCGCAGCCAAGAATGCCATCCACACTTTGGGCTTTGAAGTGTCCCAGTCCGAGCGCTCGCCATTTGGTGATCTGCTCACGGTCAAGGGTCCGTCGCAAGCCATCGCGGCGCTGGCGCAGGAGCCAACGGTTCAGGCGATCGAAAACGCCCCCGAACGCATGTTGTTGACCGACCTGGCCCGGGTCCGGGTCGGTGTGTCCTCCAACTCGTTCGTGCCGGGCAACTGGCTCGGACTGACCGGAAGCAACGTCGTGATCGGACTGAACGATACCGGAGTCCAGGCCAGCCATCCCGATCTTACGGGCCGGGTGATTGATTCCGGATTTCTGGACGCTCGTGGAGGCAGCATTCTTTCCGACTATGATGGGCACGGCACCCACGTCGCTGGAATCATGATCACCACAGGTGCCAGCTTCCCCGGCGGCACCAATGCCCTGGGGTCGTTGGCCAATGCCAATTATCGGGGAATGGCTCCCGGGGCATCGGTCTATCCGCTGCCTGTTGATCCGATCTCAGGATCATTTCGCACCGACACGTTCCTGCAGGAGGCGACCGCCCGGACCAACATCTTCATCTCGAACAACAGCTGGGGCTATCGCGGGTCGCGCGACTACACGTCCTCTTCGGCGAGTTTCGACGCGGCAACCCGGGATTCGCTTCCGGAGAAACCGGGTTCCCAGGGAGTTCTCTACGTGTTTGCAGCCGGTGACGGCGGAAACGGCAGCGCCAGCGGATCAACCGGCGTGCCCGACACCATCATCTCGCCGGCAACGGCCAAGAACGTCATCGCTGTCGGGGCCCTCGACCAATTGCGGGAGATCACGAACAGCGTCGCTATAAACGGAGTGACCAACGACTTTTTCTTCGCCGAAACGGACAGCGACTACCAAGTCTCCCCCTTCTCCAGCCGGGGCAACACCGGAATTGGCGTCGAGGGGGAGTTTGGAAGGTACAAGCCGGATCTGGTGGCTCCCGGCAGCTTCATGGTGTCCACCCGGGCCACCAATTATGCGGAGCCAACCGGATTCCCTTCCTACCGCTTCTCGGAAACCACGGGGCAACATCTGGAACCAGGACAGACCAACGTCTACGCAGTGACGATTCCCGCGAACGGCAAGGAAATCTCCATCTCGACCCTTCCGCTGGCCCAGTCCGGGCCGGTTGTCTTCCCTCTGCAGATCGCCGCGGGTTCGAGCAACCCACCAATTCAGGTGCGCGGGACAAACCAGGTCCTCCTTCAAGTTCCGGCCGACATCGCTCCGGGTCTGGTCTTTTATTCGGTCGTGAACACGAACAGGGTGGGAATCTCCTTCGACGTCCGCACGGCCGTCACTTTGGAAAGCGAAAGCGGGGACTATTATGACGTCCTGGCCCAGTTGAACGCGCCGCTGGGTCCTTATTACCGCTACGACTCCGGCACCAGCATGTCCGCCCCGGTCGTGTCGGGAATGTTGGCCTTGGTCCAGGAATTCTTTGAAACCCGGCTTGGGCGGACGAACAGTCCCGCGATGATGAAGGCGCTCCTCATCAACGGAGCCCGACGCAGCTCGGTCTTCTACGACTTCAATCCGGGCGGCTTGGTCAATCATCAGGGCTGGGGTGTCCCCCAGTTGACCAACACGCTTCCGGCGATCCTCGAGTCCGCTCCCGAGTCGACCTGGCCGGTGCGGCTTTTCGACCAGAGCCCGACCAACGCCTTGGCGACCGGCGAGCAGTTCAGCCGCACCATCACTCCGTCGGAAGAAGCCAAGGCCGTCCCGCTGCGCATCACCCTCGTATGGACCGATCCCCCGGGGAACCCGATCGTGGGAGCCAAACTGGTCAACGATCTGGACCTGGTGGTGACCAACATGGCCACTGGCGCCGCCATCTTTGGAAACAATTTCCCGTCCGGCAGCCAATACACCGTCGAATCCCCGAAAGGGCTTGATGAGAGCGATCTCATCAACAATGTGGAAAACGTCTACCTCCCGGCCCCATTGGCCTCGAACTACGTCGTCACCGTCCGCGGCAAGCGGGTCAACGTGAACGCCGTCACGGGCCAGACCAATGGAACCAAGCAGGACTTTGCCCTCGTGATTTCCTCCGGGGACACTGCCTTGACCTCGCCATTCGGCCTTTCGGGAATCCCGGCTTTGACCACTCAGGCCGCGCCTCTCGTGCTGACCATTTCCAATTCGATCGCCCTGACCGGTCAGCGGGTCGGAGCGAATGCGCCGCTCGGCGCCGGTGGTCCTGGAGGAGGCGTCGCGAACCAGTGGCGTTTCTACCGTTTCACGAACGACATCGCCGGGGCGACCAACGTCGGGTTCGTCACCTTTTTTCCTCCGAATCTGTCGACGGAACGGGCCAACGGAGAGGCGGACATCGATCTCTACGTTTCGCAGAATCCTGGCCTCACCAATTTGAATCCGGCCGCTTTGGCTGGCTCTTGGAAATCCCTCCAGCGGGGCGGAACCGAAGTCATCACGACCAACAACTCGCAAAAGGGCGACGTCTACTACATCGGGGTCAAGTCGGAAGACCAACAGGCCTCCGACTTCAACCTGTTCGCGGTGGCCTCCATCGACCCGTTCAGCAGGCGCGACGCCGAGGGGAATCTGATTCTGAATGGTTTCCCCCGGCTGGCGGCCCTGCCCGATGGCACGTCCGACAATCCAAGCATCCGGTTCATCGTGTTTCCGGCCTTCGGCGAAAAGGATATTATCCGTCGTGTCGTGGTCACCAACGAGTTCTACCACGAGAATTTCGGCGACCTTTTCGGCAACCTCTCGCATGAGCGGAAGTTCTCGGTGTTGAACAACCACAGCTTCAATCTGAACAACACCCCCGGATTCCGGCGGATCATCTATGATGACTCCAATTCCGGGGAGATCTTTGGCGCAATCCCGCCCGACGGCCCGGGTGATCTGCGCGGATTCTGGGGGCTCCAAGCCGGTCAACCTTGGATCTTCACCGTGGTCGACAACTCGCTGAATCACACCGGTCGGTTGGATCGGGCGACCATCAAGATCTACCCACAACTGGTTAACACGAACGTCATCAAGGTCACGATCCTGCCGAACCGTTGGTACTACGACCTGATCGACGTTCCGCCCGAGGCGGATCGGTTGAATCTGATCGTTTCCTACGACGGAAACGCTCCGGGACCCGTCGACACCTATCTCCGGGCCGAGCATCCGCCGACCGCTGCGGACTACGACAAGTATGTGAACATCGTTCCTCCGGGTGGAATAAACTCCATCAGTCGTGGCGACATACCTCCCCTGCGTCCCGCCCCCTACTATGCCGGTCTGTTCAATCCGAATCCGTTTCCGATCAGCGTGACCTATCGGTTTAGCTTGGACCTGCTGCTTGGAGGGCTCTTCACGCCGAATCCCGGAATGACCAACTCGACGGCGCTGCTCGACGATGCGCTGACGAAGTCGGTTCTAACCGTGACCAACCAGGGCCGTATCGTCGGGATGCAGATGGGATTGAAGGTCCAGCATCCGCGCCTGTCTGATCTCAGCTTCTCCTTGGTGAGCCCGTCGGGCGTCCGCTCTCTTTTGATGGAGAACCGTGGTCAGGGCTCCAGCGGCTTCGCGGGAGTCTTCACCGAGGGGACCACTGCGATGGAAGTGGCCCGCTTCGCCGGCGTCGAGGGCTTCACCTTGCTTCCGACAACCAACCATCTCGTGTTGTCCGACTTCGAGGAAAGCGCCGTCGGCACCGTGGCCGCACCGGGCCAGGTCGCGCAATGGAACATCCTCGCGAACAGTGTCACGGTCGTCAGCAACGTCGCCCTGCGCTACTCCGGTTCCAACGTGCTGGCCTTGGCCGACGGTGTCATCCGGACCAATCTCGCGACGGTGCCGGGAACCACCTACTCCTTGACGATGGGGGTGAGGGACGAGCCTTTGGCGGCTTGGTGGCCGGTGGATGACAACACTTGGAAGGATCCTATCGGGACGAACACCGGCAACTTCATC
>JBBQXJ010000003.1:0-110283 GCA_038209745.1 Verrucomicrobiota bacterium
GCCGAGGGGGCCAGCGGGATGGGATCCGGAGACTGGTGCCCGGCGCCGACAAGAAAGCCGCCGGCCCTTTGCGAGGGCCGGCGGCTGCGAGGTTGAGTCTGGGCGAGGAGGTTGTTGTTTTCGTTACTTTGCCTTGGCGGACTCCTTGGCTGCTGCTGGGTCCTCGGACGGCGGCGTCTTGTCGCTCTCTTTCTTCGAGCCGGCCTGGGTGGGCGCGTTCGTCGCGTTCATCAACTTCTCCATGAATTGCGGCGGCAGGCCTTTGAACTGGCTGGCGATCTTGAGCAGCTTCCCGATGGAGACCTTGCCGACGATGTTGCCGATGATGGCGTCGTCGCCGTCGTAGATGATGACGGCCACGCCGGCCATGCCGTCGCCGGAGGCGTCGCCGATGGCGTAGACGCCGACGCCGCCGTCGGGGACGTTGACGATGGCGGTCCATTTGTCGCGGAGGACGGCGCGCAGTTCGGCGACGCCCTTGGCGATCTCGTCATGGTGGTCCTTGTTGTTCTCGATGATCATGAGGCGGATCAGCTTCACGTCCTTGACCAGGTCCTTGAAGTCGATGCCGGTACCGGCGAGGGGATCGTTGGTGCTGCCGTCGAAGCCCGCGGCCACGTCCATGAGCAGGAAGCGGGGGAGGTTCACGTTGACGGACGGAGTAATCGTCTTGGTGTCGATGACCTTGTCGATCGGGAGATACGCTGGGCTCTTCTCCACATCGGACTGGGCAAGGGCGGCGAGCGGCAGGGCGACAAGGAGCGCCAGGAGGCGCCAGGAATGGAGGAGGTTTGTTTTCATTGGGGATCAGTGAGTTTGTTCTTGGTCTGGATGAAGGTGTTGCGGAGCGGGAGGACGGCGTCCCGGAGAAGGATGGGTTCGCCGCGATCAACGGCGTGTTGGAGGGCGTAGCCGAAGACGGCGAAGGTCAACCGGGCTTCTTCGAAGACGGCCAGTTGTTCCTGGTGGGTCAGGGTCGGCGCGTCGGCCAAGGGAGGCAGGGTCCGATCCGGCCGCAGGCTGATTCCGATGGTGATGGCGAGCACGACGAGCGCGATTGCGGCGGCGTTGAGCCATGAACGACGGGTCCGGTGTTCGGGGTCGGCGTCGATCCGGCTCTGGACATTTTGGAGCACGGTCGGCGGGCACTTGAGGCGCCGAAGCTCCACTTTCAGTTGTTTCAGCTCTTCGTCCATGTGGGGTCCTCGGTGAGAAGTTGCTGGAGACGGGCGCGGGCGCGGGAGAGGTAGACCTTCACGGTGTTGAGCGGGAGGCCGAGCGTCTCGGCGATGTCCCGGTAGCGGAGGTCGTGGAGTTCATAGAGCACGAAGACGCTGCGCAGCGTTTCGGGGAGGCGCTGGATGGCGGTGTTCAGGCGGCCGGTGTGGAACGCGGAGTCGGCCTGCTGGACGGGATCCGCGACCGAGTCGTCGGGCACGGCTTCCAGAGTGTCGTCGGCCACGCTGACGGGGGAGTAGCGGGCATTGCGGCGGCGGATCTGGTCGAGGCAGAGATTGCGGGTGGTGCGGAAGAGCCAGGGCCGGGCGTGGAGAACCGGGACGTCCGCGATGTTCTTCCAGAGCCGGAAGAGCGCTTCTTGAGCGGCGTCTTCCGCATCGGCGCCGTTGCCGAGAATCGACCGCGCATAGCGGTAGATCTCGTCGCGGTGGCGATGGCACAGAAGCTTGAATTCCAGCTCTCGAATCATTCGTTCTGCCCAGACAACGAGGTCGGGTAGCCGATTGTTACAAGGGAGACGACTTTTTTTGGGGGAAAGCGGCGGTTCCGAGGGGGTGCAGGAGCGTTCAGAACCGTGGCACGTGCCCTGCATCGTTCTTAAAGTTGCAAAAGCTCCCGTCCGATGGACTGGGAGCGGTTGGTTTCGTGCAGTTCAATGATCATTCGACTACATATTCGTGATGGGAAACCCCCTTTGAACCGGGGTTCGGAGGCGTTTTCACTGATCGAGGTGGTCATCGCCCTGGCGGTGTCGGCCATCTCCATTCTCGGAATCGTCGAGGGCTACGTCTTCACCGCGAAACGAGCCGAATGGTCGGCCTACAATCTCGCGGCGCAGTCGTTGGCGGTGCAGCGGCTGGAGCAGGCCCGGGCGGCCAAGTGGGACAGGCTGGCCACTCCCACGGTCGACGAACTGGTTTCGGCCAATTTCCCGACAGTGGTCAACATCCTCGACATCCCGGTGACGGCGAACGGGGACGCGAGCGGCTTGGCGGCTCAATTCCCCGCTACCCTGGCGGCGGCGGCGGCCCTGACGGCCTATGCCCGGACCAACGACATTACTTTTGTCTACGCCACGAACTACACCTCCATCTGGAGCGTGAGCGCGAACCCGCCTCTCAAGGCCGTCCAGGTGGACTGCGTCTGGGGCTTCCTCAGCCGTGGCCTGTTCACGAACACGGTCATCACCTACCGGGCCCCCGACCAATGAACATTTCACCGCGACAGGCCCCGCTACAGGGAAGCATCCGTGGCATGGCCGCGTTCACGCTGCCGGAGTTCATGGTGACGATGGTGATCTTCATATTCGTCATCGGCGGGGTCATCGCCAGCCACATCTATGGGCTGAAGATGTTCCAGTTGGCGCGTTCGAAGCTCGGGGCGAGCGACGAGGCGCGCCGCGCGGTGGGGATGCTGACGGAGGAGATCCGCACGGCCAAGACCATCAAGATCGGCACGGGCGGTCTTGGGTCCTTCGTCGGGATCGGAACGGGCTCGGCCCAGAGGGGGAACGCGATCCAGATCTATCCGACCTCTGCGACGAACGCGTTCATACGCTACTTCTGGGATGGATCGGATCGTCGGTTGAAGCGGACGACCAACGGCCTGAACTACGCCAGCGTGGTGGCCAACGCGGTCAGCAACACCGTGGTCTTCGCGGCCGAGGACCACCTTGGAAACACTCTCACCAACAACCAGAACAACCGGGTGATCGGTCTGACTCTGCAGTTCTACCAGCTCCAGTATCCCGCCGTGGCGATCGGGTCCGGCGGACTCTACGACTTCTACCAACTGCGCACCCGGATCACCCGGCGATCCCTCGAATGACATGAAGACCCATCTGCAACCTTTCTCCGGTCTCCGGAGGAAATCCGGCTACGCGCTCGTCCTGGTCGTGGGCTTCGCCGCGATCAGCCTGGTCACGCTGGCCGGACTGATGAGCTGGTCCAACACGAACACCCGGCTCATCGAACGCAACAACCAGTTTTTCTCCTCGCAGTTGGCGGCGGAGGCGGCGACGGAAAAAGTGTTGTCGCAGGTCGCGTCGGACTTCCAGGCCGGCGGCGAGGCGGCGGTGTATGCGAACCTGGCGAACTACCGGCTCCTGGTGCCGACCCCGGCCGAGACGACGGCCTGGGACGACTACGAATTCAACAACGCGGCCGGCGCCGTGGCCCGCACCTACGTGGCCCGGGGATATGCCAACGTCTACACCAATCTCGCGTCCCAGTATTCGGGGCTCCGGGGCATGGCCTCGACCTACCGGGTGATCTCGAACGCCCGCAACACGTCCGCTTCCGCCAACTTTGGAGCCATCGCCCAGGAGGTGCAGGTGGCCACGGTGCCGGTCTACCAGTTTGCCATTTTCTACAATCTCAACATGGAGATCCAGCCGGGCGCCAACATGGCGGTCAACGGCCGGGTCCACTCCAACGCCGGCATCTACGTCGATCCGGGGGCGACGCTCACCTTTAACAGCGATGTGACCGCCGTCGGCCAGATCAACAGCGGCAAGGCTCCGGGCGACAGCCGCAGCGCGTCCTCCGGCACGGAGGTCTACAAGGGATCGAAGGACGCGAAGGTCGCCGCCTTGACCCTTCCGATCGGGACCAACAACACCGCCGCCGCCGTCCGGGCGATCATCGAGGTGCCGCCCGCATCGGAGAGCCTGACTTCCGCCATGGGCCAGCAGCGGCTCTACAACAAGGCCGACATCGTCATCAACGTCACCAACAACGCCATCACCATCACCTCGGGTCCCAATGCGGCGTCTCCTCTGACGAAGATCACGACGAACACCACGATCATCAACAACTTGGTGAAGACCAACGCCTCCTTCGTCGACAATCGCGAGCTCAAGATCGCCCGGCCCGTCGACGTCAGTGTCAGCTCCCTCACGAACGTCATCAACCTGATCAACTCGAATCCGAGCCTGCGCACCAGCGCCGCCGGTGCGGGCTACGTGGTCTACGTGAACGACACCCGTACGCTGCCCATCGGCCAGTTGAACGCGGTGCGCGTACAAAACGGGGCGATTCTGCCCGCGGGCGGTCTCACCGTCGCCACCTTCCGGCCGATGTATGTGCAGGGCCACTTCAACGCCCCCACCACCACCGAGCAGGGCACCACGAACACGCTCAATACGAAGCCCGCTTCCCTCGTGGGTGACGCCATCACAGTCCTCTCCCAAAACTGGACCGACCTCACCAGCATCCTGGTTCTTCCCATCGCCGGCGATACCACGGTCAACGCGGCGTTCCTCGCCGGCATCGTCGAGACGCCCACCTACCTCAGCTACAGCGGCGGAGTGGAGAACTATCCCCGTTTCCTTGAGAACTGGAGCGGCAAGAACATGACCTACAACGGCTCGATGGTCGTCATGTTCTCCAGCAAATACGCCACCGGGAAATGGCTCTACGGCGGCAACATCTATACCGCGCCGAACCGGAACTGGGCCTTCGACCTGAACTTCCTCGATCCCACCAGGCTTCCTCCCGCCACGCCCCAGGTCCGCACGCTCATCCGGGGTTCGTGGCAGATCCTCGCGGCGGGCACGACGAACATGCCCGTCACCCTCTGATCCGCATTCTTGCGGCCGTGGCTTCGGTCAATAACCCGCCGCCATTCCGTCTTTGCGCGATTCGCTCGCGCCGATCCACACGCGGTTCGTCGGATCCCACTTGATCGCCTGGTAGCCGCCAAAGGCGGCAATGCTCGTGGCGGAGATCCGGTGGCCGAGCTTGTGGAGATCCCGGATGGATTCGGCCGGAAAACCCGCCTCAAGATTCACGGTTCCTCCGTCGGTCATTTCCTCGCCCGTGGGTTCGCTGGAACCGGTGTGGTAGATGCGCGGTGCGTCGCCGGCTTCCTGGAGGTTCATCCCGAAGTCGATATGGTTGATCAACACCTGCACGTGGCCTTGGGGCTGCATGTCGCCCCCCATCACTCCGAAGGCCATGTAGGGCTCGCCGGCCTTGGTCACGAAGCCGGGAATGATCGTGTGGAACGGGCGCTTGTGCGGGCCGTAGCTGTTGGGCCGGCCGGGCTTGAGATCGAAGCATTCACCGCGGTCCTGGAGGCCGAACCCCAGGCCGGGAGGCACCATGCCGCTGCCCATGCCGCGGTAGTTGCTCTGGATGAACGACACCATCATGCCGCCCGCATCGGCGACACAGAGATAGACAGTGTCGCTGGTCCGCAACGCGGGAACGCCGGAGTCATACCGGCGGGCGGCGTGGTCCGGTTGGATGAGCGCGCGGCGTTTGGCGGCGTAGCCTTTCGAGTTCAGTTCGGCGATCGGCGTCCTGTAGAAATCAGGATCGGCGTAGAGCCGGGCGCGGTCCTCGAAGGCCAGCTTCTTCGCTTCGATGAAGGCGTGCATCGCCGCGGTGCTGCCGAAGCCCAGGCCCTTGAGATCATAGCCCTCGAGGATGTTCAGCATTTGCAGCACGGAAAGGCCCTGCCCATTCGGTGGCAGTTCCCAGACCTCGTAGCCGCGATACGTCGTGGAGATCGGCTCGACCCATTCCGAGCGATGGTCCGCGAAGTCGCGTTCGCCGAGGTAGCCGCCTTGCGCCTTGATGAAGGCCGAGACCGTCCGGGCAATGTCGCCCCGATAGAAGGCGACGCGTCCGCCGGTGGAAATCTTCTCCAAGGTGTCGCCGAGCGCCGGATTGCGGAACATCTCGCCCTTCGCGGGCGGGTGGCCGTTCGGCGCCCAGAGATCCGTCACGTTCGGATACGCGGCGAGGATTCGGACATTGCGGGCCCAACCCTCGGCGATCACCTCGGTGAGCGGGAAGCCGTCGCGCGCATAGCGGATGGCCGGGGCGAGATTCGTCGCCATCGGCACGCGGCCAAACCGGGCGTGCAGCGTGAACCAGCCATCGACGCAGCCGGGGACGGTCACCGGGAGCGGGCCGAAGCTGGGGATGTTCGTCAGGCCGCGTTTTTGAAGTTCGGCCAACGTCAGATCATAGGGGGAACGCCCGCTGGCGTTCAGGCCATGGAGCTTCTTCGTCGCGGGATCCCAGACGAGGGCGAACAGGTCGCCGCCCACGCCGGCCCCGGTCGGTTCCATCAGACCCAGGCAGGCGTCGGCCGCGATGGCGGCGTCCACCGCCGAACCGCCGGCCTGGAGGACGTCCAGCGCGGCTTGGGTGGCGAGCGGCTGGCTGGTGCAGACCATCGCGTGCGGCGCGAGGGTCTCCGAACGCGTGCTGAAACCGTGGCCGGTCGGTCGCAGGGCCGCCATGGAGGAGAAGGCCGCCGAAGCGGTGGCGAGGAAGGTCGCCTTTCTGAGCAAGGGGAGCAGTCGCATGAGCCTGTCTTTCCAGGGAACCGGCCGGACGCCCGTTGCGCCGTCAGTTCGATTTCGTCTCTGCTGGGCCGGTCATCGGCTTCAGCGTCAGCGGATCGCGCAGCGGCACTTCTGTGACCGGGCCAAAGCTTTTGAGCGTGACGTCGTGGGTCGGGTGCCCTTTCTCGATGTCTTCCTTCTGGCCGACGATCACGACGACGAGATGGTTCGTGGAGAGCCACTTCTCGGCGACGCGTTGGACGTCGGCGCGGGTCACGGCGTTGAGCCGGTCGCGGTAGGTCTTCCAGAAGTCCGGCTCCTTCGCGTAGCGGCCGGTGAATTCGTCCTGGGCAAAGGTTCCGGCGACGGCGCCCTTCGTCGCGAACATGCGCGGGAACACCTCGGTGAAGTATTTCTTGGTGGTGTCGATCTCCTCCTCGTCGACCGGCTTCTGGCGGATCTTCTCCACCTCCTGCTCCACGATCGACATGGCGTAGGCCACGGTCGGGGACTTGGACTGGAAGCTGGTGCTGATGGGTTCCGGATAATAGACGCCGCCGGGCACGCTGGAGCGGACCGAGTAGGCCAGGCCCTCGTCGGAGCGGATGCGGTTGACGAGGCGCGAGGTGAAGCCGCCGCCGCCGAGGATGTAGTTCATCACCCGCATGGCCACGAAGTCCGGGTCGTCGCGCTTCATCCCGGGGATCATCATGGTGACGCGGCCCTGGTTGACGTCCTTGTTCACCAGATAGACGCCCGGTGCGGCCATCGTGGGATCGGCCAGCACCGGCGGCGGGGCTTCGCCCTGGAACGGCCAGTCGGCGAAGAGCTTCTCCAGCTTGGCCACCATGGCGTCGCGGTCGAAGTCGCCGTTGACCGCCACGACAAAGTTTTGCGGGGCGAACCAGCGGCGGTGGAACGCCTGCAGGTCCTCCTTGGTGATCCCTTCGATCGACGCCTGGGTCGGGAGACGGTTGGCCCAGAAATTTTCACCGTAGGCCAGGTAGGAGGTCTCGCGGGCTTCGATGCCGGCGGACTCGTCGTTCCGCTGCTTCATCGCCTGCAAAGTCTGCTGCTTGTAGAGGGTGATCTTGTCTTCCTGGAAGCGCGGCTGGGTGAGGGCGTCGCGCAGGATGCCGAGCCCTTCGTCGAGATCCTTGGACAGGAGGTTCATCGACACCGAACCCTGGTCGTCGCCGACGGAGCTGCCGAAGTTGGCGGCCAGGAAGGCGAGCTGTTCCTCGAGATCCTCCGCCGACTTCGAAGCGGTGCCGCCGCGGGCGATGAGATAGCCGGCCATGCCGGCGACGCCCTCTTTGCCTGCCGGCTCCAGGTATTGACCGGTGCGGATGGAGAGGTTGATGGAAACCAACGGCAGCTCGTGGTCAGGCACGACGTAGGCGACCGGGCCGGACTTGAGCGCGACGCGGTAGTCCGCCGGGTTCGGCGGATTGTAGGTCAACGGCGGGTAGACGAGCTTTTCCGGCCGGTCGGGAATGTCGGCGGCGTGGAGCGCGTGGGCGGCGGTCAGGGCGGCGAGTCCGAGGCGAAGAAGGGATTTCATGTCGGGGAAGATCTGGGCTGGGAGGTTACTTCTTCAGTTCGGCGATCCGGGCATCGAGCTTCTTCAGCATGATCGTGATGAAGGGCTTGCTTTTGTCGTTGGCGGCGCTGAGGCGTCCTGCGAAGTCGGCCTTTTGTTTCTCCAGCTGGGCGACATCGGTGACGCCGGAGATGAAGGCCATGAACTTGTGGACGACGGGCTTCTGCTCCGGAGAAAGACCGGTGAGGTCGGCGTCGGCGTCGGTGGTGGTGCCGGCTTTCCGGGTGTAGGTGGCCACGCTGCGGTTCTCCGCGGTCAGATACTTCTTCGCCACGCGCACCACGTCTTCGGCGGTGACGGCCTGGAGCAGCGGGCCTTCGTCGTTGATTTCGCGCCAGGTGCCGGAGCCCTCGCTGAACATCAACTGGTAGAGGATGGGCATGTTGGCCGAGAGCTTGCGATATTGGGCGGCGGCGAACTGGTTCTTCACCTTCTGCAGTTCGAGGGCGGGCACGGGCTCGGTCTTGAGCTTTTCCAGCTCGGCATAGAGGCCCTTCTCCAGATCGTCGGGCTTGAAGCCGTCCGCGACCTCGCCGCCGGCATTGAAGAGGCCGGCCCACTTCTGCGACTGCTGCTGGGCGTAGGCGGCGGTGGCGACCTTCGAGCCCAGGACCAGCCCCTTGTAGAAGCGGCCGGTGCGGCCGTTGAGCAACTGGGCCAACACGTCGAGCGCGTAGGAGTCCTTGTGGCGGAAGGGAACGCTGTGCCAGACGATGTCCACCTGCGGATTGGTCTCGGCTGCGGCGTCCATGCGCTTTGCGGCTTCCTGCTTCACCTCCAGGGTCACGACATCGGGCGCGGGCCTGTCGCCCTTGGGGATGCGACCGAGGTATTCCTCCGCCAAGGCCAGCGTCTTCGCCGGGTCGAAGTCGCCCACCAGGATGGCCGTGAGGTTCTGCGGCTGGTAATAGAGCGCGTAGAACTTGTCCGCGTCGCTTTTCGAGATCGAGGGGATGTCCGAGGGCCACCCGAGGACGGGCCAACTGTAGGGGTGGGACTCCCAGACCATGGAGTTGAACTCTTCGCCGAACTTGCCCAACGGCGTGGATTCGGTCCGCATCCGCCGTTCCTCGAAGACCACGTCCCGCTCGGCGTAGAACTCGCGGAAGACCGGGTGCAGCAGCCGTTCAGATTCCATCCAGAACCACAGCTCCAGCTTGTTGGCCGGCACGGTGATGAAGTAGGCGGTAAGATCCTCCGTGGTGAAGGCGTTCATGCCCGAGCCGCCGGCCGCCGTGTAGATCTGGTCGAACTCGTTCTTCACCAGAACCGAGCGCTGGTCCTCGATCAGCTTCTTGAACTCCTTCTCCAGCTCCTTCCAGCGCGGGGTCATGTTCTCGTATTTCGAGGGGTCGTCGATCTCGCCCCGACGATATTCCGCACGGACCTTGCGCTCCTCTTCCCGCATCTGGTCCCGGACGCGTTCCTGGTCGGCCATGATCTGTTGATCCTTGGCGTAGTCCTTGGTGCCGATGGTCGGGGTGCCCTTGAACATCATGTGCTCGAAGAGATGGGCGATGCCGGTGATGCCGGGCCGTTCGTTGGAGCTGCCCACATGCGCGACCCAGCCGCCGGCCACGTTCGGTTCCCCGTCGCGGTGGACGAGGAGCAGCTTCATGCCATTGGACAACACGTGCTCCTGCACGGGCAGTTCCTGGGCGGTCAGCAGGGTGGTGAAGAGAAGGCAGAGGAGCCCCGTCGCAACGCGCAGGGTCCGGAACGGAACGGAAAGGGGTCCAGTCACGGGGAGGAAGTTGGCAGTCCGGCCCGGACCGTCAACCGGCAACCGTGAGTCTGTCCGGTCGCGGCAAGCAAGGAGGGCGGGGCGGCGGAGGGCTCTCGAACGCCCCCAGTTTCGGGCCTCGCCTTTCTGTCGCGATCTCGGAAAATCTCCCCAGATTTTCCGAGCCATGCGCGTTTGTTTTTCATCCCCGTTTTTTCGACGAAGAGCCGTGCTCTCCCTGCTGCTCCCCGTCGCCCTGGCATTGTCCGGGTCCGTCGCGTCGGCGGCGACGGATTTCGCCAAGGAGATCGAGCCCATCCTGATCAAGCGCTGCTACGAGTGCCACGGGCCCGACAAGCAGAAGGCCAATCTGCGGTTCGACTCCCGCGCCGCCGCGATGAAGCCCGCCAAGTCGGACCGGATCGCCGTGGTGCCCGGCAAGCCGGAGGACAGCGAGCTTCTCTTCCGCGTCACCTCGACCGATTCGGATGAGTTCATGCCGCCCAAGGGTGAACGGCTGGATCCGGGGCAGATCGCGGCGCTTCGCCGTTGGATCGCCGAGGGAGCGGTCTGGCCGGAAGTGGATGCCACGCGGCACTGGTCCTTTCTCGCGCCCGTCCGGTCCGAGCCGCCCCAGGTCAAGTCGGCCTCGACACCGGTCCACAACGCCATCGACCAATTTGTTCTGGCTCGTCTGGAAAAGGAGGGCATGACCCAGCAGCCCGAGGCGGACCGCGCCACTCTCATTCGCCGCGTGTCGCTTGATCTGACCGGACTGCCGCCTTCGTGGGCCGAGGTGGAGGCGTTCGAAAGAGACGCCTCACCCGATGCCTATGCCAAGCTCGTCGATCGACTCCTCGCATCTCCCCACTACGGCGAACACATGGCGCGCGGCTGGCTGGATCTCGCCCGCTACGCCGATTCCAACGGCTACCAGGTCGATCTCGCCCGCTCGGTCTGGCCCTATCGCGAATGGGTCATCAACGCGTTCAACCGGAACCAGCCCTTCGACCAGTTCACCATCGAGCAGCTCGCCGGCGATCTCCTCCCGAACCCGACCTTGGAGCAAAGGATCGCCACCGGCTTCAACCGCAACACCAAGGTCAACGACGAGGGCGGGGGCGATCCGGAGGAATACCGGGTCAAGGCGGTCAAGGATCGCGTCGCCACGCTGGGCTCGGCCTGGCTCGGACTCACGTTGAACTGTGCCGAGTGCCACACGCACAAATACGACCCGATCACCCATGAGGACTACTACCGCCTCTACGCCGTCTTCAACAACACGACCGATGCGGGCAACTATAGTCTCGGTCCGAACGTCCAGGTGCCGAAGCCCGATCTGAGCGAGACGGAAAACTACATCGGCGAGCGGCTGAAGCAGTCCAAACAGGATCTTGCCATGGCCGCCGTCCGGCTCGGGACGGAACAGAAAATGTGGGAGAACTCAGTCGCGAAACAGGGCGACGTCTGGCGCGTGCTGAACCTGACGAATGCCAATTCCACCGGTGGATCCAGCTTCACGAATCTGCCCGACGGCTCGTTGCTCGGGTTTGGTGTGAACCCGATCTACGACACCATCACGGTGGACGCGGGTACCGATCTCGCCGGAATCACCGCCGTCCTCCTGGAAGTGCTTCCCGATCCCAGCCTGCCGAAGAACGGCCCCGGTCGCTGGCGGGAGACGGGCAACTTCATCCTCGATGAATTCGGCATGAGCGCCACGCCGCTCAACGAGGCAGCGCGCCCCGCCAGCACCAACATCGTCTTCTCCGGCGCCACGGCGGACTGGGAGCAGGAATACTACCGCGCCGAACACGCCGTGGACCGGAATCCCAAGACCGGCTGGGCCATCGGCCCGAAGTTCGGCGAACGCCATTTCCTCGTCGCCCGTCTCAAACAGTCGGCGGGTTACCCGGGCGGCAGCCGGCTTTCGTTCCGCTTCGACCACTACCACGGCAACAGCCATTGCATCGGGCGCTTCCGCATCTCCGTCACCACGGAGAAGGATCCGGCCGCGCTGTGGCCCGTGTCCGAAGAAGTCCGGGACGCCCTCACGACAAACCGGGCGAAGCGCGCTCCGGAGCAGGTCGCATTGCTGGCCGAAGCCCATCGTTCCTCGTCCGAAACCGTCCGTTCGCTTGAGCGTGAAATCTACCGGCTGGAGCAGAAACAGAAGCGGATCGCCGCCCAGAATTTCACCACGCTCGTCATGCAGGAGCGGACCAATGCGGAACCGCGCGAATCCTATATCCAGATGCGCGGCGACTTCCTGACCAAGGGCAAGGACGTCACGCCCGGAGTTCCCGCTTTCTTGCCGCCGTTGCCCGGCAATGAACCCGCCAACCGTCTCGCGCTCGCCCAGTGGCTGGTCGATCCCGCCAATCCGTTGACCGCCCGCGTCACGGTGAACCATTTCTGGGAACGCTGCTTCGGCACCGGTCTGGTCAAGACCAGCGAGGACTTCGGCCGCCAGGGCGAAGCGCCGTCGCATCCCGGGCTGCTCGATTGGCTCGCGACCGAATTCATCCGCACCGGCTGGGACGTGAAAGCCATGCAGAAGCTGATCGTCCTGTCGGCCACTTATCGCCAGAGCGCCGTCACCGACGCGACCCGGCAGGAGAAGGACTTATACAATCGGCTTTTGTCACACGGCCCGCGCTTCCGCATGGATGCCGAAATGATCCGCGACCACGCGCTCGCGGTCAGCGGCCTGCTGAATCCCAAGGTCGGCGGCCCGAGCGTCTATCCCGTGCAGGTGCCGAATCTGTGGAAGGAGATCGGGTTCCTCCGGCCCGAGATCGGCATGGACGAATGGCCCGTCAGCGAGGGGCCTGATCTGTATCGCCGCGCGGTCTACACCTTCTGGCGCCGCGTCTGCACCTACCCGACGTTCGCCACCTTCGACGCCCCCAGCCGCGAAGTCTGCGCCGCCCGCCGCCCGCGCACCAACACGCCATTGCAGGCGCTCGCCGGCCTGAACGAACCGACTTTGCTGGAAGCCGCCCGTGTCTTCGCCCAGCGCATCCTCACGGAAGGCGGCCGCACTGATGAAGAACGGATCGTCTTCGCCTTCCGAGCAAGCGTGGACCGCTCTCCCACTGACCTGGAGAAGGCCCGATTGCTCGCATTCGTGCGACAGCAGCAAAGCGGCTTTGCCGGTGAACCCAAGTCGGCCGAGCAATTCATCGCCGTCGGTTCTGCCGACCGGCCCGCCAGTATCGACCAACGCCGGCTCGCCGCCTGGATGATGGTGGCGAACGTGTTGTTCAACCTGGATGAAACGCTGACGAAAGGGTGAAAAACAGAGTGTTCAGTTGTCAGTGATCAGAATTCAGTCTCCGTGGAGAACGCCATGAATTCGACTACGCTTCCCTATGCAAAGAGCTTTCGCGAGCTGCTCGTCTATCAGAGGCAACGCCAGCTTTCGCGCGAGGTGTTCAAGGTCTCAAAGACGTTTCCGTCCGAAGAGCGCTTTTCGCTGACTGATCAGATCCGCCGTTCAGCCCGTTCCATAGGGGCACAGATCGCCGAGTCATGGGCGAAACGCGCCTTCGAACGACACTTCGTTTCCAGGCTCAGCGATGCCGACGCTGGACAAATGGAAACACAGCACTGGTTGGAGACGGCCAAAGACGACGGCTACCTTTCGGCACTGGACTACGCCCGAATGCTCGGACGCTGTGAAGAGATCGGCCGGATGCTGGGCAGTATGATGGAACGGTCCTCTTCATTTTGCCGCGGCGGCGTCCTGCCCGATGAATCCGCCCGTTACTATTGCGCAGAAGCACCCACGGGCGACTGAAGACTGAAGACTGTCTACCGAATACTTTTCACCCTGCCATGCACTCCCTCCCTCCTCCGATTCTCGATTCCCTCCGCGCCACCACCCGTCGCCGGTTCCTCCAGCAGTGTGGCTCGGGCATGGGCGCGTTGGCGCTGGGGTCGCTGTTCAACGACAAGCTCTTCGCCGCCGGCAGCGCGGTGCCGATCATCGGGCAGCCGCATTTCGCGCCCAAGGCGAAGAACATCATCTATCTCTTCCAGTCCGGCGGGCCGTCGCATCTTGATCTCTTCGATCGCAAGCCGGAGCTTCAGAAGCGTGATGGCCAGCAAGTGCCCGAGGAGCTCGTGAAGAACATCCGCCTCGCGCAGATCGGCAAGGAGGCCAAGCTCCTGGCTTCGCCCTACAAGTTCGCCCAATACGGCAAGTCCGGCGTCTGGCTCAGCGAACTGTTGCCGCATCTCCAGACCGTCGCGGACGACGTCTGCTTCGTGCAGGGCTTCTACTCCGAGGCCTTCAACCACGATCCAGCGACGATCTTTATGAACACCGGCGCGCAGCTTGCCGGTCGGCCCGCGATGGGTTCGTGGTTCAGCTACGGTCTCGGCAGCGAGAACAAGGACCTGCCCGCGTTCGTCGTGCTCATGACCGGCGTGGGCCAGCCGTTGACCAACGCGTCTTGGGGCAGCGGCTTTCTCCCGACCGTCCACCAGGGCGTGACCATGCGGTCGCAGGGCGATCCCGTGCTCTACGTCGGCAATCCGCACGGCATGGGCAGCGAGCGCCGCCGTCAATCGCTCGACGCCATCCGCGATCTCAACCAGATGCGCTACGACGTGTTGAAGGATCCCGAGATCGAGACCCGCATCGCCTCCTACGAACTCGCCTACAAGATGCAGACGAGCGTGCCCGAGGTCATGGACATCTCGAAGGAGTCGCCCGCGACCCACGAGGCCTACGGCGCTTCGCCCGGCCGCGCTTCGTTCGCCAACAACTGCCTGCTCGCGCGCCGGCTCGTGGAGCGCGGCGTCCGCTTCGTGCAGCTCTACCATCGCGGCTGGGACCATCACGGCGGGCCCGACGGCAACCTGGTCTATGACTTGAAGAAGCGCTGCGCCGAAACGGATCAACCCGCCGTCGCGCTGATCAAGGATCTGAAGGAGCGCGGTCTGTTGGATGAGACGCTGGTGCTGTGGGGCGGGGAATTCGGTCGCACGCCAATGATGCAGGGCGCGCTCAAGCCGGATCAGATCGGGCGCGACCATCATCCGCACGGCTACACCGTCTGGATGGCCGGCGGCGGGATCAAGCCGGGCACGGTCTATGGCGGCACGGACGACTTCGGCTTCTACGCCGCCGAGAACAAGGTCCACGTCCACGATCTGCACGCGACCATTCTGCACCTCTTCGGCATCGACCACCTGAAGCTCACCCATCGCTTCCAGGGCCGCGACTTCCGTCTGACGGACGTTCACGGAGAAGTGGTGAAGGGGATCCTGGCCTGACCGATCTGAGCGGTCGTGGGATCGACGTTGGCCGTGGAACGATGGCCGGCTTTTGGGTCAGTTCGCCTTGCCGTAGTTCTTCACCAGATAGTCCACCACGGGATCGATCTTGTCGGCGGCCAAGGGTGCGCCGAACTTTTTCTGCATCTTGGTGACGGTGCCGGTCCATTGGGCCTTGGTCATCGGCGGCTGGCTGGAGATGTAGTCCACGGAGTGGCAGATCATGCAGTTGCCCGTGACGAGATCGGCTCCGGGGCCCGGTTTCAGCTTCGCGGTCTCGGCCGGCAGCTTCCATGAATCGATCGGGGCTTCTGCGCCCATGGCGAACCAGGCTCCGAAGGAAACGACGGCGACAGCAGCGGCCACGGCCGCGAGAGAGGTGATGGCTCGCATGGTTCAGGAAGCGTTGACGGTGACGGATTCGACGACGTTGCGCATGTAGCCCGACGGGTTCCACAGCGGCTCGAAGGGTTGCGATTGGCCGATGATGTTGGTGGCTTTGACCAGCAGGCGCTGTTCTCCGCTGGCCTTCGGTGTGAAGGGCGCCGTCCATTCGCGGAACGAATATTTGCCCAGATCCTTGCCCAGCTCCGCCGTGCTCCAGGTGCGACCGGCATCGGCGGAGAAGACCACGTCGCGGATGCCGTAGCCGCCATCGAAGGCGATGCCCCGAACGGTCAGCGATTGGCCGGTCTTCACCTTGGCCCCGTCCTCGAGGCTGGTGATGAAGGAGCGGACGTTGAAGCGGGTGATCGGCACCGTTTTGCCGGGAGCCGTCCCCGGCGGGACACAGGCGCCGGCGTTGTCGGGAATGCGGTAGGCGGGGTCCATCCAGAAGCCCTTGAACTGCGAATCCACCACCGTGATCTCGTTCAGGTGCTTGATCCAATAGGTGCCGTAGTGGCCTGGGACGACGAGCCGCAGCGGGAATCCGTTGAGCCAGGGCAGCGGTTCGCCGTTCATCTCGTAGGCCAGGAGGATGTCGGGATCGAGCGCGTGGTCGGTGTCGAGCGCCTTGATGAAGTCGGGGATCGTCGGCAGCGGACCCTTGTCCAGACCGTTGAAGACGACCTGCACGGCGTCCGCTTCCAGTCCCGCCTTGTTCAACACGTCGCGCAGCCGGACACCCGTCCAACGGGCGTTGCCCATGGCGCCGTTGCCGAGTTGGCCGCCGGGCACCCGGGGCTTGAAGAAGCCACGGCTGTTTCCGGAGCACTGGTTCACAGCGACGATCTCCACCGGCTCGAACTTCGCCTTCAGGTCGGCGACGGACAGCTCCAGCGGCGTCTTGACCTTGCCCTTCACGGTCACGCGGAACGCCTCGGGCGTGAGCAGCTCGGGTGCGGGCGGGGCGATGGAGAGATGGTAGCGGACGAAGTGGGCGTCGTTCGGCGTGAGAATGCCCTCGTTGAAGACGGAGAACGGCGTCTCCAGCTGGGGTGGGCGCGACGTGAGGAGCAGCAGCGGCCGTTTTTGCGGATACTTCACGAGCCGCCGTTCGCCGTTCTCGAACGGCAGCGTGACCGACTCCTGGGCCAATGCGACGGCGCCGGGGAGCAGGGCGGCCGCCGTGGCCGCGCGCAGAAGAAAACTTCGTCGGTTCAAGCGGCCGTTCTGTTCAAGTCGATCCATGGTGGGCTTGGACGGAGTCATGGCTAGGAACATTGAGCTGAATTTGCAGTTTACGCCAGATTTCCCGCTGTCCGGCATGGTGGGTCGCACGCGTCAAACTCAACTTGGGCAGCGGGCAGGACTGCGCGCCGATGTTCCGAGGCCCCGGCTCCAATTTTCTCGCCATTTGTCGGTCGACTTCCAAAGTCTCGGGAGGGTTTCCCATGCGTCTCCTCTACGTCGCTGATCTCCACTACACGCTGAAGCAGTTCGACTGGCTGCTCGCCCGGGCGGGCGACTACGACGCGACGGTGATCGGCGGTGATCTGCTCGACCTTGCCTCTCCCTTGGACCAGGACGTCCAGATCGCGATCGTGGAGAAGTATTTCAACCTGCTAAGGAAGAAGGGCCGCCTCGTGGTCAGCTCGGGAAACCATGACGGCGACAGCCGCAACGAAGCCGACGAATCAGTCGCCGACTGGCTACAGCACTGTCGAGCGGCGGGAGTGCATGTGGATGGGGACGGCTTCGATCTGGGGGGGTGGCGCGTCTCGGTCTGCCCTTGGTGGGACGGGGACCAGTCCCGTGTAGAGCTGGAGTCGTTCCTGGAAACCGAGGCGCAGAAGAAAAAGAGCCGTTGGCTCTGGGTGCACCATGCGCCTCCGGAAGGGGCGCGAACCTGCTGGACCGGTCGGAAATTCGTCGGTGACGAAATGCTGCGCGGATGGATCGAACGCTTCCGGCCGGACATTGTATTGAGCGGCCATATCCACAATTCCCCATTCTACGAAGCGGGTTCATGGATCGACCGCATCGCCGATACTTGGGTCTTCAATCCCGGCCGGCAGATCGGGCCTGAACCCACTACGATCACGCTCGATCTCGACGCGATGACGGCGGAGTGGAATTCACTGGAGAGCAGCTCAGTCCGCGACCTCAGGATCGCGTAGTGTCGTGTCGCGTGGAGCGATGCGCTTCTTCGGCTGTCGGTGCATCAAGGTGTCGAGGACGCTGTCCACCATGCCCAAGTGGTCGTGCCCCTCGAACTGGTGCTTCACGTCCACGAGATACTTGTTCACCGCGTCGAGCCGTCGGGCCAGCAGCTCGCAGAGCTGGAGACAGGCGGGCGGGTTCTGTTCGAGAAAGACTCTCGGATTCTCCACCACGATGACCGTGGACGGCCGCGTGGTCCGGACGGACGCCGTATGGGGGATGTCCAGCAGGACGGAGAGATCGCCGAAGACCGCGCCGGGATCGGAACACCGGGCCACCTCCACGTCGTCCTTGATCACCTCGACCGCGCCCTCGACGAGGACGAACAACACCCGGTCCGCGCCGCCCTGGGACAACAACGTTTCACCCTCGGTCATGGACCGGGAGGGCTGCCCGTGGAGCGCTTCAAGAATCGCCGACATCGCGAAAGAAGCGAACGTCAGTGGTTGCGGATTGGAAAGCAGATTCATGGCGCCGAGCCGATAGACCCGCCGAGTCGGGGATTGGGCCGGCCAACAAAAAGGCGCCGCTTCGGTGGAAGCGGTGCCTTGAGGAGCGTCTCAGCTCAGTTGAACTTGTTCTTCCGATAGGCGCCCATGGCGGGGGCGTCGGGGTTCACTTCGGGGCCGAAGTAGCGGAGGACGACGAGGGGCTCGGTCTCGCTGGTGTTCTCGAAGGTGACGCCGGCTCGGGCGCCGTCTTCGGTGCAGAAGTATTCGTCCTCGGTCAGTTCGTGGAACCGGATCATCTTCGGCGAATTGAGGGGCTGGCCGTTGATCTTGCCGAAGCCCTGCACGCAGATGAGGCCGTAGGCGCCGTTGTCCTTGATGGTGGCCTTCACGCCGGGTTCGACGGTGAGTTCCTTGGCGGTGAAGAGCTGTTCACCATCGACCTTGCCGTAGACGATCCAGCGGTCGACGAAGCCTTCGCTGCGGGTGTCGGCGACGGGGACGGGTTCAAGATAGTGGTTGTCCTTGAAGTTCGGGTCGACGTTCTTGTCCCAGTCGAGCTGGTCGACGATGAAGTCGATGTCCTTGTGCTTCGCCTTGGGCATGTCCTTCACGAGGAGCGACCAGGGGACTTCCCGGCCTTCGACGAGGTTCTGATACATGCCGAAGACGTCGGAGCCCCACTGCGGCTCGTAGGTGCAGAGGGAGCCGGGCGCGTGGAGGAGGCAGGGATCGATGAGCCAACCGGTGCCGGGCTTGAGGCGGTAGGCCTTGGAGAGATCGAGGATGCCGTTGTCGCCCTTGTTCCAGTTCTCGATGCACTGGCGGACCTGCGCCTTGGTGGTGCCGGGCTCGAAGCCCATGAAGGTGTAGGGGAAGTTGTTGCCGACGTTGTTGTGCTGGGGCGGGAAGTAGTAGCTCTCGGGCTTGCCTTCCTGGCCGACGAGCTTGGCCTGCTTGGCCGACTGGTGCATGTGGTGGGGAATGGGCCCCATGTTGTCGAAGAACTTCGAGTAGACGGGCCACTTCTCATACTTCTTCCAGATCTTCTGGCCGACGAGCGTCGCGCCGCAGTCCTGGACCGCCTGAGCCAAGGTGAAGCGTTCCTTGCCCACGACGCAGTAGTTCAGTCCTTCGTCCCAGGCGCGGCCTTCATTGGCGGTGGGAGTGGTGGAGGCGAACCAGCGTTCATCGATGCCGCCGCGGTTCAGGCCATAGGCGTAGGTGTCGTCGGGATGGAGCTTGATGCGGAGACCGGGCTGGAGAAAGGAGCGGGGCACCCAGGCGGGGGCGAGGCGGAGCAGGCCGCCGGTGCGGGAGAGTTCGGCACCGACCTTGGCGGCGGTGTTCTTCTTGACGGTTTTGAGCTGGTTGACGGTGTTCATGCGGTCGGGTGTCGGAGTTCTGTTTCGCGTGAGATCGGAAGAGCCTAGGCGGAGGTTCGAAATGCGGGGAAGCAATTTTCAGGAAAGGGCCGGGGACATTTGGGTGTCTTGACAGGATTCCCCGCTTCTCAGCTGCGCTTCTTGGCGGGGGTTATGGACTGGGCTTTTGCGGCGCGCAGTTTGACGAGGGCGGCTTCGGCGGCGGCGCTCTCCGCGAGCTTCTTGCTGCGGCCGTCGCCCCGGGCCAGTTCGGCGTCTTGGTGGCTGACGGAACATTCGAAGACGCGATCGTGGTCGGGGCCGGTGAACTGGATCAAGGTGTAGACGGGCGGTCCGGAGGAATCCGACTGGAGCATTTCCTGGAGTTCACCCTTTGGATTCCCCTCGTCGGAATCGAATGACACCGCGTCGAGGATCTCGCTGAACTGCGCCTGTAGGAAACGCCGGGGCACCTCCAGCCCTCCGTCAAGATACATGGCGCCGAGCAGCGCCTCGTAGGCGTCGGCCAAGGCGGACTGTTTGGTGCGCCCTCCGGATCGTTCCTCGCTCGAGCTCATGACGAGGTACCGGCCGAGGTCCAGCTTCGTGGCCAGGTCGGCCAAGGTCCGGGAATTGACCAGCTGCGCGCGGGCTTTGGTCAAGGGGCCTTCCATCACTCCGGGAAAGCGTTGGTAGAGTTCGTGGGTCAGGGTGAGCCCGAGCACGGAATCGCCGAGGAATTCGAGGCGCTGGTTGTGTTGCGTGGTGCCGCGACCGCTGTTGAGGCGGGAAGGATGGGTCATCGCGAGCCGGAGCAACGCCGGGTCGCGGAATCCATGGCCGATGGCCGTCTGTAAGTTCGCCAGTTCTGACACGTCGACAGCGTGGAACAAAACCGGACGGCGAGGCAATCGCGGCAATGGTGCGTCCAACGGAGTCCAGGATCGGGTCCGGGCGTCCGCCGAAAATGGGCGACGGTCCCCTCCAGCACTTGGGGCATCGGCGGTATTGAGTTTTTCGCGCCTCACCCCAGTTTTTCTCCATGAAAAGGATGTTGGCCGTTCTCGCCCTCTTCGTCGTCGCCTGCCTCCACGCGGACGCCCTGACCAACGGCCTCCCCGACGGTCTTTACGCCGAGGTCACCATTCCCCGGGGCGTCGTCGTCGCCGAACTCCATTACAAACAGGTTCCGATGACCGTCGCCAACTTCGTCGGACTGGCCGAAGGCGTCCTTGGGCCGAAGAAGGGCGTGCCGTTTTTCGACGGGCTGACCTTTCACCGGGTGGTCGAGGACTTCGTGGCGCAGGGAGGGGATCCGACCGGCACCGGCGATGGTGGCCCCGGCTACAGCTTTCCCGACGAGATCGTGCCCGGCCTGCGTCATGACCGCGCCGGCGTCGTGCAGATGGCCAACGACGGTCCTGACACCAACGGTTCCCAGTGGTGCTTCATGCTCCGCGAAGTGAACCGCCTGAACTATCTCCACAGCGTCTTCGGCCACGTCGTCCGCGGCTTGGAAGTCCTGCCCAGGATCCAGCAGGGCGACACCATGCGGGTGAAGATCCTCCGCGTGGGCCCGGCTGCGGGAGCCTTTCGCGTCACGCAGGAATCTTTCGACGCCTTGAAGGCCAAGGCCGGAAAGTATGACGGACCGATGGAGCCCGGCTCCACGGCGCCGTTCGACGATCCCGACAAGATCCTGCCCACGGATTGGCCCCGGGCCCGCGCCTTCAACTTCAAGCTGGCCAACTTCGAGCGCGTCACCGGTCGCCGCCTTTGCGCCCGGGTGCTGGCCAAGACTCCCGAGGAAACGGGCGGGTTCAGCCGCTATCTGCGCGGCGTTTCATCAAGGCTGGGCACGGACGAGAACGGAATCCTGGCGATCTATTGCGCCGACAAGGACGAGTGGCACCTCTGGTTGGGCGAGAACGATCTCAAGGTGCTCGGCGGCGACAAACTGGACGTGGAAGGCGCGTCCAAGTCCGCCTTCATGCGCGAGGTCAAAGCTGCTTTCCTGGCCGAGGCCAAAGCCCACACTGAGGCTGCGATCGCCTATGCCCTCAAGCATCTGCCCGAAGGGAAAACCCTCTCCGACGCGCAGAAGATCAAGCTCTCGGTCGACTCGGTTCTCGACGGGCTGATCTTCAAATACGAGTCCCGGGCGAAGTAGGGGCGTGAGGTTTGGATCCGAGCCCGGTCCAACCTCCCACATTGCCATTCGTGGCGGAATGCGGCATCCACGGGGCGACGGTCCATTCTTGGAGGTGCATGATGAACAAATGTCTGAAGCGGAGTCTGGGGGCGGGGGCTTTCCTGCTGTTGGCGATGGTCGTCGCCGCGGGGTGCTACGTGTTTTGGCCGAAGCAGAGCATTGCTTTGCCGAACGGCGATCGGGTGAAAGTCGAGGCGGTTACTTGGCGACCTGACAACCGGTTCCCCACGACCTCGGCGGCTCCGTTGATCGGCCTCCTCATCAAACTATTTGATCGTCTGAAAATGCCCGGTGTCCTCAACGATCCCTACCGGGACATCGGTGTCTACTATCCCGGGGTGATCTGGATGTCGGACGAGGGCGGGACGAACTTGGCCAGATTGGAGATCAGGCTGAGGCAGGGACTGGTCGAGAGTTCGCCGTTGCGGTCGGTCGCCTCGATCCCTTCGGTCCGCGCGGGCCGGACCGTGAGCGCTTTTGCCATGGAAACGGTGCCCCAGGACGGTAATCCGCTGATTGCGGAGGTCTATTGGAGGGAATCCAAAGGAGCGGCCGCCCAGCGGGTGGGCGTGATTTCGCTGGCTCCCATAGTCGGCTCGCGCTACGGGACCAATGTGCTTCTCGTCGCCGCCGTTCCGGCCACCAACGAGCCGAGGATGGTCGTAAAAGTTATGGACTTCCTGATCCCTGAAACGGTGCCGCCGACGAACGTGTTGGATCGCTCGATTCTCCGGATCCAGATCCACGAGAATTCGGCCGTTTCCGACCTTTCCACCAACTGGGAGGTCGCCTCCATCGAGATGGAAAACAAGTTCGGCGACGTGGTCGTGCAGAATCTCGACAACCGAGGGTTCAAGGACGGGACGCTGCGAGTGGGGATGCGTCCTGTTTGGCTGGATGGGCAACCGTGGAAGCTCCGCATCGGGCTGGTCCGGGACCGAGGATTTCCGAAGACCAACGAGATCCGATTGGGTCCCCTGTTCCCGTCGGGGCCTTCGCTTCAGCGTTCGAGGATCGTCACCAATGTGTTTGGCCGGATCGTCACGGCCCGGCTGGAGACAGGGGCGCAGGAGGATCCGATTCCGATGGTGACGAACTGGCAGGCCTCGGTCTCCGTCAGGATGTCGGGCAGTTTCAGGGACACGCCCCATCACCTGCGCTGGGTGGGGTTGACCGACCAGCGGGGCACAAACTACGGGTTCTCCACGTCAGCTTGGGGCGGGGAACTGTTTCGTTGGCGGCTGAACCGGGAATCCGATTTCACCGACGGCACGGTCACTTCGGCGGAAGCGGTTCTGAGCTGGGAACCGGTCGAGTTCGTGGAGGTGGTCACGGTGCCGAAGGGCACCACGAATTTTACCGATTGGCCGCAGTCCCCGAAGGAGACCAACCGGGTGGCCGATGCCGCGAGTCCATGAAGCGGCTTACGGCAGACGCTGGCCCAGCGCCGTTTCGAGCAAGGTATACCATTCCTCGCGGGACAGGTTCACCTCGGTGGCCTTGACGGCGTCGCGGATGTTTTCGGGCTTCGAAGAGCCGATCACGGGCTGGATCTTGGCGGGGTGCTTGAGCAGCCAGGCGAGGGCGATGTTCTTGCGGCTCGAGTCGTGGCGGCGGGCGATGCGCTCCAGTTCCTCGCGCACGCCGATCCGCTGCGCATGGCCGGGGGAGTTGATGTTGATGGGCAGTTCATCCACCAACCGGCCGCCGTTGAGCGGGCTCCAGGCCATCGGCGTGATCCGCTCCGAGAGGCACTGGTCGAGCGTGCCGTCCTGGAAGGCCGCCAACTGGAGGAGGCTGATCTCGACCTGGTTCGCCACCAGCGGCATCGGGCAGGCTTTTTGGAGCGCGGCCAGCTGCGAGGGGTTGAAGTTGCTCACCCCGAATTCGCGCGCCTTGCCCTGCGTCGTCAATTGGCTGAAGGCCGCCGCCACTTCCGCCGGATCGCAGAGCCAGTCGGGCCGGTGCAGCATGAAGAGGTCGAGCGATTCGAGGCCGAGCCGGCTGAGGGAGCCTTCGCAGGAAGAGACGATGTAGTCCTTGGAGAAATCGTATCGGTAGGGGGCGGCGCTGTCGGGATCCCCCTTCTTGCGGACGCCGCATTTGCTGGCGATGACGATGCCCGCGCGCATGCCGGAGACTTCCTTGAGCGTTTTGCCGAGAGCGATCTCCGCCGCACCGGCGCTGTAGACATCGGCCAGATCGAAGAGCGTGTAGCCGGCCTCGTGGGCCGCGACGAGGGCGGCGTGGGCGGCGGCGGCGCGCTCGGCCGTTACTTCCGCCGGACTGTTGACGCCGAGCAAGCGCCAGCAGCCGAAAGCGAGTCGGCTGGAGGTGAGCGAGGATTGCCCTAGGGGGATGGTCTGCATATGGCTTGGGGAAGGAGACTAGGCAACGTCGGTCCTGGATCGCGACAGTTTTCGCCCGGAGCGGGACCGTCTTGTCTGGAGGCTGCAGATCCCTTGTCGCCCTGATTCGAAGGGCCTGGTGCGGAACAGGGACGCCCCCGGAGAGGCCGCTCCATCCGCGGGCTTGCCGGGCCCGATCATTTCGTTTACCCCTCATCCAACCAGCGCCGACCATGGACATCATCTTCAACTGCCCCTTTTGCGATCAGGAACTCGCCGCCGACACAACCGATGCCGGAACCAACATCGACTGCCCTTCCTGCAACAAGACGATCAAGATACCGCAGCCGGGCGACGAGGACGTCCGCACCTCGCCCACCCAGGAGGCGCCTCCCGCCAGCGGACCGTTGCCCTTGGTGCCTGTTTCACAGCCGCCCCGGCTCGAGAAGGAGTTCGTGGTGCCGCAGCGGGTGGCCGGGAGCACCTCGGAGTCGTTGATCGAAAAGTCCAAGCCGCCGCTCGAGGCCGCCGCCAAGGCCGCCGCTGGCACCTTGCGCGTCAAGACGATCAAGCACGGCGACTGCATCGAGGTGGGCAAGGACAAGTTCGACGAGGTGATCTCCGAATTCCTCGGACACGTCGGTCTGGCCAATCTCGTGAGCGTCACCCCGGTGACCTATACCCACACCGACGCCACGGGCAGCCGGCTGATCGCCGATTTCGCGGTGGTGATCATCTACAAGGAATAGGCCCGAAGCGGCGGAAGCCCACGGTGCGATTCTCCGTTAATTGGGCGTGGACCGGATGCGGAAGAAGACGTTAGTTCCAGCCGGCTTTCCGCAAAAGGTTTCGTTCGTGCCGGCGTTGAAGCGGTTGCTGTTCACCGTCAGCGCAAACCAGTTGGTCGTCGCCAGGTCGGTGTTGAACTCCGGCAGCACGCTCCACGTGTTGGTCCCGGTGGAACGAATGACCAACTGGTCGCCCAGGTCGAGCGAGAGGATGCGGATCTGTGGCGGTTCCACCGGAGCCGCTTCGGTGGCGATCGTTCCGGTGAAATGGTGGATCGAACACTCGTAGGAGTAGTTCACCGGATCCATCGGCACCGTGAACGTGATGGTGCCGGACGAGATGTTGTTGTTCACCACGCCGGAGGCCGCGCCAAGAATCTGAAACGGATGGTTCGATGAGGTGCCGACCTGGAACGTGTAGGTTCGGCCTCGGATCAGCGTCAGGGTCGGATTCGAGGCAAGACCGTTGATCGAGTAGGAGAATCCCGGGGAAGAAACCGTGAAGTCCGCCGCCATCGCACCCAGCGAAAACATGAAGCAGACATATCCTGACAAAACCCGTGACAAGATCATTCCTGGATCTCACGGACCCGCGCTCGGACCGTCAAGTCGGCAATGGGGCGGTGTGAGCGATCAACACGACAGCACGAACGCGGATTCCGCCAACCGGTCACCGTTCACCATCAGCTCCACCCGGTGCCGGCCCGAATGATGTTTCCGTGTGCTAAAATCTTTGATTTGCTGACGTTTGGTCAATTCGAGGACCTCGCCCGGTGCCAATTCGGTTTCCTTCCACTTGAAGACTTTTTTGGAGCTGGCGCCTGATTGCTTCAGGTAGTGGATGGCATAGTCGATCACCAGCTTCTGAGGGTGGTTTGCCGTAGATTTTAGTTTCAGTGCGAGAGCCAGCGTGCTTCCCAGACGGATTCGTTCCGGATCCACGGCAAACGTCTCCACGGCAACTTTCGCTTTGCGGCCGGCACCGATCAAGCCGAGGGCGCGGCGATCGCCCTGCTTGATCAGGGTGCGAAGGGCGCGTTTGGCGATCCAAGCAGTGCGTTCCTCGCGGAGATCCCAATCCCCGATGCGCTCCAGGACCCAGTCGGGATGATCCTTGGTGATATCGTTCAGATGGTTCGCGACCGACTTGCGGACGTAGAGGCTCGGGTCGGCGCGGAGGTTGTCGAGGATCGGAAGGACGGGCGACGGATCGACGATGAGTCCACGGAGCTTGAACGACCACGGCAGGCGCGGTCGGCAGCCCTCGCTGGCGAGCCGCCGGACGTGTTCATCCGGATCGCGGGACCAGGTTTTCATCACCGCCAAGGTCCGGTGCAGATCGAGCCGGAGAAATTCCCTGATCGCGAATTCGGACGATCCGAACGGCGTGAAGAACCTCAGCGCCTCCATCGATAGTTCGAAGTCGCCCAGCCCGTAGAGCCCGACGAAGTCCGGCAGCACCAGCGAAACGAAGCCGTGCTGAAAACGGGGCGCCAGCTTCCGCAGGATCGCCAATGCCTCCGGGAACGATGCGGGCAGCGTCGCGCCCATGGCTTCCGACGTGCGCCGCAGGCGTTGGAGCAGGCTGCGTTCGGCCAACCCATCCAGCGTATGGGAGAGAAAGGGTTTCCGGTCGAAGCCCGGATGCAGCCCAGCCAGATCATCCGCGATCCGGCGATATCTGGTTTCGTCGAACCAGTCTTTGAGCTTCGGGGCGTCGGACATCGTGTTGCGCTTACCCGAGCCGTGCCGGCAATGCGAGCGTGGAGCTGGCTGGATCGGCGCACCTCGAATCCGGTTTTGGGACGGGACGGGACGGGAGGCGATACCACGGGATTGTCTGGTCGAATGTGGCGGCTGATCGGAGCGGGTCGTGTGGGTTCCCGCAGCATGTTTACCGGCACCGGGGGAGCGGTTTATTTAAGACAGGAAATGATCGGCAGATGGCGCAGGACGGTGAGTGCTCCAATGCGGAGAGTGGAGGATGTAGTCACTGGAAAAGGTTCTATGATGACTCTGCGCCTCCTCTGGTCCGAAACACTCCGCACTTTCACCGTCACCGCTGTGTTCGCGGTCTACGGCATCGGTTCTGCCGGCTTGGCCGAAGACACGCCCAAGAAGGCGGGCGAGCCTTGGACCGCGCCGGGACGGGCGGCCCACAAGGAGAGCCCGGTCGCGGCCGACGCCAAGTCCCTCGCGGCGGGGAAGGAGCTCTACACGAGCGCCTGTTTCCCCTGCCATGGGACCACGGGGAAGGGAGACGGCCCCGCCGGCGCGTTTCTGGAGCGGGACGGCGCGCCGGTCCATCCGGGCAACCTGTCCGATCCCAAGATGTGGCAGCAGTCGGACGGATCCATCTTCTGGAAGATCAGCACGGGCAAGACTCCGATGCCTGCGTTCGAGGGGGCCTTCACCGAGGAGCAGCGTTGGCAGATCGTCGCCTACGTCCGCACGCTGGCCCCGAAGGAGGAGAAGGATTCGCAGCAACCCAAAAGCAAATGAAGCCAATGAAATCCCGAAAAAGCATCGTAGCCGTCAGCCTTCTCGCCGCCGCCACGATGGGCATGGCGCAGGAGCAGGCGGACAAGGAGGTCGTCACCATCCCGAAGGAGCAGTACCAGAAGCTGCTCGATGAACACCGGATGCTCGTCGAGGAGATGAAGGAGATGAAGGCCTTCAAGGCGAAGTTCGAAGAGTCGCGGGCCAAGGCCCTCACCCAACAGGCGGACACCGACCAGGCCCTCGACCAGTTGACCAAGGACACGCGGGACGCCAAGGCGCTGGCCAAGGAAGCGCTGCCGGGAACCTCCAAGCTCCTGCTGACCGGTTACGGGACTGCGGGCTTCAACTCGCAGGAGCGCGGCGGCGACCGGAAGTTCTACGCCACGTTCAATCCCCTGCTGGTCTGGAAGCTGAGCGACAAGCTCCTATTCGAGGGCGAGTTCGAGGCTCAGCTGGAGGGTGGCGGCACCAGCCTCGCGTTGGAGATGGCGCAGCTTTCCTACGTCGCGAACGACTACGTGACCATCGGCGCCGGCAAGTTCCTGAATCCGATGAACTACTTCGTCGAACGCCAGCACATGGCGTGGGTCAACAAGCTGCCGGACAAGCCCCTCGCGGTCTATGACGGGCTGCTTCCGGAGACGCAGGTTGGAATGCAGGTCCGGGGCGGTGTGCCCGTCGGTTCGACGAAGTTCGGCTACGCCCTCTACGCGGCCAATGCCAGCGCCCTCAACGTCGACACCGGCACCTTTGCGCCCGAGGAGCTGGGCACCACGACGTTCGACAACTTCGACAACGTGGGCCGGCACATCGCGGTCGGCGGCCGCATCGGGTTCCTCCCTTTTCCGGAGCTCGAGGTCGGCTACGGCTTCCAGTTCTCCGACGTCGCTCCGCCGCAGAACGGCGACACCGTGAACGCCTTCCTGCAGTCCGTGGATCTGAGCTACGTCCGCGACTCCGCGACGCTCAAGGGCGTCGTCAACTTCAAGGCCCAGTGGGCCTGGTCCCACATCGGCGGATTCGTCTACGATCCGGGTGCCGCGATCGGTGGACCCTTCGTCTTCGACAACAGCCGGAGCGGCGGCTACGTGCAGGTGGCCTATCGCCCGTCACGCGTGGAGGGCCCGGTCCTCAAGAACTTCGAACCGGTCTTCCGCTATGACATGCTGAACCAGGCCAAGACGCCGACCGGCGTCGATGAAACCCGCTACACCCTCGGGCTGAACTACTGGCTCGGCCCCATGAGCGTGGTCAAGGCCGCCTATGTGTTCGACCAACAGAACGGCCCCAACGCCGATCGGCGCAACACCGTCGAGCTGCAGTTCGCCACCGGATTCTGACAAGCAAAGGACACTCCAATGAACCGCAAAATCAAACTGTCCGCCGCCATCGCGGCTCTCGCCCTCGCCGGAGCCGGATCCATCTTGGTCGGTTGTTCCACTCCCGGTGGAAAGGGTGCCGCCGCCACTCCGAAGTCCGCCTTGGTGGAACGGGGCGGTGCCGAGCTCTGGGCCGAGAACTGTGGCCACTGCCACAATAGCCGCTCCCTCGATTCCCTCAGCGACGCCCAATGGGAGGTCGCGGCAATGCACATGAGGGTGCGGGCCAACCTCACCGCGCAGGAACACGACAAGATCCTCGCCTTCCTCAAGTCCGCCAACTGAGGTCCGGGACCGCCGCCGTCCACCCCTGGGGTCGGCAACCGCAGGTTTCACCTGCGGCTATTCATGGTCAGCCTCTTCGAGGCCGACCGGTTCAGCGGCCCGACGAACAGCTCGATCAGGTCAGGTTCGGGCATGGCTGAAGATGCGGCGCACTTCTCCCTGAACCATCTCTTGGGTCCAGTCCGGATGCTGGTGGGTGAGGAATGCCGCCTTGTGCTGCCGCATGGTCCAATACAGCCGGTGCGCCGCCTGCCAACGCCGCTCCGGCGTCATCCGCCGGAAAATGGCGAACTGTTCGGGGCTGGTTTGTTCGTCGGGCAGCACGGGTGGAACTTGGTCAATCCGATCACGCCGGGCAAGTCCTTCGCCTCAAATGGAGAACCGGTTTAGGCGGAAGTTGGGGCTGCGCAGCGACGTAGCCCCCGCCGGGGTAGGGCGGACCTGCCGGTCCGCCTTTGCGGCCGCATCAGATCAGTGTCCGCACCTTGGCCAGGGCTTCGTCGAGTTTGGCGGCGTCTTTGCCGCCGCCGCGGGCGTTGTCGGGTCGGCCGCCGCCTTTGCCACCGACGATCGGGGCGATGGTCTGGATGATCTTCCCGGCTTGGGCCTGCTTGGTGAATTCCGGCGTCACGGCGGCCACGAGGGACACGGCTACATCCGAACCGCCGCCGAGGACGATCACGCCCTGGAACCGGCTCTTGAGCGCATCGACCACAGCTTGGAGGAAGTCGCCGTCGGTGTCGCCGAGGTTGTGCACGATGAGGGGCACGCCGTTCACGGTCTGGGCGCGGCCGAGCAGTTCGCTGGCCGCGTTCGAGGCGTTGCGGGCGATGGCGGTCTTGAGTTGGCGTTCCAGTTCCTTCTGCTGGGCGAGCAAGGCGTCGAGCTTCTTCTCCAATTCGCCGACGGGCGCGCCGATCTTGCCGGCAACGGTGCGGATGAGTTCGAGGTCGTGCTTCGCGGAGGCGTAGGCGCTGAGGCCGGCGACGGCTTCGATGCGGCGGACGCCGGCGGCGACGGCCGCCTCGCTGACGATGCGGAAGAGGCCGATCTCGCCGGTGGAGCGGGTGTGGGTGCCGCCGCAAAGCTCCATCGAATACCCATCCAGCGCTTGCGCACGGCCACCTATTTGAACCACTCGCACCACATCTCCATACTTGTCGCCGAAGAACTGCATCACCTTCGGATTTCCCTTCACCTCGGAATGCGGGACCTCGAACCATGACACCGGCTCGTTCTCCAAAATCTTCTCGTTAACCTTCAGCTCAATTTCGGCGACCTGCGCGTGGCTGAGGGGCGCGCTGTTGAAGTCGAAGGTGAGCTTCTCGGGCGTGACGTTGGAACCCTTCTGCGAAACCTCGCGGCTGGCCACTTCGTGAAGTGCCCAGTGGAGCAGATGCGTGACGGTGTGGTGGCGCTGGATGGCGGCGCGGCGGGCGGCATCGAACTGGACCGTGACGTGGGAACCAACGGCCGGGGCATCGCCGCCTTCGATGAAGTGCAGGACGGTGTTGCCGGACTTCTGGGTGTTGACGACGCGCCAAAGCTGGCCGGAACCGGAGAGCTCGCCGGTGTCGCCGACCTGGCCGCCCATCTCGGCGTAGCAGACGGAGTTGTTCAGCACGACGACGGTCTTGTCCTTGAGCTGGACGACTTCCTGGACGTCGGCGCCGGTGTGGGTGTGGTCGAAGCCGAGGAAGTGGGTGGGCGTCTTGGTCTCGATCTGGGAAAGCTCGATGACCTGCTTCTTCTGGGCGGCGCGGGCACGGGCGCGCTGTTCGTCCATCAACTTCTCGAAGCCTTCCTTGTCCACCGTCAGGCCGCGTTCGCGGGCCATCAACTCGGTGAGGTCGAATGGGAAGCCAAAGGTGTCGTAAAGCTCAAATGCTTCTTTGCCGTTTATCCGATTCAAGACCAGCGTTTGCGCTTGCTCTGAAAAGAGTCTCAACCGGGCCAAGTGCCCTAGGGCGGCAACATAATTCTTTGCTCTGGCCGACTGAAGCAGACCAACCGCTTCGTCCTGCAGAAAAATGTCCCCTTCAATGATTCTGTGCCTAGCGTCTCCGGAGCACGCACTTTGGAAAAACTTTTCCACCTCAGTTAATTGAGTTTCTGTGAAAGCTTTTCTAACTAAGTTGGCTTCCCATTCGACAGGCATCTTGTTGATCGATTCGATCGCCAGTTTAAAAACGCCGAAACCTTCAATTAGCTCTTCGAATCGGCGAATTCCCTTATCCAACGTCTTGTTGAACGACTCTTCCTCCAGCTTGAGCACGTCTTTCACCTGCTGCTGCTTGGCGCGGATCTCGGGGAAGACGTCGCCCATCGTCCGGGCGAGCACGTCCACCAGCTTGTAGAAAAAGGGTTCGTGGAACCCGAGGGTGCGGCCGTAGCGGACGGCGCGGCGCAGGATGCGGCGGAGGACGTAGTTGCGGTCGGTGTTGCCGGGCTGGATGCCGTCGGCAATGGCGAAGCTGAGGGTGCGGATATGGTCGGCAATGACGCGGAAGGCAATGTCGAGCTGGACCTGTTCTTTGGTGGCCGTAGTCGTGGCACCGGCAGAGTCACTAGCCACATCGTCGCCGGGCAGGGTGCTGCCGTATTTCTTGCCGCTCATCTTCTCCAGCTCGTCGAAGATGGGACGGAAGATGTCGGTCTCGTAGTTGGAGATCTTGGCGTTCTGGAAGTCGGTCAGGCCCTTCGTTCCCTGGAGGATGCTGGTGACGCGCTCGAAGCCCATGCCGGTATCGACGTGCTGGGCGGGGAGCGGGCTGAAGGTGCCGTCGGGGTTGGCGTTGTATTGGATGAAGACGTTGTTCCAGATCTCGATGCAGCGGGCGTCGGAGCCGTTGACGAGGAGGGCGCCGGATTTCTGGGTGTCCAGATCGGTCTGCACGGGGCCGGGGCGGAGGTCGACGTGCACCTCGGTGCAAGGACCGCAGGGGCCGGTCTCGCCCATCATCCAGAAATTGTCCTTCTTGTTGCCGTTGACGATGTGGACGTCGGGATCGAGGCCGACGGAGCGGAACTTCGCGGCCCAGAGATCCCAGGCCTCCTGGTCGCGGTCGGCGGGATCGTTCTTCGACTTGTCGGGCTGGTAGATGGTGGCGTAGAGGCGGTGCGGGGGAAATTTCCAGACTTCGACGACCAGTTCCCAGGCCCAGCCGATGGCCTCGGGCTTGAAGTAGTCGCCGAAGGACCAGTTGCCCAGCATCTCGAAGAAAGTGTGGTGGTAGGTGTCGAGGCCGACGTCGTCGAGGTCGTTGTGTTTGCCGCCGGCGCGGATGCACTTCTGGGTATCGGCGGCGCGACCCGGGGAATAGGGGCAGGCCGTCTCGCCGAGGAAGATGGGGACGAACTGGTTCATGCCGGCGTTGGTGAACAGCAGGTTGGGGCTGTCCGGCAGGAGGGAGGAGCTGGGGACGATGGTGTGTTGCTTCGACTTGAAGAAGTCGAGGAACGACTGGCGGATCTGGGTGCTGGTCATCATGGAACTGGAAAGCGGGTTGTTGGCCGTAGCCGCCGGGGTCGGGAGGCGGTCCGGAAGGACGCTAAGCCCGAGGTCCGCCTCCCGACCCCGGCGGCTACGGAAACGGGAGATAGACGCTAGTCAGCCGGGAAATGGCAGGCGAGAGGGAAGTTGGCGCGCCGAGTTCAATCCTGATTTTCAGACTCTTAGACAAAATATAGACAAAACATAAACAAGAATTTGACTCTTCGATTTTGCCAACAATGTTCTGTCCCTAAGAAGCAGCGGATTATCCGGCTGCATCGGAACGAAAAACCTAACCCTCAGGAACTGCACTATGAAAATGATTCGCACTCTCGGATTTGCCGCCCTCGCCGCTTTCGCCCTCGCCTCCGCTCCGTTCAAGGCCTCCGCCGCAGACATCGTGGCCGTGGCTTCGGCCAACGGAAGCTTCAAGACCCTCGTGGCCGCCGTGAAGGCCGCCGGGCTCGTCGAGACGCTCCAAGGCAAGGGACCGTTCACGGTCTTCGCCCCGACCGATGCCGCCTTTGCCAAGCTGCCCGCCGGCACGGTGGAATCGCTGCTGAAGCCGGAGAACAAAGAGAAGCTGGTCGCGATTCTCACCTACCACGTCGTGGCCGGGAAGGTAATGGCTGCCGACGTGAAGAGCGGCATGGTCAAGACCGTGAACGGCAAGGAACTCGATGTGAAGGTTTCGGACGGTAAGGTGACGGTGGACGGCGCCAAAGTGACCATGGCCGACGTGGCCGCGAGCAACGGGGTGATCCACGTGATCGACACGGTCCTCATGCCCGAATAATTGATCGATCTCATCGAAGCCGGGAGGCAGGCGTCTGTCTCCCGGCTGTTTTGTTGTTGGATGCCGGGTCCGGATCAGAAGCCGATGATCCAGCAGGAGGCGGAGGACGGTGGCGGGTTTGACGAGATCTTGATCGCGAAATGGGGGCGGTGGCCTAGATGTGATGTTCCAAGGGGTTGTTCATGGGGAGGGGGAGTTCCCCGCTAGTGGGTTCCGCGGCGGCTTCGGGCACGGCGGAGTTCCGCGAGGGCGTCGCTCGCGAGGGCATCGGCCGGGTTCAGTCGAAGCGCGGTTTCAAAGTGGGATTGCGCGCCGTCTAGATCGCCTTGTTCCGCCAGGATGAAGCCGAGGTTGCCGTGCGATTTTCCGTCGGTCGGATCGAGCTGGAGGGCGGTTTCGAATTCGGACCTGGCTTCGAGGCCGCGGTTCGTCTGCCGAAACACGAGCCCGAGAAAATAGTGGGCGCGGGCGTAGGCCGGCTGGGCTTCGATGGCGGCGCGGAACTGGCGCTCGGCTTCGTCCGGCTTTTTTTGACTCAAAAGGATGACACCGAGATCGACCCGCGCCTTGGCGTCGTCCGGGTTTTTGCGGAGGGCGTCTTCCTTCGACTCGCGAAAATGCACCGCGAACTTGGTCTCGTAGGCGGTGGCGAGCCGCGGGAGATCGGCTCGGTTGAGAGGGACCAATTGGAACCAGAGCTCGGCCATCTCGTCGGTCGACTGCGGGCCGTAGGAGACGGGCTTCGGCGGGTGGTTGGGATTGCGGGGATTTTGGGTCGAGTTGTCGTAGGTGTAGCGCATCGACAGGACGGAACCCTTGGGCAGAAAGACGGGCACCGCGTAGCGGTAGTCGCCTTGCCAGTTGAAGTCCCACTGCTTGATGAAGAGGAGCCACTTCTTCGAGCCGTCCGGCAGGGTGGCCCAGCCCTTCATCTCCTTGGCCAAGTAGTGCGCGTGGGGCAGGACGGCGAGGACTTCGACGTCGGTCGGGAGCTCGAACCTGTCCTCGACCACGTAGTCGCGTTCACCGGCGGGGATGTCGAGACGGAGCGACGTGAGGGCGATCTTGAAGCAGGTGTTGGTCGGCGGTTCGTCCGTGAAATAGAGACCCACGCTCGGCTGCACCCGCTCGGGCTTGCCGCTTGGATTCAGGTGCATCTCCACGACGAGGTCGTCTCCAGGATTGAGCCGCCAGGGCAGTCCCGGCGGACCGAACGCCGGCAACCGCCCGGGCTGCCACCCGAGGAACTGGCCGTCGGGCATCGTGGCCTGGGAATCCATTCCGCCGAATCCGGGACCGGGCTCTTCGGCGTCGAGCCGCCGCGACTGGCCGTCCGAGTTCACCTTGACGAAGGCATGGTGGACGACACGCGGATTGCCCGGGCGCAGGGCGACACCCTTGACGAAGCGAGGGGTCGTGACGGTCGAAGGGACGACGAAGTTGCGATACACGTCGCGGCCTTCCGCCGGCAGTTCGTAGGGCTCGGCCATCGTCAGGACGAGATCGGGTTCGCCCAGATGCCAGTCGCTCGGCCATGTGGGCGCGGCGGGCAGATCGGAAGCGACGCCCTCGGCGGCGCCTTCGGAGATCCACTGCTGGATCTTGCCCAGATCGTCGGTGCTCAAGCGCCGTTCACCGACGAAGTTGCCGTAGCCGTGCTCGGGCAGCCAGGGCGGCATGTAGCGGTCGGCGGTGACGGTGGCGATGTCCTTGGCGTGTTTCTTGACCGCCGCGTAGTCGAGCAGCGGGAACGGTGCGGACTGGCCGGGGCGATGGCACTCCGCGCAGTTCCGGAAGACGATCGGCGCGATGTCCTTGTCGAAGGTGAGCTGCCCGACCGGGCGTGGAACGTAGACGGCGAACGGCGGCGTCTGCGGCCGCTGCATCCAGGCGTAGGCGACGGCGGCGCCCATGATGCCGAACCCGACCAACCAGCGGACGAGGCGAGTTCCGGCGGTCTCCGGCTCCGGAGGCGGCATCAGATTCTTCGGGGCGGGCTTCGACTTGTTCGGCTTCTTCTTCATGGAACGAAAGTGATCGCGCAGCCGACGGCCCTGGCGGGCGCGTTGGTGACGGCGCGACCGGCCACGATGCAGTCCAGCACTTCGGCGAGGTCGCGCTGCGTGGGTTCGGTGCGTTTGACCCCGAACGCGGCGAAGCGGTCGTCGATGCGGCCGTGGTAGACCAACGCGTGGGCGGCGTTGAACACGGCGGCTTCCGGCGTGACCCGCGCTTGGGCGAGGCGCGCCAAGGCGGTCTTCGGATCGCGCAAAGCGGGGCCCGTGAGCTGGTAGTCCGCGAGTTGGCGGCGGATGTCCGCGATGGGCTCGTCCGGATCCGGATAGACCATCCAGAAGGCGATGCCCGTGCCGGAACACGTGTCGCGCAGGCGGCGGATCTCCGGCGCGTAGCTGTTGGAGACCGGGCAGTCGGTGCGGAGAAAGAAGAGAACCACCGGCTGGCCGGCAGCGAACGGATCTGCAGGCTTTCCGTCCAGATCGACCAGTCCGAGCGACGCGGGCTGGAGGGTGATCGCCGAGGCGTCCGTGGATGCGATGCCCGGTGCCGAAGGTTCGGGAGAACAACCCGGCTGCGTCATCAGTCCGGCAACGAGCACGAGCGGGCCCAGCCACGGCATGAATCCGGGGCGAGGATCGGAGCAGATTGAACGGCGGGGCATGGTGTGGGCGTGTCGGGATTGATTTGTGCCGTTCGAAACCCGGGAAGTCTAGGGCCTGTCCACAGACTCTCCGTGGGCCGGGACGCCGGGCGGGGCTTGTTGGACAGGTTGGCGGCGGTTGACGCGGACCCAAACCACGTCAGTTTGTCCCTTCCCGTTTTCCGGGGTTGTTGTCGATGAAGCCGTTTTCCGAACGTCCGCTGCTCCTGCTGCTCGCCGCCGTGCAGTTCACCCACATCATGGATTTCATGATCCTGATGCCGCTGGGCCCTCAATTGATGCGCGATCTGAGCGTGTCGCCGGGGCAGTTCAGCAGCCTGGTCGCGGCCTACAGCATCACGGCGGGAATCGTTGGATTGCTGTTCGCGCCGTTCATCGACCGGTTTGATCGGCGGCCGTTGATCCTGATCGCGTATGCGGGGTTCGCCATGGGCACCCTGGCCTGTGCGTTGTCGACGACCTTCCACTCGCTGTTGATTGCGCGGGCGATTTGCGGCGGGTTCGGCGGCGTATCGGGGGCGCTCGTTTTGGCGATCGTCAGCGATCTGGTGCCACCGGAGCGTCGGGCAACGGGCATGGGGATCATCATGACGGCGTTCGCGATGGCGGCGGCGCTCGGGGTTCCGTTCGGGCTGTTTCTCGCGGGCCGGTTCGACTGGGAGGCGCCGTTCTTCATGACCGTGGGACTGGCGGTGGTGGTCTGGACCTTTCTGGCGCTGGGGCTGCCGTCGGTGAGGGGGCACATGGGCCAGGGCGGTGGGAGCCGGAAGTCGTTCGTGGAGCTGATCACGAACCCGAACGCCAACCGGGCGCTGCTCTTCATGGGCGCGCTGATCTTCGGCCACTTCGCCATCATTCCGCTGCTCTCGGCCTATCTCGTGGCCAACGTGGGTGTGCCGGAGAACCGCATCTTCCTCGTGTATCTCGTCGGAGGCGTGCTGACGGTCTTCACGTCGCCGGTGGTGGGGCGGCTGGCGGATCGGGTGGGACATCGCCGGGTCTATGCGGTGCTGGTGAGCGTGGCGAGCCTGGTGACCTTGGCCATCAGCAACTCCGGGCCCATGCCGCTGTGGGGCGTGCTGGCTTTGGCGGGGATGTTCTTCGTGTTCGCCAGCGGCCGGTTCGTGCCCGGGCAGGCGATCATGTCGCTGGCGGTGCAGCCTCGACAACGCGGCGCCTTCATGAGCCTGACCTCGTGCACGCGGGATCTCGGGGCGGGCATCACCACGGCGATGAGCGGTTGGATCGTGACCACGGCGCCGGATGGACGACTGATCGGCTATCACTGGCTCGGCTGGCTGGCCGTCGGAGCGAACGTGGCGAGCCTTCTGGTGTTGCGTCGGGTGCGGGCGGTCGAAGGGGGGGGCGGTTCGTCGGCGAACACGATCGGCACGACCGAACAGCCGAACGCGGTTTGATCCGCTCCTTGACTTGGTTGGCGGTTCAGGAAACGACAGGCGCGTGTCCCCGCTTCCGATCAACCTCTACGCGCAGTGGCGTGTCCGCAGTTCCCCCGCGACCGAGCTGCACGATCGGGTGGAGCGTCCGCCCGAAGAGTGGCTGCAACGGGTCTGGCACCATCAGCGGCTGAAGCGCGAGTCGCTCCGGTTGCTGGATGGGCGGCGTCTGCGGGTGCTGCATCCGGGATTTCGCAGTCTGGAGGGCGGGCCGGACTTTCGCGACGCGGTCATCCAGATCGAAGGCGAGGCGGCGTGCGCGGGAGACCTGGAAGTGGACGTGGACGCCGCGGGCTGGAAGCACCACGGGCACGACCGCAATCCGGCCTTCGCGAAGGTCGTTCTCCATGTCGTCTGGAACGCGCCGACGGAGGCCGCGCAGCCGTTGCCGACGCTGGTGCTCTCTTCGGTGCTGGATGCGCCGTTGGGCGAGATCGTCGCGTGGACCGAGGGCGAGCCGGGTTGGGCGGACGAGTTTCTCGGTCGCTGCTGTTCGCCGTTGCAGGCGTTGGACACGGAGCGGTTGGGCGAATTGCTGCGACAGGCGGCCCAGGTGCGGTTGGAGCGGAAGGCGCAGAATTTCGCGCGGCGGGCCCGGGACGAGGGCTGGGAACAAGCGCTCTGGGAAGGGCTCTTCCGCGCGTTGGGCTACAAGCACAATGCTTGGCCGATGCAGCGCTTGGCGGAGCTGTTGCCGGGCCTGGCGGAGGCGGACCGGGCGGTGGCGTCGTTGCAGGCGCGGTTTTTGGGGCTGGCGGGATTGCTGCCGCATGAACTGCCGGCGAATTCGCTCAGGGAAGCACGGCCGTTTTGGGACACGTGGTGGCGCGAGCGGGATCGATGGCGCGAGAACGTCTTGCCGCCGGTGGTGTGGCGCATGCACGGGCTCCGGCCGGCGAACCAGCCGCAGCGGAGACTGGCCTTGGCGGCGCATTGGCTCGCGCGGCCGAAATTCGTCGCGGATCTCGAGGAATGGTTTCTCGGTTCAGGCAAACCGTCGGCGTTGCTGCAGGTGCTCCAAGGGGGAGAAGACGATTTCTGGGAGCGGCACTGGACCCTACGGAGCGTGCGGATGGCGAAGCCGCAGCCGCTGCTGGGCGGAGCACGGGCCACGGATCTGGCGATCAACGTGGTCCTGCCGTGGTTCCGCGCGCGGGCGGAAGCGGGCGGCAACGCCGGCCTGGTGACTCGGGCGGACGCGCTTTTCCAACGATGGCCGGCGGGCGAGGACAACTCGAAGCTGAAGCAGGCGCGGGTGCGGCTGTTGGGCGGCGCGCGGCGCGACCTGAAGGCGACCGCCGCCTTGCAGCAGGGATTGCTCCAGATTCTACAGGACTTCTGCGGGCGGGCGGACGCGCTCTGTTCCGGATGCCGGTTCCCGGACCTGGTGCGGGGCCTCAGCCCGGGCCCCGGGCCAGCAGTTGCCGACGGGCGGACTGGAGGCGATGGATGATGACGGTGCTCATGCGCAGGAGCAGTTCGTAGCCGAGGTCGTGGTTGACCTCGCACTCTTCGCGGAGGCGGGTTCCGTAGAAGAAGATCGCCTCGACCGGCTCGACGGCCCGGGCGTCGAAGTTCCAGTAGTAGGGAGGGAAGAGCCAGGACCAGCCGAGCACGTCGCCGGGGCCGATGGTCTGCAGGATCGTTTCGGGGCCGTCGACGTTCGACGAGGACAGGGTCACCTGGCCGGAGAGGATGAGATAGAAGCGGTTGGCGGGATCGCCTTCGCGGAAGATGGCTTCTCCGGTGCCGAACGAGGCCTTCATGGCGTAGGCGCCGAGCGTGTCGAGCATCGCCGGCGACAGGTCCCGCAGAAGGGGGTGGGTGGCGATGGCCTTGCGGAGCTCGGATTCTCCGGCGGGTGGGGTCGAGTTCATGGTGTGGCTTGAGTTGAGTCTGTTCCGGAAGCAGGAGTCGTTCAGAAAACCTCGGCCTTCAAGTCCGAGATCCGTCGCACGGTCCGGGCGATGTCGGAGAGGACCTTGAGCGGTAGATGGCCGATAGCGGGATTGTTCGTCGGCCGGGTAGCCGAATAGATCTGGACGGAGCGGATCTGGGCGCCGTGTTTGCGGAGGCTGCGAAGACGCTCGGCATAGGCGGCGATCTCGTCCGGCGTCGGACCTTGGCCATGGAGACTCGCGAAGAGGCTTTGGATGGTCACTGGGCGCCGCCGCGCCAGGGTGAGGATGTTGCCGAGCGCGGCTTCCAGCGTGGTGGTCTCCGGGTGGTTGATCTGGTCCATGTAGGGCTGGGTGCCGGCGTCGAGCTTGACCCAGATCTCGTCGCGGGAGGTCAGCAGGGAGAGGCCGCGCTCCACCTCCGGGTGGTCGAGGCGGGAACCGTTCGTCACGAGCACCAGCTTGAAGAATCCCTCGGGTCGACAGGCCCGGACGTGGACGACGGTCTCGATCGCCTCGGCGAACCGTTCGGACAGGGTCGGTTCTCCGTCGCCGCTGATGGCGACGTGGCGGAGCTCCAGCAGACTGCCCGGCAGGCTGTCGTAGGGCGGGCGTCGGCCGAGCTCGCCGGTGTGGACCCGGGAGAGCATCGCGTTGAGCTCGGCGGCAAGCGTGGCGAGATCGAGCGGGTCGGTGTGCCGGGGATGGAGGCGGTCCACCTCGCAGTAGGCGCAGTCGAAGTTGCAGCGGGCGTCGGGCGTGAGATCCACGCCGACCGAGAGACCTCGGGCACGGGGCGAAACGACGGTGTAGACGAAGCGGTTCCGGAAGAAGTTCCGGAGGCAACCGCCGGACGTGCAGGGTCCGGCGAGAACCCGGGTGCCGGCCGGGGGCGGTGTCTCGATGGACATCGGGATCACAGGCGTCAGGCCTTCTTGACGGGCTTCTTGGGCTCGACGCTGCGAAGCACCAGCACGGGACAGGGCGCGTAGCGCACGACATTCTCCGCCGTGCTGCCGAGGAGGACGTGTTTCAACCCGGTATAGCCGTGGGTGGAGATGACGATGAGGTCCGTCTTCTCCGCAGCGGCCACGTCCGCGATGACCCGCGAGGATCGTCCGGAGCGGACCATGTATTTGGCGGAGACTCCTTCGGCTTGGGAGGACTGGGCCATCTGTTCGAGCCGCTGTTCCGCGCCGGCCAGGAGGTCGCGTTCCAGCGCGGCCTGGTCGAAGACCGCGACGTCCGCATAGGCGTAGTTGATCTCGACGACGTGGAGCAGGATCACGGATCCGCCGGCCTGTTTCGCCAAGGCCGTGGCCTGGGCGACGGCCCGGGCGGAATTCTCCGAAAAATCGACGGGAACGAGGAAGCGGCGCATGGCCAGCGGGGGAGTGACTGCCTGGGCGAGGATCGGGGCGTCGGAACGGCCCTTTTCCATCGCTGCTTTGCCGCGTTTTTTGGAGGATTTCACATTCATGGTTGGGTGGCCGCCGGGCGACCGGCGATCGGGGTTTGGAGTTGTCGCTGTTGCAATCGACACCCAAAGCGCCAGTCCGGCCACACCCTCGTTGCGGTTGATGCACCGGATTTGGCGTTCGACGTGGAATGCGGGGCAGTGGATCGGAGGCATTGAGTTCGCTTGGTTTCCCGACAGGATGCAGCGCGTGACGAGGCGAAGGTGGATCATCGGAGGCCGGGTGGCGTTGCTCTGTCTGATCGGAGCCGTGGTTGGGACGTGGCTGTCGACGCGGGGGCCGGTGTTTCGAGGGAAGACCGAGAGCGAGTGGGTCGCCGAGATCCGCAACGGCAGCCAGGGACCGATCACTCCAGACACCGATCCGATCCGGGATCGGTTCGGCGAGATGGGGACCGAGGTCGTCCTGTTTCTGGGAAAGGCGCTGGTCCCAAGCGAACCAAGTCGTCCGGGTGCTGATGAACTTGCTTCATCCCTACACCGGTCCGAGCGAAGCGGCGGCGCAGAAGGCTTTGGAGAAGCTCGAGTCGGAGTAGCGGCGGACGCCGGGTTGGGGATCTACAGGCTTTAGGCCCCGCAGGGCCGTCGCATCAAAAATGGCTTCGTCAGCGAGCCGTCGCCTTATCGCCCGTTGATCAGCGTCAGGAGTCCGGGGAAGTGCGCTTCCAGCTCTGCCGTGCGGATGGACGACAGGCACTTGGTGCCTTCCATGTTGGTGTCGATCAGGCCGGCGGCGCGCAGCACTTCGAAGTGGTGGGAAAGGGTGGCTTTGCTCACATCCAGCGTCACCTCGTTGCAGGCGAGCGGGCGCTCGGCCTGCAAGAGTTCCTGCACGATCGTGAGCCGGCCGGGATCGGACAACGCCTGCATGACCGTCGGCAGCGAGACGTCTTCCATCGCGGGATGGGAGTAGGTTTTCAAGTCGCGGTCACGGTGTCATTGGATGTATAGTTCGACAATGATCGAATTATGTTTTGACGCCGTTGCCGAGGTGCGTTAGTTCGATGTGTATCGAACAAGAGCCGGGTCGGGTGAAGTTCGGTCCCCGGGGAATCCCGGGCAACTGGCCGCCGACCCGGTCGACGTCGAACACCACGTTTCACTTTATGCCTACCCTCTTTGATCCCGTCCGTATCGGTGCCTGGAACTTGCCCAACCGCTTCGTCATGGCCCCGCTCACCCGCACCCGCGCCGGTGATGAACGCATTCCCAACGCGCTCATGGCCGAATACTACCGGCAGCGCGCTTCCGCCGGATTGATCCTCTCCGAGGCCACATCCGTGACGGCGATGGGCGTGGGCTATCCGAGGACGCCGGGCATCTGGTCGGAGGAGCAAGTGGCCGGTTGGAAGCTGGTAACCAGCGCGGTGCATCAAGCGGGCGGACGGATTCTTCTTCAGCTTTGGCACGTGGGCCGCATGTCGGATCCGATCTACTTGAACGGCGCCTTGCCCGTCGCTCCGAGCGCCGTCGCGCCGAAGGGCCACGTCAGTCTCGTGCGGCCGGAGAAGTCATTCGTCACCCCGCGGGCGCTGGAGCGCTCGGAGATTCCCGGAGTCATCGCGGCCTATCGCAAGGGCGCCGAGAACGCCCAGCGCGCTGGATTTGACGGCGTAGAACTGCACGGTGCCAATGGCTACCTCCTCGACCAGTTCCTCCAGGACAAGACCAATCTCCGCACGGACGACTACGGTGGCCCGATCGAGAACCGCGCCCGGCTGATGCTGGAAGCGGCCGACGCCGCGATCTCCGTTTGGGGCGCGGATCGAGTGGGGATGCACCTCGCGCCGCGCGGCGATGCGCACGACATGGGCGACTCGGATCCGGCTGCGACCTTCGGCTACGTGGCGAGAGAACTGGGCCGGCGCAAGCTCGCCTTCCTCTGTGCCCGCGAAGCACTCGGAGACAACCGTCTCGGACCCGGGTTGAAAGCGGCGTTCGGCGGAGCCTACATCGCCAACGAGCGGTTCACGCAGGAGACGGCCAACCAGGTGATCGCCGCCGGTGAAGCGGACGCCGTGGCCTTCGGCATCCCGTTCATCGCGAACCCCGATCTGCCCGAGCGGTTCCGTCAGAACGCGCCGCTCAATGAACCCGACCGCACGACGTTCTATGCTCCGGACGCGAAGGGCTACACGGACTATCCGGCGCTGAGCCTGGTCAACGCGTGAATCCTCCGCGCTCCATGACGCTGTCCGTCCTTGATCTCGCCTCGGTCCGCGAAGGAGGAACGATCGGTGAAAGCTTCGAGCGGACGGTGGCCTTGGCGCGGCAGGTGGAGGCGCTCGGGTTTCGCCGATTCTGGCTGGCGGAACACCACAACATGCCGGGCATCGCCAGCGCGGCGACGTCGGTCCTCATCGGCCACGTCGCCGGGGCGACCAAGACCCTGCGGGTCGGCTCCGGTGGCATCATGTTGCCGAACCACGCGCCATTGGTGGTGGCCGAACACTTCGGCACGCTGGAGGCGTTGTATCCGGGGCGGATCGATTTGGGACTGGGCCGTGCGCCGGGCTCGGATCCCCTGGCGGCGCACGCGCTGGGACGGAACGCGTCGGCGGGCGACCGGTTTCCGGAACAGGTCCAGCAGCTCCTCCGGTTCCTCGGTCCAGTGGAGGCCGGTCAGCGTGTCCAAGCGGTGCCCGGCGCCGGCTCGAACGTTCCGGTCTGGCTGCTCGGTTCCAGCACCTTCAGCGCGCATCTGGCCGGCACGCTGGGATTGCCCTTCGCCTTTGCCGCGCAGTTCGCTCCCCGGTTTCTGCACGAGGCGCTCGACGTCTATCGCGAACAGTTCCGGCCGTCGGCTGCCTTGGACAAACCCTATGCGATGGTCGGCCTGCCGGTGATCGCCGCGCCGACGGACGAGGAAGCGCACTACATGGCGACCTCCGCCTTTCAACGCGTGCTGCGGTTGCGCCGTGGCCAGCCCATCTACGTGCCGCCGCCCGTCGAGACGATGGACGGTTTGTGGAACGAAATGGAGCGGGCCATGGTGGAAGAACACTTCGGCGCCGCGATCATCGGTGGACCGGAAACGGTCGGGATCCGACTGAAGGCCCTCCAGAAGGAAACCGGTGCCGATGAACTGATGCTGCACTCCGAGTTTTACCGGCACGAAGACCGGTTGCGTTCCTACGGGATCGTGGCGGACCTTCTCCTGAAACAACCGGGCCCCACGCCCATCACTCCCTAGACAGACCATGGAATACAGACAACTGGGCGGATCCGGCTTGAAGGTGCCGGTCCTGACATACGGCACCGGCACGTTCGGCGGCGGCAACGAGTTCTTCAAAGCCTTCGGCACGAGCGGCGCCGCCGAAGCCACGCGGCTGGTGGACATCTGCCTCGAAGCGGGCGTCACGATGTTCGACAGTGCTGACGTGTATTCGGGGGGCATGGCGGAGGAAATCCTGGGCCAGGCCATCAAGGGCCGCCGCGACCACGTGCTCGTTTCCACCAAGGGCACTTTCCGAATGGGCGACGGGCCGAACGACGTCGGCTCCTCGCGGTTCCATATTGTCCGGGCAGTGGAGGCCAGCCTGCGCCGGCTCGGCACGGACCACGTCGATCTTTATCAGCTCCACGGCTTCGACGCGTTGACACCGGTTGAGGAGGTGTTGTCCGCGCTCAACGACCTCGTGCGCGCCGGCAAGATCCGCTATGTCGGCTGCTCGAACTTCTCCGGCTGGCATCTGATGAAGTCGCTCTCCGTCTCCGAGCGCTACGGCTGGTCGCGCTACGTCGCCCACCAGGCCTATTACTCGCTCGTCGGCCGCGACTACGAATGGGAGCTGATGCCGCTGGGGCTCGATCAGAAAGTCGGCGCCGTCGTCTGGAGCCCGCTCGGTTGGGCCCGGTTGACCGGCAAGATCCGCCGCAGCCAGCCCCTGCCGGAGACCAGCCGCTTGCACACCGCCGTCACCAAGGACGCCGGCCCGCCCGTGGATGAGGAATACCTTTACCGTGTGGTCGATGTGCTCGATGCCATCTCGGTCGAGACCGGCAAGACCGTGCCGCAGATCGCGCTGAACTGGGTGGTCGGTCGGCCCAGCGTGTCCACCGTCATTGTCGGTGCGCGCAATGAAACGCAGCTTCGCCAGAATCTCGGCGCCGTCGGTTGGAGCCTGACGCCCGAACAGGTGAAGCGCTTGGACGAAGCCAGTGCCACCAAGCTGCCGTATCCCTACTTCCATCAGCACGGCTTCGAGCGGAACCCACCACCGGTCGCCTGATCCACCGCAGCCGCCGAGGTGACGAGGCGGACTTGTCCGAAGACTCCATACTCCCATGCCCAACACCACCTCTCCCGATCTGACCCAACGTCCGCCCCGCAGCATGCGCTGCCGCCTCGGCGGCTTCGCCATCCTCCCGCGGATCCTCGACAAATGCCGCGCCACCATCGCCGGCAAACACGGCGCCTATCGCTACAATGGTTCCATGGACCAGTATTTCTTCCGCTTCACCGGCATCGATGCCGAGGCGCTGAAGACCGAGGTCGCCACCGGCAAGGGCGACGGCGACATCCTCGACTGGATCCAGGCCAACGCGAAGACGCCGCGCGCGCCGTGGGAGATCCAGCAATGGAGCGACTACCACGACCGACGCACGCCCGACAGCGACAACGAGACGCTGCTCGAATTCGCGGAGATGGTGGCCAAGTTCAGCAAGACCCGCGAAGACATCCGCACCTGGGCCGATCTGCTGGACCTGGACGACCATTGCACGTTTGGCGGACTGGCGTGACCAGGTCCGGCGACCGCAGGGGACGTGCGCGTTCCTCCCCCGTTTTTGGGTGATGACGGTGGCGGCTTCCGGCTCCAATTTGTGCTAAATGAACCGCCGCCGCTTCCTCCAATCCACCGCCTTGGCCGCCTTGGCCGTATCGACCGGACGCGGCTTTGCCGCCGAGTCTCCCGCCGGGATCCGCAAGGCGATCATGTATGCGACCGTCGGCGTGAAGGGGTCCGTGCTGGAGAAGCTCCAGATGGTGAAAGCCTCCGGCTATGAAGGCGTGGAGCTGATGGGCGGGATGGACCGCAACGAATGCGTTGCGGCCCTGAAGGCGACCGGGCTCGGGGCTGCCAGCGTCTGCTGCCACACGCACTGGGCCAAGCCGTTGTCCTCGGCGAATCCCGAGGACCGAAAGGTCGGCATCGAGGGGCTCAAGTCCACGCTGGTGGACGCCAAGACCTACGGGGCGGGATCGGTGTTGTTCGTGCCCGGCGTGGCCCGCGACGGCGTGTCCTACGAGCAGTGCTGGGATCGTTCCATCGCCGGGATCAAGGAGGCGATTCCCGTGGCGGAAGAGACCGGCGTGGTCATCGCCATCGAGAATGTTTGGAACGATTTCATCACCGACCAGAAGGAAGCGGTCCGCTACCTCGACGCCATCCACCATCCGCTGGTGAAATGGCATTTCGACGTGGGCAACATCATCCGCTATGGCGATCCGCTCGACTGGATCCACGCGCTGGGACCGCGCATTTCCCGCGTCCACATCAAAGAATACAGCCGCGATCTGGCCCTGAAGAACGGCGACGTCTGGAAGGGGTTCAACGCGAAGCTCCTGGAAGGCGCGAACAACTGGCCCGGCATCGTCAAAGCGCTCCGCGAATCCGGATTCTCGTCCTGGGCGATCACGGAGCAGGGCGGCGGCGGTTCGCCGGAAGGGCTGAAAGACCTGGTCGACCGCTTGGACAAGATCCTGGCCGGCTGAGGCGGAACGATGCAGAAGGTCGGAGCGCGGACGGTCACGTCCGCGAGGCCAGCTCGGTTCCTTGACGCAGATGGAAGATACGATCCGGCCATCCCAGTCCGGTGCGGTGTCACGGCAATCCATAATCGGGCCGCTCCGCCTTTGAGCGCGGCCTCGCGGACGTGACCGTCCTCGCTCCGCCGCAGTTGCCAACGCAATTCCCGCTGTCCTACTGTCTCCGGAACATGAAACGCAGCCTGTTGTTGGCTCTCCTCTTGTCCGGTGTCGCGGTCCGCGCTGAAGGCCCGGACGATCTCTATCTGGAATCGTTCAGTCTGATCGAGCAGGCGGCGACGATCGGCAAGTCCGGCCAGTCCAAGAACGCGATCGAGCTCCTCAAACAGGCCGATACCCGTCTCCGCAAGATCCAGGCGTCCTACCCTTCGTGGAACGCCGGAATGGTGAAGTTCCGCCTCGGCGATGTGGCGCAGCGAATTGCGAATCTGGACGGAACGGCGGCTGATGCCCCGGGCACGGTCGCTTCCAAACCGACCTCCGAGGCGATGGCGGCCGGCCAAGAGGAACAGATCCGGGTCCTTCGCAGCCAGGTCGAGTCCCTCACGGCCAAGCTCAAGGAGGCACTGGAAATGCAGTCCAGCGGTCTCACCGCGGCGGAACGGTCCCGCCTCGAAGTCAAGGTGGCGAACCAGCAGCGCGAGCTCGACGTGATGAAGGCGGCTCTGGCGCAGGAGAAGGAGAAAGCCGCCCAAGCCGTCGTTCCCGCAGTCGACGCGGAAGCGGTCGTCAAAGCCAAGGCCTTGGCCAAGGAGAACGAGGCGCTCACCCAAAAGGTCAAGCAACAGGCCCAGGAGCTGGTCAATTCGTCCCGGGCCGGTGCCGATGAGCGCGACAAGCTGCAAAAGGCCCTCGCCGCCGCCCAGGCCGTCGTCCCCGCGGTCGACGCGGAAGCGGTCGCCAAGGTCAAGGCCTTGGCCAACGAGAACGAGGCGCTGACCCAGAAGGTCAAGCAACAGGCCCAGGAACTGGTCAGTTCTTCGCGGGCCGGTGCCGATGAGCGCGACAAGCTGCAAAAGGCTCTCGCCGCCGCCCAGACCGGACCCGCCGTGGTTCCGCCCCCGGCAACCGCCGTTGCCTCGGCGCCGTCAGCCGAGGAGAAGATCAAAGTCGCCGAACTCCAGGCTCGCCTCGCTGCGTTGGAAGCCACGGCCGTTCCCTACACGGCCGAGGAGCGCGCTCTGTTCAAGGCGCCGCCTACCCGAATCGTGCTGTTGGCGGAGACGAATTCCACCCCCGTCAAGCGCTCCGTCAAACGTGTGCCGCCCGGGGCCGGGGCGCTCGTGGCCGAAGCCGATCGGGCCTTCGACGCCCGCAACTATGTCGTGGCGCAGCAGAAATTCTCCGAGGCTCTCAAGCAGGAGGACGACAATGTGTATCTCCTTTCGAAACTCGCCTCGGCCCAGTTCGAGCAGGGGAAGGTGTCCGATGCGGAGAAGAATCTGGAGCACGCCCTGCGCGTCGATCCCGCCGATCCGGCGAGCCTCACCCTGATGGGTGTCGTCCGGTTCCAGCAGGAGCGCTACTCCGAGGCCCTGACCTTTCTCAGCCGGTCGGCGCAGCTCGATCCGAACAATGCCGACACCCAGAACTACCTCGGGATCACGCTGAGCCAGGAAGGCCAGCGGGCCGCCGCCGAAGCCGCCCTGCGCAAGTCCGTCCAGTTGGCCCCCGACAATGCCGGGGCCCACCACAATCTGGCCATCATCTATGCCACGCAGAAGCCGCCGTTCATCGAATTGGCGTGGTTCCACTACCGCAAGGCCGTCGCGCTCGGCCATCCCAAGAATCCCGGTCTGGAGGAGATCTTGAGCAAGGCGGCGGCGGACAAGTGAGGCAGGAGCTGCACGAAATCCGGTTGCGGACGCGGGGGCGCGGGTTCACCGACTTCACGGCCCAGATCCGGGAGCTTCTGGCGCGATCCGGGTTGAAGACCGGTTTGGCGACGCTGCATCTCCAGCACACCTCCGCGTCTCTTCTCATCCAGGAGAACGCCGACCCCGATGTCCGTGCCGATTTCGAGCGTTTCTTCGCCCGGTTGGTGCCCGATGGCGACCGCCTCTTTTCCCACACCCTGGAAGGTCCGGACGACATGGCCGCGCATATCCGGACGGCGTTGACGACGGTCAATTTGTCGATCCCGTTCGACGACGGGCGACTGGTCCTCGGAACATGGCAGGGGATCTATCTCTGGGAACACCGGCTTGATCCTCATGCCCGGCAGATCGCGCTGCATTTTTTGGGCGAGTAGTTTGGCGGCGGCCGTCAAGGCCTGTGCGTGGCTCGCTTGCGCGCGCGCCGCGTCTCGGCAGCAATAATCCCAGCCAGCAGAACGCCGGCGAAGGCAAACGTGGCTGGCTCGGGAACCGGTGCTGCTTCCCCCTTGTAGTGGAAGCTGCCCGATTCGCCGGCGAAGAAGACGCCCGAAATCAGGTCTTGGTTCATGTGGCGCAAGGTGCCCAAGAAGTCTTCGACCGTGAGGGTGCCGCTTCCGGCGAGGGTGATGTCGAACCCCAGGGCTTCGCCGCGGGTCAATCGATGGGCTCCGGCATCTTTGTTGGAAGTGGCGAAATCCAAGCTGAAGGAGAATGGGGGGTTGCCTCCGCCCAGATTGCTGGAGGGGGTTTTGAGCGTGGGAGTATCGAAGGCTCCGGTCTTGGTCGGAGAGCCGACGATCAGGTGGTTGGCGGCGCCGTCGAAGTTGAAGGCCCAAGTCCGGACATAGTCTCCGGACTTCAAATTGAGCGCTTCGAGCTGGAAATGGACGCTTTTGCTGGTGGGCCCGTGGTCCGACAGGGTGGCTCGCAGGAAGGGACCGGTCCCGGGATAGACATCCCCGCCGCTCTCGAACGTGCGGCTGTAGTCCAGAGTGACGACGGTCGCTTGGGAGAGCATCGAACCGGCCGCCAAGAAGGGAATTGCCCAGAACAAAGGATTCATTGGCGGGGAGATGGACATCGGCCGTCTGCTGCGGATTTGCGTCGCCGCCCCGTGGCTGGTCGCCCGAGCGGATTTGGATGGGGTTTGGAGCGGTGCATTTGTTGTTCTGGATTCAAGGGACGACAGGCTTGGCCGGCTCCTTGAGCAGTTTTCGATTCTTTCTCATCCTTGAATCCCACTCCTTCGCTCTGGCTCGCTTGAGCGGTCTCGAATCGAGGCCAAAGTGTCTTGAAGTTAGAGATTCTGGCGTGCCGGCGGATCTACACGCCATTCGGGCAGCTGTTTGGGAGGGTCGTGTCGCAGACTCGCTAGGGAATGGAGACTGCTTGCGCCTAAGGAGGCAAACAGCGGCCGCCGATAGTTTCGAGCGGCTTTGATGCCTTCTGACCGTGCTGACGAAATGCCATCCAATACGAACGAGCGCCCAGACCCGTGCCGGCTTCTCGCTGGTCGAGGTGGCGATGTCGCTCATGATCGTCGGGATCGTCATGATCGGAATGGTGGATGGCTACCGGACGTCTTCTCGGCGCGCGGAGTGGTCGGCCTATTCGCTCGCGGCCCAGGCGATGGCGCTCCAACAGATCGAGCAGGTCCGTGCGGCCAAGTGGGACACGATGGCCGATCCTGTGGTGGACGAGACGGTGAACGTCCCGACCGTGAGTTCGGCGATCCTCGACATGCCGATCTCCGGAACGAACGCGGTCATGGTGACCAACTATGTGGCCATCAGCAGCATCTCGGTCGGCAGCGGCATCACCTTCAAACAGATCCGGGTCGACACGGTTTGGCCATGGTTCGGCAAGTACTTCACCAACACGCTGGCCACGTTCCGGGCTCCCGACCGATGAGGATCTTGGTCTCCAATTCTTGGCCGACTGCGGGGCGGAGGCGTCCTGGCAAACGGGCGACCACCTTGATCGAGGTGATGATGACGATGGGGATCTTCAGTCTCGTGACCGTGGGCTTCGTCCAGTTCCATTTGCTGGGCCTGACCCAGGATCAACTGGTGCAGAGCAAGCTCGGGGCGAGCGACCAGTCGCGGGCGGCGCTGTCCCGGATGACCAGCGAGATCCGATCGGCGAAGATTCTTCGGGTGGGCAACGGCGACGCGGCCGGTTTCATCCCGGTGGGCTACGGGACGAACCAGCAGGGCACGGCGCTCCAGATCTGTTTCAGCACCGATACCAATTCCTACGTCCGCTACTTTTTCGACACCAATGCGGGAGAGTTGCGGCGCCTGCGGACAGGAACCGCCGGGACGACCCTCGTGGCGCAGTATCTGACGAACAGCATGTTTTTCAGGGCGGAGGACTATCTCGGCAACGTGGAGATCGACGGGGCCCACAGCTACACCATCCGGGTCCTGCTCCAGTTCTATCAATACAAGTATCCCCTCACCACGGTGGGTCCGGGGAACTACTACGACTACTACAAGCTGGAGTTCAAGGCGACGCGTCGCGCGCACGATTGAGAGCATGAAAACGACTTTGAACGTAAAGGGAATAGCGGGCCGCCGGGGAGAGCGGGGCTACGTCATGGTGGTGGTGGTCTTCATGGCGGCCCTCAGCCTGATGGTCATGGCCGCCACGCTCAGCCGGACCGGCGCCACTTCGCGGCTCAACTCCCGCAACAATTCCTACCTCGAATGCCTTTCCGCCTCGGAGGCGGGCACGGAGCGGATCGTGGCCCGGATGATCAGCGACTACCGGAACGGCGGCGATGCCCTCGTGACCGCCAATCTGGGACAATACCGGACCAATGTGCCCTCGGCCTCGGACAGTCCCTATTGGTCAAGCTTCGTCTTCTCGGACGCGATGGGAAACCTCGGCCGCACCTACGTGCAGGTCACCTCCAACTACAGCTACGTCCAGCTGGAATCCCAGTATGCCGGGCTCGGAGGATTCGCCACGGGCTACCGGGTGATCTCGAACGCCCGGCCCGCCTCGGGACAGACCAGCGTGGTCAACGCGGTCCAGCAGGACCTGCAACTGGCGACGATCCCGGTCTTCCAGTTCGCGATCTTTTACAGCGGCCTCCTTGAATTCACTTGGGCCGCGCCGTTCACCGTTCGCGGCCGGACCCATTCCAACGGAAGCATCTATACCGGATCTTCGCAGAATCTTACCTTCGAGGACTACGTGACCTCTTCCGGAACCATCCAGAAGAAGGCTTGGGCCGGCTACAGTCTCGGCGCGATGTCCGGGGGCATCGGCTATGGCGGGGGCAGCAGCACCAACGTGCCTTCCCTCACCCTGCCGATCGGGACGAACAACACGTCCTCCGCCGTCCGGGAGATCCTCAACATCCCGCCTTCCGGCGAGAGCCCGACCTCGGCCATGGGGAAGGAGCGATACTACAACAAGGCCAATATGATCCTGTTGGTGAGCAATTCGACCGTGCAGTTGATGCTCCAGAGCAACTATACCGCGACCATCACGCTGCAGTGGACCAACAGCCTGTCGGCCTTCGTGAACACCAACGTCAGTTTCTACGACGCACGCGAAGGACAGACCGTTCTCGCGACCGAGATCGACGCAGGGAAGTTGACCAAATGGCTGGCTACGAATGCGGCGGTCAGTTCGGTTGCTACCGCTCCGATCATCCTTTATGTGGCGGACAATCGGTCCGCGGCCTCCAAGCTGGAGTCCATTCGCCTGGTCAACGGGACGACTCTGCCGACCTCCGGTTTCACGCTCGCGACCCCCAATCCTCTCTATGTTTTGGGCCACTACAACGTGACCAACAGCAGCCATTTGGGCACCACCAACACGTCGTCGAGCGTCCCGGCCTCGTTGGCCTCGGATGCGCTGACCATCCTGTCGAGCAACTGGGCCGATTCGAAGAGCGCCTATTCGCTCGGCAGCCGCAACAAGGCCGTCGACACCACCGTGAACGCCGCGGTTCTCACCGGCATCGTGCCCAGCGGGGGAGCCGATGGCTCTTCGCCGTTCAGCGGCGGGGTCATGAATGTTCCCCGCCTTCTGGAGGACTGGGGCAACGGCTCGAAGCATCTCACCTTGAACACCTCGCTCGTGAACCTCTTCAACAGCGCCCGGGCGCTAGGGGCCTGGGACACTCCGGGTGTCTTCTACTACGCGCCTTCGCGCGACTTCAGCTTCGACCTGAACTTCAAGAATCCGAGCCGCCTGCCTCCGGGCACGCCGCAGCTTGGCACGTTCATCCGGGGTCGCTGGTATAACGCCCCCGCCGGAGTCACCAACTATGCCGGCCTTTGAGATGATTCTGTCTCTCGGTCGAAGGATCTTTGCCGGGATCGGGGTTTCTTTGGTTCTTCTCGCCGCCGCCGGACCCGCCTTTGGGCAGAAGGTGGTGGATCCGACGTTTCGGCTCTCCAGCCGGGTGGAAGCGCTGGAAGGGATGGGGGTTCGGCAGCGGGCGTTTGTCGCCTGCGGAACGAACGAGTTCTGCGTTCTTTTGCCGCGAGGCTACAATGGGACTCTGGAAGGCGCTCAATCGCTGGTCTTGTCCGGGCCGGACAATCTCACGTTCGTGTCGATTGCGCGGGTGGCCGTCGACTCGGTGGCGGGCAAGGAACTGGACACCGGCAAGTGCCTTGCCGCCTTGATGGCCGACTATCCCGGGGCGACGATCCTTGAGGAGATGACGCTCGGGGCGGGCAATCGTGTTGGCCCGGCGTTCGACCTCGTCTGGGTCGCGCCCACCAAGATGGTCAGTCGGATCCGCGTGGCCTACGTTCCCGGACCGGTTGGCGTCCTGCGGTTCACTCTCTCCACGACCGCCGAACGTTTTGCCTCGGTCCGGTTCGATCTCAACAGCGTGATGTCGACCCTGGTTGCTGGTCCGAAAGGCGGGCTAGAGGTGCCGCGACTGTCGAATCTTTTCTGATCGAAGGTCCGTTGAGAGAATAGCGCCCGAGAGCCTTCTGTCCTCTTGGAATCCTCCCGTCACGCGGCTAGGTTCAAGGCCATGCCTGAGAAGTCTGTCAGCCAGGTGCCGCGCGCCCTTCGGGAACAATACGAAAAAGGGTTGGCCGCGTTTCAGCGGAACAACTTCGACTACGCCCTCCAGTTGTTGAACGCCGTTCTGGACCAGGAGCCTGGTTTTCTCGACGCCCGCCAGACTCTCCGGGCCACCCAGTTCAAGAAACCCAAGGAAAAAGCCGGTTTCTTCAAGAAGCTCGTCGGGTCCGCCACCTCTTCGCCGGCTTTGGCCAAGGGCCAGATCCAGCTCCGCTCCAACCCCAAGGAAGCGCTCTCCACCGCCGAAAGCGTCCTCAACGTCGACGCGGGGAACGCCGCCGCCCACAAGATCGTCGCCGACGCCGCTCTCCAGCTCGATCTTCCCAAGACCGCCACGCTTTCATTGGAGATCGTGGTGAAAGCCGATCCCGCCGACCGGAAATCCGTTCGAGCCCTCGCTGATCTCTACTTCAAGCAGGACCAGCTCCAGAAGGCGCAGGATCTTTATGCCCGGTTGATCGAAGCCAGCCCGCTCGATCCCGAGCTCCAGCAGACGCTCAAGAACCTGCACGCCCGCCGGATGCTTTTGGAGAAGGGCTACGGCGCCATCGAGTCCGGCCGGTCCTCCTACCGCGACCTGCTTCGCGACGAAGCCGGGTCGATCGCGCTGGAGCAGGCCAATCGCCAAGTGAAGGATACGGGCGTGGTCGACCGCCTGATTCTGGAATACGAGGCGAAGCTCGAAGCGGAGCCCGACAACCGCAATCTCATCCGGAACATCGCCGACCTCCTCGTGCAGAAGAAGGAGTTCGACCGCGCTTTGGAGTTTTACGAGCGGATCCTGGCGGTGGAAGGCACGCGGGACCCGACCTTGGAGAAGTCCCTGACCGACTTGAAACGCCGCCGACTGGACCACTTGGCCTCCCAGCTCGATCCAGCCGCCGCCGACCACGAGGAGGCCAGGACCCGCCTGCACCAGGAGCGCGACGACCTGGTCCTCGCCGAGTGCCAGGCGCGGGTCCAACGGTTTCCCTCGGATCTACAGATCCGGTTCGAACTGGGCGAACTCCTCTTCAAAGCCGGCCGGCACGCCGAGGCCATCCAGGAGTTCCAGCGGTCGCAGAACAATCCCCAGAAGCGCATCCCCTCGATGAACTTCCTGGGCCAGTGCTTCGCCGTCCGGAGGATGAACGACCTCGCGGTCCGCACCTTCCAGAATGCGCTGAAAGAAAAGCCGGTCCTCGACGACGAGAAGAAAGAGCTCCTCTACCACCTCGGCTGTGCGATGGAGAAGATGGGCCAGGCCGAAGGGGCGATGGACCAGTTCAAGCAGATCTACGAAGTGGACATCGGCTATCGCGACGTCGCGGCCAAGGTGGATGCCTTCTACGCGGCCCAAGGGTGACGTCCGCAAAACGTTCTCCGCGCCTACCCGTCACTCGCGGGAACGCCGTCTCGGAACCAATGCACGGCCTCCCTCAGCGCTTCCCGGGGTGGCGTCTGCGGCAGTCCCAGCTCCCGGATGGCCTTCGCCGGATTGAACCACATTTTGTCCGCCGCCATCCGGACTCCGGCCAGCGGTGCTCTTGGAGGATGCCCGGTCAGCTTGGCCAAGCCCTCGCTCGCGAAGGCGGCGCCAAAGGCGCACCACAGCGGCAGCCGGATCTTCGGGGCGGGGAGCCCGCTCAGTTCCTCCAGATGCTGCATCATCTGGCGCAGCGTCCAGTTCCCGTCCGCATTGCCCAGAATGTAGCGTTCGCCGATCCGGCCCCGTTCCGCCGCCAGGACATGGCCTTCGGCCACGTCACGGACTGAAACCCAGTTCAGGCCCGTATCCACATAGGCCGGTAGGCGGCGCCGGAGGAAATCGCGGAGGATCAGTCCCGTCGGTGTCGGCTTCAGGTCCCAGGCGCCGACCGGGGCCGTCGGGTTGACGATGATGACGGGCGCGCCCTGCGCCGCCATGGTCGCGGCCACCTGTTCCGCCCGCCACTTCGAGAGCTTGTAGGGATTGGTCATCTCCGCCTCCTTGGCGATGCAGCCCTCGTCGGCCGGTGAGATCGCCGCATTGGCGAGGCCGATACATCCTGCGGTGCTCGTGTGGATGATTCGGGAACAACCTGCCTCGGTCGCCGCCGCCAACACCCGGCGGGTGCCCTCGACATTGGTGGCGAACATCGGTCCGTAGTCCGGGAGCCACAGATGGTAGCTGGCGGCCAAATGGAAGCACCAGTCGACGCCTTCCAAGGCAGCTCGCAGGCCCGATGGATCCGTGAGGTAGTCCGATTCGATCCGGCGAACTTCGCATCCGGCTAGCGCGCTTCGATCTGTGCCCGGTCGCAGCAGGGCCGTCACGTGGTGTCCGCGGGTTCGGAGCGCGCGGACCACATGTGCCCCGATGAAACCGGACGCGCCGGTGACCAGACAACGTGCGGCCATTGGGCGGGCTGATTAGTCGAGCAGCCCGCAGCCGGAAAGCCATTTCTGTCGCGGTCTCGAAGCGCCCGTCTCTCCTGCGGTCGGAATGTTCGAAGTCTGTTCCTGTCCGGCCGTTGCGCAGACCGGAGGAAACCCGAGAACGGAGAGGGGTGAGCGTCGCGGCGGTGCGCTTCGAAGAATGGGGTTGGACACGGGCGATCTTCAGGCAACTATAAGTTTCATTCTTATGCCCAAGAAACCTACATCCCGCCGCCGCCTGACCCGCAAGCAGCAGCGTGATATCGACATCGAGATCGGCTTCCTGGAGGGACTCGTCCGGCGCGATCCCGAATACGTGGAGGCCTTGGAGATTCTCGGTGACGGCTACACCAAGCGCGGGCGCTTCGAAGAGGGGCTTGGCATCGACCAACAGCTCGTCGCCCTGCGTCCGACCGATTCCGGGATGTGCTTCAATCTCGCCTGCAGCCTCTCCCTGACCAAGCGACTGGACGAAGCCCTGAACGCCCTGCGCCAGGCGATCCAGTTTGGCTACAGGGACTTCGAATGGCTTCTGAAGGATCCGGACCTCCGCCGTGTCCGCGAGGACGAGCGGTTCGCGGTCATCCTCGCATTGATCGAAGGTGAACTTTCGCAGCAGGGCTCCTAGCCTGCGCGCATGATCGTCCAGCATGGCGGCCAGTCCCGCCACTACCGCACCGTTACGTTCGACACGGAGGCGAACGAGCTCTGCCTGATCGAGCAGCGCCTCCTCCCGCACGAGTTCGTCCTCGTCCGCACCCGCACCTTCCGCGAAACCGCCGCCGCCATCCGCGACATGGTGGTGCGCGGCGCCGGCGCCATCGGTGCGACCGCCGCTTACGGATTGGCCCAGGGCGCGCTCGCCTTTCGGGGGAAGGATCCGGGGCGTTTCGCCGACCACATGGAGAAGGTTTTCCAAGCCTTGAAGGACGCCCGTCCCACCGCCGTGGATCCGGTGAATGCCATGCTCGATGTCCGACGGGCGATGCTCCCCGGCGAGACCGTCGTCGAACAGCAGGCCTTGGCCGTCGCCGCCGCCGAGGGCTTTGCCAACGAAGACGTGGATCATTGCCGCGCCATCGGGAAACACGGAGCGAAGCTGATCCGCAACGGCATGAACGTGCTCACGCATTGCAACGCCGGTTGGCTTGCTTTCGTGGACTATGGCAGCGCCACGGCTCCGATGTATGCGGCCCAGGAAAAGGGGCGGTCCTTCCACGTTTTTTGCGATGAAACCCGCCCCCGCAGCCAAGGCGCGACCCTCACCGCCTGGGAGTTGGCCCAGCAGGGCGTTCCGCACCACATCATCGCGGACAACGCCGCCGGCCATTTCATGCAGCGCGGCGAGATCGACCTCGTCATCGTCGGCAGCGACCGCACTCTCGGCCGCACGGGCGAAGTGGCCAACAAGATCGGCACCTACACCAAGGCTGTTTTGGCCCACCGGCACGGGATCCCGTTCTACGTCGCCATCCCGCTTTCGACCCTCGATTGGAGCCTTCGTCGCGGTTCGGACATCCCCATAGAAGAACGGCACGAGAGCGAAGTGCTCGGGGCCTGGGGCGTTGTGGCAAAACCCAATGCCGGGAGCCGCAGTCTGACGGGAGGAGAACGCGCCTACGTGCGGGTCGCCAACCCCGGCAGTCCGGGGCGCAATCCGGCCTTCGATGTCACGCCGGCCGAGCTGGTTACCGGCATCATCACTCCGGTGGGAATCTTCAAGCCCGGCGAATTGTGGACCAATCGGGCCCGCTTGGGGCGATGAATCCGGCCCATTCTCGCTGAACAACGTCCCGGAAACCTTCGTCTGACACGGGTTGGATGACGGGCGTTGAAAGTCCCGGTTCGATCCGTTTTGTTGCTCGAAGCATCCAGAAGACTGCAAAAAGCCAATTGCACGTATACGTATGATTGCCTAGGTTGCGCCATATTCGCATGAGTAAACTGATAACAAGTCTGGTGGTGGCCGGCGTCCTGGCGGGCAGCGGCTTTGTTGCCTGGAAAAAGTGGGGCGGTGCCGCGATGCCAGCCCAAACCGCGGGTCGGATGCCCTCCACCGCCGTGGCGGAGAAGCGCGACATCAGCTTCGCCATCAATGTCGCCGGCGACATTGGTCCGGCCGACCAGGTGTCCGTGCGGCCGGAGGTCAACGGCAAGATCGACAAGCTGCCGGTGGACATCGGCGACCCGGTCAAGAAGGGCGAGTTGCTTTTCAGCCTCGACGACAAGGATCTCCAGATCGGGCGCCAGCAGCAAAACGCGCAGATCGACGGCTCGAAACTGTCGCTCAAGGGCGCACAGGTAGTGCAGGACCAGGCCGAAAGGAACTTCGCCCGCTCGAAGCAGCTGTTCGGAGAACGGCTGGTCTCCCAGGAAGTCTTCGACGATTCCAAGACCACGCTGGACAGGGCCAAGAACGACGTTGCTTTGGCGGGAAACAGTTTGCTGCGCTCCGAGAAGGAACTCGCGCTGGTCGACGAGCGCCTGACCAAGACCAGGATCTTTGCTCCCTTCGACTGCACCATCCTGACCAGGCCGGTCTCGGTCGGGCAGGCGGTTTCGGGCTCCGGCGGTTTCAACAGCGGCACCGAAGTGCTGACCATCGCGAACCTGACCGACCTCGTGATCAACGCCCACGTCAACCAAGTGGACGTCACCCGGCTTTTCGTGAACCAGGACGTCGACATCCAGATCGACTCGGTGCCCGGCCTGAAGCTCAAGGGGCTGGTGGACCGCATCGCCCCGCAGGCGACGATCAAGAACCAGATCAAGGGCTTCGCCTGCCGCATTTCCCTGAAGTCGGTGGACCCGCGCGTCCGGCCCGGCATGACGGCCAATATTTCCATACCCGTATCCTCGGCCGCCAATGTCGTCACCGTGCCGCTTTCCGCTGTGTTCACCGAGCAGGACGGACGCTTCGTCTACGTGAAGCGTGCCGACGGAATGTTCGAGAAACGCCCGGTCCGCATCGGCGTCTCCGACTTTTTCAGGGCGGAAGTGCAGGAGGGACTGACCGGTGGAGAAGACGTCTCGCTGGAGCCTCCCGGAGCCCGTGCCGTTGAAGCGGCCGGAGCCGGTGGCAAAGGAAAGACGGCCGGCAAGAACGCAGCGGGAGCCCGCACCAGCCTGGGCGTCGCCACGGTCCGTTCCGCCAAAGGTTGAAGCGCCATGGCCCTCGTCGAACTGCGCAACGTCAGCAAGATCTATCATCTCGCCGGTGAGGAGATCCGGGCTCTGGACGACGTCTCCCTCGACATCGACGGGGGCGAGTTCATCTCGATCATTGGACCGTCCGGCAGCGGCAAGTCCACCTTGATGCACATTCTCGGCTGCCTCGACCAGCCGTCGAAGGGCACGATGACGCTCGACGGGTTGGACATCCACTCGGCGAATCCGCGCCAGCTCGCGGCCATCCGGAACAAGAAGATCGGGTTCGTGTTCCAGTTCTTCAACCTGTTGCCGAAGCTCAGCGTCCTGCAGAACGTCGAGCTGCCCATGATCTACAGCGGCGTCTCCGGCCGCGAACGGCGCGAACGCGCGATGGCGGCGCTCAAGCTGGTCCTGTTGGAGGACCGCTCCAAACACCGGCCCATGCAGCTCTCCGGCGGCCAGCAGCAGCGCGTGGCCATCGCCCGGGCCCTGGTCAACAATCCCAAGATCGTCTTCGCGGACGAACCGACCGGCAACCTCGACTCCCACACCGGCGAGGCGATCCTGGAGCTCTTCCGCAAGCTCAGCGAAGAAGGCCGCACCATCGCGCTCGTCACCCACGATCCCGAGATCGCCGCCGTCACCCCCCGCCGCATCGAGATCCGCGACGGCAAGATCGCCGTCAACATTGACGCCAAGTTGGCTGGACTGGATCGCCTTCCGAAATAAGGGCCTGATTTTAGCATGGACCTTTGGATGGCCATTTCAGTCGGGTTGAAGGAGATCTGGGCGCACAAGTTCCGCTCACTTCTCACGATGCTCGGCATCATCCTCGGGGTCGCCAGCCTCGTGGCCATGTCCGCGCTGGTGCGGGGCATGGAGAACGGCATGAAGGAAGCCTTCGTGGCCATCGGCGGGCTCGAGCGCATCCAGGTCGTCCAGAACGACCAGCTCCCGCCCTCCCAGATGCATCTGGCGGACCAGGCCGTGGGCAACACCATGAACGACGTGACGGCCATCAGGGCGAACGTCCCCTACGTGAACCTGATCGTCCCGGAGATCCGATTGCGCGGCATCAACGCGCGGAAGGGCGGCAAGTCCATGTTCACATGGATGGTGCTCGGCACCACGCCCGAGTATTTGGAGATCAGCCAACATCACGTCGCGCAGGGACGGATGTTCAACGAGATCGACAACGAGATGGCGCGCAGCGTCTGCGTCATCGGGACCTTGGTGCGGGACGAACTGTTCGGGACCCCCGAGGAAACGGGCCATCCCTACGATCCAGTCGGCGAAGTCATCTATCTCAACCGCCAGCCGTTCACCGTGGTCGGCATGTTCGACCACTACGAAAGCGCCCAGGAGAAGAAGCAGCGCGAATACTTCGAGCTCCATCCGGAGGAGAAGCCGAAGGGCTCCGGCCGCGGACGGCGTCCGCGCGGGACCAGCTTTGTCTTCCACATGAAGAACATGACGATCCTCATGCCCTTGAACACGGCCATGATGAACTTCAGGTCCGCGACGGGCACGAACAGCCTCCCGGACTACACGCTCAGCACCATCAACCTCCGGATCGACCGTTTCGAATCCCTCGAACCCGCGCTCGGCCAGATCAGGAACGTGCTCATGTCCGTCCACAAGGGCATCGAGGACTTCGGCTTCATGACCCAGGAGGACTGGGCCGAGCGGATCAAGGTCAACATCCAGAACTCCCGTGTGAGCGGCGGCCTCATCGCCGCGATCAGCCTTTTGGTCGGCGGCATCGGCATCATGAACATCATGCTGGCCAGCATCACGGAACGCGTCCGCGAGGTCGGCCTGCGCAAGGCCGTCGGCGCGACCGGTCCCGACATCTTCGTCCAGATCCTCGTGGAAAGCGTGGTCATCGCCATCCTCGGCGGCCTGGCCGGGTTGGTCGCTTCGATGGGACTGGTCGAAGTGTTGAAGCTCGTTTCCCCGACGGACAATTCGCCGGAAATCACCGTGACCGCGTTGGCGATCGGTTTTGCCGCGAGCGTCGCTGTCGGGATTCTGGCGGGGCTTTATCCGGCGGTGAAGGCCAGCCGACTGGAACCCATGCAGGCCCTGCGCTACGAGTAGAAGACGATGCTCCTGTTCAACGCCATGATGGTCGGTCTGAAGGAGATCTGGGCGAACCGGTTCCGCTCCATGCTCACCATGCTCGGCATCATTCTCGGCGTCAGCAGCCTGGTGGCCATGTCCGCCGTGGTGAAGGGCATGGAGAACGCCATGAAGGAGTCGCTCATCGCCATGGGCGGTCTCGACAAGGTGACCTCCGACGAGCAGGAGGTTCCGGTTGAACAGCAGCACCTCGCCGATCAAGCGGTGAAGCGCTCCATCCGCGACGTCATGGCCCTCAAGAACACGGCGGGCATGCTCAAGCTGGTTTCGCCGGAGATGGAGCTGAATCGCGCCATCATCACCCGCGGCGAGAAGTCCGCCCGTCCCTCGGAACTCGTCGGAGTCTGGCCCGCCGTGCTGGACATGAACCTGCACACGCTGCAATACGGCCGCTTCTTCACCGACCTCGACGAGGAACTCGCCAACCCGGTGATCGTCATCGGCACCGGCATCCGCGACGAGCTGTTCGGGTCTCCTGAAGACACCGGCAAGACGATCGTGCCCATCGGCGAGGTCGTCCAGGTCAACGACCAGTCCTTCACCATCGTGGGGATGTTCGAGCACTACGAGGGCGAGGAAGACCGGAAGATGCGCTTGGAGATGGAGCGTCGGGCCAAGGAGACCAAGGTGGCTGGCGCCGTGGAGCGGCGGCGTGGTTGGGGCAGCAAGCGCTGGAGCCCGTTTTACCGGAAGAACATGACCGCCTACATCCCGCTCAACACGATGTGGCTGCGGTTCCGCTCCGCCAATGGTAACGACAGCGTGCCCGATCCTTCGCTGACCGCGCTGGACGTCAAGGTGCGCGACCTGACCCGGATCGACGAATCTCTCCAACAGGCCAAAAACGTGATGATGATCACGCACAACGGCGTGGAGAACTTCAGCTTCAACACGCAGGAAGGGAACATCGAGGAGATCGACACCAACATCCGCAACGCCCGCCGCTCCGGTGGACTCATCGCCGGCATCGCGCTTCTGGTCGGTGGCATCGGCATCATGAACATCATGCTGGCGAGCATCACCGAGCGCATCCGCGAGATCGGCATCCGCAAGGCGATCGGCGCCGGCACCGCCGCCATCTTCCTCCAGATCCTGGTGGAGAGCGTGGTCATCTCCGTGTTCGGCGGAGTCCTCGGGGTCTTCTGCTCCTACGGCTTTGTTGATCTTCTCAGTTGGCTCACTCCCAGCCAGACGACGCCGGAAGTGACGATCGGTTCATTGATCATGGCCTTCTGCTTCAGTGTCGGGGTGGGCATCATCGCCGGGATCACGCCCGCCATCAAAGCCGCCCGGCTCCATCCCATCCAGGCGTTGCGGTTCGATTGACGCGCTTCGGCGGAACGGGGCGTTCCCAATTTTCACCGCGGTAGGCAACCCGGGTCGGTGTCTTTGGCCGGCGACTCGTGCGGTCTTTTGTGACTCAACCCCGGGTCCCATGGAGCCGCCCCGCTTTTGTGCGTCCCGCTCGTTTCCTCTCCTCCCTCGCCGTCGTGGGCTTGATCGCCATGACTTCCTGCCGGGCCTCCGCGACTGCGGACGATCACGGCAAAGCCGTTGCCGCAGCGGCCGCCAAGGCGTGGGCTCGGATGTTTGAGATTCTCGCGCGAATCCTTCCGCCGACCTTTCCCGACCGTGATCGCGACATGACGAAGTTCGGGGCGGAGGGCGCCGACACGACCGATTGCACCAAGGCCCTTGCCGACGCCATCGCGGCCTGCCATCGAGTGGGAGGTTGGTGGTGCCACAGGCGTCTCCGATCCCAGGAAGTATCTGCCCGTCGTCTTAACGCGCATCGAGTGCAGGGAAGTGACGAACCGCTCGCCCCTGATCGACGCCTTCGAGCCGGAGAACGTCGCCAATGGCCCCTTCGAAGTTTCAGTCAAGAAACCCGGCGACGTGGTCACGAACGCCGCCCGCATCCGCCTGTTCGGCAACACCGGTTTCAACGCCGGACAGTGGATTCCGCAGAGACATCTTTCGTTGTTCAAGCTCGGGAGCCGCTCGCCAAACGTCGGTGGTGGGACTCGATCGGCATTTCGATTTCATCATGGGGCTTTTCTTCGGGTTTCCTGTTGCCTCAAGCGTGGGTCGATGGTCGGCTTTGGTCGTTCCAGGAGGAGACCGCGTCAACCGCTCGCAACAGATCGGGAGGACGGGGGACTCTCGGTCGGTCGTTCACACCCGGCTCTCCCTTGGACGTTGTAACAATGAATCGTTTATCGAGGCAGGAGCACGGCAATCGCACCGTCTTTGGGGTTTTCAGCGCCATGGCGTTTGCCATCGCCGGGGCGATCTTGAACTTCGGCGGCCATGGACCGTTCAAGGCCTCGGAATGGACGATGGTCTTCGTGCCCGTTCTGCCGTTGCTGGCCTTTGGCTGCTCCCATCTGGCGCGGTATCGCGGCTATTCCAGCGGCGTCTCCTATGGCTTGATCTTCCTGGTGATCGCGGGTGCGGCGTTGGCCACCCCGATCTTGTCGGCCTCCACCTTCGGAGTCGTCGTCATTGCCGCTTCGGCTGTTCCGCCGTTGATCCTCATGACGCTCAACGTCCGTCCCGGCAATTTCCGCAGCGGCCGGGAAAACAAGAAGTAGGTTTTCCTTTCCATTTCCAGCTGATCGCAATTCGTTGTTCGGCGTTGATTCAGAATCGTCCCCCACGCCGCGCCACCCGCCTGCTTTGGGGTGCTGAAATTCATAGGTGACCTTGGACAGGATCTCGCGACTGCGACCATCCGCATGTCCAAAGCGCCAGCGTTGCTCGACCTCTTCAGCACCCAGTCGATTCAGATCTCCCTTCCGCTGTTCGCCGCGAAGCTGTCGAAAATCGATCCAATGGCGGTTTCCTGATCGGCGGCTCAAGCCCGGTCAACGCCAGATCGGCTTTGCTTCGGGCAAGGATCGGCGCGATCCGCGCAAAGCCGCTCCAGACCGATTTCAAGCTGAACAACCGGGGTGAATCCCTGGCGCTCGCCCAGTCGGACGGGTGGACCGTCGCCCAGGGATCTATGCCAAAGCATCCTCCACAGCACGGTGCGGTGAACTTCGGTCTCGGTGATGGATTTCGAACGGCACCGGGCAGCACCGGGATCCGCGCCGGATCCTCCACGGTCTTTGCACACCCGGCGCGCGGCCTCTCCGCGCATTCGGTGGAAAGCGGCCGCGAATGGGAGCGCCCGGGCTCAGTGGAGCTGATCTTTCCCGGCGGCCGGCGCGGCTTCCAGGTCGACTGCGGACTCCCGGTCCAGGCCGGACCGGCAGAATCCGCAGCGGCGTGGGTGTCTTCGATCCCTGTCTCTTCGCGCCGCGCTAAGCGACCGGCCCGATGCGGTTCAGCTTCAAGACCGGTTCTCCCGCCGTGCGCGATTCCGCAAGATCGACCGCGAACTCCGCCAGCCAGTCGTTGTGGCCTTCGGAATCCACCAGCACCTGCTGCGCGCGCCAGGTTTTGTTGTCGTCGGACGGGATCACATAAGTGTGCCGGGCGTTGCGGGCTTCCGGGTCGAGACGGAAGCGGCCGTGGTCGGCCATGTAGGCTTCCATCGCGACCTTCAGACGGGGAGCGGAAGCAAGAGCGGGCGCGGCCGGGTCGGCCGGCACTTCGTCGGCGCGCCATTCGATGAAGTCGCTCGCCGCCTCATAGTCTTCGTTCGAGAGCGCGCGGAGCAGGCTGAAGATCTTCGTGCGCAGGAGCACGGTGAAGGCTTTTGGATCCCGCGTGATGTCCTTGTCCGCTTCTTCAGCGCCGGGCGGACGCACCTCGGGCTTGGCTGCGGCGGGCTGGAACGACGGGTTCCGCATCCGTTCCCATTCGTCCTCCAGGCTGGAATCGATCTGCCGGATCATCGTCTCCAGATACGTCTCCATCTCGCGGACGGTGTCGTTCTTCGCGGCGTCCGGCACGTTTTGGACGAGGATCTTGTGGGCGCGGGAAATGTGCCGCAGCAAGAGGCCTTCGGAACGGTGCAGTTCGTAGATCTTGATGTAGTCGGCGAAGCTGCGGAACTGCTCGAACATCTCCCGCACGATCGATTTTGGCCGGATGTTTTCCTGGCCGACCCAGGGATGTTTGTCGGCGAAGGCGTTGAAAGTCTCGTAGATGAATTCGCGCCGGGGCTTGGGGTATTCGAGCTTTTCGAGCTCTTCCATCCGCTGGTCGTATTCCATGCCCTGGGCCTTGAGCTCGCCGATCTTCTCGCCCTTCACCTTGTCGAGTTGGCGGCGGAGGATCGCCTCCGGATTCTCCATGATCGACTCGACCAAGGTGATCAGATCCAGCGCGTAGTCGGGCGCTTCGGGATCGAGCAGGGGAAGGGTGTCCAGCAGGTAGAGCGACAGAGCCTGGTCCATCGAGAAGTCGTCCTGCAGCTCGACGTTGACCCGAAGCTTAGTGGCACCGGCGCCCCCGCCTGCCGTTCCTGTTTCGGGAGGCAAAACACTGCGGGCGGGGGCGCCCGCAGCACTGGCCACAGGCGAGGGTGCCTGTGCCACTGCCACGATCTCCACGATCTTCCGGTCCACCAGGGATCGGAACAGCTGCCACGCCCGGTCGCGATGGCCTTTCTTTTGTCGCTCGGAATCGTGGGAGCGCCGGATCAGGTCGCGCATCGCGGCGCAACCGTCGCCGTCCCGGCTGAGGACGTTCAGCAGCATGCCGTGCGTCACTTGGAACCGTGAAACCAGCCGCTCCGGCAGGGCGGTGATCAGTCGTTCGAACGTCTTCTGGTCCCAGGCGACGAAGTTCTTGTCCGGCGCCTGGCGCTTCACGACCTTTTTGCCCGAGCTCTTCGACTTCTCGTCCAGCTTCCGGTTCTCGATGACGTGTTCCGGCGCCTGCGCCACGACCCAGCCGACATCGTCGAATCCCTTGCGGCCCGCGCGACCCGAGATCTGGTGGAAATCCCGCGCGCTGAGGATCGCAACCTTCTCGCCGCTGTATTTGCAGAGCCGGGTGAAGAGCACGGTGCGGATCGGCACGTTGACGCCGACGCCGAGGGTGTCCGTGCCGCAGATGATCTTGAGCAGGCCGCGTTGTGCGAGCTGCTCGACGAGGATGCGATACTTCGGCAGCAGACCGGCGTGGTGCAGACCGATGCCGTGTTTGAGCCACTTCTTGATCTCGGGACCGTAGGGGCTGGTGAACTTGAAGTCGTAGAGCGCCTCGGCGATGGCGGCCTTCTCCTCCTTGGTCGCCACGTTGATGCTCGTGAAATCCTGCGCGCTCTGGGCGGCGTCGAGCTGGGTGAAATGGACGACGTAGACGGGCGCCTTCCCGGCCGCCGCCAGCCGCTCGACCGTGCCGGCCAATGGGTGCTCGGAATACTCGAACTCCAGCGGCACGGGCCGGTCCTTCGAGGAAACGATCGTGCTGGTGCGGCCGGTGATCCGGGTCAGTTCGTCGGCGAAGAACTGCGTCTCGCCCAGCGTGGCCGACATCAGGAGGAACCGTGTCTGCGGCAAGGTCAGCAGCGGCGCCTGCCAGGCCACGCCGCGTTCCTTGTCCGAGTAGAAGTGGAACTCGTCCATGACCACATCATGGACCCGGGCCTTGGGACCATCGCGCAGGGCGATGTTCGCCAGCACTTCGGCGGTGCAACAGAGGATCGGCGCCCCTTGGTTCACGGTGGCGTCGCCGGTCGACAGGCCCACGTTGTCGGGTCCGAATTCGCGGCAGAGCGCCAGCCACTTCTCGTTGACGAGCGCCTTGATCGGGCAGGTGTAGACGGAGCGGCGCCCGTTCGAGATCGAGGCGAAGTGCATCGCGGACGCGACGAGCGACTTCCCCGATCCGGTGGGGGTGTTGAGGATGACGTTGTGGTCCTCGAACAGTTCCAGGATCGCCTCCTCCTGCGCCGGGTAGAGGCTGAGGCTGCGGGCTTCGGTGTATTCCAGGAACTTGCCGAGCAGCTCGTCGCTGGTCGGTTTGGCGCCCTTGGGGATGAGGTCGTGGAGGGTTACGGACACGATCAATTGGGTTCCTGTCAGTCGTGGACGAAAATGATGCGGCTGCCGGCGGGCTCGAAGCGGAAGTTCACCGGGCGAAGGTCCTGCAGCGCTTTGGCCACGGCTTCGTGCCGGCTCTCCGGCGCGTAGAACATGAGGAAACCGCCGCTGCCCGCGCCCAGGAGCTTGCCGCCGATCGCGCCGGCTTTGCGGGCCTTCGCATACCAGGCATCGATCCGGCGGTTGCTGATCTGGCCGGTCATGCTGCGCTTCAGCTCCCAGTTTTCGTGGATGATCTCGCCGAGGGCGTCGAGGTTGTTCTGTTCCAGCTCGGACTTGAGCGTGCCGGCCAGCTCGACCATCCGGAGCATCGTCGCCTGCTTCTTCTTCTGCGACGCCATGGCGGTCTGTTGGCTCTTGAGCACGGAGGAGGCGCTGCGGGTCAGTCCGGTGTAGAAGACGAGGATCTTGTCCTGAAGCCGGGTGATCGTCTCGCGCCGGCAGATGATGGGCTCGACGCTGACCGTGTCGTCGGGGTTGAACCGGATGAAATTGAAGCCGCCGTAGGCCGCCGCGTATTGGTCCTGCTTGCCGATGGGTTCGCCGCAGCGGTCGATCTCGATCTCGCAGGACTCGCGGCCCAGACGCTCGGCCGAGGCGAATTGTCCGCGATAGGCGTGCAGCGCGTGGAGCAGTCCCACGGTGAAGGCGCTGGAAGAGCCGAGTCCCGTGCCGCGCGCCGGGATGTCGGCCACGGAGGTGATCTCCACCCCGCCGGCAAGCCCCACCGTCTTCATCGCCTCACGGACGAGGGGATGTTTGATCCGATCGACGGACTTGGCCTCCTCGGTGCGCGAGTAGCTCACGCGGATGCGGTCGTCGAACTTCTTGTTCACCTGGAGGTAGACGTAGCGGTCGATGGCGGTGGACACGACGGCGCCGCCGAACTTCCGGTAGAAGACCGGTAGATCGCTCCCGCCCCCGACAAAGCTCATGCGCAATGGTGTCCGGCTGATGATCATGACGGGCGGAGACTGCGTCGCCGTCGCGCAAAGGGGAATGCGGAAACAACGACGACGCGCTCGATGGGGGGGCGTGCTTGGATTCCAGCCCCCTCCATCCGCCCTGGATCGGCGGCCCCGGCGTTGGGTCCGCTCCGCCTTTTACCTTGGTCCAAATGGCTGTTTCCGGTAGCTCAGAGGCGTGAATTTCCTGGTCACCGGCGGGGCGGGCTTCATCGGCTCCCATGTGTGTGAACGCCTTCTCGATGAAGGCCACACGGTCCACGCCCTGGACGACATCAACCCCTACTATGATTCCTCGTTCAAGGAGCGGAATCTTGTGGAGCTCCGGTCCATCGGCGGAGATCGGTTCGAGCTCCATCGGGGCGACATTGCCGAGACGGCCGTGGTGGAAGCCGCGATGGATGCGGCGAAGTTCGACCAGATCATCCATCTGGCGGCGAGAGCGGGCGTCCGTCCGAGCTTGGAAGAGCCTTTGCTCTATCAACAGGTGAACGTCGGCGGCACGACGAACATCCTGGAGGCCGCGCGGAAACGCGCCATCCGCAAGGTCACCATCGCCAGCAGCAGCTCGGTCTACGGATTGAACGCCAAGGTGCCCTTCAGCGAGTCGGACTCGGTGGTGACGCCGATCTCGCCCTACGCCGCGAGCAAGTTGGCCTGCGAGTCCCTGGGCCACGTCTATCACCACATCTACGGCATGGACGTGGCCATGCTGCGCTTCTTCACCGTCTATGGGCCGCGGCAACGACCCGATCTGGCGATCTACAAGTTCGCCAAGCTGATCATGGCGGGAAAGCCGATCCCGGTCTTCGGCGACGGCACCTCGGCGCGGGACTACACGTTTGTCTCGGACACGGTGGACGGCATCGTGGCCTGCACGAAACAGCAGTTCGGCTACGAGATCTTCAATCTGGGCGAAAGCGACACCGTTACTCTGTCACGCATGATCGGGCTGCTGGAATCCGCGCTCGGCAAGGCGGCGATCATCGACCGCCAGCCCATGCAGCCGGGCGACGTTCCGTTGACCTTCGCCGACATTTCCAAGGCGCGTGCTCGGCTGGGCTACGATCCCAGGATCAAGGCCGAGGAAGGCATTCCGCTTTTCGTGGAATGGTTCCTCAAACAACCCTGAACGCCCGGTCGCAAGCGGGTTCGGGCTGCCCTTCCCCCACCGGATGCCACGCCGCTGAGCTCCACACGGAAGACCGGCGGATTGTGGCTGCGGGTCGTCGCGTTGGCCGGCGGAGTTGGCCGAAGAATCTACAAGCCGCTGGGGTGATCGAGGAATTGCCAGGGCACCTTGAACTTCTTCGAGAGCTCCGCCGAAAGCGCCTTCACGCCGAACGTTTCCGTGGCGTAGTGGCCGCCGTGGAGGACGTTCAATCCGAGCTCCTCGGCCAGCGGAAAGCTCCAGTGAGGCCCTTCGCCGGTGATGAAGGTGTCCACTTCCTCGCGGGCCACCTGAACCAGCTCCGCTCCGGCTCCTCCGCTGCAGATGCCCAGGCTGCGGACTTGTTCGCCGCCGCCGGGCAACAGTTTCACGGGCCCTTCGAGAAGCGTCTCCAATTGTTGAACGAGGACGGAACGGGTGGTGTTCACCTTGGCCTTCCAGCCCAGGAACTGCCCTTTGGATGAAAGGAATGGTTTTGGAGCACGAAGGCCGAGACCCGCGGCGAGGCACGCGTTGTTGCCGAGCTTGGGGTGGAGATCTAGGGGCAGATGGGAGCTGTAGACCGAAAGGTTGTGGTCCAGGAGCAGTCGGAGCAACTCGTAGCGTTTGCCGGTCCACGGCACGGTCGGTGACCAGAAGAGTCCGTGATGGACGACGAGGAGGTCGGCCTTGGCTTCGATCGCCATTCGGACCGTGGCCAAAGAGGCGTCCACGGCGGCGGCGATCCTCGTTACGCGCCCGCTGTTCTCGACCTGCAAGCCGTTCTTGGCGCCGTCATAGTCGATGATTTCGTCGGTGCGGAGAGTCCGGTCGCAGTAGGCGACGATCTTGGCGAGCGGGTTGGCGGTCATCGGATCAGTAGGAACCGGGTCCGGCAGAAAGTCCCTCCACGATGGCGATGCCGGCAGAAGTGCCCAACCGGGTCGCGCCCGCCTCGATCATGGCCAGGGCGGTCGCGGTGTCGCGGATGCCGCCGGAAGCTTTCACGCCGAACTTCTCGCCGACGTGTTCTCTGAGGAGCTTCACGTCGTCGAGGGTTGCGCCTCCGCTGCTGGATCCAGTCGAGGTCTTGATGAAGCGGGCCCCGGATTCCACCACCAGCCGGCAGGCCCGGATCTTCTCCTCTTCGGTGAGCAGGCAGGTCTCGATGATCACCTTCACGGGCCGTTCGTCGGCGGCTTCGACGACGTCGCGCAGCTCGCGCAGAACGTAGTGGTCGTCGCCCTCTTTCAGTTTGGCGATGTTCAGGACCACATCGATCTCTTCGGCGCCGTGGTCGATGGCGACCTCGGTTTCGTAGCGTTTGACGTCTGGATCCATGGCGCCGAGGGGGAAGCCAACGACGGCAGCAACCTTCACCTCGCTGCCCTCGACCAATGACACGGCCAGTTCGACCTGGGAGCCGTTGACACACACGCTGTAGAAGCCGTGCTCGATTGCTTCCCGGCACAGCTTCTCGATGTCCGCGCGCTGGGCGTCGGGTCTCAGGAGCGTGTGATCAATGTGGCGGGCCAGCGCGATGGGGTCCGGAAGGTTCGACATGGGCCTGTGTTTACGGGCTGTCGGCGGCGGAGGGGAGAAAATTTCTATTGCCGCGCGGGTGTCAGCCGGTATTTTGCCCAGCTCTTAGTCAACCAAAGGTTACTTTCTTGAACAGCGAATACGTCAAGCAGGCACTGGTGAAGGTTGGAAACCCCAACGTTCTGATCAACCTCATCTCACGCCGCGTCCGGCAACTCAACAACGGCGGGGGAGGATCCAACCGTCCCCTGATCGCCGACACGGCCACTCTGGGCGCGGCGGATATCGCCCTGCTGGAGATCATCGAGGGCAAGATGGGCTGGCACGTCGAGGGTATCCCCGAGGTCAACCCCTCTCCCGTAGTAGCGAGCTAGGATCGATCGCGGGAGCGAACTGGATTTTATTCGAGCCGCAGGTGCGAGCCTGCGGCTTTTCCGTATCCATATGGCCGACATCGTCACCAATTCCAAGGCCCGGCGGGACTATCACATCCTGTCCACCTACGAGTGCGGGATCGTTTTGCGCGGCACCGAAGTAAAGGCGCTCCGGGCCGGCAAGGCGCAGATCGCGGACGCCTTCGCGCGGGTGGAAAACGGAGAGGTTTGGCTGCACAACGCCCACATCGACGAATACTCCCACGGGAACCTCGAGAACCATGTCCCCAAAGCCCCTCGGAAGCTGCTGTTGAACCGGTCCGAGATTCGCAAGCTGTCCGAGCAATCCGCCGTGAAAGGCCGAGCACTGGTCGCGCTGTCGTTCCATTGGAAACAATGCCTGGTCAAGGTGCTCCTGGCGGTGGGGGAAGGAAAAGCGGAGTTCGACAAACGGCAGGACCTGAAGAAGCGCGAAGATGAACGCGAAATGAAGCGCGCGATCATGCATCGACTGAAACGAGGCTGACGACGGCGATCCACGGAATTGAAGGCGTCCCTAGTGGTTTTTCGCCGTCGGAACTGAACAGAGAAAAAGGGCGCCCTCTTTCAAGAGACGCCCCACACACGGTTCCAAAAAATAATCTACTTGGCGGCGGATTCGGGCTTCTTCCAAGTGCGCTTGGGAGCCTTGGTCACGAGGCCCTTCTTGATGGCCTTGGCGGTGACCCGGATGTAGCGGACCTCGCCGTTGATCAGCGCTTTGACCCGTTGAAGGTTCGGGAAGAACCGGCGCTTCGTGATCGCAGTCACGTGCATGCCGATGCCGCCTTCCTTCTTGGCCTTACCACTGCGCCAAATCTTGGTGCCCTGGATCGGGCGCTTTCCTGTCAGTTCACAAATGCGAGCCATAATGCGTTCCTTTGTTGAGAAAGGAAGGCGGAACCTACGAGCAGTGGAATTTGGAGGCAAGCCCGTTCTATCATTTTTTTGGGAGGCAATTCGTATCAATTGTAGGATTCCTGCTTCGGACGGGACTTTTGCGGCGTCCCGGGATAACACCATCATCGTTCCGACGTGGGATGTCTCCAATGTTGGCCGACATCCCCATGATTGGAACCCATATGCCCGATCTCTGTTCCTGCTCCTGCCCGGCGAGGCCCGGCTCCAATTCTTGGAACCGGACGATGGCGCGATTCGAGTCATGAGCGACTTCACGCTGGAGGACTTCGGCTGGAACGCCGGCCATGCGGCCGACTTCAAGGCACACGTGACCGGACAGTTCCGCCCGGCTCGGGTGGCCATCGAACATCGGGGCGGCTACCAGGTCGTCGAACCTGAACTCGGCCTCGTTCCCGCCACCATCACGGGGCGGCTCCGCCACGATCTCCGCGACAACTCGAAAAGGCCTGTCGTCGGCGACTGGGTTGCCGTCGTCCAGCCGCAAGGCGAGAAGAAGGTCGTCATTCACCAGGTGCTGCCGCGGCGGACCCGGCTTTCCCGCAACGCCGCCGGCCGCGAGACCGAGGAGCAGATCCTCGCCTCGAACATCGACCAGGTGCTTGTCACGGCCTCGCTCGCGCTGGAGCTGAACGTCCGTCGCATCGAGCGCTATGTCGCGGTGGCGACCGATTCCGGGGCCCGCGTCGTGCTGCTGCTGACCAAGTCCGACCTCGCGAAGGATCCTGCGGGCGAGCTCGCCAAGGTCCAGGCCGTGCTGGGCACGGTGCCGGTGATGACCATCAGCAGCGTTTCGCGCAAAGGCCTGAAGGATGTGCGCAAACTGCTCAAGCGCGGCGAGACCACGGTGATCATCGGGCCTTCCGGTGTCGGGAAGTCGTCGCTGATCAACACCCTGTGCGACGACGACGAACTGCTGCTGGTGCAGGAGGCGCGCGGCGACGACCAGAAGGGGCGTCATACGACGACCCATCGCGAACTGCTGCCATTGCCCAACGGCGCGCTGATGATCGACACGCCGGGTGTGCGCGAACTCCAGGTCTGGATCGACGAGGCGGAACTGGCGGAGGCGTTCGCCGGGCTGGAGGAACTGGCGCTACGGTGCAAGTTCACCACCTGCCGGCATGTGGACGAGCTCGGATGCAAGGTCCGCGCAGAAGTGGCGGCGGGTCGGATCTCGGAGGAGAGGCTCGCCAACTATCGGAAGCTCAAGGAAGAGGCCGCGCAGAACACCGAGCGGCAGCGGCAGCGCCGGCAGGTCGAGGAACACCGCGTGAAGAAGCGGCTGATCAACCAGGCGGACGGGGTCTGACCGGGTCTTGGATCTGGCGAGGATCAGTGGATTTCCGGCAACACGATGTCGGACGGAGCCTTGCCGAGGGTCGGCCGGGTGAACGCTTCGCCATAGCGGCTGGACCCCTCCACGAACCCGCCGTGTGAGAGGAAGAACTGGCCGTTCTCCAAGCCCATGAAACGGTCGAGGCGGTCGGCCTTGCCGGTGGCGTCGTGGCTGAACTTGGCCGTCGACAGTTCCGACCAGGTGCCGTCCGTGGACCGGATCCATTGGTTTCCGTAGAACACCTTCCGGCGGAGGTGGCCGTTGTCGCCGCCGAAGTTCTCGCTGAAGCTGTGGAGCCCCCGCAAAGACCCGCCGTCCTTGGGCGCGCGCCAGCTGGAGACGAGCATCCAGCGGTGGCTGTCCGGATGGAAATAATAGCCGGAGTAGACGGTGTGGGTCGCGTCGACCGGCTTGGCGGTGACGAAGAACCGCTGCTTCTCGCCGGTCTTCCAGAAATACTTCAGATGGCTGTGGCCGCCGGTACCCTCGTTCCCGAAATCACCGGAATACACCCCGTCTCCTTTCGCCAGCAGTGTGACGCGGTCGGCTTCGGCGACCTTCTTCCGGTCCACGCCCTCGTTGCCGCTGTCCCAGACGCTGAAGATGATCCTGCGTTCAGTCGGGCTGTTGACCTGCATTCCGAAATAGCCGCGGTGCCAGCCGCAGGCCATGTAGAAGGTCCACAGCGGGTCCGCCTCCGCCGTCGCCTCGCAGTAGAACGCCTCGACCGTCGTGCCGTCCGGCACGGGATACATCAAGTGGACGGAGGCGGCGTTGCGGCGCGGCTTGAGATTGAAATGCGCCGCCTCCGCCGCCGGGCCGCCGAGGACGAGTTCGCGCACGTTTCCGGCCGGCGTTCCAACGGGGTTCAGCGACGACAACGTGAACCTTTGATAGCCGGTTTTCGGAATGATGAAGTCGCCGAAAGGAACCGTGATGGCGGCGTCTCCTTCTCCGACGATGTCGACCACACGGGACTGCTCCGCGACCGTCAATCGGAGCTTCGAGGTGGAATTCTTTGGTATCTGAACGGAGGCCGCACAGGTCACCGCCCCGGTGTGCTGGAATTCGCCGAACCACGAAACGGTCGTCGAAGGATCGTTCCATCGGGTGACGCCGCCGTCCTCTGAAACGCGCGCACCCTCCGGATCAGGATCAATGTAGGCGGTGAACGCCGGCACGGTCAGCGTGGCGGGATCGGCCGCGTGGAGGGTGGCGATCAATGGCAACAGCGAAGCGAGGTGCGCGAGCGGGCGGAGTGGTGACATTGGGAAAGCTTGGCGTGGGTGCGGTGGGTCAGAAAGACGCTTTTTCAACAAACCGGAGTCAGTGGCCGTTGCCGGTGGCCGGACTGCACCAGAGCCGGTTCTTGGCCGTGAGGTTTTGCTCCTGTCTGAAAACCTCGTAGCGCAGGAACTCCACGTGCCCGTCGAAGCTCAGCATGATGCCGCCCTTTTTCCCGTGGCGCTTTCCGAGATCCTGGTCGCCGGACGGATAAGCCGCCGCATCCCGATAGGAACCCGCCGATTTTTCGTCCGGTTCCCAGGACAGAAAGGCGTCGGGCCTGAAGTCGGCGAGCTTGAAGGTGCCAGTCCCCTTGGCGCCGTATCCGCACACGGCTCCGTTTTGGATATAGGTGGACATCTTGTTGATCCGGGCCTTGAAGGACGCGAGATCGGTTAGATCGAGGGGGCAGCGGTAGACTTCCTTCTTCTTGAGGTATGTCCAGAACAGGCCGGTCTCGTAAGCCTTGGTGGGATCCACATTGTAGGGGGCTATGACGAGGCTGGGGGCGAAGCCGTCTGGCGTTTTGGTCGCGTCGTAGAGCCAACCCTGGACACTCGGTGGATTCCAGTTGGGGTGGGCCAGTCGGTCCTGGTTGTCGGCGGCATACATCTGAGAGGCCAATCCGAGCTGCCTGTTGTTGTTGAGGCACTGTGTGCGCTGGGCCTGTTCCTTGGCCCTGGCCAGCGCTGGGAGGAGCATTCCCGCGAGGATCGCGATAATGGCGATGACGACCAGCAGCTCGATCAAGGTGAGGCCCCGGGCGTCTGCTGGGCGGCCTGGTTTCCGGGAATGGTTTGAATCGTTCATGTTCAATCTCTGACTGCCTGATGCCGGCCTCCCCCGGCGGGCGGACAAGGCCGACCTGTGCCCAGCACGATCAAGGACATCCTTCTTATAGGGCGAAGCAGGGTCGGCGTTGAATCCCCAATAAGGGTTGGATCCACGCGAAAGCATGCGGATCAGCCTGCATTCATGGGCTTTTGAGATTGCCCCCCTAATGTGGTATGGCGTTTTGGACTACGAAGCGGATCAATTAAACAGTAGTGGCAGGCCCAAGCCGCAACCCGGTCCGGGAATGTTATTCCTGGCTCGGCGACTGCGCGGTTCTGGATCGTGTCCGCTGCCAGGATGTCCCCCAAGCAGGGCCCGCACTTTCGCGACGCTCCTGAGCCGTAACCTGAAACGTCCCGATCCCCAAAAGCCATGAAGAGAACACGCCCAATAAGATTCCTGCTGAAGGAGATGGCCGCCGCCATTGCTGCTGCGGCGCTCATGCTCGGTGCCGCCGATGGAGCCACGACTGTAGGCCTCAACTTCCAGAGCGATGCCGGCCCCTCCACCGGCTACTCCGGCAAGCATGTCACTGGAACCGCCTTTGGCATCGAGACCACGAATTGGTTCAATCTCACGCCGACACCGGATTTCGCGATCAGCACGAATTCCCAGACCGTCGCGTTGCCTTCCGGCGGTGAAGTGACTCTCACCTGGAGGGCGAACAACGCGTATGAAAGTCTGATCAACAATGACGGCATGCTCGGGGTGCCGCCGGGGGAAGACGAAGTGTTCTGGGGCTACTTGGACGATTCGGGGCCCGGCTATCAATTCAAGATTTCCGGCCTTCGCGGTGTGGCTGCCGACTACAAGATTGTGGCGATAGCGGCGACCGATGGCGGAGTCGGTTTCAGCGATGTGACCGTGAAAACGGCGATGGAAACGAACGTGGTCAACTACACCAACGATCCCGGTCAGACCGTGCCGGTGGGCGGAGCCGCTTGGGCGACCAGCACGGTTTCCACCGCCTTCGCGACCCTTTCGGCCAACGACTCGGTCTCGATCGCCGGCCTGCCGCGCAATGGAAGCACGCGGTCCACCTTGGCGGGAATCATCCTCCAATATACGCCGGGAGTGAACGCTCCATTGGTCGAGACCCAGCCCTCGACGCCAGCCGGAACGATCTTCAAGGGAACCTCGTTCGTCCTGTCCAGTGCCGCGTCGGGGACCGCGCCGCTCGCCTATCAGTGGCGTCTCGCCGGCGCCCCGATCCCGGGAGCGACGAATGCCGCCTACACCAATCTCAGCGCCGTGCTCGCCGACGTGGGCGACTACGATTTGGTGGTCACCAATCTCTTCGGCATGGCCACCAGTTCGGCCGCTGCCGTTGCCGTCACGGATGTCATCCGGCCGACGATCACCACGGCGCCGATCTCCCGATCCGCATATCCCGGCTACGACGTCGCCTTCAAGGTCGTGGGGAGCGGCGGTTCGCTTTCGTACCTTTGGAAGAAGGGCATGGATCCGATTCCCGGCGCAACCGGTGCGACGCTGGTTTTGTCCAACGTCACTGCGGCCAATGCGGGCACCTACACGGTGACGGTGAGCAATCCGGTCGGCAGTGTGGACGGTTCGGCAACCCTCGCCGTTCTGACTCCGGGTGCCTATGACGGCGCTGTGGCCGGCCTGAGGCCGTTTTCCTATGTCCGGCTCAACGAAACGGGAACCATTCCCGCCGACACGGCCGCAAACGCGGGCTCCTTCGGCGCTTCCGGCGCCGGGCTCTATCGCTCCGGCGCCGTTCATCCCGTGTCCGGCGCGTTGGCTTCGGGCACGGGCACGGCCGCGCACTTCGACGGCAGCGCTTCGCACGTCCTCGTGCCGTTTGCTCCGGAACTGAATCCGGTCGCGGCCTTCACCTTCGAAGTTTGGCTCAATCCCGACGTCGCGCTGTCGGGCACCACGCTGAAATCGCCGCTCTCCTGCGGCGACTTCGCCAGCCCGCGCGCGGGTTGGCTGGTCTATCAGAGCGCCACCGGCTGGAACCTGCGCCTCTACAACCAGACCGGGATCGCCACTTCTCTCGACGTCACCGGCGGCACGGCTCCCGTGGCCGGCACCTGGTATCACATTGCCGGAACCTATGACGGCACGACCGCGACGCTCTATGTCAACGGCTCGGCGGTCGCGTCCGGTGCTCCGACGAGCTACGTGCCGGGCACGGCCGGGGGATTCGCCGTCGGCATGCGCTCCGACTCCGCCTTCCAGTGGGCGGGTGCGGCCGATGAGCCCGCCTTCTACTCCTCCGCGCTGAGCGGTGCACGGATCCTCGCCCATTTTGAGGCGGGCACCAACGCGGCCCCGGCGACCTCCTACTCGGCCGAAGTGCTGGCGGATTCCCCGGTGGTCTATCTCAAGCTCGACGAGCCGACGTTTGAAGGGAAGAAGTCCCCGAATCTCGGGACTTGGGGGCCGGTCTACGACGGCGTCTACGGTTCGTTCAGTTCAACGCTTTCCGGCGATCCTGGAATCTATCTTGGAGTCAACGGCCCGCGGCCGCCGGGCGTCCCCGGCTTCGAAGCCGACAACAGAGCCCTCCAGATGACGAACGGAACGGTGAACCTCGGGGTGTTCGGCTTGAACACCAACGCCCTGACCATCACCTGCTGGGTCAAGCGCGACGCGGTCCAACCGGGCGATCTTGCCGGGCTGGTCTTCGAGCGTTCCTCCACCGAGGCGACCGGGCTTCACATGATGCCGGACGGCGAGCTTCGCTACCATTGGAACGACACTCAATACGGCTGGAGTTCCGGTCTGGTTCCGCCCGTGGGGCAATGGACCTTTGTTGCGCTCGTCGTCGAACCGACCCAGGCCACCATGTATATGGACGCCGGCTCGGGGCTGGTGTCCGCCGTCAACAGCGCGACGCACGTCAAGGTGGCGTTCGCCAGTTCCATGAACATCGGCAACGACCGGATCGCACGGCCCTATGCGGGCGCGATCGACGAGGTCGCGGTCTTCAACCGTCCGCTCTCCGCCGGTGAAATCTCGCTCTTGTCGCTGGCCGCTTCGGGCAATTCCGTTTCGCTGGAACTGGCGTCCGGAGGCGTGATCCAGGACGTGAAGCCTACCGGCACGTTGCACCACGGCTTCAGCCATGCCACTTCCTGGCAAGCCTCGTTCCAAGACGCCGCCTTGGTAACCCGCACCGGCGTCCGCAAGTTTTCGGCGGCCGAAGGTGGCCAGGTCACCGTCCCGGCCGACCCGGACTTCGACTCCTCCACCGGCACCATCACGTTCTGGATCCGAGCCACGGCTCCGATTCCTGGCCCCGGCAATGAAGCTGCCATCCTCTTCGACCGCCGCGACACAACCGGCGACGTCATCGCGTTGAACGACACCGGTGCCATCTTCGTGCAGGCGAAGGGCGTCGGCGGCGCTTCCGCCAATACCATCTCTGGAGGCTATCTTCCGGATGATCTCTGGCACCACGTCGCCTACGTCTACGACCAATCCGCCTCCGGCTCGATCAAGGTCTATGTCGACGGCGTCCTCACCATCAACAATCCGAACACCATTGCTTGGAGCTGGCCTGTGGCACGTCCGCTGGAGATCGGCAGGTCGCACGACGGCTACTGGAAGCGGTTCGACGGGTTGATGGACGACTTCCGCGTCTACAACCGGGTGTTGAGCGAATCGGAAGTCGGACAGATCTTCAGCAGCAACGCCTTGGTGGATGGCGGCGCTTTGCGGCTCCGTTTCGACTTCGACAAAGGGACTTTCGGCAAGAGCGTCGTCTGGCAATACGGCACGCTGGAAAGTACGCCGGTTCTGGGACCCGCTGCCACTTGGTTGCCTGTTCCAGGAGCCACGTCGCCCTTCAGCTTCCTGCCTGAAAACGGCGGAGCCGGCTTGTTCTTCCGCACCCGGGTTCCCTGATAGGACACCCCCACACAGGCAAACCAAGGCGGCCGGGAGCGATCCCGGCCGCTCTTTTTTACGGCTGTTCCGCGTCGCCATTGGCCTTCGACCCGCGCGGATCTGGCGGCGGCGATGGATCGATTGAGTCCAGGCGAGATCACGGCGGCACGCTCCCGTTACCTGAAGAGCCTGCTGCGCGAAGCGCGCAAGGGTCCGGACACATGGGTCTTGGTCGACAAGAACCCGTCGGTCACCGGCCTGCTGCATCTTTTCCTGCGCATTTTCCCGGAGCTCAGGGTGGTCATCACGCTCCGTGATCCGCGCGACGTGGGGTGGGCTGCTATTTCCAGAGCCTGATGCTCAACGGCACCAAGGTGAACTTCCTCTCCCTGGAGCGAACGGCGAGGCACTACGCGGATCTCATCGACACATGGCTGCGGCTACGGGAGCTCGGCGGCTTCGACTCGATCGAAACCCGCTAAGAGGACGTGGTCGACGACGTGGAACGGAAAGAGCGCAAGGTCACTGAATTTCTGGGACTGGAATGGCGATCAGGCCAGGCGCGTTTCCATGAAAACAGTCGGCGGAAGTTCGGCCATGCCCCGACCTATCACGACGTGACCCGGCCCGTGTATCGACGGGCGCTGAAACGGTGGGAACGCTATGCTGAAGCGCTGGAGCCCTTTCAAGCGAAGCTGGATCCGTCTCTGAACGCCTTTGGCCATGCGGCTTTGCCGTAAGAGGTCCTACCGCCCCAGATACTTCAGCACCGCTTCGGTGCGACTGTGGATGTGCAGCTTTTCGTAGACGCTCCGGAGGTGGGTGCGGACGGTCTCGAGGCTGATGTTCAAGAGGTCGGCGATTTCCTTGTAGGAATGACCCTTGGCCAGAGCGGCCAGGACCTGGCTTTCGCGAGTTGGTAAGCGTGCGGATCTCGGGCGCGCGCTGGACCTCTTTCGGCGCTTCGTTGATCTCCTGGAAGAACTGGACGACACGTCGCGCGATCTGCCGGGACATCGGTGCGCCGCCGCTGGTGATCTCGCGGATGGCGCCGCCCGACAATCCGTCCTCGTGGCGGAACGGGATGAACCTTCCACCGCGGAGCTGGAACAGGCCGTCGTCCAACCATCCCGCCCAGATCGAGCCGTCCGGACCCTCCGCGAGGGACGAGATGTAGGCCAGAGCAAGCCCGTTCGACAGGTTGAACTCGGCCCATTGACCGTTTCGACGACAAAGCACGATGCCATTTCCGATCAAGGCCCAAAGGCGTCCTCGGTGGTCATGGAGCAAGCAGCAGGAAAGGATTCTTCGCGACTCGTTGGGACCGAACTCCTCATGAAGACGTCCTTCGGTGAACTCGAAAAGTCCACGCGTTGCGGTGGCGATCCACACAGATCCGTCGCGATCACTGAGGAAGCTGGCGCCCGGGGCGCCTTCCAGAGCGGCCAATGCCGACGCGTCCACGAACTGTCCGCCTTCCCACAGGCAGACCCCGGCGCGCGTCCCGATCCAGATTCGGCCCTGCTGGTCGAGTTCGAGAGCGTTCACCGTGTCGCTGCCGGGACCGCGAATCGGAAGGCCTAGCATCTTGGTTTGGCCATTGCGGAAACGGCAAAGGCCGCCGCTGGTGCCGATCTATAAAGGGCCGTTCTCGTCTTCTTGAAGCGCTCGGATTTCCAGCGCGGGAAGGCCTTCCCGAAGACCGAATCGCGTGAAGCGAATGCCGTCGAAGCGGGCGAGTCCGTCGCGGGTTCCCGGCCAAAGGTAGCCGTCCCGCGCCGGTGCTCCGGCAACCCCCTGCTTGGGCGTCGGGAGGTCGAGCCAACGAAAAAGGCCCGGATCCTGCGATCCGGGCCTCTTTGATGATCAGGGAAGATTATTTCACTTCGCTGGCGGGGACGATCTTGATGCTGGTGACGCCCATGCGCTTGTCGGGGCGATCCTGCGGGTGGGTCGGAGTCGTGGCGATCTTCTCGAGGACGTCTTCGCCTTTGATCACCTTACCGAAGGCAGTGTATTGGCCGTCGAGGAAGCTGGGGGTGCCGTGGCAGATGAAGAACTGGCTCCCGGCGGAGTTCGGATCCTGCGAACGAGCCATGGAGAGCACACCCTTGGTGTGGGGCTTCTTGTTGAACTCGGCCTTGATCTTGTAGCCGGGACCGCCGGTGCCCCAACGGGCTTCGGCCGCAGGATCCTTGGTCAACGGATCGCCGCCCTGGATCATGAAGCCTTTGATGACACGGTGGAAACAGGTGCCGTCGTAAAAGCCTTCGCGGGCGAGTTTCTTGAAGTTTTCGACATGACCGGGGGCTACGTCGGGCCAGAATTCTAGGACCATGACCCCTTCGGTGGTGGTGATGACGGCGACTTCGTTGGTGGTGCTCACTGGTTTCTTTTCTTCCTTTTTCGGGGTTTCAACAGCCTGCCCGGGAGTGGTCTCGGCCGCGAAGAGCGGCAGGGCCAAACCGACGAGCAGAGAGAATAGGATGGATTTCATAAATCGGATGTTTGGACGACCAGGGACCCGTGCGCGTTCAACGCTCACGGAAGACGATCCGGGCCTTCGACAAGTCGTAGGGCGACATCGCCACCTGGACCTGGTCGCCGACACTGATGCGGATGAAGTTCTTTCGCATCTTGCCCGAGATGTGGGCAAGCACTTCGTGCCCATTGGGCAATTTGACGCGGAACATCGTCCCGGGCAGGACCTGGGACACGGTTCCAGTCAGCTGGATGTGGTCTTCCTTTGGCACAGCGACTCAAATTGTTCTGGGGCAACCCCGATTCATTCGGGGCAAGCGGAGTTACGCTGCCAACGTCCCTTTTGAAATCAAGGGAAAGTTGCCGCCCAGCTGCTGCCACGCCTACGGCGTGCGCCGTTTTTCGATGCCAAGTGCCTTGAGCCGTGAAGCGAGAGTCGTGGGGCGCATGCCGAGCAACTCGGCCGCGCCACCTGGTCCAAAGATCTTCCCTCGGGTGATGGCGAGGGCGGCCTCGATGCTCTCGCGCTCGCGGCGCTTCAGCTCGTTGCGGGTAGGCACCGGGTCGCCGACGGCGATGGGCTGGGTCGTGTGTCTGGGCATCTCCGGGGACGGCAGATCAAAACGCAGGGGGCCGCCCTGGGATAGGATCACGGCGCGTTCCGCGGCATTCTGGAGCTCGCGGATGTTGCCCGGCCAATCGTAGGCGCTCAGTTGGTCCACGTGCCCCTGGGTCAGTCGTGGTGTGGGACGGTTCATCTTGGCGGCGGTTTGACGGACAAAATGGAGGGCGAGCGGCCCGATGTCGTCACGGCGTTCTCGCAAGGCAGGAACCTCGATCGGGAAGACGCTGAGGCGGTAGAAGAGGTCCTGGCGGAACCGACCGGCATCCACCTCGCTCTTCAGGTTGCGATTGCTGGCAGCGACGATGCGGACGTTGATCTTGCGGGGCCGTGTTTCACCGACGCGTTCGATCTCCTGCTCCTGGAGGACACGAAGGAGCTTGGACTGCATGGCGAGCGGCAGCTCCCCGATTTCATCCAGAAAGAGCGTGCCGCCATCCGCCAGTTCGAAGCGGCCGGGCTTGTCCTTCAAGGCCCCGGTGAACGCGCCCCGTGCGTGGCCGAAGAATTCGCTCTCGAACAGGTTCTCGGGAATGGCACCGCAGTTGACCTTGATCAACGGCCGGCCGCGTCTCGGGCTTCGTTCATGGAGGGCGCGGGCGACGAGTTCTTTGCCGGTGCCGCTTTCGCCGTGGATCAGGACGGCGGCGTCGGTCGGCGCGACGAGTTCAATTTGCTGGAGAACCTTCCTGAGCACGGGGCTTTGTCCGACGATGTCCCGCGTGCCGAGGGCTTCGGTGACTTCCTCGCGGAGGTAGACGTTCTCCTGTTCGAGCCGCGCCTTGAGCGCCTCGATCTCCTCGAAGGCGCGCGCATTGGCGATGGCCACGGCGGCATGGTTCGCGAAGCTCTGGAGCCTCTCAAAATCTCCGGGTCGAAAGGCCGTCCGGCTGAACACGCCGAGCACCGCCAACGTTTCATCCCGGAAGATCAGCGGATGGCCGGAGAAGGTGATGATCCGCTCCGTGCGCACCCAGTCGGGACGCGCGATCCATGTCGAGTCGTTGGCCATCTCCGGAATGACGATCGGTTGGCCGGTGGCCGCAATGTGGCCGATCTTGCGGACGCCGATGGGGAACCGGCGGAAATGGCCGTTGAGCCGCGACCAATCTTCCGACTTGTCGGTGGGGGTGCCGACGCTCGCCACGAGGTGGAGGCACTTTGACTGGTCCGGACATTCGCTCTTGAACCGGCATTCGCCACAGATGTCGCCCGGTGCGACGCGCCAGATCCGGACGAGGGCGGCGTCCAGACAGGCTTCGGTCTTGGTTGTGAACCCGCCGCCTGTCATGTCCGCGATGCCCTCGACGATTTTCTGGAGGACTGCCGCGACGGACCGCTGCTGGGCGATAGCGAAGATCACCTCGTGCAGGGCATTCATGTTCATGCTGTTAAAAGCTACGTAGGTTCGTAAACGAGGCGACTAAATTTCGTAGTCTACGAACTGTCGTAGTGGATGGGACGGCGACGATTTTGTAGAAAAGCCAATGATCCCAACATTTTCAGCGCGCGCGAAGGGCTGGCACAACTCATGTGATAGGGGGGGGAGTAGTGCTGCACACCGCAGCGATGAACCAGAAAACGAAAGCAACATATCATGAATCGCATCGCCCAACTCGATCCCGCCCAGACTTCCGGCAAGGCCCAGCAGCTCTTCACTGCCGTCCAAGCCAAGCTCGGGATCGTCCCCAACCTCGTCCGGGTTCTCGGTAATTCCCCGGCCGCTCTTGAATCGTATCTGGGCTTCAGCGGTGCGCTCGCTGGCGGAGTGCTCAGCGCCCGGATCCGGGAGCAGATCTCTCTCGTCGTCGCGGAGACAAATCTCTGCGGCTACTGCCTCAGCGCCCACACCTACCTCGGGTCCAAGCTGGGTCTGAGCGAAGCCGAGATCGCAGGCGCCCGCCGCGCCACCGCCACGCCCGTTCGGGACGACGCCGTTTTGAAGTTGGCCCGCGCCATCGTCCTACAACGTGGAGAAATCTCCGACGCCGATCTCGCGGCCGCGAAGGGTGCCGGCTTGAACGACGCCGAGCTCGTCGAGGTCGTCGCCAACGTCTCACTCAACATCTTCACGAACTACCTGAACCATGTGGCCCGCACCGTGGTGGACTTTCCGGAAGTGAAGCCCGGCGCGACCGAACCCGCCTCCGGCGCCGACGGTAGCAGCGGTGCGCATTGAGATTCTACGGGATCCGGGAGTGGCGCGGCTAGCTGGCCTGCTGCCCCGGGTCCGTCCCCCGTTCTTCCCGTTGCCAGATTCCTTTTCCCCAGAGCCAACATCATGACCACTCGTCCTCCGCTGCCGCCCTTCACCGAGGAAAGCGCGCGCCAAAAGATCCGGGCCGCCGAAGACGCCTGGAACAGCCGCGATCCGGAACGCGTCGCTCTCGCCTACACCGAAGATTCCCATTGGCGGAACCGGTCCGACTTCCTTACTGGCCGCGCCGAGATCGTCGCCTTTCTCCGCGTCAAATGGGCGCGGGAACTCGACTATCGTTTGCGCAAGGAACTGTGGGCCTTCACCGGCCACCGCATCGCGGTGCGGTTCGAATACGAATTCCACGATGTCCAAGGGGGTTGGTACCGCGCCTACGGCAACGAGAACTGGGAATTCGCCGCGAACGGTCTCATGCAGCGTCGGTTCGCCAGCATCAACGACGTCGCCATCGCGGAGGCCGACCGCAAGTTCCGGTGGGAACGTCCCGCCGCCTGAAACACGACACTCCCCTCAACCCTCCTGCGACATGGCCGCACAATACCTCCAAACCCTGTTCACTCCCGCGGTTCAAGCCGCGCAGGCCCGCTATTTCGGTCGCGAACAACCCGTCCCGCCGCAAACAGCCCATGATCCTTTGGGCGCCGAGGAAACGGAGTTCATCGACCGGCGAGACAGCTTCTATCTCGCGTCCGTGTCCGAATCGGGCTGGCCCTACATCCAGCATCGCGGCGGCAAGCCGGGGTTTCTGCATGTGGTCGATCCGTCGACGCTGGCCTTCGCCGACTATCGCGGGAACCGACAGATGCTCTCGACCGGCAACGTCTCCGCCAACAGCCGCGTCGCGCTGTTTCTCATGGACTACCCACGCCGCGAACGTCTCAAGGTTCTGGGCCACGCCCGAGTGGAAGATGCGCGGGAGCACCCGGAGCTGGTGGCGCGATTCGCGGAGCCCGATGTCCAGCGCATCACCGAGCGGATCTACTTCGTCGACGTGCTGTCGTTCGACTGGAACTGCCCGCAATACATCACGCCACGCTACACCGAAGCCGAAGTCCGCGAAGCCCTCGCCCCGCTCCGGGCCCGCGTCTCCGAACTCGAGGCCCGGCTTGCCGCCGTCAACGCCCGATGAAACTCAGGGCGTGGATTTCCGCCCCCGGGCCATCGCCTCGATGTGGCGGACGACGAGGGCGGTCCAGCCGGTCTGGTGGCTTGAGCCGAGGCCCTTGCCGGTGTCCGCGTGGAAGTATTCGTGGAAGAGCAGGAGATCCTTCCAGGCTGGATCGGTGTCGAAGCGCTTGTCGCCGCCGAAGCAGGGCCGGTTGCCGTTCTCGTCCGGCAGGAAGAGTCCGACCAGCCGCTTCTCGAGCTCACGCGCGGCGGCTTTGAGGCTCACCCTGTTGCCCGAGCCGGTGGGCAGCTCCACCTGGATCTCGTCGCCGTAGAACCGGTGGTAGCGCTCCAGCGCCTCGATCAGAAGGTAGGTGGTGGGGAACCAGATGGGGCCGCGCCAGTTGGAGTTGCCGCCGAAGAGCCAGGTGTTGGATTCGCCGGGCGCGTAGTCTACCCGGTGCTGTTCGCCGCCGATCTCGAAGACGAAGGGGTTCTTTTCATGGTAGCGGGAGAGGGAGCGCACGCCGTAGGGGGAGAGGAACTCGGACTCGTCGAAGAGATACTTCAGGACCGACTCAAGCCGTTCCTTGGTGGGGATGGAGAGGAGCAGGCCGGTGCCCTTCTTCGCGCCGCAGCTGCTGAAACGGCCGAGGTCGGAACGGTAGCGATGGAACCATTGGAAGCGCTTGTAGAAGCCGGGCAGCGTCTTGATCCGCTCTTCGTCGAAAACCTCCACGGCGATGAGGGGCAGCAGGCCGACCAGGGAACGGGTGCGCAGGGGAATGGTGTTCCCGTCCATCACGAGCTGGTCGTAGTAGAACCCGTCCTGCTCGTCCCAGAGACCGGTGCCGCCCGCCTGGTTGATCGCGTCGGCGATCTGCACGAAGTGCTCGAGGAACTTGGACGCCATGTCCTCGTAGGCGCGGTTGACCTTGCCGTCTTCCCCGTGGGCCAGCTCGATGGCCATCGCGAGCATGGTGGCGCAGTAGAAGGCCATCCACGCGGTGCCGTCCGCCTGGAGCAGCGAGCCGCCCATGGGCAGGGGCTTGGAGCGGTCGAAGACGCCGATGTTGTCCAGGCCGAGGAAGCCGCCGGCGAAGAGGTTCTTGCCGCTGGCGTCCTTGCGGTTGACCCACCAGGTGAAGTTCAGCAGCAGCTTCTGGAAGACGCGCTCCAGGAACTCGCGGTCGCGCTGGCCGGCGGCGTCGGCGATCTTGTAGACGCGCCAAGCGGCCCAGGCGTGGACCGGTGGATTCACGTCGCCAAAGGCGAACTCGTAGGCGGGGAGCTGGCCGTTCGGGTGCATATACCACTCGCGCAACATGAGGAGCAGCTGCTCCTTGGCGAAATGGGGATCCATCCTTGCGAACGGGATCATGTGGAACGCGGTGTCCCACGCGGCGAACCAGGGGTACTCCCACTTGTCGGGCATCGAGATGATGTCGCGGCTGAAGAGGTGGCGCCACTCGCTGTTGCGACCATGCTTCCGGCCTTCCGGGGGCTCGGGCATGGAAGGGTCGCCGTTGAGCCAGTCCTCGATGATGATGTGGTAGAACTGCTTGGTCCAACAGAGCCCGGCATAGGCCTGCCGCACGACGCGGCGCTCGTCGTCGGTCATCGGACCGGTCTCCAGCGAATCGTAGTAGGCGTCCGCGTCGCTGCGGCACTGGTCCACGATGGCGTCGAACTTATGGGCGACGAGGCCGGGGTCGGCCTCGCCCTTGCCGAAGAGGCGGACGCGGACGACGACCTCTTCGCCCGGCGCGAGCTCGAATTCGTAGTGGGGCGCGGCCTTGGTGCCGATCTCCTTGGGGTTCACGGCCCCGGTCTTGCGGTGGATGACGGCGTCGTGGAACGCGTCCTTGACCCAGCGCCAGGGGTTGGGCGTGCCGTAGAGGCGCTCGAAGTTCGTCTCGTTGTCCGTGACGTAGAGAGGGGGCTGGACGCCTCCGGGCAGGGGCGAATACTCGAACCAGAAAGGCTCGAGCGTCTCGTGGGTCAAGGAGAGCCGGCCGGGGATGTGGCGGGCGATGCGGGGCTTCAACGTGCCGGCCTCGTGCTGCGTGCCCCAGACCCAGGTGTTGCGGAACCAGACGGTCGGCAGCACGTGGATGGGCGCGGCTTTGGGCCCGCGGTTGGTGATCTTGATCCGGATCAGGACGTCGTTCGGGGACGCCTTGGCGAACTCCGTCTGCACGTCGAAGAAGCGGTTGCCCTTGAAGATGCCGGTGTCCGCGAGCTCGAACTCGGGTTCGTCACGGGTCCGGCCCCGGTTTTCCTCCACCAGCCGCGCATAGGGGAACTCCGCCTGCGGGTAGCGGTAGAGCGCCTTCATGTAGGAGTGCGTGGGCGTGGAGTCGAGGTAGAAGTATTCCTCCTTCACGTCCTCGCCGTGGTTGCCCTCGGGACCGGACAGGCCGAAGAGGCGCTCCTTGAGGATCGGGTCCTTGCCGTTCCACAGGGCGACGGCGAAGCAGAGACGGCATTCGCGGTCGGACAACCCCATCAGCCCGTCCTCGCCCCAGCGATACGCGCGGCTGCGGGCGTGTTCGTGGGGAAAGTAATCCCAGCAGGTGCCATCGCCGGAATAGTCCTCGCGGACGGTGCCCCACTGGCGCTCGGAGAGATACGGACCCCAGCGCTTCCAGTTGCGGCGGCGGAGGGCGTCTTCGGTCAGGCGGAGGGCTTCGGCTGTGATGGGCTTTTTTGGCATGTCTGAAGGGGCTGGGCGGACTCGGAGCGGGCACCGGATTGGGGCTTGAATGCGATGCGCGTGATTGAAACGGCAAGGCTTCCCGGGCTTCAAGGATTGGACATCACTTTATTGTCGGAAGAAACAGGCCGGTCCCTGACCGAGCCGCTGAGAAAAGACCGCCTCCCGCCGCGGTTAAGGGTTGAGCGCTGGGCCTGTTCAACTCCCTCCGCCCGTGGACATCCTTTTGGAACGCTCCAGCAACGAGACGGATTGGTTCTCGGCCATTGCGCTAGAGTTCGTCTTCCCGCTCCGCGTAGAAGAGCTGCCACGCTCGATCATAATCGGCCTCCGGGACGAGGACATGGGCGCGGCGGGCGAGATCCCCTTCATCGTCGGGCAGGGACGGATCCTCCCATTCCTGGCGTCCGATGATCCCGTGCTTCTCCAGCATCATCAGCAGCATCTCCGTGTTGATCACGGGGCCGGTGTAGAAGGGTTTCACGGCGCGATCATGCTGCGGGTTGCTCGTCGGACAAGCCCGGAGGGTCGATCCGGGGATCAGGCCCGGGGGCGGCGGACCACAAGGGCAAAGCCGGTCAATCCAGTGAGGACAAGGGCCCAGGACCCGGGTTCGGGCACCGCGATGATGCTGTCGAGACCCGCGCTGGGGCCCGCCGTCGACGGACCGCTTTCGCTCAGCCAGACGGTGTTCCACCGCTTGGGGTTGGACCCGTCCATGCCCGACTGGTTGAGGCTCAATCCGATATTCTGCAGGCCGGCGACTTGGAAAAAGGAGGATGCCGAAGCGCTCTTGATGAAGACACTGGCCGAACCCTGGCCGGAATTGGCCGAGAGGTTGAGCGTCATTCGCACGGTTCCCCAGGTGGCGGTGTCGAAGGCGTATGCGGCCGAAGTGCCCGAGCCGCCGTTGACCGAGAGCTGGAGGGTCACATTGCCCGAGCCGCTGTCGCTCGTCCGCAATCCCAGCCCCCACTGGGAAAGAGGATCCGCGTTCACGTCCAAGTGTCCGGTGGAGTTGTCCCAGCCGAGACCGGCCGTCACTCCAGGACTGTTCCCGACATAGAAATTATACTGGAGGACCACGGTCTCGGATCCGGTCAAGCCGCCGAACTGGCCGACCGCCCACGCTGTCGCCGTCGATGCCACCGTGCCGTAGCCGGCATACTGGCTGCCGTTCAGTCCACCAGAAGAGACCTGGATGCCGCCCGGGTTCGCGCTCCAGACCGATTGGCCGTTCAGATCCGAACCGGCGGTGTAGCCCGAGTCGAAGTCGAACGTGACGGCCCGTGCCGGGAGCGCGGCGAGCAAGCCCGTGGTGACCATCCCGGCGATCTTGGCAGCGGCTTTGGACGACATAGACATTGCCGGCTCATCGGCGCTCTCCAGTGCGACCTTTAGTCGTCCGGATCAAAATCCGGGCAACCTCCGTCGGAATCACTTCGCGACGGCCGCCTTGCGGATCTCGGCGATGAGCTCGCCCGGGGTCCATTTGTTCTCGGGGATGATCGCCTGCACGCGGCCGGCGGCGTCGATGACCACGGTGCGCAGGTTGTGTCTGATGGTGTTGTCGACCCGCCAGAACGTGAGGCCCACGCGGTCGCCCAGCGCCGTGATGTCCCGGAGCGAGCCGGTGAGCAGGCTCCAATGGGCGGGATTGTTCCTGTGGCGAAGTCCGTAGGCCTCCAGCACCGCCGGAGTGTCGGTCCCGGGATCCATCGTCACGGACCAGAGCGACCAGTTCTTCGGCGCCGCCGGATCTTTCAGCAGGGCCGCCTGCACCGCTTCAAAATTGTCGGACATCCGCGGGCAGAACGTGGGGAAGGGACAGCTGGTGAAGATGAACGTGATGGCGACGGCCCGACCCTTCAGGGCGGCCAGGTTCACGGTCTGGCCGAGCTGGTTCGTCAGCACACAGTCCGGCACCAGGTCGCCCACCCGGAGCTCCTCCGAGGCGTGGACCGTGCGGACGCCCGCCTTCTCCTCCTGCGTCGGCTCTTCCCCCACCTTCTTGACCTTCTCGATCCAGCCGTCGTTCCCGGTGTCCACCAGGTTGAAGGTGACGACGTCGCGCGGCTTGAGCCCGGCCAACCCGTTCGTCGGGCGGACGGTGAAGGGCATGGTCATGGCCTGCATGTAGCCGGGGATCTCCTCGTGCCGGATGCGGGCTTCGGTTCGATCTTCGGCGATCTCGACGATGACGCCCTTGACCTGGAATTCCTTGCGGCCGGCCGTCGTGGATTCCGGCGTCTTCTCCGAGGAACTGCAACCGGCCAAGCCCAGCCAGCCGGCGGAGAGGAGCGCGATCAATCTCAGGGACAGGCCGGATCCGGCCACGGACAGCATCGAGGACACAATTCGCATGGCCGTAAAAATGGGCCGCAACCGCGTGGGCCGCAAGCCGGTGGACTTGCTTCCGTCTTCCCGCTCGGGTTACCTGCACCCATGCCCGCCGCGTCGCGCCCCAGCCAGAGCGCCGAGGACTACCTCGAACGAATCCACGAGCTCATCGAGGAGAAGGGCTATGCCCGCGTGGTCGACATCGCGTCGTCGCTCAACGTCCGCCAGGCCTCCGTCACCAGCATGGTCCAGAAGCTCGACGAGATGGGCTACCTCAACTACGTGAAATATCGTGGTCTCGTCCTCACCGACAGCGGCCGCGACGTGGCGACGATGATCCAGCAGCGGCACGAAACCCTTTCCCGGTTCTTCTCCCTCTTCGGCATCGATCCCGAGACGCAGCGCCGCGACATCGAGGGCATCGAGCACCACCTCAGTCCCGAGACGGTCGAGGTGCTTTCGGACCTGGCCGGCTTCTTCGAAAAGAATCTCCCGGTTCTGCAGAAGTTCCGCAAATCCCGTCCCGATTCCCGATGAGCGCCGCCCTGCCGCCCGACTGGAACACCCTTCTGCGATTGGCCCGGGCCGAAGTGAAGCGCACCCAGGCCGAGCTGCCCGAAGCCCTGCGTGATCCCGCCGCCTCCCTGCCCGTGGTCTACGAGACCATCCCATCGGCCGACCTCGCCGAGGACGGCATCGAAGCCGACACCCTTGGTCTCTTCAGCGGCGATCCGCTCCATGAGGCGGGCCAGTCGCCCCTCCCGGCCCACGTCACCCTGTTCCTGGAGAACATCTGGGACTTCGCCGGCCACGATTTGGAGATCTTCCGCGACGAGGTGCGCATCACCTACGTCCACGAACTCGGCCACTATCTCGGACTGGACGAGGACGATCTGGACGAGCGGGGCCTGCTCTGAGTTGGAACGATGCCGGGAGGATGGGGGAGCGCTCCTCGCCGGGCGCAATGGACCGCGCCCTCTCGGTCCACTGGAGGTGCAGGAAACGATTCAACGCCGGGTGGGTCCCGATGCGGTCGTGTCCGGCGCGGAGCCCGCCCGTCGGCATCCGGGATGGCTGCGATTCCCTTTTATTTCCGCTGCTTCGTTCCGGCTGAGTTGGGAAGAAATCCCACTTCTGGGGCGTCGCCAACGGGGCCGACCCGTTTGTGATCGACCAGATCCGGAACCAGTTTCTCTTCGCCGCCGGTCCGGAAGCGAACGAGCTCTTCAACAACGACGCCCAGGGCATCCTGAGCGGCAAGACGTCCGTGGACGACATTCGCTCCCGGGCCCAGCGCGCAGCCAACGAGATGCGCAAGCTCCAGAGGGAACTTGGCGGCGAGAGCGATCCGGTCGATGGCTATCTGTCCATACTGGACCATTTCCTGTCGAAGACCGGGTCCCTGGCGCCCACGACGAAAGCGTCAGCGCGCGTGTTGAAGAGCCGGTGATCTGACGGGCCATGGTTTTCGGCCGACGCGTTGTTCAAAACGCTCTGTTTAAGTCGGCCGGAGGGAGTGCTTTTTTTCCACCGCTTGTCCCCGCAAACGGGGATAGCGCGGGCTTGGTCTGGTTCTCCAAGATCAGACCGTACCCAAACAGGGTCGTGCGGCGGGCGCTCTGCATTGTTCCGGACAGATCCGGGGAGCGACCCTCGAGGCAGTCCGGCTTGCCCGTCGAGGGCAGGATGGGTTGCCCAGCTAAGGATCCAATCAATCAATGAATGAAATGAAGTCAGCCACCACGCCGCGCGTTTTCGCGACGTTGGGCGCCCTGTTCGTCGCCCTTGCGACGCAGGCCCAGCCAACCATCCATGACGTCTATCCGGACGGTGCCACGCTTCAGCAGTCGACGAATCTTCTCAGTTTCGGGGTGACCGCCGGCGCTGCCGAACTCAAACCCGAGGGCATTTCCGTTCGCTTGGTCTCCACGAATACGGCGGGCCGGGTGGTGGATGTGACTTTGACCGCCGCCTCCGGACTGACCGTCGGCGGTACCGTCACAGAACGGTCGGTCTCGGCGCCATTGGCGATCAACGTCGTCGGCTATTCGGCGTGGATCATCGCCACCGACACCGGCGGATTGTCGGCCACCAATTCGGTGGATTTCGACACGCTCAGTCCGGTCTTTTCGGTCGAAATCGAGGATTTCAACTACAACGCTGGAATGTTCGTCCCCGAGCCGCAAGTGGGTGGATACAGCCGTGATGTGCTCACGGACGCGCCGGTGGACGGCATCGACCTCCACGAGGGAAATCTGGTTGGGGGCGGCAACACCGCCTACCGTGAACCGGGCCTCTTCACCGAGCCGAACGGCGACACTCCCCGCACCCGATTCGCCGCCGCGGGCAAGACCGACTACAACGTCGGATGGTTCGACAACGGCGACTGGGGCAACTATTCCCGCCCTTACCCTGCCGGGGTCTACAATGTCTATTATCGCGCGGCCAATGGCTCCGGCGGCACCAGCCCGGCGACTCTCGCCCGGGTCACCTCCGACGCGACACAATATGACCAGACCACGGAAGTCCTGGGAACGTTCACCGTCCCGAACACCGGCTGGCAGACCTACCGTTACTACGGCTTGCGGAACGGGGATGGCAGCCTCGCCCAGATCACCTTGGACGGCACCAGGCAGACGCTGCGCTTCAACTGTGGTGGTGGCCAGAACGCGAACTTCTTCGCCCTCTTTCCGGCCAGCACGAACGCGCCGGTCGTCCACGATGTCTATCCGGACGGGACCCGGCTGTATCAGCGCACCAACACCATGTCCTTCGCCGCCACTGCGGCCGACTCGACCATCGCGCCCGGAGACATCTCCGTCCTCCTGGCCTACACCACGATTGCAGGACAATCCGGATCGACCAACCTTACCTCGGCCGCCGGGTTGACGATCGGCGGCACCGCTGCGGAGAGGACGGTTTCGTTCTCGATCCAGACCAACATTCCCGTCTATCGGGCCGTGATCCGCGTGGTCGACGGCAATGGGAATTTCCGTGAATCCACCGTCAAGTTCGGCACCGCCATTCCGGAATTCTCCTTCGAAGCGGAGGACTTCGACTACAATCTCGGCAAGTTCATCGCCGGTGACCAGACCAACGGGCTTGCGGCGCCGGACTTCGTGGCCATCGAGGGCGTCGACACGCACGCCGTCAACATCGCGGGGGGCCAGTTCGCCTACCGCAACGAAGGCTTGAACACCGAAGCCACGGGGGACGTGCCCCGGGCCAAGTATGCCGGTTCCGGACTCGCGGACTACAACGTCGGCTGGAACGACACCGGAAACTGGGCCAACTATACCCGGGTCGTTCCTCCGGGTGTGTTCAACGTCTACGCCCGGGCCGCGAACAGCGGCACGCTCACCCTCGCGGTCGTGACGGGCGGTCTCGGCACCGACGTTCAAACCACCACCAATCTCGGCACCTTCACGGTTCCGACGACCGGTGGTTATCAGGCCTACGCCTGGGTGCCGCTCAAGGATTCCAGCGGCAACCTCGTCAAGTTCACGGGTGGTTCCCGGGCGACCTTCCGCTCGACGACGGGCGGCGGCCACAATATCAACTTCTACGCGTTCTACCCTGCGGACGTGAACATCCCGACCATCACGGGAGTTTATCCGAATGGAGCGACGCTCTTCCAGCAGACCAACGTCCTGAGCTTCAGAGCTTCCTCCCCTGCCGGCATCGACCAGCAGAACGTGACGGTGGAAGTCGACGGCGAACCCGTGACGGGCCTGACGTTTGAGGGGTCTTCCAGCGAGTGGATCGTCCGCTATGTCGGGCTCGGCTCCAACACCACCCATACGGCCGACATCCGGGTGGAGGCGAACAACGGCTCCATGCAGACGGTCTCCGTGGCCTTCGACACCTACAACAAGACCTCCTTCACGGTGGAGACCGAGGCCTTCAACCACTCGAGCGGCATGTTCTTCGACAACCCGACCCAGGACTCCTACGGGTCCCTTGGCGCGACACCCGGCATCGACGCCTTGGATGTGGACCTGGTCAATGGCAACCATGCCTACCGGGTCGAGGGCCTGAACACCGAAGTCACCGGTGACGTCGCCCGCGACACGCTCGTCAGCGACTTGAACTTCCTCGACTACAACGTCGGGTGGTTCGACAACGGCTGTTGGGGCAACTACACCCGCACCTATCCGGCGGGCAGCTACAATGTCTTCCTCCGTGCGGCGAACGGCACCGGTGGACCCGGATCCGCCTCGCTCGCCCGGGTTGCCTCGGATCCGAGCGTGGAAGGCCAGACCACGGAGGCGATCGGAACCTTCGCAGTCCCGGTCACGGGAGGCTTCCAGACGTATCGATGGGTTCCGCTGACCGACGCCAATGGCGGGTTGGCCGCGGTGACCTTTGACGGCGGCGTCCATACGCTGCGTCTGACCAGCGGCGGTGGCAACAACGCCAACTTCTTCATCCTCGTTCCCGCTCGTGCGGCGCCCGTGGAAACGACGCTGTCCATCAGCCGAACTGTCGACTTGGTGACCCTCTCGTTCCCGACCGTGACGGGCATGTCCTACCTGGTGCAGCGGAAGCAGAACCTGGTCGACGCCTGGGCAGTGTTCGGCGCGGCGGTGACCGGTGATGGCACGACCAAGTCGGTAACGGATTCAACGGCGGCGGGCAGCGGGTTCTATCGGACCAGCGCCACCACGCAGCCGTAAGACAGAGCTGTCGGACCGGGACGCTGTTCGGCCCGGTTCCTGAGACAGAGGTGGACCCCTTTGCCCGGCGCAAGCCGGGTGGAGGGGTTTTCATTTTGGGTTTGTTCCGGCGGGCGGGCGGTTGAGCACCGCATGGTCAACGGGAGCTGCCGTGCTTGGCCACGGCTTCGACGCGGTTCCGCACCTGCATTTTGACACAGATGTTCTTCACGTGGGTGCGGACGGTTTCCACGCCGATGCCGAGCTTGTCGCTGATCTCCTTGTAGAGATAGCCGGAGGCCAGCAGTTCCAGGACCTCGGTCTCCCGTTTGGAAATATTTTCGGACTCGCGCTTGGACGGGCCAATAAGGTGGAAGTGCTGCACCACCTTGCGGGCGATGTGGCTGGAAACGGGGGAACCGCCATTGTGGACGTCGTCGATGGCCTTCAGCAGCGTCTCGGGCGGGCTGGATTTCACGAGATAGCCGTCGGCTCCGGCCTTCAGCGCGCGGAAGATCCTTTCGCTGTCCTCGTAGACGGTCAGCATGATGATCTGGATGCTGGGCTGGACGCGCTTGAGCTGGGCGACGCATTCGATGCCCGACATGCCGGGGAGCTTGATGTCCATCAACACCACGTCCGGGCGGGTGCGCGGCAGCTCTTGCAGGGCTTTCTCCGCAGAGGGATGGGCCCCGACGAATTCGACATCCGGCGCCGCACCGAGAATCAAGGCGAGCTGGTCGCTCAGTTCTCGGTCGTCTTCCACGATGGCCACTTTCTTGATCATGATTGGTTGCGTCGGCGCGGGGTCGCTGGATCGGACGGGACGGAGAGGCCGAGTCGGATCCGGGTGCCTTTGCCGGTTGCGGAAACGATCTCGAATCCGCCTCCAATTGTCTGCATCCGTCGGCGGAGGTTGCCGAGCCCGTTCCCGGCGACTGGGTCCTGCGGGTCGAAGCCACGGCCATCGTCCTGGATGAAGATGTCCAGTTGCGGCCTTGAAAAGGAGATGCCGATCCGAACCTCCGTGGCGTGGGCGTGTTTGACCACGTTGTGGACGGCTTCCTTGACCGCCATGATGAGGTTGTGCCGGACCTGGCTGGTCAGGGGGATGCTCGGCGGGAGCGACGGCACTTCGAGCCGACAGCGGAGCTGGGCTTCGGAGCAAAGCTGGTTGCCGACTTGGCAGAGGTAGTTGGCGAGCGCGTCGAGGCTGTCGTTCTCGGGGTTCACCGACCAGACCGTCTCGTAGAGCGCGCCCACGAGACGACGGGCCATCCGCGAGACCTCGCCGAAATCGCCGCGAGCTTCGGCGGGCAGGGAACCTCGCTTTTGAGCCACCGCGCTGAAGAGGGAGATCTGGGTCACGCGGGCGCCGAGATCGTCGTGGATGTCCTGGGCGATGCGCAGCCGCTCCTGCTCGATGGCGCGTTGTTGTTCCAGCTGCCACAACCGTCGCTGCATGCGCCGCCAATCCGCCAGACGCCAAACGCAAACGCCGATCCCCGTGAGTCCGGTGGCGACCGCGATCCAGAACCACGGGGTTTTCCAGGCGGCCAACGGAACCTCCAGGGACAGGGAGGTCTCCTGCAGGAGCGGTTCTCCGGAGAGGGAAAGGCCGTTGATCTGGAACCGGAAGAAACCGGCCGGTAGTTCCGAGTAGCTTGCTGTGGCCGGACCGGCCAAACCGGTGCTGAAAGCATCCGCCCACTCGAGGGTGAGGACATCGCCGGGTGACACCTTTGGCGCCGCCTCTTTGAGCGTGTGCCATTCGGCGTGTCCGTTGACGTCGTCGTCTTCAAGGCCGAGGGCGGGCACCCGGAACAAAGGGCCGGCGCCGCCTGCTTTGGCCATGCTCGCGCGCAATCCGTCCCGCATCCATCCTTCGGGGGCGGTGTTCGGAGAGCCAGGGCCGGCGCTTGGGGCGAAGGCCCAGGGAATCGCGATCGTGGTGTCGGTGCTCCCCTTTGAAGTTTTGCTGACCACCAGATTGGTCAACCAATAGACCCCGACCGAGTTCGGCGGCCCGGCGGAGGTCAACACCACCCAAACGGCGGTGGCGTGTCGGGGCACTTTGATTTTCTCGATATGTTGGTGGAAATCGGAGGTGTCGCGGCGCCCGGTCCATCCGTCGGACTGGCCGCGGGCGAGGAAGACGGACTCGCCGATCTGGTCGCCGTTTCCGCCGAGAAAACGGACCAACAATCGCATTTCTCCGGCGACTTCCCGCCAGTCCTCGTCCTGACCGTCCAGTTTGTGTCGGATGCGAAGCGCCAGCGCGGGAGAGTTGGAAGCGGGACCGTAGCCGATGGTGATCTGCTGTGGTTGTGCGGGCAGTGTCAGACGCGTGTTGGGGCGGAAGGGCACCGGCTTGGTGTTCACCTTAACCGATTGGATTCGAAGGATCGCGTTGGTCGCTGCTTTCGGGACCGGTTCACCTGCGGCGGCTCGCCAACAGAGCAGAGCCACCAGGATCGACGCGGCCGTCCAATTGCGTCCGGTCCGGCGCGGAGGGCCGCTCAAGTGGTAGGCTTTGGGTACGGGGTCCATGCAATCGATGAATCGGCCCAAGGGCGGTTCGGAGGAGTTTCCTGAAACGTCGCTGTCACCGAAGTCTGTCTCTCCAGTTTGGACTCCATCCCAGGAATGATGAGAAGGTATTTCGGACGTTCCACCTCTTTGGGGGATGTTGACGCTTGACCGTGAATCCCAGTCTTGGGCCACATTTGTGATCCTTGGCAGGTGCGTCGTGCGGCTTCCGCTTCATGGCGGTTTGCCGAACCCTCCGTTTCGGTGCGGGTCGAGGGCAAAAGCGGCCGTCCCTTTTGGTTTCGCCCAATGCGGAATGGTCGTGCCGGGTCGGTTCGCCCATATTCGTTTCATCCCATGAACAGAGCGTCGCGGCTTCGACCGCATCGTTTTTTCGTCCCACTTCTCGGGCTTCTTCTCGGAGTCGCCCAATCGAGTTTCGGCGCGCGGTCGGACGTCGACGCCTCGACGATGACGGGCAAGCTGCTGATGGGGTATCAAGGCTGGTTTGCCTGTCCCGGGGACGGGTCTCCCCGCGATGGCTGGATCCACTGGTTTCGTCGGCAGGAAGCCACGGCCGAGAACGCCACGGTGGACCTGTGGCCCGACGTGTCGGAGCTCGGCGCGGACGAGCTGTTCCCGACCGCGATGACCATGCCGGACGGATCACCGGCGAACGTGTTCTCCTCGTTCAACGAAAAGACCGTCGTGCGGCATTTCAAATGGATGGCGGAGCACGGACTGGACGGGGTTTTTCTCCAGCGCTTCAGCGCGAGCCTGCGCGATCCGGCGACCTTCGCCTTCCGCAACCGCGTGGCCGAAAACGTCCGGCTCGGGGCCGAGAAGCACGGCCGGGTCTACGCCATGATGTACGACATCTCCGGCCAACCCGGGGCCACGCTCGTGGCGACCCTGACCAACGACTGGGCCTATCTGGTCAACACCCTGCACTGCACGGACAGCCCCCGGTATCTCCGCCACAAGGGCAAGCCGGTGGTGGCGATCTGGGGCCTGGGCTTCACCGACCGGCCCGGGACGCCGCAGGACGCGGAGGCGGTGATCCAGTTCTTCAAAGCCGCGGGCTGCACCGTCATGGGCGGTGTGCCGACGAGCTGGCGGACCTTGAAGGACGATTCGAAGACCGAACCGGAATGGGCCGCGGTCTATCGATCCTTCGACGTCATCAGTCCGTGGGCGGTCGGGCGCTACGCGAGTGACACGGAGATCGACACCTTCCGCAGGAACCGGATCGAGCCGGATCTCGTGGAGGCCAAAGCCCATGGCATCGACTATCTGCCGGTGGTCTTCCCGGGTTTCTCCTGGAATAACTTGAGCAAAGGGCGACCGAACCAGATCCCGCGTCGGGGCGGCGATTTCTACTGGCACCAGGTGTTCAACGCGGTCGACGCGGGCTGCACCATGATCTACGGCGCGATGTTCGACGAAGTGGACGAGGGGACCGCCATGTTCAAACTGGCGCCGACGAAGGCGCAGTCGCCGGCGCAGGGAACGTTCGTACCGCTCGATGTCGACGGCTTGAACCTGCCGAGCGACTGGTATCTGCGCGTGGCGGGCGAGGCGACGAAGATGGTCCGCGGGGAGACTCGGCTCCGGCGTAAACTGCCGATCAATCCGTAGAGCCTTCCAGCCTGCGAGCCGGACGTTGCTCGGGAGAGGCGGAGGCGGCTTCGTTGACGTCGTTGTCCGATTCGTCCTTCTCCAGGAACCGCTTGGCCAGATACCAGCCGGTGAGGGCGGGGATGACGAAGAACGGCACCATGATCAGGCCGTTGCGGACATCGTCGCGTTTTTCCGGCCGGACGAACTTCATCGGATACATGAAGGCGAACAGGGCGACGAAGCCGAGCAGGACGGTCACGAGCTTGAAGGTCTGCTGCTTCTTCTTGGCCCGGGCCGGATCCACCTCTTCGAGGCCGCTGAGCTTGATCGCCGAGACCCAGTAGAAAACCCCGAGGCCGACCCCGGTGAGGAAGGCGAGAAGCACCCAGAGATTCCAGACGAAGTAGAAGCCCTGATCGTTGCTTCGCAGGGACGCGAGCGAGGCCAGCATCAAGCCGATCCCGCAGGAGGTTACCGCCGTCGCCACCCAGATGAAACTGCCGGCGGACGGGTTGGCGGGGTTTTCGATCTTCATAGAAGGGGGAGCGTCCCATGTTTGAAACCGCTCCGCTACCCACCGCTTGCGGTAAGAAGCCGGGATGATGCCCTGAAGTGCGCGCCATAATCCTGGACGAACCAGCACCCGGGGCGCGGAGCGTTGCTCCGCTCTCCGGTATGGGACGGACTACTCCACGCGGCAGATGCCCGTGCCTTTGACCACTTCGCCGATGATCCAAGCCCTGTGCTTGGTGGCTTTGATGGTCTTGAGGACGGCGTCGGCCTGGTCGGCGGCGACGGTCACCGTCATGCCGATGCCCATGTTGAAGACCTGATAGAGCTCGGCTTCGTCCACGCCGCCCTTGGCCTGGATGATCTGGAAGATCGGGAGCACCTCCCACGAACCTTTGCGGACGACGACGTCGCACTTGGCCGGGAGGGTGCGGGGCACGTTGTCCACAAAGCCGCCGCCGGTGATGTGGGCGAAGGCTTTGACGGAGTTCGGCTGGCCGGCCTTGTTGAACTTCTTCACCAGCTGCAGCACGAGCGGGCCGTAGGTGACGTGGACCTTCAGCAGCTCGTCCCCGAGGGTGTTCCCGAGCTCGGCGACCTTGCTCGTGGGCTTGAGCTTCAGCTTCTCGAAGAAGATCTGGCGAGCGAGGGAATAGCCGTTGGTGTGGAGGCCGCTGGAGGCGATGCCGATGACGGCGTCGCCTCGTTTCACGGTCTTCTGGCCGTTCAGCATCCGGTCTTTTTCGACCACGCCGACGATGGTGCCGCTGACGTCGTATTCGCCCTTCTGGTAGAAGCCCGGCATCTGCGCCGTCTCGCCGCCGATGAGCGCGCAGTTGTTCGCCGAGCAGCCGCGGGTGAAGCCCTTGATGATGTCCTTGAAGACATGGGGCTCCAGCTTGCCGGTGCCGAGGTAGTCGAGGAAGAAGAGCGACTCCGCGCCGAGCACCGCGATGTCGTTCACGCAGTGGTTCACCAGGTCCTCGCCGATGGTGTCGTGGCGATCCATGGCGAAGGCGATCTTGAGCTTGGTGCCGACGCCGTCCGCCGAGCTGACGAGGACGGGCTGCTGGTATTTCTTCACGTCGAGCGCGAAGAGGCCGCCGAAGCCGCCGACCTTGCCGAGGACTTCGCGGCGATGGGTGGAGGCGAGCATGGCGGGGAGGGTGCTCTTGATCTTGTTGCCGAGATCGATGTCGACGCCGGCGGCGGCGTAGGCTTTCTGTTTGCTCATTTTAAGGGCAGGAGAGTGGCGGCAACCGTCGGTTCGTGTCGAGTGGCCAGTCGGTGAGCGGCTTGAAGCGGAAGGGGGCTGACGACGGATCGCCGAAACGAGATTTCGGAGATTGTTTCCTTGCCGATCCCAGGACGAGGAACTATTCCCACCCCGCTCTTTGAATCGATACGGGAATGGTCCGCCATTCCCAACGTGAATGCAGGAGGGAACCCCGTGGGAATCGGGGACGGTTGCGCCACTGTAACGGGTTACAAGCTCCCAAGAGCCACTGGAACGGAGACGTTCTGGGAAGGCGGGAGCGAGGTTTGAGGCCCGGAGTCAGGATATCGATCGCACTCACGCTCGTCAGGATTCCGCCCGGCTCTTCGCCGGGCGTGGTCCGCTTCTCCGCCAAAGAGAAGGACGGGGCCAGAGAAACCGCCCGTTGCGGTTTCGTTTGCGTCTTCGTTCGCCTTCATACTTCCGGCCGGGTGATGAAGGCATTTTTTATGTCCATCCCGGCCGAACGCACTGGTCTCCGCCGCTTAAACCCGGCTTCCGCACGCCCGTTCCGGGCGGGCGGAACCACAAGACCTGTACTCATGAAACTGAAAGTGCGTTTGTCCGTCTCCGCCGCCCTCTTGGGCGCATCCTTCACTTCTTCGGCGCAATACGCGTCGTCCGTCATCCGCTACGATCTCGGAACTGGCGGTGCTGCCGGCTACACCGATTCGGCCACCGTTCTCGGCCAACCGTCGCGGAACAATCCGTTCGGTCCCGTCGATCCCTTCAACAGCCAATACGCCAAGACCGACCTGCTCTCCATCGGAGCCGGCGGCTTTCTGGTGGTCAAGATGGACCATGCCGTCGGGAACGATCCGGGGCACCCCTTCGGCCTCGATTTCTTGGTCTTCGGCAACGCCGGCTTCAACATCGTCAACGGCGACTACAGCGGCGGCGGCATCACCGACGGCTCGCTCTACGGCGCCAACACCGGTTCCACCCGCGTTTCCGTCAGCGCCGACGGCGTCCAGTTCTTCACGCTGAACACCTCCATCGCGCCGATCGTGGACGCGTATTTCCCGACCGACGGCGCGGGCGACTTCACCAAACCGGTGGACCCGTCGCTCACGCCGGCCTCGTTCAACAACCTCGGACTCGCCGGCATCGGTCTGGCCTATGGCGGTTCCGCCGGCGGCACCGGCTATGATCTAGCGTGGGCGGTCGATGGCAACGGCGCCTCCGTGGTCGTGCCCTCCGTCGAATACATCCGCATCGACGTGCTCAGCGGCAAGGCCGAAATCGACGGGATCTCGGCGGTGTCGGCGGTCACACCGGTGCCCGAGCCGTCGAGCATGGCGCTCGGCGCCTTGGGCTTGGGCGCGGTCGCTTTGCTGCGTCGTCGGAAGGCCTGATCCCGATCGGTCTGCTCGATGAAACGACCGTGTTCATTGCTTCTCCTTCTTCTGCTGCTGGCGCGGTTCGCGCCGGCAGCAGAGTGGAAGGAGGACTTCAATTCGGATCCGTCGCCTCGGGGTTGGCGGGTCTCCGGAGATGCTTCGTTGTTCCAGTGGAACCCCGCGACCGGCGACTTGGCGGTGACGTGGGATTCGTCGAAGACCAACTCGTTCTTCTACCGCCCACTCGGCACCGTCCTCGCCGAGACGGATCCGTTCGAGGTCGGTTTCGACGTGGTGTTCTCCGAGATCACGGCGGGCGGATCCGACGGAGCGGGAGGAACCTTCGAGCTGGCCTTCGGGCTCTATGGGACGGTGGCCGCGTTTCGGACGAACTTCCTCCGCGGCGCCGGCGTGAACGCGGCCAACGGACCGCGTGACGTGGTGGAGTTCACCTACTTTCCCGACACGGTGAACGGCTTTGGCGACACGATTTCCCCGTCCATCTGGTCGCGCAGCAACCAGCCGAATGTGGACTTCATTTTCCCCTATCCGCTCCTCGTCGGCGTGCCCTATCGGATCGAGATGAAATACGATCCCGCAACGAGAGCGCTCGACACGGTGCTCGTCTCGAACGCCGTGCCGGTGCTGACGAACCGGGTCGTGTTGTCGGCCGCCTCGACGGGCTTTCGCCTCGATGCGATCGGCGTCGCCAGCTACCGGTCCACAGCGGGAGATTCGATCCTGGCCCACGCCCGGATGGACAACTTCACGGTCGTCGTCCCGGATCCTCCGTTGCTGGATCTGGCGTGGACACCCGACGGCCCCGAGCTTGGCTTCCTGTTGCCCACGAACTGGACCGCGGCCATCGAGCGGACCGTCGATTTGTCGTCCTGGGAAAGGGTCGGTGAGACCAATGACATATTGCATGGCGACGGCACGTTCCGACATGTCGTCGACGCGGCGTCGCCCGCGACGAACGCGGTCTACCGACTGAAGCTTTCGCGGCCATGACCGGCAATCGGAACAACCTGCGAAGCCGCCTGGGATTCACCCTGGTGGAGCTGCTCGTCGTCATGGTCATCGTCGCGATCCTCGCCGCGATGGTCCTGCCCGCGACTTCGCGCGCCAAGCGGGCCGGGCAGCGCGCGGTGTGCGCGAACAACCTTCGTCAGCTCGGTCTGGCCACGCATCTCTACTGGCAGGACAACCGCGACGCGGCCTTCAAGTATCGCGGCGCGGCCGTGGACGGAGGCGACGTCTGGTGGTTCGGCTGGCTCGAACGCGGAACAGAAGGGAATCGCCGGTTCGATTCGTCGAGAGGCGCGCTTTGGGCCTGCCTCCAGGGGCGCGGCGTCGAGGTTTGTCCCGCCTTCGACTTCTCCGATCCGCTCTACAAGCCCAAGGCCCGGGGAGCTTCCTGGGGCTACGGGTACAACCTCGCCTTGTCGACCGCGCAGAGCGCTCCGGCCTTCCGCGTTTCGCGCGTTGCCCGGCCGTCCGCCACCGTGCTCTTCGCCGACGCCGCGCAGGTCAACGACTTCCAGGCGCCGGCATCGCCCGACCATCCGATGATCGAGGAATTCTACTACGTGGACAGCGGCCAGAAGACCGTCCACTTCCGCCACGCCCAGCGCGCGGTAGCGGTCTTCATCGACGGTCACGTCGAGCCGCAGACCATGGCGGCGAACTCGCTCGATGGCCGGTTGCCGCGCGAGCGAATCGGACGGATCGATCCGGCGCGGATGCAGCCATGAGCCTGGTCAAAGCGCTTGCACGGTCTCCAAGCAGTGTGCAATTTTTTGGCGGCGTTTACGGTGGGTGCCGCAGCAGTCCCCGGTTGGGCAAGGGTGTCTGTGGAATGCCGATCCTGAATGAAAAAGCCAAGACCGATGGGTCTCTCACGGTGCGTCCGCACCGGCCTTCTCCTGGCACAAACCTGTTTCTCTGCCGAGCGTAGTTGTTAGACCATGATGGCTTCCGTTTCTGGTAATCGCCCCTCCATAGACGGCGTCTGTCCCGCCTGTGGCGAGCCCAACGGCTGCCAGTCCAGATCCGTCGGATCGGACGCGAAGACGTGCTGGTGTTTCGACGTGAAGATCGGTGCGGAAAACATCCGTCGGATCGCCCAGAACCTTCCCTCCGTCGGCTGCCTCTGTGTCTCCTGTCTCACCGCCTCCGCCGGTGATCCTGACGAACCGTCCGAGCCCGGGCGCGACTACTACATCACCGCCGCGGGAACGCTTGTCTTCACCGCCGCTTTCCATCTCCGCCGAGGAAGCTGCTGCGACAATGCCTGTCGCCACTGCCCGTATCAGAGAGGATCCTGACGAAAGGCCGCCCGACACCGGGACGCTATGCCCGGTCTATCCCAGCTGCGAAGGAGACAGGCCCACCGCGACGATGCTGCAGGCTTGGACGACATTCAGCCCCAGCCGTCCGGCCTCCGCCAGCACCTCGTCCGAGTCCGTCCCCGGATTCAGCCAAAGTTCGTCGCAACCCTTCGCCGCGATGTCCGGCAGCACCTGCAGCAAGACCGGCGGCGGCAGGTAGACGCTGACGAGTTGCGGCCGTTCCGGAAGATCCAGCACCGATCTGAACGCCGGCACCCCTTCGATCTGGGACTCCTTCGGATTGACCGGAAAGACGGTGTGTCCGGTCTGGAGATAGGCGCGGACGGCCTTGTTGGAGAACTTGCTCCGGTCATTCGAGGCTCCGACGACGGCGACGGTCTTCATGTCGCAAACGGTGGGGCCGGACGGGATGCAAGGCAACCCAGACGCCCCTTGCCGCCCGTTCGTCCGGTCCCTACGCTCCCCCGCCTAATGTCTCTGAAAGCTGGCATCGTCGGTCTGCCCAACGTCGGGAAATCCACCCTGTTCAACGCCGTGACCCGCACCCGCAAGGCGCAGGCGGCGAACTACCCCTTTTGCACGATCGATCCGAACGTCGGCATCGTCACCGTGCCCGATGAGCGCCTGTCTGTGCTCCAGCAGATCGCCAAGACCAAGGTCGTCATTCCCGCCGCCATCGAGTTCGTCGACATCGCCGGCCTCGTGAAGGGCGCCGCCACCGGCGAAGGACTGGGCAACAAGTTCCTCAGCCACGTCCGCGAGGTCGACGCCATCGTCCAGGTCGTCCGTTGCTTCGAGGACGCGGACGTCATCCACGTCGCCGGCAGCGTCGATCCCGTCCGCGACATCGAGATCATCAACACCGAGCTGATCCTCGCCGACATGGAGACCGTGAAGAAACGCCTCGAACGCGTGGCCAAGGACGCCAAGCGCGGCGACAAGGAAGCCATCGCCGAACAGGCCGTGCTCCAGAAGATCGAACCCGTCCTCGACTCCGGCAGACCCGCCCTGCTGGCCGAGCTCACGAACGAGGACCGAGCCATCTCCCGCGCGCTGTTCCTCATGACGGACAAGCCCACCATCTTCGCCTGCAACGTGAAGGAAGGCGATCTCGCCACCGCCGACACGAATCCCTTCGTGCTCAAGGTCCGCGAATTCGCCAAGACCCACTTCGCCTGCGAAGCCGTCGTCATCAGCGCCCAGATCGAGAGCGACCTCGTTGATCTGACCGACGAGGAGGCCAAGGCGTTCCTCGGCGAGCTCGGCGTGAAGGAATCCGGCGTTGGTGCGCTCATCCGCGCCACCTACCATTTGCTCGGGCTTCGCACCTACTTCACCGCCGGCGAAAAGGAAGTCCGCGCCTGGACCATCCACAACGGCGACACCGCGCCCAAAGCCGCCGGAGTCATCCACAGCGACTTCGAGCGCGGATTCATCAAGGCCGAAACCGTCGCCTACAAGGACCTGGTGGAATGCGGCTCCGTCGCCGCCGCCCGCGAAAAGGGGCTCTACCGCATGGAAGGCAAGGAATACGTGGTGAAGGACGGCGACGTGCTGCTCTTCAAGTTCAACGTCTGAGGCCCGTCCTCGAACCGGGACACGACAGTCCCCCCGAACCGGACGATCCGGAGTGCGCTGAGCCGGCGTGACCGTGGAAAGAAACCGAGGGCGCGGGACCTCGCCGGCTCAAGGACTTTCCGCTCCAGATTCCGGCGGCGGAGGCTTCGGCGAATGTCGGACCCGGCGGGCGAAGAAGAGGGCGCCGCAATAGGCCGCGACCGTGACGGGCAGGGCGATGACCACCGATCCCAAGAGCAGCGGCCTTCCGAGCGTGAACAGCTTCGACCAATGGAACCAGCCGCCGGGCGATGTCTGATGCAGGTGCAGCTTGGCCGGCAGTTCATGGGGATGGCTCATCAGCCAGTAGCCGATGTCGTATTCCCAGCGCAGCAACAGCGGCGAGAGCGGCAGGGTGACGTCGTGCAGCGTCACCGCGATGGCGGCCGCCACCACGCTTCCGCGCAACAACCGGGTGATCCCCAGCGCCAGCAGCGTCTTGAAGCCCCATAGCGGGATGAACCCCATGAACACCCCGACCGCGACGCCCAGTGCAATGGCGTGCGGCGTGTCCTTGATGTGGAACACCCCGCCCGCCTTTGACCTGATCCAGTGAATCGGCGACATGGATTAAAGAGTAGCCCATCGGGCCTTGCTGCAAAACTTCTCCCTGCCGGTTTACACCTGCGGATAGACCCACGATCCGCGATATGGCCGGCTCATCAGCTTCGTCGCTTCGGGATCGCCGATGATCTGCTCCTTGTCGCCGTCCCAGTCCAGGCTGCGGCCCGTGCGCCAGGAGATCATCCCCAGGAGCGGCAGGACCGAGGAACGGTGGCCGATCTCGATGTTGGCGACGCACTTCTTGCCGGTGTCGATCCCGGCCATGAAGTCGGCCCAGAGCAGCTTGAGATTGTGGCCGTCCGGCTGCTGGAGCTGGGAATCTTCGTGCGTCGTCTGGGCTTTGGAGTCGGTGGGGTAGAAGGTCCAGCCGTCCTGCCAACCTACGTGCAGCGTGCCTTTCGTGCCGTAGTAGTAGGCGCCGATGCTGTGCTTCTCCGCATGGTTGCCGGCGAAACGGCGATGCTCCCATTCGCAGGTGAAGTTCTCGAACTCGTAGACCGCGACCTGATGGTCGGGCGCGTCGGTCGTCTGTTCCTTGTCCGTCAGGATGGGCGCGCCGGCGATGGGGCGGCCGCCGGTGCAGAAGACCTTCTTCGGATACTTTTCCCCGCTCCACCAGAGCACCTGGTCCAGCCAGTGGACGCCCCAGTCGCCGAGCTGGCCGTTGGCGTAGTCGAGGAAGTTGCGCCAGCCGCCGGGGTGGATCTTCTGGTTGAAGGGCCGCAGCGGCGCGGGTCCGCACCACAGGTCCCAATCGAGGCCGTCGGGTGGCGGCAGGTTGGCCGAGGGGTTTTCGTGGCCGCCGCCGCCGTCGGCGAAGACGCGGACCATGCCCACCTCCCCGACCGCGCCGGACCGGAGGAACTTCATCGCGTTCACATGGTGCGGCCCGATGCGGCGATGCAGGCCCACCTGGACGACGCGTCCGCTGTCGCGGGCCGCATGGAGCATGGCCTTGCTTTCGTTGACGGTGTGGCCGGTTGGTTTCTCCACGAAGACATGCGCGCCGGCCTTCACGGCGGCGATGGTCTGGAGCGCGTGCCAATGGTCGGGCGTCGCGATGATGACGACCTCGGGCTTCTCCTTCTCCAGCAGCTCCCGGAAATCGTTGTAGGTCTTCGGCGAATCGCCGTTGAGGTCGTTGACCGTCTCGGCGGCGAGTTCGCGCGTGTTGGCGTCCACGTCGCAGAGGCCGACCACTTTCAGGCGCCCGCTGGCGATCGCCTCCCGCAGGATGTTCTTGCCCCACCAACCGCAGCCGATGAGCGCGGTGCGGAACTTCTTGTCCGGCTCGGCCGCGCGGATGAACGGCGCGGCGGTGAACATCGTGCCGGCCACGGCGGCGGTCTTGAGAAAGCGGCGGCGGGAGAGCGGGGTCGGGGCGATCATGGTTCCAGTGGAGGGGTTCTCCTGAAGGTTTATCCATTCACCGGCTCTATGGGCAATCCCCGCTTTCGTGCCGGACGGAGAAACAAGAAGCATTGTGGCGCGGTCGCTCCGCATGACCGCGCTTGATCGGCGCCGTGCCGCATTCCCTTGGAATCGACCGCGCTTTAACGCGTCGACGCTGCCCTTGCTCCGTTACTTCCTCAGGTCGAGGCAAACGACGTCGCCGCGCGAATTCCGGCAGTAGACGAATCCATTGGCCAGCACCGGCGCGGTCCAGGTCTTGCCGCCGAGCACCTGGGCGCGGGAGGTTGGTTTGAAGCCCTCGGGGCTGGCCGGCGCGGTCATCAGTTCTCCGTTGCCGCTGAGCGCGATCAGCCAGCCGTCGGCCACGATCAAGCCGCCGGTGCCGAAGTTGGCTTGTGACCACAGCTCCTTGCCGGTGGCGAACTCAAGGCACTTCAGCGCGGCCTTGCCGGACGTGTCGCCGTCGGGGCCGTAGAGGTGGCCCTTGTAAAGCACGGCGGCGTTCAACTGGGTGTGCAGCGCCTTCGACTTCCACAACAGCTCGGGCACCTTGCCGCCCAGCTTGAAGAGGGACGCGCCCTTGCCGTAGCCGGTGGAGAGGAAGAGGCGCCCGTCGTCGATGATCGGATCGGAGGCGTTGACCCCGTATTGGGTGAGCCAGCGGGTGCTCCAGACCGGTTTTCCATCGCTCAGATCGACGGCGGTGTAGCTCTGGCCGGAGCTGAAGACCGCCAGGTCCTGTCCGCCTTCCTTGATCGGCAGCGGCGTGGAGTAACCGGCGGCTTTGGACTCCGATTTCCAGACGATGGCGCCGGTCATCTTGTCGAGCGCGAGGCCCGCTTCGCCGACGTTCAGATAGACGTTTGCGCCTTGAACCAGCGGCGCGCCGCCGAAGCCCCAGTCGGGCTGCCGGGCGCCGGTTTCCTTCTCCACGTTCTTCGACCAGACGACCGTGCCGTCTTTCGCGTTGAAGCAGAAAGCGTCGCCCCAGCGGCTCAGGGTGTAGACGCGGTCGCCATTGATCGTGGGTGTGCCGGTGGTGCCGCCCTCGAAGTATTTGTCGCCCAGTTCGGCCCGGTAGGAGTGCTTCCAGAGTTCCTTGCCGGTGGTGGCGTCGAAGCAGAACACGGTGTCCTTGTCGTCCGCATTGCCCATCGTGAAGACCCTTCCGTCGCCCACGACAAACGAGGAGAAGCCAAAACCGACCTTCGCCTTCCACGCGACCTTGGGACCGTCGGCCGGCCAGTCGTGCGACCCACCGGATTCAGCGGTCACGCCGTTGTGCTCCGGACCCCGCCACTGCAGCCAGTCACCGGCGCGAGCCGACGAGACCA
>JBBQXJ010000004.1:0-101881 GCA_038209745.1 Verrucomicrobiota bacterium
CTTTTGCCGGTGTCGATATCGCTCTCTTCAGCGCGGGCGGCGGCATCTCTAAGGAATATGCCCCGCACGCCACCGGCGCCGGTGCGGTGGTGGTGGATAATTCCAGCGCCTTCCGCATGGATCCAAATGGTCCGCTCGTGATCCCGGAGATCAATGCCGCCGACATCAAGAAGCACCAAGGGATCATCGCGAACCCGAACTGCACCACCGCCATCACGCTCATGGCGCTCTATCCGTTGCACCAGGCCTTCGGCGTGAAGCGTATTTTCGCCTCCAGCTATCAGGCCGTTTCCGGCACCGGCGCCAAGGCGTTGGAAGAGCTTGAAAACCAGGTGAAGCAGATCGTCCACGGCCAACCCGTGACCAAGGAGGTCTACCCGCACCAGATTGCGTTCAACGTCCTCCCGCACGTCGATTCCTTCCTGCCCAGCGGCTACACCAAGGAAGAGATGAAGTTGGAAAACGAAGGACGGAAGATCATGCACCACCCGGGATTCCGCGCCTCCGTCACCTGCGTCCGCGTGCCCATCTACCGCGCGCATTCCATCGCCGTGAGCGCCGAGTTCGAGAAGCCCGTCTCGCTCGAAGCCGCCTACGCCGCGCTCGAAGCCGCGCCCGGCCTCGACGTGGTGGACGACCCGGCGACCCAGCAATACCCGATGCCGCTGAAGACCGCGGAGAAGGACAACTGCGAAGTCGGCCGGCTACGCCTCGACTGCGCCCTGGACAACGGCCTGTGCTTCTGGGTCTCCGGCGACCAGCTCCTCAAGGGCGCCGCGCTCAACGCGGTGCAGATCGCGGAAGAGCTGCTGAAATAGCCTTCTCCAATTCGGATCTGACCCAGCCCGCCGAAGCGATTCGGCGGGCTGTTTTGTTATCGAGGCATTTCACGATCGGCGTTATCGGCGGCTAGTTTGCTGCGCCGGAACATGACGACGTATTTGTAGACCAGCAGCAGTCCGAAGACGACCCAGCAGGCGATGGAGAGGTTCGGAAACCGCCCGCGCAACGCGAAGGCGCCAGCCACACAGATCAGTTGAATCAGCAGGATTCCAAACCAGAGACCACGGGATTGCGACATGCCGGGAACTGTAGGCCGGGACCCAGTTTTCAAGCCAGACAGCAATCCGAGGAGTCACCGCAGCAGCGGAAAGTCGGTCTTGAACTCCACGTCCACCTCGGCAAAGCCCGCCTGCAACAACAGCGCCTGCAGCTGGAGTTTCGCCCGGTCCTGGGCTTCGGCGAGGATGCCCGCTTGCTTCGCGGCAACGATCAATTGTCCGACCGCCTGCTTGCGCGCTTCCTGTTCCAGCGTCTTGTCGAAGGTCCGCATCATCCCCGTGCTCCGCTCCAACACCTGCGTTTCGCGGTCGTTGAGGTAGGCGTCCGTCACCATCGCGGGCGGCAGGAGAAGACGGATCTTGCGGTCGCTGATGGAGATGTCGCCCGGCTGGAGCTTCTGGAGATCGAGCCCGGCCTTCACCGTGCCGTGCGCCACGAGCGCGACACGGTTGTCGCCATACCACTTGGCATCCTCAAGCACGATGACCTTCTCCAGGATGAACCGGACGGTGACGAGCTCGTTGAGCGACTGGACCTGTCGCACGACCGTGGCCGTGTTCGCGATAAAAGGGGCGGCGGAAGCCGGCAGCATCCGGACAACCACGCCTCCGACGACGAGTCCGAAGACGAAGACCAATACGACACCGATCACGATGAGAGCGACCTTCAGCCGATTCATGGACAGACGCTACCGCGGAGCCCGCCAACACCCAAGCCATTGCCGAGCCCTCTGGATTCTCCTAGCGTCCGCCCATGCTTTCGACGTCCGCGTTCCCCGTCATTCGGCCCCGCCGCCTCCGCCAGTCGCCCGCTCTCCGTCGGCTCGTGCGTGAAACCCGTCTCAGCGTGGAGCAGCTCGTCCTGCCCTTTTTCGCCCGTCGAGGAAAGAAGGTCCGCATACCCATCGGCTCCATGCCGGGTGTCTCGCAACTGTCCGTCGACGAACTTGTGCGCGACGCCGTCGCCGCCCACAGCGAAGGGATTCCCGCAGTGCTGCTCTTCGGTATTCCCTCCACAAAGGACACCAAGGCGTCCAGCGCCTACGCGAAAAACGGCATCGTCCAACAGGCCGTGCGCGCGCTGAAGAAGGAACTGCCGGAGCTGCTCGTCGTGACCGATGTCTGCCTCTGCGAATACATGAGCCACGGCCATTGTGGCCTCGTCGACAATCACGGCGAGGTGTTGAACGACCCTTCGCTCAAGCTGCTGGCCAAGACCGCCGTCAGCCATGCGGAGGCCGGGGCCGACATCATCGCGCCCAGCGACATGATGGACGGCCGCGTCGGCGCCATCCGGCAGGCGCTCGACGGAGCCGGATTCGGCAACACACCGATCATGGCCTATGCGGCCAAGTTCGCTTCGGCCTTCTACGGCCCGTTCCGCGACGCGGCGGAATCGGCACCGCTCTTCGGCGACCGACGCAGCTACCAGATGGACGCCGCCAACGCGGAGGAAGCGATGCGGGAAGTGGCTTTGGACATCCAGGAGGGCGCCGACATCGTGATGGTGAAGCCCGCCCTCGCCTACCTCGACATCATCCACCGGGTGAAGACCGAGTTCCGCCTGCCGACGGCGGCATATCACGTGAGCGCCGAATACTCGATGGTGAAAGCCGCCGCCGCCAATGGCTGGATCGACGAGCGTGCCGTGATGATGGAGTCGCTCCTGGCCATGCGCCGGGCCGGCGCCGACATCATCATCACCTACGCTGCCCGGGACATCGCCCGGTGGCTCAAGGAAGGCTGAAACGAAAAGGCCGGCCCATCGATCGGGCCGGCCATGGAATCCTTTGAACCTAGGATCCAGAGGTCACTGGGCGATCGTGCCAGACTGCATGAACGCCCAAACGACGACGACGATGATGATCACGAAGAGCACGATCGCACCGCCAATGAACATCTTGGTGCCACGATTGTCCTTCTTGGAAAAAGGGGAATTCTTGGTGAACGCAGTGGGTTGGGTGCCCGCTTGGCTGAGCTCATCCAGCTTGACGCCCTTGGGCATCACCATGGTGTGGTCCACGACCTTCTTGGCAGGTGCGCCTTCAGGACCTTCGAGTCGAACGTCAACCTGGCCCAGGCGAACGATCTGTCCGGGCTTCAGGACGGCCTCTCCGGCGACCTGCTTGCCATTGATGAAGGTGCCATTGGTGGACTGTAGATCGTTGACGACCACGTCATTGCCCCTGAGCAGGAATTCGCAGTGGTGGCTGGAGACACTTGGCTCCGCGATCTGGAACGAATTGTCATCGACGCGACCGACCGTGGTCTTTTCCACTTTCAGTTCGTAGGACAGGCCGGTCAGACCCTGGCTGAGGACAACGAGTTTTGGCATAGGGCGGATCGGAGACGATTATTGAAACTCAGCCTTCTGAGTCAACCGGTTAAATCCCTTAAGGGCGGAACATTTGCCAAGATCCGGAAGCTTTCCGGCTCACTTGGATTCGATCATCCGACGAAACTCCCCGAACAACGGCGTCGAATCGTGCGGTCCCGGCGACGCTTCGGGATGATACTGCACGCAGAAAATAGGCTTCTTTTTGTGGCGAAGGCCTTCGACCGTCTGGTCGTTCAGGTTGATCCGATTGACCGCGACATCGTCCGGCAGCGAGGCGGCATCGACGGCGAAGCCATGGTTTTGCGAAGTGATTTCGACCCGACCCGTCTCGAAATCTTTTACCGGCTGGTTGCCGCCCCGGTGGCCGAACTTGAGTTTGAAGGTCTTTCCACCGAAAGCTTGACCCAAAATCTGGTGTCCGAGGCAGATCCCGAAAATGGGAACGCCGCTCTTGATCAGGTCTCGCGCGGAGTCGACCGCGTAGTTCAAAGCCGACGGATCCCCTGGGCCGTTGGACAGGAAGATGCCGGCCGGCTTGTGCTTCAGGGCTTCAGCCGCCGGTGTCGTGGCGGGAACGACGCGCACCCGGAACCCGTGCTGGCGGAGACGACGCAGGATGTTGTATTTCATCCCAAAATCGTAGGCGACGATCGGGATATCTGCTGCGGGCAGCGGCTTGGAGAGGTACCTCGGATTCGGCGGAACGTCCGTGCCAGCCGTGATGGCGAAACTTCCACTCTGCTCGTCCCGTTCGTCCCAAAGGAACGACTCCTTGTGGGTCACTTCTTTCACGTAGTCCACGCCGACGAGCCCGCGCCACTCGCGGGCTTGCCTTACAGCTTCCTCGTCCGTCATCGGAAGAGTGCTGACCAGACCCTTCATCGCTCCGCCGACCCGCAGTTTCTTGGTCAAGGCGCGGGTGTCCACGCCCTCGATTCCGGGAATGCCGGCCTGCTTCAAGTATTCGTCGAGCGACTGGTCCGCCCTCCAGCTGCTGACGACGGGAGAAAGTTCACGGATAACGAACCCCGCCACATGCGCCCGCCACGATTCGACGTCACGGGTGTTGACCCCGTAGTTGCCGATGAGGGGATAGGTCATCGTCACGATCTGACCCTTGTAGGAAGGATCGGTGAGGATCTCCTGATAGCCGGTCATCGAGGTGTTGAAACACACTTCGCCGAGAGCGGTGGAAGAGGCACCGAAGGCGCGGCCACGGAACACCGTTCCGTCTTCAAGGGCGAGAATCGCGTTGGTCATGAATCAAAAAAGCTCGCGGATGCTAGGAACGGCGGAACAAGGGTCAAGCGACAACCTCGGCCCAAGTGAAAAGAATACCGATCACGGACACCTTCCCGTCCCGGCTCATGTCAAAATCACCGCCATGCGAACCCGTGCATCCGCTTCGATCTTGCCCATGAAAGGAAACGCAGCGAAAGGCAGATCCGCATCCACTCTGGCCGACGACTCCACCACGGACAGACGGCCCTTTAAGGCCATTCCCATCACACGACACTGAAAAACGCAGCCGGCACTCGTCCATTCCGCATTCAGATCCGTGACTTTTCCGCCCGCCGACGGCAGGACGTCTTCCAGCGCGCGCCGCAACCGATCGACAGCGACATCGCGACCCAAAAAATGGGAAACTTCAACGGAGAGTTTAGGCATGCAAGGGAACGGGCGCCGAGGCGCCCGTTTCACGGAAAAGATGATCGAAGGAACCGGTCAAATCCGGTTCCGGCGCTTTACCTTGAGCTGGGCCAGAGAATTAAGCAGCGCCGCTTGGACGGTGGCCGATTCCTCATCGGACAACTTCTCGGCCAAACGGGCTTCCGCTCGCTTGCGGGCTTCTTCGGCCCGGACCTCGTCGATGTCATCAGCCTTGATCGCCATATCGGTTAGGATCGCGACGCGGTCCCCCGTGATTTCAGCGAAACCGTCTCCGATCGCGAGATAATAATCTTGGCCGTTCTTGCGGGCACAGATCTCGCCCGCCGCCACTTGGGTCATCAAAGGGATGTGCATCGGGAAGATGCCCATCTCTCCTTCCGTCCCGGGCAGGCTCACCATGTCCACGTCCTCGGAATAGACCTTCGCTTCCGGCGTCACGATTTCGAGTTTCAGCGTAGCCATGATTTCTGGATCCTGATCGTCGTCCCATCCCCGGCCCAAGCCCAATCACGGGCGTTCCGGAAGCGGGACCACGAAAGTGGATCAGTCGTTGATCTCGTCGATGCCGCCCTTCATGTAGAAGTTGTTCTCGCCGATCGCGTCGTGCTTGCCGTCGAGAATCTCCTTGAAGCCCCGAACCGTTTCGGCGACCGGGACCTGCTTGCCTTCACGCCCGGTGAACTGTTGGGCCACGGTGAACGGCTGGCTGAGGAACTTCTGGATCTTACGGGCGCGGAACACGGTCAGCTTGTCTTCCGGGCTGAGCTCGTCCATTCCCAGAATCGCGATGATGTCCTGCAAGTCCTTGTAGCGCTGAAGCACCTTTTGGACGCCGCGGGCGACCTGATAGTGCTCTTCACCGACGAACTCGGGAGCAAGCGCCCGGGAGTTTGACGAAAGCGGATCGACGGCGGGGAAGATGCCCAACTCGGCAATGGAACGCTCCAACACGATGGTCGCATCCAAATGCGCAAAAGTCGTGGCCGGCGCAGGGTCGGTCAAATCGTCCGCTGGCACGTAAACGGCCTGGAACGAGGTGATGGAACCCTTCTTGGTCGAAGTGATGCGCTCTTGCAGGTTGCCCATCTCGGCGGCCAGCGTGGGTTGGTAACCGACGGCCGACGGGGTGCGCCCGAGCAGTGCCGACACTTCTGAACCCGCTTGGGAGAAGCGGAACACGTTGTCGACGAACAAAAGCACGTCCTGATTCTTTTCGTCGCGGAAATACTCGGTCACCGCGAGAGCGGAAAGGGCAACACGGAGACGGGCTCCGGGAGGCTCGTTCATTTGGCCATAGACCAACCCGATGCGGGAACCTTCCTTGATGATCGGCTGACCGTTCTCACCCAGCTTCGGATGGCCTTTTTCGTCCAACTCGACCTTGATGACGCCGGCCTCGATCATCTCGTTGTAGAGATCGTTGCCTTCACGGGTCCGCTCACCGACGCCCGCGAACATCGAAACTCCGCCGTGCAGCTTCGCGATGTTGTTGATCAGCTCCATGATGACGACGGTCTTGCCGACCCCGGCACCACCGAACGCACCGACCTTGCCGCCCTTCAAGAAGGGGCAGATCAAATCGATGACCTTGATGCCGGTCGTCAGAATCTGCGGCGAAGTCGACTGGTCGACCAAGGCCGGAGCGGTCCGATGGATGGGATAATATTTGTCGGCCTTGACCGGTCCCTGCTCGTCCACGGCGTCTCCGGTCACGTTGAACACGCGGCCCATGACGGCTTCACCGACGGGCATGGTGATCGGCCCGCCGACATCCTCGACCTCCTGTCCGCGCTTGAGCCCTTCGGTGGAGCTCATCGCGACGGCCCGGATCCAGTTGTCGCCGAGGTGCTGCTGCACTTCGAGGGTCAGCTTGGTGGAGCTGCCACCGGGCGGGGTGAAATGGATGGTGAGCGCGTTGTAGATCGCGGGCAGGGCTCCGGCGAATTCCACGTCCACGACGGGACCGATGATCTGGACGATTTTGCCTTTGTTCATGGGCGATTGATGAAAGATGTCGGACGGTAAAACGTTTCGGGGTTCAGCCCATCGCCATGGCGGCGGTGGTGATTTCAAGGAGCTCCTTGGTGATGTTGGCCTGGCGGAGCTTGTTATACTCGAGGGTCAGATCCTTGATGATCTGCTTCGCATTGTCGGTCGCGTTCTTCATGGCGACCATCCGCGCGCTCTGCTCGGAAGCCTTCGCCTCTTGGAGAGCCTGGAAGACCTGGAAGTTCACATAGTGCGGCAGGAGGCTTCCCAGCAGATCCGGAGCGCCGGGCTCAAAGAGATACTCATGCGTCGCCGTTCCAAGCTCTTCCGGAGCGTTCGTCCCTTCTACCCCGACGGAGAACTTCTCGAGCTTGGTGATCGGCAGTATCTGCCGCAGCTCGGGCTTCTGGAAAAGGGTGGAGATGAAGTTGCTAAACAGGATGTCCACTCGGTCTACCTCGCCCGATGTGAAGAGATTCTGGGCAAATTTTGAAATGGCTCGGGCTTCGCTGAATTGGGGCGTGTCCTTGTAGGTGAACTCGGCGGCCAGTTCACGCTTCATTCGGGCGACAAACTGGGATCCCTTGCGGCCAGCCGTGATGTAGACTGTCGTGTCCTTGTCCAACTTGCCCGCTTCGCGGAGCAAATTGGTGTTCAGGGCGCCGCAGAGCCCCTTATCCGTGCTGACAAGAATGACGGCCCGCTTCTTGACCTCCCGCACCTGCATCAGCGGATGCGTGAACTCGCCGGCACCTGCGGTCGCAGCAGCCAGGACTTCGTTCATCAATGAAGCGTAGGGTCGGCCCGACAACGCGGCTTGCTGGGCCCGACGCATCTTGGCCGACGCCACCATCTGCATCGCCTTCGTGATCTGGGCGGTGTTCTTGATCGACTTGATCCGCCGGCGTATGTCGCGTGTGCTGGGCATGTGCGGATGGAGTTCGTTGCGCGGATCGTTCCGTGGCTCAACGGTAAGTCTGCTTGAATTCCGTCACGGCGGCCTTCATTTCACCGGCCAAGGCATCGCTGAACGCCTTTTCGATGCGAACCTTTTCGATCAAAGGACCCTTCCGGTCCTCCAGGAACTGCGAGAGCTTGATCTGGAAATCCTTCACTTTTTCAACCGGAACGTCGTCGAGGAGACCGTTCTGCATGGTCCAAAGGATGGAGCTCTGGATCTCGACCGGGATCGGGCTGTATTGGCTCTGTTTGAAGAGCTCGACGATGCGCTTGCCGCGTTCGAGCGTGGCCTGGGTCTTGGCGTCGAGATCGGAGCCAAACTGGGCGAAAGCCGCTAGTTCGCGGTATTGGGCCAAGTCCAATTTGATCTTACCGGCCACCTGCTTCATCGCCTTGACCTGCGCGGCGGAACCGACGCGGGAGACGGAGAGACCGACGGAGATGGCCGGCCGGATTCCCTGATAGAACAGGTCGGTTTCGAGATAGATCTGACCGTCGGTGATGGAGATGACGTTCGTCGGAATGTAGGCCGACACGTCGCCCGCCTGGGTCTCGATGATCGGCAGCGCGGTCAATGAACCGTCACCATATTTCTCACCGACGCGCGCGCTGCGCTCAAGCAAGCGGCTGTGAAGATAAAACACATCGCCCGGGTAGGCTTCGCGGCCGGAAGGACGCTTCAGCACAAGGGAGACTTGGCGATAGGCGACCGCCTGTTTGGATAGGTCATCAAAAATGATGAGCGCATCCATGCCGTTGTCCATGAACCACTCGCCCATCGCCGCACCGGCGAACGGCGCGAGATACTGGTTGGCGGCGGAATCAGACGCGGCGGCGGCGACCACGATCGTGTCCTCCATCGCCCCGGCCTTCTCCAACTCGGCGATGACGCGGGCAATGTTCGACTGTTTCTGGCCGACGCCGACGTAGATGTTGTAGACCGGCCGGAAACCGGCGACGCCCTTGTTCTGCTTGTTGATCTTGGACTGGTTGATCATCGCGTCCACGCCGATCGTGGTCTTGCCGGTGGAACGGTCTCCGATGATCAATTCGCGCTGACCCCGGCCCACTGGGATCATGGCGTCGATGGCCATGATGCCGGTCTGAAGCGGCTGGTTGACGGAACGCCGCTTGACGATGCCGGGAGCAATCTTTTCGACGGGATATTGGGTATCCGAAAGAATGGCTCCCTTGCCGTCGATAGGCTGACCGAGCGTATTGACGACACGCCCGAGAAGACCCTTGCCGACCGGAACCGAAAGGAGCTTGCCGGTGGTGCGGACTTCGGTGCCTTCGTGAATACCGAGGTATTCGCCGAGAATGACTGCACCGACCTCGGTTTCTTCGAGGTTCAGCGCGAGGCCGATGACTCCGTTGCCGAAGTCGAGCATCTCGTTGAGCATCGCGTCGGTGAGACCTTCGATCTTGGCCACGCCGTCGGAGATTTCCCGGACGACGCCGACATTCTGCTTCGCCACGTTGGTCTTCACGCCGGCGATCTGCGCTTCGATATCCTGAAGGAGGTTGCTCATTGCTGCTTGATCAGAGTTGAAATGGAAAATGTGCCGGAATCTGCCGGTTCAGTTGCTGGACTTCAGAGCGGCGAGCCGTCCGGCCACGCTGCCATCGTAGACATCGCTGCCCACCTTGATGCGGAGACCGCCGATCAGATCGGGATTCACCCAAAACGAGACGTTCAAACCTGCACCATACTTCGTTTCAAGGTTGGCCTTGATCGCATCCATCTGGGCCGGAGTTGTTTCAACCGCATTCTCGACACGCGCCGTGCGCCGGTCCAGGTCGAGCTTCACCAACCGCTTGAACATGTGGAGCGTCCCCACGTAGCTGCGAGGCTGCTTCTCGATCACCTGGGTGACCGCTTGGCGAACCCGGCTCTCGTCGAGCACGCCGTTGACGCGGCAGACATTGAAGAGCGTCTTTGCGTCACGGCGGGATTGCTTCGAGATCTTCATCGGTGCAGTGGAAATTCGGCAATCAGTTGTTCACAAGCTGCCGATTGGCGTCGTCCGCCAACCGCTGCTTCTGCTCAACGCTCAGAATATTGCCGGTAACCATGGCGCTGGTCTCGACCACGAGCCGGGTTACCTCGTTGCGCAGCTCGGACTTCATGCGGGCGAGCTCGGCCTCGTTCGACTCTTTGGCCTTGGCGATGATCTGGGCTGCCGCAGCGACCGCCTTCTGGGCTTCCTGCTCCGAAATCTTGGCGGCACCGACCCGCGCTTCCTCGATGATCTTGTTCGCTTGGCTTCCGGCTTGGCCGATGATTTCTTGGACTTTCGACTGCGCGTTGGCCAACTCCCTGCGGGTCCGCTCCGAATTCTCGAGCGCCTGGGTGATCTGGTGCTTGCGCTGCTCCAGCATGGCAAGGAGCGGCTTGTAGGCGAACTTTGCCAGAACCAGCGCGACGATGGTAAAGAGCACCAACTGCGAGAGGAACAGCCGCGGCTCCCAGCCGAACTCACGGGCTACTTCCTGAAAGGGGTTTTCCGCAGCGCGCTCTGCGACTGCAGCTAGAATTGGAGCAATTGTCATTTGGGTCTATGAAAGGGTTGACCGCAGGGCTGAATAACCCTGCGGTCTCCGTGATTATTGACCTTTGGCCAGATAGATGGCGAAGAAGGTGATGCCTTCCGCCAGAGCGGCCAAGATGATCGCGATGTTTCGGATCTGGCCAGCAGCCCCCGGATTGCGTCCGGTTGCTTCTGCGGCCTTCATACCAATGATGCCCACACCGATGGCGGAGCCGATGGCGGCCAATCCGATGTGCAGGTTACCAGTCAGTTCTGCGAGCATGATTTACCTTTCGTTTTGTTGTTCCCGGAAGCCCCGGCAGTCTTGCCACCGTCCGGCGTCCGAAATTGTTAGTGGGCTTTTTCGTGACCCTTTTGGCCGTGTCCCGGAACATCCTCATGTTCGTGTTCGCAGATCAGCAACGTGAAGACTGCGGTCAGAAGCGTGAAAACCAACGCCTGGACGAGTCCGACGAGGAGTTCGAGAAAATAGAACGGGAGAGGAATAAGCCATCCCAGGGACGGAATCAGATTCATCATCGATTCAAGGATGTTCTCACCGGCGAAAACATTGCCGAAAAGACGGAAGCTAAGGGACACCGGCCGAAACAAGATCGACATCGTCTCGAGCACCCCCACGAAGAGGAAGATCACGATCATGAACAGCCCCATGATACCCTCCGTTTTTCCCTTGGGAGCGAAGATGTGTTTCAGGAAACCAACCACCCCGTTGGCCTGGATCGCCCAGATGATCCACATCAGGAAGAACAACAGCGCCATTGCCGACGTCATGTTGAGGTCGGCGTTTCCGCCGCGCAGCCACGGATCGGTGACATGGAAATGGTTTGCCGAATCGTAGTGGCCCCAACCGAAAGTGCCCACGCCCGGGATGAGTCCGAACCAATTGGTGAACAGGATGAAGAAGAAAATGGATCCGAAAAACCAGAAGGTCTTTTTGATCAATTCAGGTCCGACGATCTCTTCCAAGAAGCCATACAGGGATTCCACCATCCACTCGGCCAAGTTTTGCAGGCCGGAGGGAATCGGGGTCATGTTGCGACTCACCAACTGGGCGAAAAGAATCGTACCAAGGGTCACGAGGATCGTGACCACCATCGAATTGGTGATTTCCAACGGGCCGAAATGGAAAACCTTCAGTGCCTGCGACGGAAGCCCCTTCTCGCCCCCCTCCTCTGCGGCGAATGCCATCAAGGGAGCGGCGAGGAACAGGAATACGGCAAGCAGTTGTCGGATTGAGCGCATCGCGTTGTCTGGACCGTTAAGGGCAGACGGATTACAATCCATCAAACCAAGGTGGAGCCAAAACGGGACCCGGAAACTGCCCAATCGTGAAATTTTTCACAAGCGATTTTTGGAGAAACCTTGAACGACATTAGGACTCAATTGTCCTCCTTTCGGAGGGCGTCTAAACTTCGTTGACTGCATGGTGTTGCCCGCATGGGCGACCGACGACTCTGCCAGGGAACAGTGGGATTTCGACGGCTCTTCCGATTGGGCTATACTGAATAGGTTTCCTGTGCCACCGGTCTATCAAACGTGAACGACGGATCCATTGCCGGGCGGAAGACCAAGTCTCAGGACACGTCCGACCAATTGGGGCGCCAAACCGCAATCAACCATGCGATCCAAGCTGAGCAGACATATAGGTTCCCTCTCACTCCTAGGGGTTTCGGTCTCGCTTCTGGGCTGTTTCGCCGAAGCTTCATCCTCCGTCGGCGCCGTTCCAAAGCCATCCATGACCACTGTCGAAGCCAGAGTTGCGGAAGCCGATGAGAACGATTCCGATGCCCTCGGAAAAGCTCCAAACCATGAGCCTGTTCCCGCGAAATTGGCAGAGATCGTGAAACTCGCCGACGCCAATGTGGCCGACGAAGTCATTCTGGCTTTCATCCACCGCGAACGGCAGGACTATAAGTTGACGGCAGACGAGGTGTTGTTCTTGCAGCGGAGAGGCCTCAACGAAGGTATAATCGCGGCTTTAATCCGCAATTCCACCCCGGAACAGGGCGTCCCTAGTGAACCGACCGCGCCAGTCGCATCCGTCACGATGGCGTCTCCATCGGAGACCCCGCCCACGCCTTCAGGTGCGGCTCCCGAAGCTCAAGAAGCCACCCCCTACTTCGAGCCGTCGACGGTAGTAACTCAATATGTCTCAGCTGTCGAAGCTCCAGAACCGACGACAGTTTCCTACTTCAACACCTACCTCTCGCCTCATGGGTCGTGGGTCAATATCTCCGGCTATGGCAACTGTTGGCAGCCGACGATTGTCTTGGCCGACCCCACCTGGCAACCCTACTGCAACGGCGGCTGCTGGGTCTGGTCGGACAGTGGCTGGTATTGGCAGTCCGACTATTCTTGGGGCTGGGCCGCATTCCACTACGGCCGCTGGTGGAAGGACCACCGAGCTGGATGGGTCTGGGCGCCAGGCAGCGTTTGGGCGCCCGCTTGGGTTTCCTGGCGGAATTCGACCGACTATTGCGGCTGGGCTCCCCTGCCCCCGTCGGCTTATTACGCGGCCGGAATCGGTTTGACCTATCGCGGCGGGCGTGTCGGCGTGAACTTCGGATTCGGCCTCGGGGCCGAATGCTACAGTTTTGTGGAAGCTCGACACTTGGACGACCACGCGTGGCACCGCTACCGGGTGGGGCCTAGGGAAACGGGAATCATTTTCGCCAAAACAAAACCGATCAACCGCTACGAACAGGGCCCCCATGGCACGATCAACCGGGGAATTGCGCCGGAATGGTTCAGTCATGATTCCGACCGCAGAAGCCGGATCCCGGTCAAACTGGACGAAATCTCGTCCACCGGCGGGACACGGCCCGATTCTTGGCGCGACCAAGGACGCGCTCTAGCCGTCCTTCGCCCTCAAGACATCGGAAAAACTCGACCTGTTCCGTCGGAAAACCAGAGACACACCTCGCCGTCGCCGCGCCTTTTTATCAACAACGTCCCGGCCGACAGCTCGTTCAACCAACGTTCCAGCCGCAGTTGGAGTCAAAACCATGGGGCGTCCCAGTCCCAAGGGCCGGCCCAGACCCAGACCGCTCAAACGGAAGCCCGAAGCCGCTCCTTCGACACTGCCCCCGCTCGAAGAGATCCGGATCATTCAGGGCGGCTGATCATGGAAAAGCTGTCACCGCGACCGACGACTCCCGGAGCCGCCGCTTCCCCTTCGGACCCTGTTCAAACGCCTCGACCATTCGTAAACTCGCGGTCGAACTCCCGTCCGCTGCAGCCGCCCCGCGAATCCATTTCGGAAGGGCCGGCGACCCGCTCCCAGCAACCCGCCCCTCCTCAGCCTTCGATCCAGAATACCACTCCTCGATTCTCCCCGCCTTCTCCGGCTGCATCAGGATCGTTCGGTCGCCCCGCGTCCCGTTCGGGAAGCCTCCAACCCGTCGGACCTCAGCTCAACCGGCCTCCCGCAAGCGCATTCGCCCCCCAAACCCGCGTTTTCGCTCCAACTCCCATTCAGCAACAAGCTCCAGTTCAATCCCCTCGTCCGTTGCCCCCGTCGGCCACCTTCCAGCCTCGGTTTGCGCCTCCCGAAGCTCCGGTCATGTCCCGCTCCAGCGCTCCAAGATTCCAAGCTCCGTCGAGTCCGACCGTCAACCAGTCGACCGGCCCCGGATTCCAAACCCAATCCCGGTCGAGCCAAAACCAAACCAGGCCAGGCCGGGGCCAGTAAGCCACCTTCAGCGGATTACAGGCTGCGGGTGAACGAGGCTTTGGTGCGGAAAACGACGACGCTTCCCATGACCTTTCCTCGTCCCTAGTTTGCCCGCGTGGAAGGCATCGGATTCATCAGGGACTTGGCGGTGGTGATGATGGTGGCCGGCATCGCCGGCTGGATCTGCCGCCGCTTTGGGCTGTCGGTGGTCGTGGGCTATCTCGCCGCCGGCATCATCATCGGCCCCTACACCCCGCCGTTCCAGCTGGTGGAGGACGAGGGACGGGTCAACATGCTGGCCCAGTTCGGGCTCGTGTTCCTGATCTTCTCCGTCGGCATGGGACTGAGTTTGGGCCGGCTTCAACGGCTCGGTGTCTCCGTCGCCATCGCCACCGCCGTCGCCGCCGTGCTGGTCCTCAACGCCGGCCAGTTCTTCGGTGCCGCCATCGGCTGGGACGCGACGAAGAGCCTCTTCCTCGCCGGCATGCTGATGGTCTCCAGCTCCGCGATCATCGCCAAGGTCCTGGAAGAGCTCAACGCCACCCACGAACGCTCCAGCCAGCTCGCCATCGGCATCACGGTGCTGGAGGACGTGGTCGCCGTGGTCATGCTCACCGTGCTCACTTCGGTCATCGAGTTCGGCGGTGCCGGCCACGGCGCGTCCATCTGGGCCACCCTCGGACGACTCGGCGCCTTCATCGTCTTCCTCCTGTTCCTCTCGGTCATGATCGTGCCGAAGCTGCTCAAACGCCTGAGCGACGAAGGCGCGACCGAGCTCCGCACCATCCTGCTCGCCGGACTGCTCTTCTCGCTCGCCTGGCTGGCGTGGAAGGCCGGCTACTCCGTGGCTTTGAGCGCTTTCGTCCTTGGGGCCGTGGTCGCGGGCACCCGCTACCGGGCCGAGGTCGAACGCGGCTTCGAGGCGCTCCGCCAGATCTTCGGCGCGGTCTTCTTCGTCGCCATCGGGATGTTGGTGGATGTGAAGACGCTCCCGTCCACCTGGCCGATGATCCTCGGCGTCACCGTGCTGGTCCTCATCGCTCGGCCCATCGCCTGCGCCATCGGTTTGATGGCCGTCGGCAACTCGGACCGCGAATCGATCCGCGCCGGTCTCTGCCTCACGCCCATCGGCGAATTCTCCTTCGTCATGGCTCAAATGGGCGTCTCCGCCGGAGTCGTGCCCGCCTCTTTCTACGGCGTCGCGGTCGGGATCTGTTTGACCACCTCCCTCACTGCTCCGGCCATAACTCGCCGATCCGGGGCGGTCGCCGATTGGCTCGCTGACCGGAAGCCGAACTTTCTCCGGGACGCTCTCGGGTTCTATCAAAGCTGGCTGGCCCGGCTCCAGGACCGACGCAACGGCAGCATGATGTGGCGCTTCGTCGGACCCCGGCTCATCCAGGTCGCCATGCACCTCCTCTTCCTGACCGCGCTGCTTATCTTCTGGAGCCCCGTCTATGCCCGGCTGGAGGCTTGGCTCACGCCGGACTGGCCGTTCCAAAACGGCCTTCCGATCGTCTTTTGGATCGTATTCGGCGCCGTCCTGCTCGGGCCCTTGATCGCGCTTTGGCGCAATGCCGAGGCCATTGCCATGATCCTCGCCGACGGCTCCACCCGCCACAGCCCGCGCAAGGAAACTCTCCGTCCCCTCGTCGAGACCACCCTGAAGACCACCGTCATCGGACTCCTCGTCCTCTGGCTCGTCAGCCTCTTGCCGCTCACCGGAACGCCTCCTGGACGAGTCCTGCTCGTCGCTGCCGCGCTGGGCATCGTGGGACTGCTTTTCTCCAGCCGCCTCGTCCGCTGGCACAACCGCATCGAGCGCGAACTCAGCGTCCAGTTGAAGACCGCCTCCAGTCCGGCTCAAGCCGCCGGCATGACCCTCGCCCTGCTTGATCGTCCCGAGGAATGGAACCTCGACATCGACGAAGTCACTTTGCCAAGCCAGACCCAACACGCCGGCCGCACCATCCGCGAGGTCAACCTACGCCGCAGCACCGGCTGCTCCATCGTCGGGATCGATCGACATGGGTTCACTCTGAACAACCCGTCCGCCGACGAACGTCTCTATCCCGGCGACCGCATCCTCCTGCTCGGCTCCCCCGAGCAGCTCGCCACCGCCGAGGGCGTCCTCACCGGAGGCACCGCCGCCAATGCCATCGGCCAGTCCTTCAGCGAACTCACCAACGAATCCATCCGCATCCCCGAAGCCAGCCCCTACGTCGGCAAGACCCTCGTGCAGCTCGATCTCATGCGCCGCTTCAGCGTGCAAATCTGCGGCATCAAGCGCGGCCAGGAACGTCGCGTCCTTCCCGCCGGCGGGGACCAGATCCTCGGCGGAGATCTCCTCCTTCTGCTCGGCACCCATGACCGTATTCGGGAATGCCGTCGATGGCTTGCGCAACCCCCTGCCGAAGACGGCGCTGCCAAGGACTGAAGAAGCAAGGCTGGGGCTCACGCCGAGCCGCCTTGGGGCGGACGAGGTTTTGGGATGCATTCCTGGCCACTCCGGAATGCTTGAAAGTTGCCAGAGAAACAGTCTCGTCTTCAGAGGTTCAACCGGACGGCTCGTCGGGAAATTTCGCCGCGCCGTTCTCAACATGCAAAATCATCGCTCGGTGGTGCATCCTTCCAGTTCCCCTGACCCCGGGATTCGTGATTCACTTTCCCCGCTCCGAACACACCCGCACTACCGATGAAACGACTCCGCCATCAGGGATTCTTTAAATTCAAACCCGAGATCACGCCCGATCAAGTCGCCGCCGTCTGGCGCACGATGGAGGCTTTCCAGCGCGAGATCCCCGGCATTCTGGAATTTACCTGGGGCACCGACGCCAGCACCGAGGGCCTCTCCGACGGCTTCACCCACAGCTGGTGCATGACCTTCGAGAACGTCGCCGCGCGCGACGCCTACCTGCCCCACCCCGTTCACCAGGCCGCCGTCCAGTTTGTCGTGCCCAAGCTCGAACGCTTCATCGTCATCGACCACGAATTCGCAGTCCGCTGATCCGATTTTCAAACCAACCAACCCACTCAAGCACATGCCCAACCCCTGGACCGGAAAAGGAAACCCCTACACCCGCCTCGAAGTCGTCGAACGCCTCCGTGAGACGCTGAAGAAAAACCAGCCCATCATCGCCGCCGGAGCCGGCACCGGCATCTCCGCCAAGTTCATCGAGAAGGGCGGCGCCGACCTCATCATCATCTACAATTCCGGCCGCTTCCGCATGATGGGCCACGGCTCCACCGCCGGCATGATGGCCTACGGCGACGCCAACGCCATCGCCATGGAGATCGGCGAATACGAGGTGCTCCCCGTCGTCGAGGAAGTTCCCGTCATCTGCGGCGTCCACGCCACCGACCCCCGCCGCCGCATGTGGCACTGGCTCGGCAAGGTGAAGGAAATGGGCTTCTCCGGCGTGAACAACTTCCCCACCCACACCATCATCGACGGCCACTTCCGCGGCGTGCTGGAAGAGACCGGCATGAGCGTGAAGAAAGAATACGAGATGGTCGCCCTCGCCCGCCGCATGGACCTCTTCTCCGTCGTCTACGTCGGCTCCCCCGCCGAAGCCATCGAGATGGCCAAGGCCGGCGCCGACTCCATCATCGCCCACGTCGGCACCACCGTCGGCGGTTCCATCGGGGTCACCGGCGCCGTCGTCAGCTGGGACGACACCCTCAAGCGCACCCAGGACATCATCGACGCCGCCCGCACCGTGCGGAAGGACATCTTCTTCCTCTGCCACGGCGGCCCGATCAACACCCCGGAAGACGCCGACCGCGTGATCAAGCACACCGACTGCGTCGGCTTCGTCGGCGCCAGCTCGCTCGAACGCATGGGCATCGAGGAATCCCTCACCAACCTCACCAAGAAGTTCAAGAACCTGCCCGCGCCCGCCGCGAGCAAGTTCCCGGCGTTTTGATCCACGCATGATGAACCGCTAATCCAAGCTGATTTTCGCTGATCCGGATGGAGGTCCCAAAGGTCCGCCGGATCAGCGTCGATCAGCGCAGATTAGCGGTTTTGCCATTCCTCCGAATCTTCCACTCTCTCGCCCATGCCCACCATCGCCGTTCTCGGAACCTTCGACACCAAAGGGCCTGAACATGGATTCGTGGCCGACGCCATCCGTCGCCGCGGCCACACGCCCCTGCTCATCCACGTCGGTACCCAGGGCGAACCCACCCTCACGCCCGACATCGACCTGGCCGAAGTCGCGGCGCTCGGCGACGCCGATTGGGTGGCCATCCTGAAGCGCCAGGATCGTGGCGAGTGCATGGCCCTCATGTCGAAGGCCGCCGCCGCGCTCATCGGCAAGCTCGCGGCGGAAGGCCGCATCCAGGGCATCATTTCCCTCGGCGGCGGCGGCGGCACCGCCATCGCCACGGCGGCGATGCGTCCGCTGCCCATCGGTTTCCCCAAGGTGATGGTCTCCACCCTCGCCAGCGGCAACGTCGCTCCCTACGTCGGCACCAAGGACATCGTCATGGTCCCGGCGATCGTCGATGTGGCCGGATTGAACCGGCTCTCGCGAACAATCTTCGCCAACGCCGCCGCCGCCATCTGCGGCATGGTCGAAGCCGCAGCGGAAGCTTCCACGGCCACCGCCGCCGACAAGCCGTTGGTCGTCGCCAGCATGTTCGGAAACACCACCGCCTGCGTGACCGAGGCGCGCAAGCTCGTCGAAGCCGCCGGCTACGAGGTGCTCGTCTTCGCCGCCACTGGCACCGGTGGGCGCACGATGGAATCGTTGATCGAGAGCGGCCTCGTCGCCGGCGTGCTCGACATCACCACCACTGAATGGGCCGATGAACTCGTCGGCGGCGTGCTCGGCGCAGGCCCCACCCGCCTCGACGCCACGGCCACGGCCAAGATCCCCGCCATCGTCGTTCCAGGTTGCCTCGACATGGTGAACTTCGGCGAACCCCACACCGTTCCGGAGAAGTTCAAGGGCCGCACCTTCTACCACCACAACCCGCAGGTCACCTTGCTGCGGACGAACCCGGAGGAGTGCGCCGAACTCGGCCGCATCCTCGCCGAGAAGGTCAACCGCTACACCGCGCCCGTGACCGTGCTGCTCCCGCTCCAGGGCCTCAGCGTCATCAGCGCGCCCGGCGGCGCCTTCCACGATCCGGCCGCCGACGCCGCGCTCTTCGGCGCGATCAAGCATTACCTTCGTCCCGGCATCCCCGTGTTGGAAATGGACTGTGTGATCAACGATCCCGCCTTCGCCCAACGCTGCGCCCACGAGCTGCTGGCGAACTTGAAGAAAGTCGCCTAAAACCCGACACCCGGAGGAGGTCGGGCGAAGGCTCCTACCCTCGGCTCTTCGCTCCCGTCTTTGCAGACCACTTCGCGCTTGGCAGCGTTTCCCGTCTGCGGAAACTCCGGTCATGTTCTCCCGACTGCTTTCCCTCGCGGCCGCAATGAGTTTGCTCACCCTCGCCCTGCACGCCGACGGGGTCGCCGACAATCTCGTCGACCAGGTCCGCCGCGTCCCGCCCCCTGGAGTCGCGATTCCGAAGCAGGACCGTGACGATTTGGAAAAGGGCGTCGCTGCTTTGAGCCGTGAATTGGCCACGCTCCCTGTCGAACTCAAGTCCAACCCCGACCTCCTCCGGTTGCTGCCCGACGTCGCGATCTTCCACAAAGCCGTCGATTGGGCCCTCCGCTACGACGAGTTCTTCAACACCAACCAGGTCAAGACCGCGCGCGAACTCCTCCGCGTGGCCAACGAACGCCTCGGCCAGCTCCGCGATGGCCACGCTCCTTGGCTCACCGCCACCGGGCTCGTCGTCCGCGCCTACGTCTCGAAGATCGACGGCTCGCTCCAGCCCTACGGCCTCGTCGTCCCCGCCAGCTACCGGCCGGGCGGCAAGCCGATGCGCCTCGACTTCTGGTTCCACGGACGCGGCGAAACCCTGAGCGAACTCGACTTCCTCGCCCAACGCCTCCACAGCCTCGGCGACTTCACTCCGTCCGACGCGATCGTCCTCCACACCTACGGCCGCTACTGCAACGGCCAACGTTTTGCCGGCGAAGTCGACGCCTTCGAGGCGCTGGCGGCGGTCGAGCGCGACATCGCGGTGGATCCGAACCGAATCGCCGTCCGGGGTTTCTCTCTCGGCGGCGCGGCTTGCTGGCATTTCACCACGCTCCATGCCGGCATGTGGGCCGCCGCCGCGCCGGGCGCGGGCTTCAGCGAGACGGCGGATTTCCTGAAAGTCTTCCAACAGGAAACGCTCCAGCCTACCCGGTGGGAACAGAAGCTCTGGCGCCTCTACGATTCCACCGAGCATTCGGCCAATCTCTTCAACGTCCCCACCGTCGCCTACAGCGGCGAGATCGACCACCAGAAGCAGGCCGCCGACATGATGGTCCAGGCCGCCGCCGCCGAGGGACTTTCCTTCAAATACGTCATCGGCAAAGGCATGGCCCATCGCTACGACGCGGCTTCCAAGCAGGAGATCAGCGCCTTCATCGACGAGGCTATGGTCAAGGGCCGCGATCCCGTTCCGGCCAAGGTCCGCTTCGTCACCCACAGCCTCCGCTACAACGAGATGAAATGGGTCCGGATCGACGGACTCGGCGAGCATTGGGAACCCGCCCGCGTCGAGGCCGAGATCGCGGAGGCGAACCGCATCGTCGTCACCACGACCAACGTCACCGGACTCACTCTTCAGTTCCCCGCCGGACAGACCCGCCTCGCGCGGTCCGTCGACGTTGTGATCGACGGCTCGACCGTGGCCGGTCGGAAGGTCATGGCGGACGGCTCGTTGACCCTCTCGCTCCGGCGCAACGGCTCCAAATGGAACGCGGTCGAGTCTCCTGCCGCAGGCCGGGTCAAACGCCACGGATTGCAGGGTCCCATCGACGACGCGTTCTACGATTCGTTCCTCTTTGTGACGCCCACGGGCACGGCGGCGAATCCTGCGGTGGCTGCGTGGGCCGACAGCGAACTGCAACACGCCATGGTGCATTGGCGGCGTGAGTTCCGGGGCGAGGCCCGGGTGAAGAGGGATGTCGACATCACCGCCGAAGACCTGCGCGACAACAACGTCGTCGTTTGGGGCGACCCCTCCTCCAACCGGCTACTCAAGAGACTCGCCTCGAAACTGCCGATTCAATGGAGCGGCAAAACGATCAAGGTCGGCCAACTCGGCAGCTATCCCTCCGCCACCCACGCGCTCGTCGGCATCTACCCGAATCCGCTCAACCCCGACCGATACGTCGTGCTCAACAGCAGCTTCACCTTCCGCGAATACGACTACCTGAACAACGCGCGCCAGACCCCCAAGCTGCCCGACTGGGCCGTGATCGACATCACCCAGCCCGCCACCTCGCGCTTCCCCGGCAAGGTGGTCGACGCCGGATTCTTCGACGAACAATGGAAGCTGAAGAAGGCCGCAAATTGACCGGAAACGATCTCGGATTCCAGCTGACCAATCGACTCTCTGCCTTCTCTGGGAGGGACAAACCACAAGCTTGGATAAAATGCTGCGTTGATCTGAACGACAGGTTTGGGTGACGACAACGCAAAGGCTCATGAGCACATCCGCAATCGTTCAATCTCCGGACGGGAACTATTCAGTCGAAAAGCAGGAAGACTTTGGTGAAATCGGCATGGGCCACCCGGCCTCCCGACATATTACCCTGCGTGGCGCCGACGTTCAATTCGCCGACTTCCTGTTCGGCGAGTCCATTATTTTCAGTTCCGATGCACGCTTTGTGGCGTTTGAGCAGTGGTCGGTGGGCGGCGCGGCAGAACAACTGTGTTGGGACGCGCCGCCCCGGCCGCCTGAAAAGAAAGGGCTCTTTAGACTTTGGGAATGAAGGCTTCGCCCAAGAGCGAAAGCCGGAAGCCTACTCTCCCCCAGCTCCCGTTGCCCCGTTGCCACCGCGTGGCCTTCGGCCCTGGCCACCGAAGCCGCCCATCTGCCGCATCAGTTCCATGGGGCTCTGCACCGGCTGGCCGTTGATGAGGTTGTTCAGGTTCTGCTCGGTGAAGTTGATCGTGGCCACGGTCTGCTGGTCGTTCGGATCGATGGTCTGGCGGATGGTTTTCAACACCTGGATCCGGCTCTGGAGCACGGCGGGATCGGTCGGCGTCTCGGTGCCGCCGCCTCCGAGAGCGCCGCGTCCGGTGGTGCCCGACAGGCTTGCGATGGCCATCATCTTGGCCATGCTGTTCTGCTCCGGATCCGCGACGATCTTGTAGAGCAGTTCGTTGGCCCGCGGATTGACCCCGACCTGCCCGAGGATCAGCTGGGCAAGCGGCGCCTTGGCCCAGGGATTGGTCATCCGGGGATCGTTGTAGGCCTCCATCAACACGGCGACGGCCTGGTCCTTGAGAACCGCGTTCAAATAGTCGAGGGCGTTGCGGTCGATCTGGCCGCTCTCGATCACGAGAAGGGTCTTGGCGGTCGGGACGAAGCTGGTGTCGTTGTGCTGCTTGAGGATCTCGTAGAGGTAGCCCTTGGCGTTCTGGTCGAGCCGGTCCGGGTTGTCGATTTCCGGAAGGTTCGGAATGAGTTCCTTGGCCGCGCCGATCGCGATGTCGGTGTAGCGGTTGGGGGAGATCTCATCCAGCGCCTTGGCCGTCAGGGCGATCTCGACGCCGCGCGCGCTGGTCTTCAGGACATCGGCCAACGCGGCCTCCGCCTCGGTGCCGCCGATGTCGCGGAGGACATCGATCAGTCCGATGCGGAGCGAAGGCGGCAGGAAGAAGTCGAGCGTCGGATTGGTCTCCGTGCGGGCGAACTGCCCGAGCACCTGACGAGGATCATTCTGGTCCGGGGCGGCCGCGTCGCCACCAGCGCCTCGACGTCCTTGAGCAGCGGCTTGACCTGGAGCCCGGGTCCCCGCTGCTTTCGGCTGGGCAGGGTTGCCGGTTCGCTGGCGACCGCCACCCCGGCCATTCTCGGCGAACCCGTATGGGATGTCTTGGTTGAGCGTGAGAAAGGCATGGATCGCCGGCACGGCCGCTTCGCCCTGCGAAACGAGGTTCTGGAAATGGAACATGATTTCCCGGAGCGCCTTCTGTTTGTTGGCATCGGGACGGAACGCCTGGAGCCGCTCCAGGGTCTCGCCGGGGGTCAAGGCTTTCGAGACATCGACCTCGACGGTGTCGACCCGGCCGGAACGCTTCCGCTCCTTCGCCAATTCCTGTTGGAGCCGGGCCTTCTCCGATTGGAAGGTGGCCTCCATCTGCGCCTTTTCTTTGGACCAGTCGCCCTTGGGAGCAGGCGAAGCCAACATCAGGTAGGTGGCACCCGCAGCGAGTCCGGCGGCGACGGTTCCGATGAAGAAGGATTTCATGTGTGTGGACAGATGGCCGAGCACTGAGACCGGCTCCAGATTGCCGCCGTTACAATAAAATGGGCGGTGGCCGGCAGTCCTCCGCCTCGGCTTTACCGAAACAGCAACACCGGCACCGGACACGTCCGCACCATGGTCGTCGTGGTGCTGCCGACGATGAACTGCCGGATGCGGGAATGCCCGTAGGCTCCCATGACGAGGAGTTGGGCTCCGATTGTCTCCACGGACTCGGCGATGACGGATTCAGGATCGCCCCCGTGCGCGTGGGTGGTGGCATCGATCCCGGCCACGCGGAGCTTTTCGGCCGCTTCACCGAGGAACCAACGGGCGTCGTCGTCCACGCGGCCGGTGGTGAGGAGATGGCAGTCGATTCCCTTGAGCAGCGGACTGGCCACCGCGAATTCGATCGCCTTGCGCGCGCTGGGTCCGCCGTCGAAGGCGATCAACATCCGCTCGATCGGCTCAAAGGTGAGCGGCGTGACAAGGACGGGGTGGTGGCAGCTGCGGATGACGCGTTCGAGGTTGCCGCCGAGATGGTGGGGATCCACGGCGGCGGCTTCGCCCCGTTTGCCGAGCACCACCAGGTCGGCTTCGCCTTCGAATTCGGCGATGCCCTCCAAGAGCGAGCCGTGTTTCTGGTCGGCCACGATGTCGGTCAGGCCGGCGGTTTCCAGACGTTGGCGCGCCGCCGTGAGGACGATTCGACCCTTGGACTGGGCCGCGCGGCCGAGCGCCTGTTCGGTTTCCACCAGTTCCTGCATCAGATTTGCCTGGGCATTGAGACCGATCGTTCCGGTGTAGTCCATTAAGGCGGGACTCTCCCGATGGGCGTCCAACAGATGGAGAACATGGACGCGAGCGCCCAGACGGCGAGCGGCCCAGGCGGAGTGGTCATACACGCTCGGGGCGTAGGAGGAACCGTCGGTGCAGGCCAGGATAATGGGCATGATGTGGTTCGGCTGGATGGGCTTCGTCGGGATCAGTGGCCGCCAAGATTGTCCAGCGCGCCGGGTTTGTCATGCTTTGCGAGCCGGGTCACGAGGGTCTGGCTGGCGGCGTTCATTCCCGTGATCTCCACGGCCGTGCCTTCTCGGCGAAACTTCAGCACCACGCGGTCGAGGGCGTTGATCGCGGAAAGGTCCCAGAAATGCGCAGGGCCGACGTCGATGCGGACCTTCTCCACTACTTCGCGGAAATCGAAGGCGTCGCCGAAGCGACCGGCGGTGACGAAGAAGAGCTGCCCACGGACGGTGTAGGTCCGCTCTTCTCCCTTGGGCGAAAGCGCGGACTCGACCGCCACGAAGCGCGAGACCTTGTGGGCGAAGAAGAGCGCGCTGAGCAACACCCCCACACCCACGCCCAAGGCCAGATTGTGGGTGAAGACCACGACCAACACGGTCGCGACCATCACGATGCTGGAAGACGCGGGATACACGGCGAAATTGCGGAACGACGCCCAGTTGAAGGTGCCGATCGAGACCATGATCATCACGGCGACCAGCGCCGCCATCGGGATCTGCTTCACCCATTTCCCGAGCACCACGATGAGGATCAGCAGGGCCACGCCGGCGACGAAGGTGGAGAACCGCCCGCGACCGCCGGACTTCACGTTGATGACCGACTGGCCGATCATGGCGCACCCGGCCATGCCGCCGAAGCAGCCGGCGACGATGTTCGCCAAACCCTGGCCGGAGCATTCACGGTTCTTCGCGCTCGGCGTGTCGGTAAGATCGTCGACGATGGTGGAGGTCATGAGCGACTCCAGCAGGCCGACCACCGCCAACGGGATGGAATACGGGAGGATGATCCGCAACGTCTCCCAATTGAACGGCACGTCGGGCAGGAAGAACGCCGGGAGGTTCGACGGCAGCTCGCCCATGTCGCCGACGGTACGGAAGGGCAGCCCCGAGACCATGGCGAAAGCCGTCAGCACAACGATGCAGACCAGCGGCGAAGGCACCGCCCTGGTGAAACGCGGCAGCACGTAGATGATCGTGAGGCCGGCGGCGACCATCGCATACATCGGCCAACCCTGCCCTTTGAACTCGGGCAACTGCGCCATGAAGATGAGGATCGCCAGTGCGTTGACGAAGCCGATGACCACCGAGCGCGAAACGAACCGCATCAAGTCGCCCAGCTTGAACAACCCCGCCAGGATCTGGATGACGCCCGTCAGCACGGTCGCGGCGAGGAGGTATTGCAGCCCATGGTCCTTGACCAGCGAGACCATCAACAGCGCCATGGCCCCGGTGGCGGCGGAGATCATGCCCGGCCGCCCACCGAAGAACGCGGTCACCACCGCGATGCAGAACGAGGCGTAGAGGCCCACCTTCGGATCCACCCCGGCGATGATCGAAAAGGCGATGGCCTCCGGGATGAGGGCCAACGCGACGACCAGACCGGCCAACAGATCACGACGGACGTTTCCGAACCACTCGGTTCTCAGGGCGCTCAGATTCAAATCTTGTTTCATTCAGAGAGAAAAACTTCGGTGTGGAGCCCACGGCGGCGTTCGATGGCCCAAGTCCGCTTTGCAGCGAGTCGGTAACGGGTTGCTCTGGTCCGGTTTCGAAAGCACCGATCATGCGGACGCAAAACGCCGCAGATTCCAAGCGGGGCCAGAATCCGGGGAGCGTGAACGGAAGCCGACAGACCCACGCCCGGTCTCACTGCGGGAAGCGAACCCCAAGGCGCTGCAACGACCGAGAAACCGTAGAGAACCCCCTCCGGCGGTGGCAATCTTCCTTTTGCCGGTCGATCCGCCGGGAACCGCTTCCGTTTAGCGTCCGTCGCTCCGCTACCGGGTCAACCTTGCCTAGGGACCCGGTCGCAAAGGCCCTGTCAGCTGGCAACATTTTCCCGTCGGACGGAGAGCCTCCCCCGAAAACCGGGGTTTCAGGCGTTTTTTTCCCGTGGCACCTCGGTTGCTGAGCGGAACCCGTTGTCGCCATGATCGAAGGCCTGTTCTCCACCACAAACTACGTCGCCGCCAAGCACATGCTGGACGGCACGATGGCCCGTCACGAGGCCATTGCCTCGAACCTCGCGAACGTCCAGACCCCCGGCTACAAGCGGTTGGACTTGGCGCCAAGCTTCAAGTCGGAGCTCCAGAACGCCGTGGCTTCGGGCAATTCGGCGTCCCTCGCGAAGCTCAAGCCGACCCTCGCCATCGACACCACCGCCATCTCGCTCCGGCCCGACGGCAACACCGTCCAGATCGAGAACGAGATGATGAATCTGAGCGAAAACTCGGCCGAACACGCGGTCGAACTGAACATGATCACGGGGAATCTCCTCCGGCTCCGGATGGCGATGACCGGGAAAGGTTGAAGCGTATGATGAACCTCATTCCAGGACTACAAGGGACCAGTTCCGCCCTCGATGCGGAGCGGATCCGCATGGACGTGGTTTCCCAGAACATCGCCAACGCCCAGGTCACCAAGGGCCCGGACGGCCAGCCCTACCATCGGCAGAACGTCATCTTCGAGAGCCAGTTGAACGCCGCCATGTCCGGCACGGACAATCAAGGTGCGAGCAACGTCATGGTCGCCCGGATCGTCCAGGACAATCGCCCACCGGTTTACGTCTACCGCCCCAATCATCCGGACGCCGATCCAAAGACCGGTCTCGTCGCGATGCCGAACATCAACATCCACGAGGAAATGGTCGATCTCATCGCCTCCTCCCGCTCGTTCGAGGCCAACATCGCCGCCGTGAGGACCTCCCGGCAGATGATGTTGCAGACGCTGTCCCTCGGTAAGCGCTGACCGCTCTCGAAACGCTGAGCCATGGACCCCCTTACCACCATGCGGGCCGCGATGCCGGTCGACGCCTCGAGCTTCGCGGACGCAATGCTGAAGCGCGCGGAAACCCTCCGCAATCCGGCCTCCGTCATCCCCTCTTCGGAGCTGAAAGACCTGGGCATACAGACCCTCCGCGCTCCGTCCGAAGCGTCCGCGGGCAACTTCGGCGATCTCCTGTCCAACATGGTCAAGGAGGTCAACACCAAGCAGGCGCAGTCTGCGGAGATCTCCCGCGCCTTGATGTCAGGCCAGAATGTCCCGCTCCACAAGGCGATGATCGCCTCCGAGGAAGCCAGCCTCTCCTTTCAACTCATGGTCGAAGTCCGCAACAAGCTCCTCGAATCCTATCAGGAGCTCATGCGGATGCAGGTGTGACGCGTAAATGAACAATCTCACCCAGCTCGGGCGGCAGATCGCCGCCATTTGGAAACAGCTCGGCCTCAACCAGCGCATCAGCGTCGTGCTCGCCGCCGCCGCGGTCGTCGCCGGCCTCGCCTCCCTCGCCTGGTTTTCCGGCCGGAAGGACTACTCCCTGCTCTACGGAGGTCTCGACGAGGCCGAAGCCGGCAAGGTCGTCGCCGCGCTCGTGGATTCCAAGACCCCCTACCAGATCAAGGGACCCGGCACCATCTACGTGCCGATGGACATGGTCTACTCCACCCGCATGCAGCTCGCGGCCAAGAGCCTTCCCCAATCCCAGGGCGGCGGCGGCTACGAGATTCTCGACAAGGCCAACTTCGGCATCTCGGACTTCCTCCAACGCGCCAACCTGACCCGCGCGCTCCAGGGCGAACTCGCCCGCACGATCTCCATGCTGGACCAGGTCGAGTCGGCCCGCGTCATCATCGTGATGCCCGAGAACCGCCTGATCCTCGACGAGAAACGCAAGGCCTCCGCTTCCGTGTTCGTGAAGGTCCGGGGCAGCGGCGACCTTCCCCCTTCCGCCGTCAATTCCGTCCAGTTCATCGTCTCCAAAGCGGTCGAAGGCCTCGCCGCCGCCAATGTCTCCGTGGTCGACCAGCGCGGCAACGTCCTCTCGGAAAACCAGGACCAGAGCACCGCTGCGGGAATGTCCTCCAGCCAGTTCTCCGCCCGCCGCCAAAACGAGCAATATCTCACAAAACAGGCCGAAACCATGCTCGCCAAGGTCCTCGGCCCCGGGAACGCCGTCGTTCGTGTCGCCGTCGACATCAATTGGGACTCCGTCACCCGCACCGAGGAGAAGTTCGACCCCGACGGCGCCGTTCCCAAGAGCGAGACCACGGACGAAGAAGACGTCATCAGCAACTCCACCGGCGGCTCCGGCGGCTCCGGCGCCGTCAGCGTCGCCAGCAACCTCGGCACAACGAACGGAGCCTCCAGCTCCCCCCTCACCTCCTCCAACACGAAGAAGAAGACCACCACCAGGAGCTACGAGCTCAACAAGACCACCAGCAGCACGGTTGTCGCCACCGGCGACCTCAGGAAGGTCAGCGCCTCGGTCATGCTCGCCCAGGTCTTCACCGGCTCCGGCACGAACCGCGTCGCCGTTCCCCGCACCGCCTCCGAGCTCACCAAGCTCAAGCAGATCGTCGCCAAGGCCATCAACACCCCGGAATCCGAAGTCGTCCTCGAAGAGATCCCCTTCAACGAGCAGCCCGCCATGGAGATCGCCACCACCCTGGAAAAGCAGGAGAAGACCCAGCTTTACATGGACCTGGGACAACGCCTCCTCTACCCGGGCGTCGCGCTCGTCCTCGGCTTCATGTTCTTTCGCACCTTGAAGAGGACCAAGTCCGACGACCTGCCGATCGGAGCCGCCATTGGCGACCTCTATCCCGACGGCGTCGGCACCGACAGCATGGGTCTTCCCTTCCGCAAGAAAAAGGAGGAGGTCGTCACCGTCGAGGTCCTGAATCGACTGATCCGCGAAAACCCCTCCAGCATGACCCAGGCGGTCCGCTCGTGGATCAACCGCAGCGAAACCGACCCCGTTCAACCGCCCGCCAACAACGTCAAGTAGCCCATGGCCGTCGCCGAAAAGGAAACGATCCCGCTCGACATCGGGCGGATGACCAAGGTCCAGAAACTCGCCTGCCTCCTCGTCATCCTCGGTCCCGACAGCGCGGCCGGGATCATGAAGGAGATGGAGGACACCGAGGTCGAGGCCGTCTGCGCCGAGATGGTCAAGATCCCGATGCTCCCCCGCGAACTCCAGAACGCGATTCTCAAGGAGTTCACCGGCGTCGCGATCGAAGCCAGCACCTCGGTCCTGGGCGGTGTCGATTTCGCCCGGAGCTCCCTCGAAAAATCCGTCGGCGTCTACAAAGCATCGGACATCATCAGCCGCGTCGCCCCGGCCCGCCCGCCGCTCGGCGCCATGCAGGACCTCGTGGACATGGAGGCGCGCCAGCTCCTCAATCTGATCAAGCACGAGCAGCCGCAGACCATCGCCCTCATCATCAGCTACCTGAAGCCCGACAAGGTCGGCAGCGTCCTTTCCCAGCTCCGCGGTGAACAGCGGGACGCCGTCCTCGAGCGCATGGCCACCCTCGCCCCGACCCCCATCGAAGTCGTCGAGAGCGTCGTCAACGTCCTCAACCGCCGGCTCGGCAACCGCCAGGTCAAGGCCATGAACCAGACCGGCGGCGTCAAGAGCACCGCCGAAGTCCTGAACGCCATGGACAAGAACCTCAGCAAGTCCCTGCTCGTCACCCTCGAAGAGCGCAATCCCGAGCTCGGCGCCGCGATCCGCCAGAAAATGTTCACCTTCGAGAATCTCACCCTCCTCGACGCCTCCTCCCTCCAGAAGATTCTGCGCGAGATCGAAATGCGCGATCTCGCCGTCGCCCTCAAGACCTCCAGCGACAAGCTCAAGACATCCCTCCTCTCCTGCCTGTCCAAGCGCGCCGCCGAAACCGTCAACGAGGAGATCGGCTTCATGGGACCGCTCAAGCTCCGAGACATCGAGGCCGCCCAGTCCCGCATCATCGAGGTCGTGCGCCGCCTCGAAAGCGACGGTGAAATTGATCTCGGCGGAGGTGGCAATGACGCCGTGGCTTGAGTCCATCCGGTTCACCGCGCCCCTGCGCGGCATCCGCCTCGTCTCCGCCGAGTCGCACCCGGTCGCCGACGCCTCCGCCGGCCCGGATTCCGCACCCGATGCCGCCGCCGGCTACCCGCCCACCATCGACATCGAGCAGGAGATCAAAGCCGCCTTCGAACGTGGCCGGCTGGAAGGCGAACGCTCCGTCAGCGAACAGCTCGTCCAACAGCGCCAGGAAATGCAGGCGCTCCTCAACGGCGTCGTGCTCCCCCTCCAACAGGCCGTCTCCCAGGTCGTCCACGATACCGAGACGACCGTCAGCGAGCTCGCCCTAGAGATCGCCCGCAAGCTCGTCGCCGACTTCCCCATCAGCTCCGGGCTTATCGAGGCCGTGGTCAAGGACGCCATGGCCCAGGTCGAGGATACCGCCGAATTCCACGTCAAGATCCACCCCAGCGATCTGGATCTCCTGGTGAAGGCCGAGTCGCCCCTCCTGACCCCGTCGGCCACGAACAACAACAAGGTCCACTTCCAGCCCGCGCCCGACGTCAGCCGCGGCGGCTGCATCGTCCAGACCCGGTTCGGCACCATCGACGCCCGGCGCGAAACCAAGCTCGATCTCCTCCGCGAAAGCCTCCACAGCGCATGAAACCAGCGTCCATTCTCCACTCAGGCATCCCACATTCGGCATCCCGTATCAGGATTCTGGCATCCGGAATCTGGGATCCCCGCCGGCCCAACCTCGCGCCATGACCCCACGCCTCGTCACCCCCTCGCGCCTCGAAACCCTGCGCAAACACGTCCGAGAGACGAAGGTCGTCCGCCAGCACGGCCGTGTCGTCCAGCTCATCGGCCTCGTCATCGAGTCCGAAGGCCCCCTCTGTTCCGTCGGTGAAGTCTGCCGCATCGAATCCGCGCGGCACGACGGTACCACCCTCGCCGAGGTTGTCGGCTTCCGGAACAACCACGTCCTCCTCATGCCGCTGGGCGAACTCCACGGCATCCATCCCGGCAGCGAAGTCGTCGCCCTCGGCGCCCCGCTCCGCGTCTCGGTCGGCGATCATCTGAAAGGGCGTGTCATCGACGGCCTGGGCGAGCCGATGGACGGCCTCGGCCCCCTGAACAACGATCTCCAGGTTCCCCTGACCGCCCAGCCGCCGCACCCGCTGAAGCGCCAACGCATCAAGGATTTCTTCCGCACCGGCATCAAGGCCATCGACACCTTCACCCCCTGCGGCCGTGGCCAGCGTCTGGGCATTTTCGCCGGCTCCGGCGTCGGCAAGTCCACCTTGCTCGGCATGATCGCCTCCAAAGCCGAGGCCGACATCAACGTCATCGCGCTCATTGGCGAACGGGGCCGTGAAGTCCGTGAGTTCCTGGAGAAGGACCTCGACGACGAAGGTCGCAAGAAATCGGTCGTCGTCGTCGCCACCTCCAATCAGCCCGCCATCGCCCGCTTGAAAGGCGCGTTCCTCGCCACCGCCATCGCCGAGCATTTCCGCGACGCGGGCAAGAACGTCATGCTGATGATGGACTCCGTGACCCGCTTCGCCATGGCCCAGCGCGAGATCGGCCTCGCCGTCGGCGAACCGCCCGCCACCCGGGGCTATACGCCCTCCGTTTTCTCGCTGCTGCCCCAGCTCCTCGAACGCTCCGGCAACGGCGAAAAGGGTAGCATCACCGCGCTATACACCGTGCTGGTGGAAGGCGACGATCTGAACGACCCCATCGCCGACTCCGTCCGCTCGATCCTCGACGGCCACATCGTCCTCACCCGCGAATTGGCGACGCAGAACCACTATCCCGCCATCGACGTCCTCGGCTCCGTCAGCCGTCTCGTACGCGACCTGACCACGCCGGAGCAACAGGAACTCTCCGGCAAGGCGCGCGACCTGATGGCCACCTACAGGAGGAACGAGGATCTGATCAACATCGGCGCCTACCAGACCGGCACCAGCCCGACGATCGACGCTTCCATCCGCCTCCACGAACCCCTGAAACAGTTCCTGCGGCAGAAGATCGACGAAGGATTCAACGAGAAGCAGAGCTGGGAAATGCTGACCAACGTCATGGCCCAAGAAGCCGCCCCTCCGCCCGGCCCCGCCAAACCCCAACCCGGCTCCGTCGCTCCCGTCCAGTCCGCCCGCCCGCCCAGATAAGAGCCTATCCGGATCATCCCTTATCCGACCGTAAAAAGAGCCTGCCCGGTTAGAAGACCGGGCCTACCAGGACGGCAGCCCGTTTTAGCGGCTTGTCCGGAGGTGCCGCAGCGCTCGCCCTCCGGCCAATTGCTGGCCCGGATTCGCCGTGCGGAAGGTGGGCGTTGGCTGCGTGACTGTGGGCGATCCGAAAACAGCGAACGCCCAACATTCAAAGCCCAACATTGAACGGAGACACCGGGCGTCATTCGAGGTTGGTGGTTGGCGGTTGAATCTTTCCCAGTTCCCAAACCCACCCGAAGGGTTGGCATCCATTGGCCGGGGGGTTGAGGAGTGCCCAGCCCGACGACACCCCCGGTTCGCAGCGCCATTCCGGACGACCCTGACGGGGTCGCAGCCCGGCGGCGAAGCTCCGCCCTGCTGACATCGCTACCGCTTGTAGGCCGGGTTCCCCAACCCGGCGGCCGTCCTCCTTACCGTGTGGCCAATTATCCGGATAGGCTCTCCGCCGGAACCATGCTGTGACACCCGGTCCTCCCTCATCCGTCGAGCGGACTCCACCGCCCCCAGCTCGTGCCGATGCCGCTTCCCGATGCAGGCGAAGAGCCGCCGGATCCACTGGAGATACGTCTCCTCCGTCCGCAGGGCCAAGTGGCGAAACCACATCACCTCCCGGCGCGAGTCGCCAGTTTCGGGTTCGGGTTCGGCTCGATGCTCTCCAGCGGTTCACGTCTCGAAGACCAGGGTTTCGCGGAACGTTCCATGCATGTCCAAACTCGCGGCTCACCAGATCAGATGAATAGGCGGAGACCCGTCCTTCTTCAGGGCCGACGCATCGAAACTAGGTCGCTTCATCCGCTGCCCCACGGTTGGCCTTTGGAGCCGCCGAACCCACGATTCTGGACACGTCTGCACCGTGATCGGACGCGACGGGACCCACTCTTCCGGCTGGAACAAACACCCCCACGGAACGCTCTCAAGCATTGTGTGGAAACTCCGATGTCGGGGGTGAAAGTCATGCTGGAACCGCATCTCCAACCGAATCCCGAGCGGCCACCGATGGTGGCGAATCTCTTCCACCCCTTCCGGCCGCTGTTGCTGTCGCGCTGGGTGGAGGATGCTTTCGAAGTGGATGTGCGCCAAAGCCCCCGGTCCAAGGCCGTGCGGGCAAGTTCCAAGGGTCCCCGCAAGTCTTCCCCCAAGGTCTGAACGCCGCTGCCCGGGGGCGTTTGGTCCGTCTTCCGAGAATAAACCTGTTCATCCAGGCCGGGGCCGGAAGAATTCGCGGCCGAATGGCCGGTTCCGAACCTCAATTGACGCCCATGATGGCGCAGTATCGCCGCATCAAGGGCGAGCTGCCCCAGGACGCCCTCCTGCTCTTCCGCCTGGGCGACTTCTACGAGATGTTCTTCGAGGACGCTCAGGAAGGCTCCCGCATCCTCAACGTCGCGCTCACGAAACGCGGGGTGGTGCCGATGTGCGGTATTCCCCATCACGCGGCCAACGGCTACATCGCCCGCATCCTTCGCGCCGGCCGCAAGGTGGCCATCTGCGACCAGGTCGAGGAGGCCAAGCCGGGTCAACTGGTCAAACGCGAGGTCACCCAGATCCTCAGTCCCGGCACGCATTTCGACGAACGGATGCTCGCGGCCGAGCGGAACAACTACCTCGCCGCCGTCCACGCCTCCGGCAAACGCTTCGGCCTCGCGCTGGTCGATCTGACCACGAGCGACTTCAAGGTCACGGAGATCGAGGGGGAGGCCGCCTTGATGACCGAGCTGGAGCGCGTGCGCCCGGCCGAGATCGTCTACCCGGCGGAGAACGCTTCGCTGAAGGCGCTCCTCGCCGCCGGGCAGTCGATCATCACGGGCTACGACGACTGGACCTTCGCTCCGGAAACGGCCGTCTTCACCGTGCGCGAGCAGTTCAAGGTGGCGTCGCTCGACGGCTTCGGACTGAAGGACCACCCCGTCGCCACGGGCGCGGCCGGCGCAGTGCTGCACTACCTCAGCCAGAATCTTCGCCGCGATGTCTCGCCGCTGACCCGGCTGCAATTCTACGAGCGCCTCGACTTCCTCGCGCTCGACGGGATCGCCCTGCGCAACCTCGAAGTGCTGGAGCCGCAGCGCCGCGACGCCGCCCGCAATACCAGTCTCTACGGCGCGCTCAACCGCACCGTCACCCCGATGGGTGCGCGCCGCCTGCGTGATTGGCTTTCGCAGCCACTCTCCAGCGTGGACGCCATCGAGCGCCGCCAAGAGGCGGTGGGCGCATGGCTGAACGCGCCCGAGGCGATGGAGCAGTTCCGCCTCAGCTTGAAAGAAGTCCGCGACATGGAGCGGACGATCAGCCGGCTGGCCTTCGGCTCCGGCAATGCCCGGGATCTGCTGGCCCTGCGCATGGCCATGGAAAGGCTTCCCGAGTTGCGGGCAATGGTCGCCTCGGTAGGCCGGGCATCCCTGCCCGGCGAGTCGGGATTGGAGGACAGTGGGTCGCCGAAAACGGAGGATGCCGATGTGCCGGGCACGAATGCCCGGCCTAAGTTGCTCTCCGACCTCGGCGCCCAGGTCGTGGAGATGCCCGATCTCGTCGAGCTGATCGCCCGCGCCATCACCGACGAACCGCCGCTCGCGCTGAAAGAGGGGGGCCTGATCCGCGACGGCTTCGACACGTCGCTCGATGAACTCCGCGACGCCACGCGCGGCGGCAAGGACTGGATCGCCCAGCTCCAGCAGCGCGAGATCGAGCGCACCGGCATCGCCTCGCTCAAGGTCCGCTTCACCTCCGTCTTCGGCTACTTCATCGAGATCACCCGGTCGAACCTCGACAAGGTCCCGCCCGAATACGTCCGCAAACAGACCGTCTCCAACGGCGAACGTTTCATCACGCCCGAGCTGAAGGAAATGGAGGGCAAGATCCTCGGGGCCGAGGAACGGGCCACCAAGCTGGAGTTCGAGCTCTTCCAGCACGTCCGCGAAACCGTCCTCGGCCAGCTCAAGGTCATCCAGACCAGCGCCGCCGCCTTGGCGCAGCTCGATGTGCTCGGATCCTTTGCCGAGACCGCGCGGCTTTACGACTACTGCCGTCCCGAGATCGGCGACGAAGGCTTGCTGGAGATCACCGACGGTCGCCATCCCGTGCTGGAGCAGCACCAGACCGAAGGCCGTTTCGTGCCGAACGACGCCACGCTGGAAGCCGCGCCGCCAGTGGCACAGACGCCCCTGTCTGTGTCAGTCCCGCAGGCGCCTCCGCCTGCCGGACCCCAGATCGCCCTCATCACCGGTCCGAACATGGCGGGAAAGAGCACCTACATCCGCCAAGTCGCCTTGCTCGCGCTGTTGGCCCACACCGGTTCGTTCATTCCCGCCAGGCAGGCCCGCATCGATCTCGTGGACCGCATCTTCACCCGCATCGGCGCCAGCGACGACCTCGCGCGCGGCCAGTCCACCTTCATGGTGGAGATGACGGAGACGGCCAACATCCTGAACAACGCCACCCGCCGCAGCCTGATCATCCTCGACGAGATCGGTCGCGGCACGAGCACCTTCGACGGACTCAGCCTCGCTTGGTCGATCGTCGAGCACCTGCACCATCAGGTCGGCGCCCGCACGCTCTTCGCCACGCACTACCACGAGCTCACAGAGCTGGCCGGCCGGTTGCCGCGCATGAAGAACTTCAACGTCGCCGTGCGCGAGTGGAACGACCAGATCGTCTTCCTCCACAAGATCGTCGAAGGCGGCGCGGACAAGAGCTACGGCATCCAGGTCGCCCGCCTCGCCGGCACACCCAAATCCGTCATCGACCGCGCCAAGGAAATCCTGCGCGTCCTCGAAGAAGCCGAGCTGAACCTCCAGCACGTGTTGGACGAGGAAAACGGAACGGATGCCGGATCCCCGATCCCCGATGCCGGCAAGGCGGAGAAGAGGCGCCAACGGCCCGAGCGGCGGGCGTTGAAGAATCTGGCGCTCTCGGCGCAGATGGATTTGTTCGCCTAACGCCCCCAAAAATAGCCGTCACCAAGCTGTCACTTGGAACTTCTTGCCGAAGGCCGGCGCAGAACACTCTTCTGGCGCAATGACGCGCTCAATTGTCCGAAGTTTCTGGATCGTTCCTACACTGGCCTTGATCGCGGGTTGCAGCTCCTCCGGTCCGGTTCCGTCGGTCATCACCTCTTCGGAACAGGTCGGTCGTGGATCGCCCGGCCACATCGTCACCCCGGTCAACCAGACGCTGACCCCCTTCGGCCGGGTCGTGGAACTGCCCGGCCTGCGGCCCCAGGCATTGGCCCTGTCGCCCGACGGCCGGATCCTCGTGGCTTCGGGCAAGACCAGCGAACTCGTGGTGCTCGATCCCGTCAGCGGCGCCATTCGCCAGCGGGTCGCGCTCCCGAGCAACGACCAGAACGAGCCCGTGCCCGACGTGGTTTCACCGAACATCCTGGAGCCGGACAAAAAGGGGCAGGTCAGCTACACGGGTCTCATCTTCTCCCCCGACGGCCGCCGGATTTATCTGAGCAACGTCAACGGCAACATCAAGATCTTCACGGTGGACGGGGACGGCACCGTCAAACCGTCCCACACCTTTCCCCTGCCGCCGGCCAATGCGCCGCGCCGCAAGGACGAGATCCCCAGCGGACTGGCCCTCTCGAAAGACGGTTCACGGCTCTACGTCTGCGCCAACCTTTCCAACCAGTTGCTCGTGCTCGACACGGCCAGCGGCAAAGTGGTCCAGAGCTATCCCGTGGGCGCCGCGCCCTATGATGTGCGGCTCGTGGGAAACAAGGCCTATGTGAGCAACTGGGCCGGCCGCCGCCCCGGCGCCGGCGATCTGACCGGCCCGATCGGCCGCGGCACCATCGCGCGGGTCGATCCCGTGAAGTTCATCGCCAGCGAAGGTTCGGTCAGCGTGATCGACCTCAAATCAAGCCAGCCAAAGACGGAAATCGTCACCGGGCTGCACGCCAGCGCCCTGGCCGTTTCGCCCAACGGCCGCTACCTGGTCTGCGCCAATGCCGCCGCCGACAACCTCAGCGTGATCGACACCCGCACCGACACCGTCGTCGAGACCATCTGGATGAAGCCGAAGCCCAGCGATCTCTTCGGCGCTTCGCCGAACGCGCTGACCTTCGACCGTTCGGGCAAGACGCTCTACGTGGCCAACGGCACGCAGAACGCCGTCGGCGTGGTCCAGTTCGATCCGGCCGACCGCGAATCCAAGCTGGTCGGTTTGATCCCCGTGGGCTGGTTCCCCGGCGCCCTGGTCTTTGACGCGGCCCGCAAGCAGGTCTACGCGGCGAACATCAAGGGGATTCCTGTCGCGAAGGGCAAAGGCGAGAACGGCAATCCGGGCTTCAACACCCACCAGTATTCCGGCTCCGTGTCGCTCGTGCCGATCCCCTCGAAGAAGGATCTTCCAAAGCTCTCGGAAACCGTGTGGCGCAATCTGCGCCGCGAAGCCATCGCCCAGTCGGCCCTCAAGCCCCGTGCCGACCAACCGCCGCGCGTCGTGCCCGAGCGGATCGGCGAACCCAGCCGGATCAAGCACGTGGTCTACGTCATCAAAGAGAACCGCACCTACGACCAGGTGCTCGGCGACATGAAGGAAGGCAACGGCGCGCCGGAGCTGTGCATCTTCGGCGAACACGTCACCCCCAATCAGCACAAGTTCTGCCGCGACTTTGTCCTGCTCGACAACACCTACTGCGCCGGGATTCTCAGCGCCGACGGCCATCAATGGAGCACCACCGCGTTCGGCACCGACTACATGGAGAAGAGCTTCGCCGGATTCCCGCGCAGCTATCCCGACGGCATGGGCGTGGACGAGGACGACGCGCTGGCCTACTCGCCGGCCGGCTTCATCTGGGACAACGCGCTCAAGCACGGCGTCTCGATCCGCAACTACGGGGAGTTCATGGCGCCTTCGGTCCACTGGAAGGACGGCCGGAAAGATACCCCCGACTTCCTGACCTGCTATCGCACGTGGAAGGGCGAGAGCGACGAAGCCGTCTTCTCCAGCTACCCGATGGTCGAGTCTCTCGGGGCCTTTTCCCCGACCAACTACGTGGGCTGGGAGATGAACGTGCCCGACCAGTTCCGGGCGGACTTCATCCTGAAGGAGCTGAAGGAATTCGGGGCCAAGGGCGAGTTCCCGGCCCTGACCATCATCTGCCTGCCGAACGACCACACCAGCGGCACGGGCCGGGGAGCCCCGACGCCGGCCGCATTGGTCGCGGACAACGACCTCGCCTTCGGCCGCATCGTCGAGGCGCTCAGCCACAGCCCGTTTTGGAAGGAGATGGCGATCTTCGGCATCGAGGACGATCCGCAGGCCGGCTGGGACCACGTCAGCGGCTACCGCACGACCGCCTACGTCATCAGCCCCTACGCCAAGCGCAACCAGGTGGTGAGCACCCAGTACAACACCACCAGTGTGCTGCGAACGATGGAGCAGATCCTGGGAATGCCGCCAATGAACCAGTTCGACGCCAGCGCCACCCCGATGAGCAACTGCTTCACCGAGACGCCCGACTTCGCGCCCTACACCGCGTTGGCGAACAACGTCCCGCTCGACCAGATGAACCCCGATCCCAAAGCCATCAACGATCCGGTGATCCGCCGCGACGCGCTCGCCTCGGCCCGGATGAACTTCCGTGAAGTGGACCGTGCTCCGGAAGACCAGTTGAACCGCATCCTCTGGCGGGCCATGCGCGGCAGCCAAGTGCCCTATCCCGAGTGGGCCATTACGGCCGGTGCGGACGACGATTAGAACCGGACCCGTCGTTCAGACGAGTTTCTCCAGATAGACCACGTCGAGCCAGCGGTCGAACTTGTAGCCGACCTTCTTGAAGTGGCCGACCCTCTCGAAGCCGTGCTGCTCGTGCAGGCGGATGCTGGCGGCGTTCTCGGCATCGATGGCCGCGATGACCGCGACGAGGTTCAATTCCCGGGCAGACGCGACGAGTGCGGCCAACACACGTCCTCCGATCCCCTGCCTCTGGGCCGAAGGACGGACATACACGGAATTCTCCACCGTGAAGCGGAACCCCTTCCGGTCGTGGAACCGGCTCAGCGAGCCCCAGCCCAGCACCGCTCCGGTATCGTCCACGGCCACGAGCACCGGGAGTCCTGCGGCCATGTGCTCCTCCAACCATCCGGCTTGGCGATCCATCGACCGGGGTTCGTAGTCGTAGGACGCCGTCGTGTTCAGAACCGCCTCGTTGTAGATCTCGAGGATCGCCGGCAGGTCATCGCTATGAGCAGGACGGACTAGGAACTTCATGGTTTGGCGGATGACAAAACGGACCGGGCGGATTGTCGAGCGGAGAGCTTGTTCGTCATTTGTTTTCCCGACTCAGCGTGATTCCGTATCCCCGCCACGTGCTCGCGAATTTCTCGCGGGATTCCCGGACCAGTCCCACGTCTGGATCGGCGACGAGCACGTCCTCGTCGGACACCTTGAGCACCACGACCCAGTGGTCCGTCAGCAGGCCGAACTTCACCACCACCATCGTCAACCCCGCTGCGGCCAATTCGTCCAGATCCTTGAACGGGCGCAAATCCACCTTGAGCCCCACGCCGGAGAACTTTTCGCGGAGCACGTCGGCCAACATGTCCGGTGGTGTGCCGGCCGCCGGACTGGTGAACGCGAGCTGGGCCAGTTCCCCTTCGTCCGCCCGGATTCCAAGTCGCCGGAGCGCGGTCACCGCGGCGGCGGGGCCGCACGTGTAGTCGGTGTTCTGCCGACAGACCCCGTCGGCATCGATCCGGGTCCGGAGCGCCAGCAGTTCCCGGTTGCTGAGCGCAGCGGAGAGGCAGGGCCAGACGGAGAAGGCCAGCAGTCCACAGATCATCATCACGACGACCGCGGATCGATCCCGGGGCCGGGGCAGCTTGGGTAAAACGGTCATGAGCAGCATCGGAATGGCCACGGCTCCCACGAGGTATCGCTGGCGCCCCATGACCACCCATGAAAAGGCCGAGTGGAAGGCCAACCTCGGAAACCGCGCCGCGACCATGAACGCCAAGACGACGATCATCGGCCCCACATACCCCGCAATCCACCAGGGCGCCGGCCTGCGGGAAAGCCACCCGCCCGCCATCGCCCCCAGGGCCGATAAAACCACGACGATCAAGGTCTCAAGCCACGGGTTCATGGAACGAATCCCCCACCCATGATCGGACGCCATGGGCTTCGTCGCGGCCGTCGCTCCTCATGTCGAAGAAGGAGGTATTGGCGCCCAATGCGCCCAGGCGTCGGGTCCGTATTTCAGGGTCCATGCCCATACATGAAGGGGGCAATGGCGCCGTTTTGGCGGAACAGAAGGAGCATCGCCAGCCCCGCCAGGATCAGGACCAGCGGCAAGAGCCACCATTTCTTTTCCTCGCGGAGGAATCGCAGGAATTCTTTGCAGAGCTGCCACATGCCGCGGGCAACAAAAGGGGTTTGACGCCGAAAGGCAATCGACAATCAGTTTCCCCGAAAGTCGTTGTCACCGCGTCCCGCAGGCAACGAAGCCGTGGTCTTTGTCATGACCCGGCCAGTTTTCTCTGTCGCGCGAATCGACCCCGGAACAGACTTTCCCATGCCCCGGTCGAACCACGAGAAGCCCGCGCCAGCGGACGGCCCAGCAGACGTCAAAACGCCTTCGCTCTCCGCCGGTCGTCGCTGGATCTTTCGACTCGCCGCGCTTCTGATCATTCCCGTTCTGTTCATCGCGGTCCCCGAGATCGGGCTCCGCATCGCCGGCGTGGGCCACCCCACCGGATTCTTCCTGAAGAGAAAGATCGGCGGCCGGCCCGTCTACGTGGAGAACGCGGATTTCGGCCTGCGCTTCTTTCCACCGGAACTGGCGCGGACCGCTTCGCCGGTCGTGATGCCCGTGGTCAAAACTCCCCGCACCTATCGGATTTTCATCCTGGGCGAATCCGCGGCGTTGGGGGATCCCGAGCCGGCTTTTGGCTTTGGCCGATATCTCGGCGCATTGCTGGGCGATCGCTATCCGGGAGCCAAGTTCGAGGTGGTTTGCACGGCTGTGACGGCGATCAACTCCCATGTGATCGTGCCCATCGCGCGGGATTGCGCGCAGCGCGACGGCGATCTGTGGATCGTGTATATGGGCAACAACGAATTCGTCGGACCGTTCGGGCCGGCCACGGTGTTCGGAGCCCAAACCCCAAGCCTGGGATTCATCCGGGCCAACGTGGCGTTGAAGAAACTCCGCCTGGTCCAATGGTTGGAGGCCGCGCTCGACAAGGAGAACGACGAACCGGGCAAAGCAGCTTCATGGGGAGGAATGAAGATGTTCCTGGACCACCAGGTCGTCCCGGGAGATCCGCGGCGGGAGACGACCTATCGCTATTTCCAGAGGAACTTGGACGACATCCTCGACCTCGCGGCGGAAGCCGGCGCCAAGGTTGTGCTCAGCACCGTCGGCAGCAACATCAAGGACTGCGCGCCCTTTGCCTCCACGAACTCCGCCAGCCTGACCGCAACGGCCGCCGCAGACTGGCGACGCGCCTATTCGGACGGCCTGACCGCGCTGGCCAACGGGAACCACGCGGCGGCGGCGGCGCAGTTCCAGGTCGCGGCCCAACTCGACGACACCTTCGCCGCCCTGCACTACGCCAACGCCCGGTGCCAATTGGCGCTGGGGAATCGCGACGAAGCCGCCCGGGAATTCGAACGGGCCCGCGATCTGGACACCCTCCCCTTTCGCGCCGATACCCGGCTCAACAAGATCATCGGCCAAGTCGGGGCCCGGCGCGCGGGGCCGATGCTGGCATTTGTGGACGGAGCCGCCGCCATCAGCGCGGCCAGCGGGCAGGGAATTGCGGGAGGAGAATATCTCTACGAGCACGTCCACCTTAACTTCGAAGGCAACTACCTCCTGGCCCGCTCAATGGTGGACTCCGTGGCCCGGCTGCTGCCCGCATCGATCACGGACAAAGCGCGCCCCGGCGGGGAATGGGCATCCTTCGACGAGTGCTCGCGCCGGCTTGTCCTGAGCGACTGGGATCGGCGACGGGTCTACGACAACATCTCCCATCGCCTGGCGGAGCCGCCCTTCATCAACCAGCTGGACCATACGAATCAGGTCGAAAAGATCCTGGCGGAGCTGGCCGCGGTTCGGTCGCGCATCGATCCCGCGGCGGCGCGCCGGACCAAAGCGCTTTATGAGGAGGCTCTCAAGGCTGACGCGAGCGACTTCCACATCATGGGTAACGACGCAAAGTTCTTGGAGGACATCGGCGACCTCGACGGAGCGATCGCCGCGTGGCAACGGGAGAGGGACCTTCTGCCTTTCGAAGCCGCCCCCTACTTCTTCCTCGGCAAACTCCAAGCACGCAAAAAGCGAACGGACGAAGCCTTGGCCAACCTCTCGGCGGCCCTTAAAATTCGGCCGGACATCGAGGAGGCACTGGAAGAAAAAGGCCGCCTGCTGATCGAAACAAAGCGCCCTGCGGAGGCGATTCCCCCGCTCCTGGAAGCCCTTCGCCTGCAGCCGAGCAACGCTCGGATCTACCTCCATCTGGCGAACGCCCACGCCGCCAAGGGCGACCGCGACAAAGCGTTCACCTACCTCCAGCAAGCCTTGGTGGCGCAACCAAACCTATGGGAGGCGCATTACTTTCTCGGGGTGGAACTGGCCGCCCAGAATCGGTTCAAAGAGGCACGCCAGCACTTCGCCGACGTGGTCCGGCTTCGGCCCGACTATGCGCTCGGACGTTTCAACTACGCGGTCACTTTGGCGAAGGAAGGAAAAAGAGAACAGGCGATCATCCAGCTCCAGGAAACGGTGCGGCTCGACCCCGGCAACCGCCAAGCCGCCCAATACCTCAGAGCGTTGCAGCCGCAATGAACGCAACTTTGGAGACCAGAGATCAGTTCCCAGCCGCCATCGCCCGGCGGAGCTGGCGAGAAGCGACCAGCGGATCCAGTCGGAAAAGGACGTAGTAGGCCAGCCGACCGCGGAGTCGCTGCCACCACGAGCGGGACCGGTTCCACGACTCGAACTCCAGCGACACCGAGTGCTTCATGTCCTCCACCAAGATCGCCCGGCCTTCTGCGGCGACCCGCGCATCGGCGATGCGCAACATCACCTCGTAGTTGATGTGGAGGCTGCGGGTGTCAAGGTTCAGCGATCCCACATACACGACGTCGTCCACCACGATCATCTTGGTGTGCATGATCTGGGGCTGGTATTCCGCGATCTGGATCCCGGCCTTCAGCATCCGCCGGTAGAGGCTCCTGGTCGCCATCTGCATCACCGGCACATCGGACTTCCCCGGCAGGAGCAGCTGGACTTTCCCTCCGCGTTTAACCACCCGTCGAAGATCCCTTCGGATTCGCGCCGTGGGCAAGTAGTAGGCGGACGCGATTGAGACATCCCGGGCATGGCTCAGATCCGCGTGGAGCATGCTCTTGAACGGTGTTCGACCAAATCCCGGCGCTGTCAGGAACAGCAGGCCGCTTTGATCGAGACGTTCCGCCCGTCGAAGACTGCGACGAAACTGCGCCAGCCGGGTATGCCGATAGTCCGCAGCCTCGAACATCTGGTCGACCGACCGCGCCAAAGCCGCAGCGCCGGTCCCGGTGATCTTCATCCCAAGGTCCCGCCAACCTGATTTGATCCCGTCGGACGCATACTCCCTGCCCATGTTGAAGCCGCCGATGAACGCCACCCGCTCGTCGCAGACGAAGATCTTCCGGTGATCGCGAAAACTGAACCTCTTGAGCTCGATCAGATTGAACCACCGCACCTCGCCGCCAACCGCCCGAAGGGGGTTCCAGAATGAGTCTCTCAGTTCCACGCTGCCGAAGGCGTCCACCAGCACCCGCACCGTCAATCCCCGTTTCCGCGCCTTCACCATTTCTTCCCGTGCCCTCCGCCCGATCGTGTCGTCCTGGAAGATGTAGGTCTCCAGCCGCACCGACGACGTGGCCGCACGGATGGCCTTGAGCATCTGCCCATAAGCCTCGCGTCCAGTCCTGAGCCAGCAAAAGTCCGACGGCATGGATCGGAGTGTGCCGAAGCGCGGCCGGCGGGCAAGAACCCGCTGAAACTCGGATCCTTCGGTCCATCACAGAATCCACTCCGAACCGCAGGTCGACGCTCCGGCCCCCGGGGTCAAGTCGTTCCATCCGGGCACTCTTCGCCCAGAGGTTCGACAGCCGCGATTTCCGGGTGGCTGGCAAGGAATCCGCTGGTTTGATCCCGCGTCGACAAACCAGAAACCTCGGGCGATCCTTTTATATGCTGCCGTTTCGAAAGTTCCTCTCCATCGGCTTGTTCCTGCTGTTCGCGTCTCTCGGACTACAGGCTGCCAATACCACTGCGGAGCTCTTCCTCGACGCGGCCCAGGCACGCCCCGGTGACACGATCATGGCCGCCGTGCGGCTCAGGATGAATCCCGGCTGGCACACCTATTGGGAAAATTCCGGCGACTCCGGCTACGCCACGAAGATCAAGTGGACCCTGCCCCAAGGTGTAACCAACGGCGCCATCCAGTGGCCCGTTCCTGAGAAGGTCGTCATCAGCAGCGAAACCACTTTCGGCTACCACGACGAAGCCGTTCTCCTGGTCCCCCTGCGGATTTCCGCCGACGCCCCCGCCGGCCCGGCCAAGCTCTCCGCCAAGGTCTCGTGGCTCGAATGTGAAAAACTGTGCCTGCCCGGCGGCGCCACCGTGACGGCGGACGTTCTCATCGGTGACAAGATCCTGCCGTCCGAACACGCCCTTCTCTTTACAACCGCCAAGGATCACCTCCCGAAGCAATCGAGCATCGATGCGCGGGCCTACTGGGCCGACTCCAACCCGACCAACCGTTCCTTGGTGATCGAATGGAAAACCGCCGCATCCGGAGCCGACTTCTTTCCGGCGTTGAATCCGGATGTCACGGTCTCGGCCAAGAGCGTCGTGGGACAATCGGGTCCGGACGCCCATCAGATCCGCATGGACGTCACCCGAGACGGAGCCGGCTGGCCCAAAAAGATCGCCGGCGTCCTGACCGAGAACGCCCACAACGCAAAAGCGGCCGGATACGCGGTCGAACTCCCGATTGGCCCCGCCGCCGGAGCCGGTGCCTCGGCGCCTTCGACGTCGGATTCGGCAACACCGGCCCCCACCGGATTTGGCACCCTGCTCCTTCAGTTGAGCTTCGGTTTTCTCGGCGGATTGATCCTCAACGTCATGCCCTGCGTCCTGCCCGTCATCGCCCTGAAGATCCTCGGCGTCGTCGGACAGAACCGATCGAATCCAGCCATGGTCCGCCGGCACGGAATGGTCTACGCGCTGGGCGTTCTTGCCTCGTTCGCCGTGATGGCGGGCGTGATCCTCGGGCTCCGTTCCGCCGGCAAAACCTTTCTCTGGGGCACGCAGTTCGGCAGCCCCGTTTTCCTCGTGGTCCTCTGCTCGCTCATGGTCCTGATGGCCCTGAGCCTCTTCGGCGTCTTTGAAGTGACCCTCTCCGGCAAGGTGATGGACGTGGCCAGTCGCGCGGGATCGCACGAAGGCCTCGGCGGGGCCTTCTTCAACGGCATCTTCGCCACCGTCATGGGCGTCTCCTGCACCGCCCCGATCCTCAGTGCCGCCGTCGGCTTCGCCCTCGCTCCGGGACGTCCGGTCTGGACGGTCTTCGCCATGTTCCTCTCCGTGGGCGCCGGGTTGGCCGGTCCCTATCTGTTGCTCAGTTTCCAGCCCGGTTGGCTGAAGTTCCTGCCCAAGCCCGGCGCGTGGATGGAGCGGTTCAAGGTCGCGATGGGCTTCCCCATGTTGGCCACGGCCGTGTGGCTGTTCACGCTGGTTTCGCCGATCTTCCCGGGGAAGGCCCTGTGGCTCGGGCTCTTCCTCGTGCTCCTGGCCGCCGCCGCGTGGGTCTTCGGTGAATTCGTTCAGCGTGGCCGCAAACGCCAGGGTCTCGCCTGGGTCTTCGTTCTCCTCCTCCTCGGCACTGGCTACGGACTGGGGCTCGAGCGCGAGCTCAACTGGCGCAACCCGCCGGACGCACTTCCTGCGGGGAGCCTCGCCCACTCGAAAGACGGCATCCAGTGGCAGGCGTGGAGTCCCGCCGCCATCACTGAAGCCCAAGCCGCCGGCCGGCCGGTGTTTGTCGATTTCACGGCCGATTGGTGCGTGAACTGCCAGGTCAACAAGCGCAATGCCATCGAGGTCCCCGCAGTCGAGGCACGATTGAAAGAATTGAACGTCCTGAGTCTCCTCGCCGACTACACCCGGACCCCGGAAGAGATGAGCCGGGAGATCCTCAGCCACGGTCGCGCCGGGGTGCCGCTCGTCCTCGTCTATCCTGGCAGGCCCGGGGCCAAACCCGAGATCCTGCCGGAGCTGTTCACCCAGGGAATGCTCCTCGGAGCGCTGGCACGGGCGACCGCCGACCCGAAGGCGAACTGACCGCCGCAGCGCCCTTCCCTGCTTCCGAATTGCGCCGCCAAATCGTCCTCGGACCGAACAGGTCCGGGAGCGACGCGGAAACGTCACTTCCCTGTCCGCCTCGGAACTTCATAGGTTCCACCAACCATGAAGCTCCCGCTCCTAAGCCTCGTCGCCGTCTTCGCTTCGTTGACCCCGGCCCTCTTCGCCCACGATCCGGTGACCAAGGCGAGAACGCCGGTGAACATTCCCGACGTCGCCGGCTACCTGACGCTGAAGTGCGACTTCCACATCCACACCGTCTTCTCCGATGGCCAAGTCTGGCCGACCGTGCGGGCCGAGGAAGCGTGGCGCGAAGGACTCGATGCCATCGCCATCACCGACCACATCGAATATCAGCCGCACAAGAAGGACATGAACGCCGACTTGAACCGCCCCTACGAGATCGCGAAAGAGACCGGCGACAACCTCAAGGTCCTCGTCGTCCACGGCTCCGAGATCACCCGCTCCATGCCGCCCGGCCACATGAACGCCATCTTCCTGACCAACTCCACCCCGCTGGAGCAGAAGGACTGGATGGACGCGCATAAAGCCGCGCAGGCGCAGGGCGCGTTCGTCTTCTGGAACCACCCCGGCTGGGAACGCCAGATCACCAACGGCCTCGTGAAATGGTATCCCGAGCACACCCGGTTGCTCGAAGCCGGCATGCTCCACGGCATCGAAGTGGTCAACGGCCGCGACTACTACCCCGAGGCCCATCGTTGGGCGGTCGAAAAACATCTCGCGATGTTGAGCAACTCCGACATCCACGCCCCGTTGAACATGGACTACCACGTCCACGACAATGACCACCGTCCACTCACACTCGTCTTCGCCAAGGAGCGCTCCATCGACTCGTTGCGAGAAGCCATGTTCGCCCGCCGCACCACCGTCTATTCCGGCAACCGCCTGATCGGCGACGAACAGTTCCTCCGACCCATCTTCGAGAAGTCCGTCCGTTTCGACCAGGAAGCCATTCGGTTCCTGAAGAAGAAGCGCGTCACCGTCCAAGTCTCCAACGACTCGGACATCGACTACGAACTGGAGCTCGTGTCCGCCCCTGAAGGTTTTGTCGCACCAAAAAAAGCGATTCTGGCGGGCCGCAAGACCGTCCTCATGGCACTCGAAAGCGGCCACCGTCCGCCCGGCGCCGCCAGTCAGAACGCGCTGGTCTATCGGGTGACGAACCTCTTGGTCGGACCGGACAAGCCAATGGAAGTCACGCTGCCGATCAAGCTGACCTTTGGGAACTGAACAGGTGCGGGGCCAAGTTGCTGCGCGGCCCATTCCTCCGGAGGAAACGCCAGGCACGTCCGATTCCGGGCCGACCAAAGCCAACCTTGAGCTTGCCAAGGCCCGCTTGCTCACGATGATTCCGACCCGTGGAAACGCAGCTTTCACAGTATATTCCCGTCCTGATCCTCGCGCTGGTGGGCATCGGCTTTGCCGGCGGCAGCATCGTGATGTCGTGGTTGTTCGGCAAGATGGCCGCCCGCTTCGGCAAGGTCACCGTGACGAAGAACGTGCCCTACGAGTGCGGCATGTTGCCGGAGGCATCGAACAGCCGGCTTTCGGTGAAATTCTACCTCGTGGCCCTGCTCTTCGTGCTCTTCGACATCGAGGTCATCTTCATGTATCCGTGGGCCGTCATCTACCGGGACATGATCGTGGCCAAGGGCTTCTACATCCTGGGCGCGATGATCTCCTTCCTCGGCATCCTTCTCGTCGGCTACGTCTACGCGCTCAAGAAGGGCGCGCTGGACTGGAAGTAGTTGGCGGGAACCCATGCAGGGCGGGATGCCGGATGCCAGATTCTCGATACCGGTTTGGCACGAGGAGCCGCTTTTGAAATCCGACCTCAAGTATCCGGCATCAGCATTTCCCATGTCCTCCCCCATCAAATTCGGAACCAGCGGATGGCGCGGCCTCGTCGCCCGCGATTTCACCTTCGACAACGTCCGCCTCGCCACGCAGGCGATCGCCGACTACCTGAACGCGGAGCGCAAGAACCCCGAGTCCGAAGTCTCGAAGCGCAAGCCCGTGGTCATCCTCGGTTGCGACACGCGATTCCTCGGCAAGGAATTCTGTCTCGCGGCCGCCGAAGTTCTCGAAGCAAACGGCTTTACCCCGCTCGTCTGCAACCGGCCCACGCCCACCCCGGTCATCGCCCACACGATCCGCCACAAGAAGGCCATCGGCGGCATCAACATGACCGCCAGCCACAATCCGTCCGAGTATCAGGGGTTGAAGTTCTCCACTTGGAACGGTGCGCCTGCGACGACCGATGTCACCAGGCCCATCGAGGCCAATGTGGCGAAGCTGGAAGCCAAAGGCTGGACGTTCAAAGCCGCCGTCGTCGGCACCTACCGTTGCAAGGAGATCGATCCCAAGCCCGACTACTTCAAGGAGCTCCACAAGTTCATCGACTTCGCCACGCTCAAGAAGGCGAAGCTGAAAGTAGGCGTGCAGCTCATGTATGGCACCGGCGCCGGTTACCTCGATGAACTGCTGAAGGAGAACGGGGCGACCGTCACCGTCTTCAACGCCCAGCCCGATCCGATGTTCGGCGGACATCATCCGGAGCCGAACGCAGAAGGCATGGAGGAAGTCAGCGCGCTCGGCCGCAAGGGTAGGATCCAGCTCGGCCTCGGGCTCGACTGCGACGCGGACCGTTTCGGCGTCACCGACAAGAGCGGCACCTGGCTCTCGCCGAACCAAATCCTCGCGCTCACCCTTTATCACCTGAAGAAGAACCGCCGCTGGACCGGCGCCGTCGTCCGCACCGTGCCCACCAGCCATCAGGTCGACGGAGTGGCCGCGATGCTCGGCGTGACCGTCCATGAGACCCCGGTCGGCTTCAAATACATCGGCGCCCTGATGCAGTCCGAACCCATCATCGTCGGCGGCGAAGAATCCGGCGGCCTCAGCGTGAAGGGCCACGTGCCCGAGAAGGACGGCATCCTCGCCTGCCTGCTCATGGCGGAACTCGTCGCCACGGAGAAGAAATCCCTCGGCCAGATCCTCAAGCAGCTCGAGAAGACCCCCGGCCCCTACTTCACCGACCGCATCAACGTGAAGGTCGCTCCCGAGCGCAAGCAGGTGATCCTCGACCTGTTGGCGAAGGGTTTGGCGAAGGTCGGCAAGTTCAAGGTCCACCAGTTCATCACCACCGACGGCTACAAGTTCCTCCTGCCCGGCGGCGAATGGGTCGCGTTCCGCGCCAGCGGCACCGAGCCGATGATCCGCTGCTACATCGAAGCCAAGTCCGAGACCAATCTGAAGGCGCTCCAGACGGCTTGCCGCAAAGTGTTGGCTTAAACCTCCATTCGAGTCCGCACCGTCAAAAAGGGCAGGCGATCGGCCTGCCCTTTCGATTTTCCAAAAGCAAAAGGGCGCGGCCCAAGCCGCGCCCTTCGACTGAAATCCTTCTCGAATGGGAACGCCTACGCGCCCATGCCGTCTTCGAAGCTGCCGCCGGCGACCGGGAAGCAGAGGTTGTCCTTCACGTAGCGGATGCCGTCGGCGCTGCAATAGTCGAGGTCCTTGTGGGCGCTCTCGGCCTCGACGATGAGCGGCGCGGTGTCGTGGCCCGTGAGTTCACAGTAGCGCTGGGGATAGCCAATGGTGACCAGCAGCTCGACGTAGCGCTGCATGTTGAGATCGCCGCTCCCAAGGTCGGTGAACTGCATGGCGCGCTTGGTCCAGTTCGGCTCCATTGTCCGCAGAGGAAGGCCCCGGCGGATGACGAAGTTCTTCACATGGCAGGCGTAGACATGCTTGGCCACTTTGAGGAATCGGGTTTCCCAGTCTTCGCCTTCCCAGCAGTGCGACGGATCGGCGTTCACCTGAAGCGAAGGGTCGCCGTCGCAGAGGTCGACCAGCATGAGAAAATCATCCGCCGTGGAAGCGCCGGTGCCCGGATGGATCTCGTGGCAAAGTTTCAGACCAAGTGAATTGGCGTGCTTGCGCAGCTTGGCGGTCTTCTTGACGAAACGTTCCTGGCCTTCCTTGAGCAGATCGAAGCCGCCGCCGCCCCAGAAACCCCACGGGTAGCCGGTGGCCATTTCCCAGCCGAACGCCACGCCCCAGAACATGGGAATGGTCTTCACGCCGAGTTCGGCGGAGAGATCCATCAGCTTCAGCAGATACTTTTCGTGCCACGCCTCGTTCTTCTCGAGCGAGAGCTTGGCGACATCGGGCGCGGTGAAAGGATGGCCGGACTTGGTGCCGGTCCAGGCGCTGGTGTGGACCCAGAACGGGCAGTGGGCGGAAATGCCGTCCAAGATCATGCCCCGGTCCTCGAACGCGGCCTTGATCTGTTTGGCTTTGCGGAACCCGCCCTTCCCGTCGTTGAGCATGTAGTTGCTCGGCTGGACTCCCGTCGCACCGGCGTTCTGGGCGTAGTCGAGGAACTGTTCCAGCGACTTTGCGCCGTGCTGCGCGCCTTCAACGCTGGGATGGTAGCAGATTTTTGCCATAATACGTCGGTGATGAAAGGGTTACGGGACGGAGAAGGATTTAGCGGCCCGCTCGCCCGAACGCAAGCACCCGATGCCTTGAAATGACCCCGCAGCTGGATTCACCGCTTGCCTCGGTCTACCGCGTCCGGTTGACTCTCCGCACTTTCGATTTTCGATGAACGCTGACCAGCTGGCCAAAGCCAAATCCCTCGGGTTTTCCGACCGCCAAATCGCCCATTTGACCGGCCAAACTGAAGACGCTGTGCGGGCCGAGCGCAAAAAACTGGGCCTTGTTCCCAGCTATCGACTCGTGGACACCTGCGCCGCCGAGTTTGAGGCCTACACGCCCTACTACTACTCGACCTATGATCGCGGCGACGACGAGGTCACCAAGACGCCCAAGAAGAAGGTCATGATCCTCGGCGGCGGCCCCAACCGGATCGGCCAGGGCATCGAGTTCGACTATTGCTGCGTCCACGCCGCCTTTGCCCTGAAGGAAGACGGCTTCGAGACCATCATGGTCAACTCGAACCCCGAGACCGTTTCGACCGACTACGACACCTCGGACAAGCTCTTCTTCGAGCCGCTCACCCTGGAAGACGTCCTCCACATCTACGAGCGCGAAGGCTGCTGGGGTGCGATCGCCCAGTTCGGTGGCCAGACACCGCTGAACCTCGCCCTCGGCCTCCAGCAAAACGGCGTCAACATCATCGGCACCACGCCCCAGAGCATCGAGATCGCCGAGGACCGGAAGCTCTTCGCCGCGATGCTCGACAAGCTGGAAATTCCCCAGCCGAAGAACGGCCTCGCCACCACCGAAGCGGAAGCCCTCGTCATCTCCAAGCGCCTCGGCTACCCGGTGCTCGTCCGGCCCAGTTTCGTGCTCGGCGGACGCGCCATGCAGATCGTCTTCAGCGACGCCGAGCTCTCGCACTACATGCGTTTCGCGGTCGAGGCCTCGCCCGAACGCCCCGTGCTGGTGGACAAGTTCCTCGAAGACGCCACCGAGGTGGACGTCGACTGCATCACCGACGTCGGCAACTTCGCCGATCCCAAGGACGGCACCATCGTCATGGGCGGCGTGTTGGAACACATCGAGTTCGCCGGCGTGCATTCCGGCGACGCTGCAATGGTGCTTCCGCCCCACACCTTGTCGAAGTCCACCATCGACACCATCCGGGAATACACCCACGCGATGGCCCGCGAACTCAGGGTCAGCGGCCTGATGAACGTCCAATACGCGGTCAAGGACGGCATCGTCTACGTCCTCGAAGTGAACCCCCGCGCCTCGCGCACCGTGCCCTTCGTCAGCAAGGCCATCGGCAAGCCGCTGGCCAAGCTCGCCGCCAAGGTCATGGCCGGAAAGAGCCTCAAAGAACTTGGCTTCACCGAGGAGATTTGGCCGAAATATTGGGCGGTGAAGGAAGCCGTCTTCCCGTTCAACAAGTTCCAGGGACAGGACATCCTCCTCTCCCCGGAGATGCGTTCAACCGGTGAAGTAATGGGCCTCGACGAGGATCTCGGCATCGCCTACGCCAAGGCCCAGATGGCCGCCGGCTGCGCGCTCCCGCTCAAGGGCAGCGTCTTCCTCAGCGTCGGCGACGCCCACAAGGGCGAGGTCGCCGCCGTGGCCAAACAGTTCGTCGATCTTGGCTTCACCCTCGTGGCCACCAACGGCACCGCCACCGTGCTCGAAGCCGCCGGCCTCCAGGTCCGCCGCATCTTGAAGCTCTCCGAAGGCCGCCCCAACGCCGTCGATCTGCTGAAGAACCGTGAGATCCAGCTCGTGATCAACACCCCCAGCGGAGCCAGCCCCCGCGCCGACGAGGTCAAGATCCGCGGCACGGCGGTTCTGACCCAGACCCCCATCATGACCACGCTGAGCGGAGCCAAAGCCGCCGCCATGGGCATCGGCGCTCTCCTGAAGAGCGGTTGGGCCGTCCGCACGGTGCAGGAGTATCATTAACCCGGATGATTGGGTTTTCTTTCCATCCCCGACCGCTCTCCCTGCTGGTAATTTCGGTCTCTTTTCCAGCCGCCACGCGGTCGACATCCGTGGTTGAATGAATAATCTTCACGCCATGGAAACTCTGCTGAGCCTTCTGGTGGGTCTCGGGCTGAGTGCCGCCTGCGGATTCCGCGTCTTTGTGCCCCTTCTCGTCCTGAGCATCGCCGGGTATTCCGGGCAGGTGCAGTTCGCCAAGGGCTTCGAGTGGCTGGCCAGCGAGCCAGCCCTGATCGCCTTCTCCGTAGCGACACTTCTGGAGATCGCCGGCTACTACATTCCGGTCGTGGACAACTTCCTCGACTCCATCGCCACACCCGCCGCCGTCGTGGCGGGCACGCTCGTCACCGCCTCAATGGTGACCAACGTCAGTCCCTTCCTTCAATGGTCGCTGGCCGCCGTGGCGGGCGGCGGCATCGCCGGCGTCGTGCAGGCAACCACGGTGATCACCCGAGGCGCTTCAACGGCGTTCACCGCCGGTCTGGGCAATCCCGTTGTAGCCACGATCGAATTGGGGTCTTCAGTCGCGTCCTCCATCATGGCCTTCTTCGCCCCGGGACTCGTGTTGCTTGGGGTCTTCAGCCTGCTCGGAGTCGCCGTCTTCGTCGCCAGTCGCCGCCGGAACCGCAAGCCGGCCACGATCCCGCCGTTTCCGGTCGCTTAAGCCTCCTGGAAAAACAGAAAAGGCCGGCCCGAAAGCCCTGCCCTTTTTCGTGTCCGGACCGGCTTTCTGCGGCTACTGCTTCTCGTATTCGCCACTGCCGATCTTCTTCAACACGGTGAAGCCGGCCTGCTTGGCGTCGGTAATGGAGAGGGGCTTCAGTTTGGTGGGTGTGCTGAAGCCGGAGATGATCTTTTTGACCGGTTTCTTGCAGGCTGGACAGTTCGTCAACGGCGGCGCGGTCAACGGACGCCGCAAAGTGAAGCCGGTGCCGCAGGCGGCGCACTTGGCGCCGTCGCACAGTTCGTATTCGTAGATGGGCATGGCGGGCTCCTTCGGATCAGATGGCGACGCAGCTTTCGAATCCCCGTTTCAATTTCTCACCGTCGAGATCCTTGCCGATGAAGACCAGTTGGCTGCTCTTGGCTTCCCCGACGTTCCACAAGCGATCGGCGGCGGCTTCGGACATCTGCTGGACCGCTTGGAAGACGATGCGTTTGGCCGAACCCCTGATGTTCAGAACTCCTTTGCTGCGGTAGATGTTGGCTCCGAACTCGGTCAGCACATCGCTGAGCCACGCCTCGGTCTTCTTCATGTCGAGGGGTCGCTCGTCGGAAAAGTAAAAGGACCCGACCGACTCGTCGTGGCGATGATCGTGACCCGCATCTGCACTCAGGGCGGGACCATCGCTGGTCAGGGTCAAACCGGACTTCTTCGGCAGGTTCAAGGGAGCAAGAACCTCGCGGGCTTTGATGTTCAGGATCACTCCGACGTCGATCTTCGAGCGCTCGGTGCGCACGAGCTTGGCAATGGGGTTGATCCTGCGGATTCGGGCCTCGACGCGCTCCAGTTCCTCGGGAGAAACAAGGTCGGTCTTGTTCAGCAGCAGCACGTCGGCGAACCCGATCTGGGGCTTCGCTTCGGGCGTGTCCATCAGCTCCTTCTCGATGTGGCGCGCGTCCACCACGGTGACGATGCCGTCGAGCCGCACCTTGTCGCGAAGATCGGGCAGCCCAAAGGTCTGGGCGATGGGGCTCGGATCGGCCAAGCCGGTGGTCTCGATGATCAGATAGTCGAAGCGGCGGGCCTTGCCGAAGAGATTGTCGAGGCTCTTGATCAGGTCGCCCCGGACGCGGCAGCAGAGGCAGCCGTTGTTCAGTTCCACCACTTCCTCGTCCGCCCCGACCACGATCTGGTTGTCGATGGAGACGGAGCCGAATTCATTGATGATGATCGCGCACTTGAAGCCGTGGTTCTGGGTCAGGATATGGTTCAGCAGCGTCGTCTTACCGGCTCCTAGGAAGCCGGTCAGAACGGTCACTGGAACGAGGGCCTTCTGTTTCATGTCCGCCGAGTCTGCCACATCTGGCATCGGGAGCAATCAGGGGAAAATTCAATGCAAGGGGCCGAAACCAGAAGAGGATCCGCTCTACCGCGCCAAGGCGATCAGATACCGGCCCACTCGGTCGGCCTCCTGCTGCTGCTCCAACTGGCTGTAGATCTGGTGCAGGTTGGAACACATCCGCTGCAGCGTCCGGCGGGGGCTGACGGGTGAAAGGTAGCCATCCTGGAGCGTGTGGCCCGTTTCGGTCAGATACTTCACGCACTCGGCCTTGGAGAGAACCTTGCCGCGATTGAAGCAATCGATGAACAGCTCGGCCGAGGGGTCTTGGAACCGGGCGACAAAGTGGCCGGGCAAAGCGATGCCGGAGATCGGCAACCGGAGCCGGCGGGCCACCAGCATGACAATGGTGCAGAGGCTGACCGGATTGCCGGTGCGCCGGTCGATGACGCGGTTGAGGTAGCTGTTTTCCGGCTCGTAGTAGTTCTCCTCGTTGCCGCAGAAGCCCTGCTCTTCGAACATGAACTGGTTCAGCACGGCAAGGGTCTGTTCCGTCTCCGCCAGGGGATCGATCCGCTCGGCCAACTGCCGCGCGAAGTCGTCGAGGATCGCACCGTACGCCTCGACGTTTGCGTCGGGATAGCGGGTCTGGGCCAGCCTCCAGACGGCTTCGTCGAGATTGAGCTCCTCGCCGCCCTGTAGACAAAGGCCAAGAAACCTCGTATCGGCCGATTGGCGCCGCAGGGAGGTGATGATTTCTCGGGCATTGCGGCGAAGGACCGGATCGTTGCTCAACAGGTGCGGTTTCAACCAATCGGAGGCTTCGGATCCAAGCGCGACAATCTGGGAGCGGATGCTCCGGAACGTGTTGGGGTCGTCATCGCCCAACAGAACCAGCAGGGCCTGCCGTTGACGCTCGGGCACATCGGATTTTGAAGCGGCCTCATTCATCCGCCCTCGACATTGCGCCAACAACGCTCGCGCGCAACTGTGCGTTTGGAAGACCGGACGGTTTCCGCTCCGAGTCGCGATCGATCCGGAGATCCGGCGGTGGTTCATTTTTTTCATGATGGATGCGGGGCAACTTTCAGGTCCGGGAGGTCAATTTCCTTTTGCAGCAAACCACAAAGTGCCCTCACATTTACCAGCTGTGAATTTGCGTAAGATGAACACGACTTACCCGAACCTCCCCGGATCCCTGTATCGGCCCGAGTTCGAACACGACGCCTGCGGTGTCGGCTTTATCGCCAACACCACCGGCAAGAAAGAATTCCGGATCCTCGAGTATGCGATCCAGGCCCTGTGCAACTTGGCCCATCGCGGCGCCTTGGACGCGGACGCGAAGACAGGGGACGGCGCGGGGGTCATGACCCAGATCCCCCATGCCCTGTTCCGCCGTGAGGTGGAAAAGCTGGGTGGCAATCTCGGCGAGGATTCCGATTTGGCGATCGGCGTGGTCTTCCTGCCCCGGGACAACAAATACCAGGCCAGCGTCGCCCAGGCGATCATCGACGACGCCTGCGCCAAGTTCGGCATCCACGTCTTCGGTTGGAGGCCCGTTCCGGTCAATCCGCGCAGTCTCGGAGACAAGGCCAAGGACACCATGCCGGATGTCCAGCAGATCTTGATGGGGCGAACCCAGGGCTGGAGCGAAATCGAATTCGAACGGAAGCTCTATCTCGCCCGCAAGACAGCGGAACGGCGGGCCCGCGAAGAAAAGGTGGAAGGCTTCTACATCCCTTCCTTCTCCTCCCGCACCATCGTCTACAAAGGGCTCTTCAACGCCCCGCAGCTACAGAAGTTCTACACCGACCTGAAGGATCCGCTGTTCACCACCGCTCTGGCGGTCTACCACCAGCGGTATTCCACGAACACGTTCCCGAACTGGCAGTTGTCCCATCCGTTTCGGGTGCTCGCCCACAACGGCGAGATCAACACGCTCATGGGGAACAAGAACTGGACCGCCGCGCGCGAACGCGAACTGGTCTCGGAGATCTGGGGCGATCAAATCGACCTGATCAAACCGATCATCGAACCGGAAGGCTCCGATTCCGCCGCCTTGGACAACGCGCTGGAACTGCTCCAGTTGAGCGGCCGCGACATTCTCCACAGCATCATGATGCTCACGCCGGAAGCGTGGGAGAACACGGCCGACCTGGATCCCAAGCTGCGCGGCTTCTACCAATACCATTCCGCCCTCAACGAACCCTGGGACGGGCCCGCCGCCGTCGTCTTCTCCGACGGCAAGATCGTCGGAGCCACGCTCGACCGCAACGGTCTGCGGCCCGCGCGCTACAAGATCTACGAAGACGGGCTCCTCGTCATGGGCTCAGAAGTCGGGGTCGTCCAACTCGACGACAAAAAGGTCGTCCGCAAGGGCCGCCTCGGCCCCGGAAAGATCCTCGCGATCGACACGGAAAAGGGAGTCTTCATGGACAACGACGAGGTCAAGACCCTCGTCGCCTCGAAGCAGCCCTACGACGAATGGTGCGCCAAGCACCTCTTCTCGCTGAGCGACCACGCCAAATCGTTCACAACCGAGGCCGCCCAGGTCAACCTGCTCGACTTCACCCTCCAGCAGATCGTCTTCGGCTGGGACAACGAACAGCTCCGCGAGGTCCTGAAACCCATGGCGACCGCCGCCGCCGAGCCGATCGGTTCGATGGGCGACGACACCCCGTTGGCGGTGCTCTCGAAGCGCCCACGCCTGCTGTTCGACTACTTCAAGCAGATGTTCGCGCAGGTCACGAACCCGCCGATCGATTCCATCCGCGAGAAGATCGTCATGTCCGTGAGCACGGTGATGGGCCAGCGCAAGTCGTGGCTCACCGAGACCCCCGAACATATCCGGCTGATCAAGCTCGATTCGCCGTTCATGTTCGACCATGAGCTCGCGGCGCTCCGCCAGATCCCCAACCCCGAATTCAACAGCGAAACCATCTTCTGCCATTTCGACGCCCAGAAGGGTCCGGACGACATGGCGGCCGCGCTGAAGGCCATCTGCGACGCCGCCTCCAAGGCCGTCTCGGCGGGGCATACCACCATCATCCTCTCCGACCGTGGCGTGGATGCCCAGAAGGTCCCCATCCCGATGTTGCTCGCCGTCGGCGCGGTCCATCACCACCTCATCCGCGAAGGCCGCCGCCTCAGCATGTCCATCGTCTGCGAAAGCGGCGAAGCCCGTGACGTCCATCACTTCGCCCTCCTCCTCGGCTTTGGCGCCAGCGCGGTGAATCCCTACGTCGCCGTCGACTCGATCCGGCAGGCCGTCGAAGCCGGCGACTACGGATCCGACATCACGTTGACCAAGGCGGTCGCGAACTTCCGCAAAGCGATCGAGAGCGGGATGTTGAAGGTCATGGGCAAGATGGGCATCTCCACCCTGTCCAGCTATCGCGGCGCCCAGATCTTCGAGGCCATCGGCGTGTCCCAGGACGTCATCGACCAGTGCTTCTGCGGCACCGTTTCCCAGGTGGGCGGCGTCACCCTCGACCTCATCGCCCAGGACGCCATCCGGAGGCACGCGGGCGCCTACTCGGCACCGGAGAACGCCGCGCTCGACGAAGGCGGCTGTTACAAGGTCGCCCGCGGTGGACGCGGTGAATTCCACGCCTTCAATCCCCAGGTCATCCTCACCATGCACCGCTTCCTCAAGAGCGGCGGCAAGCGCGAGGACTACCTCAAATACATGGACACGGTGAACAAGCGCGACCCCGTCAGCCCACGCGACCTGCTCACCTTCGTTACCTCCGGGACACCGGTTCCGATCGACGAGGTGGAGCCCATCGAGGACATCCGCCGCCGCTTCACCACTGCCGGCATGTCCCTCGGCGCGCTCTCTCCCGAAGCCCACGAGTGCCTCGCCCTCGCGATGAACTCCATCGGCGGCAAGTCCAACTCGGGCGAAGGGGGTGAAGACCCCGCCCGCTTGAACACCGAACGGAACTCCGCGATCAAACAGATCGCCTCCGGCCGATTCGGCGTCACCCCCGCCTACTTGGCGAGCGCACAGGAAATCGAGATCAAGATGGCCCAGGGAGCAAAGCCCGGCGAAGGCGGCCAGCTCCCCGGACACAAGGTCAGCCCGATGATCGCCAAGCTCCGCTACAGCGTGCCCGGCGTGCCCCTCATCTCGCCGCCGCCGCATCACGACATCTATTCCATCGAGGACCTGTCGCAGCTGATCTACGACCTGAAGCAGGTCAATCCCCGCGCGAAAGTCTGCGTCAAGCTCGTGGCCTGCGCCGGAGTCGGCACCGTCGCCGCCGGCGTCGCCAAAGCCTACGCGGACGTCGTCCTGATCTCCGGACATGACGGCGGCACCGGCGCTTCGCCGCTCAGCTCCATCAAGAACACCGGCGGTCCCTTCGAGTTCGGACTCGCCGAAGCCCAGCAGACCCTGATGTTGAACGATCTCCGGTCCCGCATCGTTCTTCGGACCGACGGCGGCATCAAGACCGGCCGCGACATCGTTCTCGCCGCCCTGCTCGGAGCCGAGGAGTTCAACTTCGGCACCGCGGCGGTCATCGCCGCCGGCTGCGCGATGTTCCGGGTTTGCCACCTGAACACCTGCCCCGTCGGGGTCGCCACCCAGAAGGAAGAGCTCCGCCTCAAGTTCCGCGGCAAGCCCGAAAACGTCGTCGCGTTCTTCAACTCCATCTCCCAGGAAGTCCGCGAGATCATGGCCGATCTCGGGATCCGCAAGCTCGACGAGCTCATCGGACGGACCGACCTGCTCGAACGCAAGCCTTTGACCGAATTCCCCGAGGAACTTCGGCCCAAGATCGCCAGCCTCCAACTCGAACGGCTGCTCTTCCAGGTGGATCCCTCCGGCAACTCCACCCGCATCCACACTCGCGAGCGCAACGAGCGGTTCGGTGACAGCTCGCTCGACGACAAGATCATGTCCGACGCCCGCGTGGCGCTCCAAGGCAACGGCGTGGCCAAGCTCGCCTACAAGATCAACAACACCCACCGGAACATCGGCACCAAGATCTCCGGCCAGATCGGCTTCACCTACGGCGACGAAGGCCTGCCCGATGGCTCGCACATCGACATCACCCTGACCGGCAGTGCCGGCCAGAGCTTTGGCACCTTCCTCTCGAAGAGCATCCGTCTGAAGCTGGTCGGAGAGGCCAACGACTATGTCGGAAAGGGCATGAACGGAGGCGAAATCGTCGTCCGGCCCCCTGCCGGGGTGAAGTTTGTCTGGGCTGATCAGAGCATCGTGGGCAACACCTGCCTCTACGGCGCCACCGGTGGACGCCTGTTCGCCGCGGGCCGCGCCGGTGAACGCTTCGCCGTCCGCAATTCCGGAAGCACCGCCGTCGTCGAAGGCGTCGGCGACCACGGCTGCGAATACATGACCGGCGGCAAGATCGTCGTCCTCGGGGAAACCGGCCGCAACTTCGGTGCCGGCATGTCCGGTGGCCGGGCCTACGTCTACGACCCGGAGAACGAGTTCGCCACGCGTTACAACAACCAGATGGTCGGCATCGAACCCTTCACTTCGGACGAGGAAGAGAAGGCAGTGCAGGCGCTCATCTACGCGCATCTGGAGGCCACCGAGTCACCCCGTGCCAACGAAATCCTGAAGAACTGGTCCTCCACCCGGAACGAGTTCCGCGTGGTCGTACCCCGTCCGGCCACAGCTCCTCCCGGAGCGGCCCCGGTGCACGAGGTCGAAAAGAAGAGCGAAAGCGGGGACACGGTCGTCCTCAAGAAGGACTGACCCAAGCACGCTGGCAGCAAACGAAACGGGCGGATCCGATCGCGGATCCGCCCGTTCTTAAAGAAGGGCTGTTCGTTTCCCGATCGAGTCGTCCCGTCAAACGCCTTTCAACCGTCCCGTCGAATCACCCAGACGCTCGATGCCTTCGGCCCCCATCTGGTCGGCCAAGGTCAGCAGGAGATTGCTCATGGGCTGCCCGCCAAATTTGGCGAACCGTCCCGGCGTGATCCGCCCGCCACCGGCACCGGCAAGCAACAGAGGGAGGTTGGAGTGGGTGTGTCGGTTTCCGTCGGAATTGCCGCTGCCGTAGACGATCATGGAGTTGTGCAGGAGGGACTGTCCGTCCACGTCCTCCGTCGCCTCCATCTTCCCGAGGAACCGCGCGAACCGCTCCATGTACCACGCGTCGATCTTCGCGACCTTTTCGATCATCTCTTTGTTGTTCTGGTGGTGGGTGAGGTTGTGGTGGCCCTCGGAAATTCCCATTTCTGGAAACGGACGGTTGCTCCCTTCGCTCGCCATCAAGAACGTCGAGATCCGGGTCGAATCGGTGCGGAACGCGAGCACCATCATGTCGAACATCAGATCGATATGTTCCGCGTAGTTGGCCGGGATACCGGCCGGCGTCTCCATGTCGGGATCGGGGGTCTTGCCTTGGAACCTCTCGGCCAGTTCGATCCGCTTCTCGATCTCGCGCACGCTGCTCAGATACTCGTCGAGCTTGGCCCGGTCGCGCGCCATCATCTTGCCTTGGAGATCCTTCGCGTCCGTCAGGACAAAATCGAGGATCGACCTCTGCTGCTTTTGACGACGCAGAAGATTGTTCGCCCGTTCACCGGGACCGCCGCTCCCAAAGAGTCTTTCGAAGACCAGTCTCGGATTCGGCTCGGGAGAAACAGGCGTGCCCTCGGACTTCCACGAAAGGTTGTATTGATAGGCGCAGGAATAGCCGGAGTCGCAGTTGCCGGATTTGCGCACCTTGTCGCTGGTCAGCTCCATCGACGGAAATCGAGTAAGATGACCGATCCGTTGCGCCGTGAGCTGGTCGATGGACGGGCCCGCCTTGATGTCCGACCCTGCCGTTTTCCTCACCCGCACACCGGTCAGGAACGTTCCACTCGCCCGGGCATGATCCCCGGCTCCGTCGGGCCCGGCGGTGGCGTTTTGGTGGTCCAACCCTCCCAACACCTGCACCTTGCCGCGCAGCGCCTCCAAAGGCCGCATCGTTTCCGCAAGCTTGAAGTCCGATCCCTCGCCCCCCGGCCACCACGTGCTCTGGATCATGCCGTTGGGCACATAGACAAACGCCATCCGCAGCGGGGCTCCTCCGGGAGTGAGCGCGCTGGCGGGCGCAGCGGCCGCTTGCAGCGCCAGCGGGCGGAATGACTCGAACGCCGGCAAAGCAAGACAGGCGCCCAACCCTCGCAGGAAGGTGCGGCGGTTCAGACTGCCATGGCGCGCGGCGGCGATTTCAGCGGGATGAAGCGGTGTCGGTTTCATGGATTGGGGATTGTTTAGACGTTACCTCGGGTTTGCGGTCCGCGCGAGCCCCGGCGACGAGCTTCGCGGTCTGACGCCGCTGGAACGGCGCCGACTCGATGACGCCCATCAACAGAGCCGAGAAGCGGCCTTCGTTTGCTTCGAGCCGATGGACAATCTGGTCGACCGTCTCGACATCGTAGTATTCGAGCCCGCGGCCCAGCGCGAAGGTCAGAAACTTCTCGGTCAGGCAGTCATAGAAATCCTGCCGCCGTGCCGTGGCCAAAATCCGCTTGAGATCGCTGATGTTGGAGAATTTCTCCCCTGTGATCAGCTGTCCCGTAGACTCGATGGGCTGGTGCCGCTCCTGATCGCGCCAGAGACCCATGGCATTGAAGTTCTCCATGGCCAATCCCAGTGGATCCATCCGCGAATGGCACGAATGGCAGAGCGGCGATTTCTGGTGCAGTTCCAAAGCTTCGCGCAACGTCGGCTCGTGGTCCTTCACCGAGGCTTCCGCGGCTTCCAGCGAAGGGACGTTGGCCGGCGGCGGCGGCGGCGGCGAACCCAGGAGGTTTTCCAGGATAAACAGGCCTCTCTTGACCGGTGAAGTCCGATCCGGATTCGAAGTCACTACAAGGATCGAGCCCTGGGTCAGGATGCCGCCGCGCGGGCTGCCCTCTGGCAGTGTGGCCAGCCGCATTTTGTCCCCTTTCACGTTCAGGTTGGTTAGTCCATAGAAGGTGGCCAGTGTCTCGTTCAGGAACGTGTAGTTCGCATCCAACAACTCCACCACGCTCCGATCCATCTTGGCCACGTAGTCGAAGGCCAGCTCGGTTTCGCGCCGCATCGCCAAGCGGGTCGCGCGGTCCAGCTCGATCCGGGGACGAAAGCGGCCTCCGCTAGAACCGCCTTCATCCCGCGCCAAGATCGCCCTGGAATTGATCGGCACGCCCTCGACATCGCGCACCTGAAGCCATTGCCCGACGAAGTTTCCCACCATCTCCCGTGACCGCTCGTCGGCCATCATGCGGCGCACCTCGCCAGAAAGGTTTTTCCGGAGCTGCCCTCGGTCGGCCAACCCGATCAGCTCGTCGTCCGGCATCGTCGACCAAAGAAAGTAGGACAACCGCGAGGCCAGAGAATACTCGTCGACCAATGGATCACCCTTCGACGACCGGGTCCGGATCGTATCCTCCATGCGAAACAGGAAGCGCGGCGAGGCCAGCACCGCCACCATCGCCCGGGCCAATCCTCCCTCGAAACCCCGCTCCGGAGCGTTGTATTCCCCTTCCGCGAAGTTCACCAAGCGATCCAAGAACGCCGGATCGACCGGCCTACGAAACGCCTTTGTCGCAAAGCGGAGCAACACCTTCCGGGCGACCGTCCGGCGTTCTTCCGGCGTGCTGGGAGACTCGCCACTGAAGAAGCGGTCGTAGTTTTCCGGACGTTGGCGGAATTCCGGCTCGAGTGGCCCTTCGATCCGGACGGACACCACCTCCATGTCCACGGACGACTTCTTTTGATCCCGGGACACCAAGGGCTTGAGATCGAAGGCCAGCAGTCGTTTCCCCGGCGTCCACTTCTCTTCGGTGCTCCAAGCGATCCGGCGGCCGTCGTCCCATTTGAACTCGTCGGATTTCTTTTCCTGTCCGTCGATGCTGAAGGCAAACCGGCTGCGGCCTGGGTCAAAGTCGAAAGCGCCGCGCACGCCCAGCTCGATCTGGACCCGATAGGTCCCTGGGTTGGCGATAGTGATCGTCCGCTCCACCTTGGCCTCGTCGTAGAAAGACAGCCGCCGGGCGTTGCCCGCATCGTCCTTGCGCTTGAAATCACGGCCGGAGAACTCCTGCGAAGGGACGACCCATTGGACGACAGGAACCGCGTTCGAGACGATGGTTTCCGCCGCCTTGAGATACTTCTCCAACAGCAACGGGGACAGGGAGAGCACGTCCCCGATGTTGTCGAACCCGTATCCGGTGTCGTCCGGCGGGAATTCCTCGTCCGTCCGGAACTCGATGCCCATCAGGTCATGGATCGTGTTCTGGTATTCGCGGCGATTCAGGCGACGCATCGTCACCCGTCCCGCCGGCGGATTCTTGGGATCCAGATCGAAGGCGTCCCGCTTGATCCACTTCTCCAACTCGGCGATCTCGCTGGCGTCGGGTCTCGGCTTTTCCAAGGGCGGCATCAAACCCGCTCTTACATTCTTCAACACGACCGACCAAAGCTTGTGGTCGCCCACCAGATCCCCCGGCGAAGCGTGTCCATCGAACGCCACCTTGCCCTTGGACATCCCGTCGCCGTGGCAGTCGTAACAATATTTGATCAGCAAGGGTTCGATGGTCTTGGCATAGCTGGCAGTTGCGCCGTTTTCAGCCATCCCTGAGCTCGTCGACCCTATCAACCCGCAAACAAACAAGATCGGGCCGATCTTCATCGCTCGTGCACACCGGAACATCATTGCAGCAATATCTAGCGCCATACTTGTGAAACCTAGGATCTGACGATGGTGAAGACGCCGGATTCACCAAAAGCGTATCAAAAACATCAGACAATAGGGTCCACTTCATGACAGCCACCCTTCCAGAGCGGGAATCCGCCGAAACTGCCTCGCACCGTCGCGTCCCGACCGGCCGGTTCCAAGGGGCCTCCCGCCCGTCGGACACGTGACCGCGCAGGAAAGGTTGCCCCGCTTATTCCTTGGAGTTCCCGCGCAACTTTTCTTAGGTTCGCGCGTTTCCTAGACGAAACCGACCCGGCCACATGGCATTGCTTTCAATCAAGAACATCCTGGAACAAGAGGGGATAGCCACGGCGAACCAGTTCGCAGAGTGGGTGCGGGCTTGGCGCTCGGCCTCGGAGAACGGCGGCCATGAAACCCTGCTCGCCTTCATCGCCAGGGAACGCGGCGTGGCCGAGGACCAGTTGCTCAAGACCCTCGGCAAGGCCCTCAATTGGCCTGTCCTGGAACTCGGCAAGCTCGACATCCCGGTCGATGCCCGCGCCAAGATCTCCACCAAGGTCGCCTTCCAATACAACGTCATGCCGGCGGTGCTGGAAGACGGAGTCCTGACCGTCGCCGTCAGCAATCCTTTCGATTCCGGGATGCTCGGCGCCGTCCAGTTCGACGCCCGCGGTCCGGTCCAGTTCGCCTTGGCCACCAGCGCCGACATCGAGAAGACGCTCAAGAAATACTACGGCGTCGGAGCCGAGACCCTCGACGAGATCTCCAAGGACGATCCGATGGAGCTGATCGTCGGCGACAACAAGGAGATCACGGAGGACGACCAGGAGGCGTCGATCATCAAGTTCGTCAACCAGATCATCTGGGAGGCCTACAAGACCCGCGCCACCGACATCCATTTCGAGCCCCAGGAGGACGAGCTCCGCATCCGCTACCGCATCGACGGCATCCTGAACCAGACGCCGATGCCGCCGCAGTTGAAGCGCTACCAGGCGGCGCTCATCTCCCGCATCAAGGTGATGTCCGGAATGAACATCGCCGAGAAGCGACTCCCCCAGGACGGCCGCATCAACGTCCGCATCAAAGGCGAGGAAATCGACATCCGCGTCTCCACCGTTCCTACGGTTCACGGCGAGTCCGTGTCGCTGCGGTTGCTGATGCGCGGCAAGATTCTCTTCAGCCTGGACAAGCTGGGATTCGACGCCGAGGCCGACGCGATCATCCGCGAGATCATCGTCAAACCCCACGGCATCTTCCTCGTGACCGGCCCGACCGGTTCCGGCAAGTCCACCTCGCTCTACGCCTTCCTTAGCACGATCAACTCCGTCACCAAACGGATCATCACCATCGAGGAGCCCGTCGAATACGAGCTGAAGGGCATCAACCAGATCGCCGTCCGCTCCGACATCGGCCTGACGTTTGCGATGGGCCTGCGCCACATCCTGCGGCAGGATCCCAACGTGGTGATGGTCGGCGAAATCCGTGATTCCGAGACGGCCGAGATCGCCATCCGCGCCTCGCTGACGGGTCACTTGGTCTTCTCCACGCTGCACACGAACGACGCTCCCAGCGCCTTCACCCGACTCGTGGACATGGGGATAGAGCCGTTCCTCGTGGCGTCTTCGGTCGAGGCGATCATGGCCCAGCGATTGGTCCGCACCATTTGTCCGCATTGCAAGACGCCGCAACAGGTCGATCCGGAGTATCTCCGGAAGATCGGCTTTCCGGCCCACGCAGCGGATTCGGTCACGTTCTATCGCGGCCTTGGCTGCGAAGAATGCCGCATGCTCGGCTATCAGGGCCGGCAGGGCATCCATGAACTGCTCATCGTCACCGAGGCCATCCGCCCACTGGTCATGCAGCGCGCCCCGGCCTCGAACATCGCCCAGAAAGCGGTGGAAGGCGGCATGAAGAACCTGCGCCAGGACGGCTGGCTCAAGGTCAAGAACGGCATCACCACCCTGGAGGAAGTCCTCCGCGTCACCCAGTCCGAGGAACACATGAAATCGCTCGTGGACGACAGCCGCACTGAAGTATGGGTGAAAAGCTGAAGCCCCATTCTTCCCGCTGGCCCGTGGCCAACGTGCTGGACATCCGGCCCGGCCACCCGCGCAAGCTGTGGCACTTCTCCGTCGACAAGCAGAAGCCGCAGCTCCGCGAAGACCGGGTCGTCGAAGACGAAGGTCCCATCTCCCAGGAAATCGTTGGCAAAGACTGGCGGGCCGCCGTCCAAAAGCGGCTGAACATCGCCTGGCTCCCGGCCGAACGGATCTTCCTCCGCGCCCTCCAACTTCCCCTGTGCGACGAGGGCGAACTCGCCCCGATGCTGGAGCTCCAGCTGGAAAAGCTTTCCCCCCTGCCCGTCGGCCAGGTCGTCTGGACCCATCTCCGTCTGCCGGGCGGCCTCGAAAACCAGCAGACCATCCTCCTCGTCATCCTGCCCCGGGCCGCAGTGGAACAATTCCTCGGGGTTCTGGAAGCCCAGGGCTTCAACGCCGACCGGCTGGATCTTCCCATCCTCGACCAGTTGCTGGCGCTCCAGCCCGCCTCCGACAGCGCCTGGCTCGTCCCGATCAACGCCACCACGTCGCTCGCCGCTTGGTGGGCCAACGGTGCCTGGCAAAACATCTCCCTCCTCGGCACCGCGTCCGTCGCCGACCGCGCCAAAGCCCTCCGCAACCAGATCGCCCAGATCCAGTGGGCCGGTGAACTCGAAGGCTGGCTCCTCGCCGAGCCCGATTGGCATCTGGTCGGAGGACCCGAGACCATCAACGAATGGGAGCCTGCGGTCGCCGAAGCCCTCGGCAAATCGCCCGAAGTCCAGCCACCGCCGGCACCGGCCGAGCTGGCCACTCGCTGCGCCGAGCGTGCGCTGCGTTCCGGCAACGCCGCCGCGCTCCTTCCGTCCGAACGCGCCCTAGCCTACCAACAGCAGCTCAACAACCGCCTTTGGATCGGTGCTCTTGGCGCCGTCCTCAGCGCCTACGTCATCGGCGTGATCCTCTACGTCGCCGCGCTCCAGGTGGTGAAGTTCCAGCAACAGCGCATCGACGCCAGCGTGCGGCAGATCGCCGGCAGCTACACCAACGCCTTCCAGATGAAGAAACGCGTCGAGATCCTCGAACAACAGGCCAACCTCAAGTTTGCCGCTCTCGATGCCTGGAAGACCGCCGCCGTCGAGCTTCCCCAGGAACTTCAGCTCTCGTCCCTCGTCATCTCCGGCGGCAAGAAAATGACGCTCTTCGGCACCGGCCCGGAATCGGCCCAAACCAAGGTGACCGACTACAACGAGCGCCTCGCAAAAACGACGATCAACGGCCAGAAGGTCTCCGTCACGCCGCCCGACCAACGCCTGAGCGGCTCCCCCGGCAACCAGACGTTGAACTGGAACTTCGCCGTCACCATCGGGGAGGACAGCAAGTGATCCGTTTCCTCGAAAAACTGAACCTCAAGCCGCACGAAATCCGCGTCGTCGTCGCCATCGGCCTCGTCGTTTTCGTCTTCTTGAACATCTGGTTCGTCTTTCCGCTGTTTCCGCAGTGGGCGAAGACCAAGAAGGCCATCAAGTTCGCCACCCAGGACTACGTGACCTATCAACGCGAAATCGGCCGAGTCCCCGGCCCCGCCGGCTACGAAGCCCGTCTTAAAAAGCTGGAGGGAGACGGTGCTGCCATCCTCCCCGAAGAATACGCCGTCCAGCTCATCCGCACCATCCAAGCCGCCGCTTCGGCCAACGGCATCGTGACTCAGAGCATCCAAACTTCGGGTCGTGGTGCCGCCACCGCCTCACCCGGTGACGTCTTCGAGGAACAGTCCGTCAACCTGACCTTCAACAACGCCGACGAAAAGCAGCTGCTCGACTTCATGTATGAACTCAGCAACGGAAAGTCGCTCATCCGGGTCCGGGACATGAACGTCAAACCGGAGGCCACCAAGACCAGGCTCTCGGGCACACTCACCCTCACCGCCAGCTTTCAGAAGAACAGCCTGACCAAGAAGTCGGCGACCACCGTCGCCAATAAATAATTTCCGTGAAAACCACCGCCGCACTTCTTCTCGGATCGCTCCTCGCCGCCACGGCGGGTGCTCAAACCGATCTCACCGTTCCCGCGCCGCCCGCCACGAACAGCCCCGGCAACGTCCCGGCGCAGACCGTGCCGACCCGCCGGCCGTTTCCCGCCCGGGCCGCCGCGGCCCAGGCTGTCCCGGCAGTTCCGGCTGCGGTGGCCTCGACGATTCCCGCCCCGGGGGCCGCCGCCGCGCCCGCCCCGACGGCCGGACCCGCCTTTCCCTCGTTCCCCGGAAGCACGCCGGTCGCCCCCGCTGCTGGCGTCGTCCCACCGTCGGCAGAAGGCGACACCATCCCCGCCGGCGAAGAAGTGCCCAGCATCCGTTTCAGCGCGGAGGCCGCTCCGTTGGCCCAGGTCCTGGACAAATATTTCGAACTGGTTGAAAAAACCCCGATCTACGGCGGACAGACCTCGCCACTGAACGTCAATCTCGACACCACAAAAATCCTGCTCAAGGCCCCGCGGCCGATGACGAGGAAGGAGGCCATCGTCTATCTTGAAACGACGCTCGGGATGAACGGAATCACCCTCGTGCCCATCGGGGCAAAGTTCGTGAAGGTCGTGCCCGACACCGGCGTGGCCCAAGCCGGCGGCGAATTCTCCAAACTGAAGGCGGACGAGCTGCCCGACTCCGGCGCGGTCATCCAACAGATCATCCAGCTGAAATACGCCGCCATGGAGGATGTCCTCGCGGTCATCCAGCCGTTCGCCAAGACGCCGAACAGCATCATCCAGATCCCCAGCACCCAGACCCTCGTGCTCCGCGACTACACGGAGAACGTGAAGCGCATGCTGGAGGTCATCGCGAAGATCGACACGATCTCGGAGATGGAGATCAAGCCCGAGATCATTCCGATCAAATACGCCCTGGCCGCCGACATCGCCAACGTCCTCGGCACCCTCAGCCCCAGCGGCTCCGGCACCACGGTCGGACAGTCCACCCGGACTTCCGGCCTTGGCGGCAGCCGCTCGGGCTCCAGCAGTCGCGGCGGTGGCTCCTCGTTCGGAAACCGAGGAGGCTCGTCCGGTGGTTACGGAGGAGGAGGAGGAGGATTCGGCGGACAGGTCAACTCGCTCCAGAACAACCGCACCACCGTCAATCGGGGCGGGGGCGGCCTCCCCGGTGCGAACAACTTCCAGAGCAACCTGCGCAATATCATCCAGCGCGCAGCGGGTGGCGGAGAGTTCGAGATCCTCGGCAACGTGAAGATCATCGCGGACGAGAGGACCAACTCCCTGCTTATCTTTGCCAGCAACACCGACATGATCATGGTCAAGTCCATCATCGAGAAGCTGGACGTCGTCCTCGCCCAAGTGCTGATCGAATCGATCATCATGGAGGTCAGCCTCAACAACACCCTCGACTACGGGGTGAGCGTCTACCAACCGCCCAAAACCACCGGCAAGTTCACCGGCGGCGGCGGCGCCAACAACGGCGGAATCTTCGGAGTGTTGACCAACATTTCCAGCCCTCCCTCCGGCTTCGGCTACACCGGCACCTGGGGCAACGACCTCGAAGTGGCGGTCAGAGCGGTGGCCGGGAATGGCGACATCAACGTCCTCTCCCGTCCCCGGGTCCAGACCTCCCACGCCGTCCCTGCCACGCTGCGCATCGGCGAACAATATCCCCTGGTCACCGGCACCATCACCGACATCAACGGCGGCTCCCGTTCGCAGTATCAGCAGACCTTCATCGGCATCGATCTGGAGATTCTCCCGCTGATCAATCCGGACGGCCTCGTCGTCATGGACATCACCCAGGACATCCAGCAGCGCGGCGACAGCGTCGTGATCGATCGCAACCCCGTTCCTACCACCACCCAGCGCGCCGCGACCGCCAAGGTCGCCGTCAGGGACCGCGAAATCGTCGCGTTGGGCGGGTTCATCCGGAATGATCGCAGCAGCACCGTGTCGGGCGTGCCTCTCCTGAAGGACATCCCGGGCCTCGGCGCCCTCTTCCGCAGCACCAACAAGAGCAACCGCCGCACGGAGATGATGGTCCTGATCAAGCCCACCGTGCTCAAGACCCCGGAAGCGGCTTCACAGGCCGCGATGGACATGAAGGACGAAATGCCCTCGCTCAAAGCGTCAACCGACCAAGCACGGGTCGAAGAACGCAAAGCCGCCCGGGCCGCAGAGTTGGAGACCCGCCGCAAGCTCGGCCTGAAGGATTGATCAAAGTTCGGGCCTGAACTCAAAACGCGAGAAAGCGCAGGCGTTGTGCCTGCGCTTTTTCCTTGGTGGCCGCCCACCGCGAACCAGTTCGTTCTTCTCAGTTCAAAACGTGACCCGGGATCGTGCAGGTGACGTTCGTCCCGATATGACCGTAGGAATACGTGCCGCCCGCCGGGCACTCCGGAGCGACCCGGATGTAGAGCGCCGAACCCACAAGATCGGCCTCCAAGGCAACATCGCCGTTCTTCTTGCCGTTCTCCATGCCCCAAATCTGTTTGGCGGCCTCGATCTGCGTCATGTTCTCGATGCAGACGTTGTAGGCGGCCAATTCACGGGACTTGCGGAAATTCGGAATCGCGATGGCGACCAACAGGCCAATGATGGCGACGACGATCATGATCTCGACCAACGTGAAGCCGGAGTGGGATGGGCGGAGATTTTTCATGGGATTATCGGTTTATCGGCAATGCGACCACACCTCGAAAGCAGGAACGGTTCCGCTTCCATTCCTTGGAACCATCCGTTTCTTCGCTCGCGTCACACCGACCTCCAAAAACTAAAAAACCCGCCAAAGCAGCGCTTCGGCGGGGCAAGAAGGGCTGAAAACTCGATCGCTCAGATCGAGTGGCCCGCGACCGTGCAGGTCGGCACGTTCGAGACCGTGGTCAGTCCATAGGTGCCGCCCGCCGGGCAGGTCAGATCCGTGTTGATCAGGGGGCGAATACCCTTGTCGGCTCCTCCCGAGACATCACCGACGGTGACGGCTGCGGAGGGACCCTTCTTGGTCTCAAGCGCCCACATTTCGATCGCGCCCTGAATCTGCTTCAGATTGGCGATGCACGCGTTCGTCTGGGCCGTGGTGCGGGCCTTGACGAAGTTGGGAATGGCGATGGCGGCCAGCAATCCGATGATGGCGACGACGATCATGATCTCGACCAGAGTGAAGCCTGAGCGACGAGTGGACTGAATCTTCATGGTTACGATTTTGTTGGTTTTCCGGAGCGGAACGCCGCGTGGCGCCAGCAGCTACGGGAGTTTGCATCATGTCCGTGATTTGGCCAGTTTCGTGTGCCTGTCCGCCAGCTCACGGCCAGCTTCCCGTGAAAACGCCACCGAACTTGAAAAGTTGCGCCTTTTCTCTGCCCTGTCCGTTCTGGGATAACCCCGCGCATGAGTTTTTGGAAAGAACACAAGGTCTTCGTCGCCGGGCATCGCGGATTGGTTGGAAGTGCCATTTGGCGCGAGCTGGAGCGCCTCGGAGCCACCCGTTTGATCGGTAAAACCCGCAAGGAGCTCGATCTGCTCGACTTCCATGCGGTGCGCGACTTCTACATCGCCGAAAAGCCCGACTACGTGTTCGTAGCGGCGGCCAAAGTGGGCGGCATCCTGGCCAACCACAATTTCCCTGCGGATTTCCTCTACCAGAACCTCCAGATCCAGAACCACCTCATCGAAGGCGCCCGCCTCGGCGGCGCCAAGAAGCTGCTCTTCCTCGGCAGCTCCTGCATCTATCCGAAGTTCGCCGAACAGCCGATCAAGGAAGAATCGCTCCTGACCGCTCCGCTGGAACCGACCAACGAGTGGTATGCCATCGCCAAGATCGCCGGGATCAAGATGTGCCAGGCCTATCGTCGCCAATACGGCAGCGACTTCATCAGCGCCATGCCGACCAACATGTATGGCGACAATGACAACTACGACCTGAACAACTCGCACGTTCTGCCCGCATTGATCCGGAAATTCCACGACGCCAAAACCGCCAATTGTCCAACCGCCACCTGCTGGGGAACCGGTTCGCCGCTGCGGGAATTCCTGCACTCCGACGACCTCGCCAGAGCGTGTGTCTTCCTGATGGAGAACTTCAGCGACGAGACCCACATCAACGTCGGTTCCGGCTCCGAGGTGACGATCCAGGCGCTGGCGGAACTGGTCGGGAAGGTCGTTGGATTCGCCGGTGAAATCGTCTGGGACAAGACCAAACCCGACGGCACCCCGCGCAAGCTGATGGACAGCTCCAAGCTCTTCGCGCTGGGCTGGAGGCCCCAAGTCGATCTGGAACTGGGCATCCGAATGGCCTACGCCGACTTCCAGCGGCAGCAGGAACGCGGCGCGCTGATCACTCGCTGAAACGGTGCTCGGACGGTCCCGTCCGCGAGACCGCGTCCCAGTGCCCTTCGGCCCCAATTCAATTCTCAGCGGAACTCGCGGACGAGGCCGTCGGCGCTCCTCCAATAAAAAAAGGCGCGGAATCGCTTCCGCGCCTTTTTTCATTGAGATTGATAAGTCGCTCAGGTCGTCAGCTTCGTCCGGCCTTCGCGGTGCGCCTTCAGCAGGGCCACGTCGGAATCGACCATCAGCCTGGCCAGTTCGTGCATCTTGGTCTTCGGTTCCCAGCCCAGCTTCTTCTTCGCCTTGCTGTAGTCGCCGATGAGCAGGTCCACTTCGGCGGGACGGAAGTACTTGGGATCGATCTCCACGTATTTTTGCCAATCCAAGCCGACATGCCCGAAGGATGTTTCGAGGAATTCCTTGATGGAGTAGGTCTCGTTGGTGGCCAGAACGTAGTCGTCCGGCTCGTCCTGCTGGAGCATGAGCCACATGCCCTCGACGTATTCCTTCGCATAGCCCCAGTCGCGTTTGGAGTCGAGGTTGCCGAGGAAGATCTTGTCCTGAAGCCCCGCGAGGATGTGGGCCACGGCGCGGGTGATCTTGCGCGTCACGAACGTCTCACCACGGCGCGGCGACTCGTGGTTGAAGAGGATGCCGTTGCTGGCGTGCAGGCCGTAGGACTCGCGGTAGTTCACCGTGATCCAATACGAGTACACCTTGGCCGCGCCATACGGACTGCGAGGATAAAATGGGGTGGTCTCCTTCTGGGGCACTTCCTGCACGAGACCGAACATCTCGCTCGAAGACGCCTGATAGAAGCGGGGCTTGATGCCGGCGTCGCGGATGGCTTCAAGCAAGCGGATCGTGCCCGTGCCGGTGATATCGGCGGTGTATTCCGGGCTGTCGAAGCTCACCCGCACATGGCTCTGGGCAGCGAGATTGTAGACCTCTTCCGGCTGGATCTTCGCGATGAGACGGGCAAGGTTGCTCGCATCCGAGAGATCTCCATAGTGGAGAAACAGCTTGTGCTTGGGGGCGTGCGGATCGCTGTAGATCGCGTCGAGCCGATGGGTATTGAAGGTGCTTGCCCGGCGGATGATGCCGTGGACTTCGTAGCCTTTGGAGAGCAGAAGCTCCGCGAGATAGGAACCGTCCTGTCCCGTGATGCCGGTGATGAGAGCCTTTTTAGCCATAATTTCGAAGCGGAACTAACCAATGTCCGCTGCTGCAAGCAAGCTCGGATCATCCGCTTCCCGGCTTGAGCGAATCCGCACGGAATCAGTTGATGAACGAGGCTTCGTTCGTCTCGAAGAGCGCCTGCGCCAGCTTTTCCCAGGCCCCGAGCGGCGCCCGGTGCCGCGTCTGCTCGTCCTGAAGCTGCTGCTTGATCCGTTGCTGGAGCTGAGGGGGCGTGCCGGAATCCTTCATTCGCGCCTCCAAACGAGACCGCTGAACTGGGGGCATTCGGCGACCTCCGGCAAGCTCGGGAGCCGAATCCTTCTCCGGTGTCACCGCCACGAACTGCAACGCCAGCTCCATTTCCAGCCTTGAAGCCGGCCGTTGGAATATCTGCCGAAACAGCGCGTTGACGCGGTCCTCCTCGCCGGTCAATCCGACGAATTCATCTTTGTTCACCAGCTTCCTTGCCTGCTCGGCGACCAACGGGCTGTTCATCATGAACAGTGTCTGCTGGGGCACGATCGTCACGTGCCGTCTGCCCGTCGGACTGTCCGGATTCGCGAAGTCGAACTGAGTCATCACCTCCGAAAGGTTTCGGCGATCGACATAGCCGTAGACCGCTCTCCGGGTGACATACGGTTCAGCCCCAAGGTCGACCGGCTTCCCGCCCATCGTCGCGTCCAAAGTGCCCGCGATAGCGAGGATCGAGTCCCGCAACGCCTCGAAGTCCAATCGCCGCAGGTTCGCCCGCCAGAGCAAGCGGTTCTGCGGATCGATCACGGCAAACTTTCCGTTCACTGCGCTGCTCTGCTGGTAAACGGCCGAGAGCATGATCTCGCGATGCAGCTTCTTCAGGGACCAACCCTTTTGCATGAACTTCACCGCCAAATAGTCCAACAATTCGGGATGTGAAGGCTTCTCCGACTGGTTCCCCAGGTCATCGGGGGTCGGTACAAAACCCTCCCCGAAATGCTCCTGCCAGACCCGGTTCACGATGACCCGCGCCGTGATCGGGTTGTTCTTGCTCGCAATGTCGCGGGCCAGCTCCAACCGCCCACTGCCGTTGCGATACGGCGGATCGTTCGGGCCGGCCAACACATTGATGAAACTCCTCGGGACAACCGCTCCCAGATTCTTCGCCTCGCCCCGGATGAAGAGCGGCGAATCCTTCGGCTTGGCGCTGTCCACCAGCACATTTGCCCGCGCCGGCGCTCCCGGATGGTTTATCTCCAGATCGGTCGCACCCCGCAGTTGTCGTTGTTGTTCCCGCTGCAATTCCCGCCGCTTCGTCGGATCGGGGTCCTTGCGCAAAGCCTGCAACTTCCGCCGCATCTCCTTTGGATCCACTTCGAACTCGGCCGCTTTCTTGAGGTAATCCTGGTACTCGGCGGTGTTCGCTATCGGCTTGAGCGCCGGGAGTTTGTCCGGCTCGTAGCTGCTGCTGAAGATGCCATAGAGCGCGTAGTAGTCCTTCTGCGAAATGGGATCGAACTTGTGGTCGTGGCATCGCGCGCAAGTCACCGTCAGCCCAAGGAATCCCTTCGTCACCAAGTCGATCCGGTCGGCGACGATATCCGGCACCATTCCGTTGAAGTGGTTGCCCAGCGTGAGGAAACCCAGCGCCGCCAATGCGCTCTTGTCCGTGCCGAGATTGAGCCGGTCAGCGGCGATCTGCTCGATGATGAACCGGTCGAACGGCTTGTCCTTGTTGAAGGCGTCGATCACATAGTCGCGATAGGTCCATGCGAAGGGATAGCGCGGATCTTCCTGTTGCCGGCGCACCTCGCCCTTGGTGTCGGCGTAGCGAGCGACGTCCAGCCAATGCCGCCCCCAGCGTTCCCCGTAGCGCGGCGACGCCAGCAGTTCATCGACCACCTTGGCAAACGCGTCCGGTGATTCGTCCTTCACGAACGCGTCCACCTGCTCCGGCGTCGGAGGCAATCCGATCACGTCGAAATAGGCCCGCCGAAGGAGCGTCCTTTTGTCGGCGCGGGGATTGGGCGCCATCCCGTTCTCCTCCAGTTTCGCCAGCACGAAGCGGTCGATGGGTGTCTGTCCCCAGAGTTCGTCCTTCACGGCGGGGATCTCCGAAAGCTTCGGCTTCTGGAAGGCCCAATGGGCCCGGCCCGCTCCGCCGTATTTCTTGGCGGTGGATTCGCGCGGATCCGGCGCGCCCATCTTGATCCACTGGGTCAGGTCCGCGATTTGCCCGGCGGAAAGCTTTTCCCCTTTCGGCGGCATTTCGAGGTCCGGGTCCGTGTAGGAAATCGCCTTGATCAGCAGGCTCTCCGCCACGTTTCCCGGCACGACCGCCGGTGCCGTGTTCCCTCCCCGCAGCCCGCCCTCCCGACTGTCCAAAACCAGACCGCCCTTGATCTTCTCCGCAGAGTGGCTGTGGCACTTGTAGCACTTCGTTTCCAAGATCGGCCGGACCTTCTGCTCGAAGAAGTCGGACTGGGCTTTGGTCAGAGTCGTCGTCGGTTCGGCTGCGATGGCAGATCCCGCGAAGACGGAGGTCACCGCAAGGAAACATCCAACATTCAACGCCCAACGGCCAACGCCCAACCACCTCCGCAGCCGACCTTCGGCGTTCAGCGTTGGTTGTTCGATGTTCGTTCCTTCCCGTTTTTCCAAAGGTGCGGCCATGTCTGTGGTCTCCATTAAGCGATGATCCCCTTCACCACTTCGCCCGACACGTCCGTCAACCGGAAGTCGCGCCCGTTGTAGCGGTAGGTCAGCTTGGTGTGGTCGAAGCCCAGCAGCCTCAAGACCGTCGCGTGCAGGTCGTGCACGTGCACCTTGTCCTCCACCGCCTTCGATCCGAAATCGTCCGTCGCTCCGTAGGTGATCCCGCCCTTCACGCCCCCTCCCGCCATCAAGGTGGAGAAGGCGTTGTTGTTGTGGTCGCGGCCCGGATTGTCGTTGCCGTTGCGATCCTTCGTCGGCTTGCGGCCGAACTCTCCGCCCCAGATGACCACCGTGCTGTCGAGCAGGCCCCGCTGCTTCAGATCCGTGAGCAACGCGGCCAACGGCTTGTCGATCTCCTTGGCCTTTTCCGGCAACCGAACCTCCAGATCCTGGTGATGGTCCCATCCGCCGGCCCAGACCTGCACAAAACGCACCCCGCGTTCCACCAAGCGTCGAGCGAGCAGCATCTGCTTCCCCTGCGGCGTGTTGCCGTAGAGGTCGCGCACCGACTGCGGCTCCTTCGAAAGGTCGAAGGCGTCCGTCGCCTCGGTCTGCATCCGGAAGGCGATCTCATACGCCTCCAGCCGGGCTTCCAGGGCCGCGTCCTTCTGGAGATTCTGCGCGTGCATCGCGTTCAACTGCTGCACCAGATCGAGCTGCCGACGCTGTTCCTTCGGCGACGAATACTGGTTCCGGATGTTCTGGATCATCCCGGCCACCGTGCCGGCCTGGGTATTGATGCTCGTTCCCTGGAAAGCACCCGGCAGGAATGCCGCCTGCCAGTTCGCCGTTCCGCCCACCGGGAGGCCGCCTCCGCTCCGCAGCGAGATGAAGCCGGGCAGGTTCTGGTTCTCCGAGCCCAGTCCATACACCGTCCACGATCCAAGGCTCGGCCGCGCCAGCCGCGTAGATCCGGTGTTCATCATCACCGTCGCCACGTCGTGCGCGGGGATGTCCGTCCACATCGAACGGATCACCGCCAAGTCGTCCACGTGCTGGCCCAGCTCCGGAAAGACCTCGCTCACTTCGATCCCGGACTTCCCCATTTTCTGGAACTTGAAGGGCGACCCCATCGCGATGCCGCCGGGAATGGTCTGGCCATCCATCCGCGTCAGCTCCGGCTTCGGATCCCACGTGTCCACATGAGAGGGCGCTCCTTGGGCAAAGACATGGATGACCGCCTTGGCTTTGGCCGGGAAATGGGGAGCGTGCGGTCGGAGCGGATGGGTCGATTCCATCACCGACGCTCCAGAAACAAGGCTGTCGCCCCCCAGGACCGTGGCCAGGCTCAACGCCCCGAAACCCATCCCGAACCGGTGCAGGAACTGCCTCCGCGTCAGGAAGAAATCCTCGGTCTTGGCGCAGTGTTCGCAGGCGTATTTCTCGGAGGGATTCATGGTACGAATGGATGTTCTGCCTCAATGGACGGAACAATTGGACCGAAGGTTTCGCGAAAAATTGAAAAGTCCTCCGGGTCAGGATGTCTGCCACGCGCGCGCTTCGGGGATCAAAACAGGAGAAGAAGGAGAGGTGGTGCGCGATGCAGGGTTCGAACCTGCGACCCCTACCGTGTCAAGGTAATGCTCTACCACTGAGCTAACCGCGCAACCGGGCGGGGGCAGATAAGGCCACAGCAAAAGGGTCTTTGGCAAGTGGCTATTTTCATCGGAAACCCGGCCTGTCTCTTCGGACTTCGCCCATCGGCCGCGTCCCACCATTTCCCATTTGCCAACCCCGGGTCCGACACTCCACTTTCCGCTCGTCAGGGGCCATGGGGCGCGGACTTACGAATCCCGCCAGGGCCGGAAGGCAGCAACGGTAGTTTGCTCTGCGCAGTCGTGGTTTCCCTGACACTTCAATTCTTCTCCCGCGGCCGGCGCTGACCGATGGCGAGACCGGTCCCGAACAGCACGACCAACCCCGCCACCAATCCGGTCTTCATCCAGCCCGACGCGGCCCGCACCGCCTCCGCCTCCAGCCCGATGTTCAGGTCCGCCCAAGTATCGACCATCACCGCCCGCTTGAAGGTCAACAACCGGCCCTGCTCCGGCACGTTCGCCCGGATCACCGCCGGATTCGCCACGGCTGCGTCCTGCTGTTGTACGATGCGCTCCGCCAATCGCATGAGCGCCGCGTTGTCGTCCGCCCCGCTCCGGTCCATCAACCGTTTCGCGTCCTCCTGCGTGTAGTTGATGCGTCCCTGCACGGCCACGCCTCCCACGGCGGCTTCCTGCAGATTGTTGAGCCCCATCCAGGCCTGCTGTTTCTTCAGGTTGTTCAACTGCACCCGCGCGTCCTCGTTGAACGCGTCGTCGTGCTGCGAAAGTCCGTAGGCGTTCTGGAAGGCCCTCCGCGCCTGTTGCGGGTCGCCCTGCGCCAGCGCCCGGTTGCCCAGCACCAGCATCTGTTCGGCCTCCCTGGTCTTCTCCTGCCGCTGGCTCGCCTCCTGTTGCAGATAGCTTCCCAGCTCCGCCGACGCCGGCAGGGACACGACTTCCTCGCGCTCCATCTGCAACGCGCCCGTCCAACGGGTCACGTTCCACTTGTCGCCGAGAAACACGCGCCAACGGATGTCCTCCAAGGGCAGGTCGAACTTCGGCGCCAGCAGTTCCAGATCGAGCGAGCTCCCACCCGCCACGCCGACCCGGCTGGTGAAGAAGATCTCGACCGTCACCGGCTTTCCGCCCGCCGCCTGTTGTTCCAGGGGAATGAGGATCTGGTCCTTCTCCGTCCACGGCCACACGCCGTTTTGATTCACGAAGGCAAACCAGAAGGTCGCGTCTTTCGGCAGCGAAAGGTGCAGCAAACGCTTGTCGCCCGGCAGCAGCTCCAACCGGGCCTGCGTCAACATCGCGCCGGTGTCCGAGACGACCGAGGTGAAGGTCACATGGGTCACCCGCGCCGGCAGCAGCTTCGCCGCCTCGTGCCGTTCCAACGTCAATGGCAACAGAAAGCCGGGTTCCACCAGACGAAAGGCGAAGCTCGCCGCCGCATCCGGGAGGTCTTTCAGGAGATTGCGCGGAATGCCCTGCCACTCCGTCGGCTGGAGCTGTTGGGGCGCCGCCGCCCGCACCTGCAAACGCCCGCCCGCCTGCACGGTCACATAGCCTCTCTGCAGATTCACGCCCGCGACCTCCACTCCTCGCAAAGTCGTCCCGGTCGCCTGGGCCGTGACGGGAATCTGATACGTCGCCTGGAGCAGATACGCTCCGATCACGCGCCGCTGCAGCTTCACTTCCCACGTCCGCAATCCATTCGTGCCCGCCTCTTCGACCGGCAGGAAATCCGCCACGTGTTCGCCCTGGAAGCGCACGTTCTCCGCGTTGGTGGCCAGCATCACGCGGAACGCCTTCAGTCCGGTGTTCTCGATCTGGAACTGCAGGTTCGCCGTCACCTTCATCTGCGCCTCGCCCACCGTCGCATGTTGGAGACCGGTCACCTGGATCCAGGGATCCACCTGCTCGATCTCCAGCGCGACGGTCCATGCCGCCTGCAAAACGCGGAACGCCAGCACGCCCTTCTGGCGAATGCCGGACTTCTGCGGATCGAGCTGCGTCACGCCCTCGCGCGTCCCCACCTGCAACCGCATCCCCTGCTCCGGCACCAGCACCAGCGTCCCCCGTTGCTTGCTGGCTTCGCGGAGCGACAGCCTCGGCACCGTCCAGGCGTTCGTCGCCCCGACGCCGCCACCGACCAGATTGATCTGGAACCGTTGCGGCCCTTCGGTGCGGCCTTTGAGGTTCAGGGTCACGACGCGGTTCGTCTCCGTTTTCAATTCGGTCCAATGGCTCAACGCCTCGCCGCTGATCGTCTCCACGTCCATGCCCTCGGGCAGCACGAAGCTCAGACGGAAGATCCCCGCCCGCGTGATGGCCACGTCCAGGGTCGAGGCCAACACCGTCCGGTCCTCGCTCAAGGATACCGTGTCCTGCGCCTCCACCCGGATGTCCGGCTCCATCGCGGAAGCCTTGATCAACGCCGTCGCCTTCAGATCAGGACAACGGAACGCGCGCCGCACGGTCAGTCCCGGAACCTGCCCCGCCATCAGCGCCGTCATCGCCGCCGGATAATCCTCCAGATTGATCGGAGAAAGCCCCTCGGCTTCGACCGAATCCAGCTGCACTTCATTGCCCGTGGCCACTCCCAGCATCCCGACCTGCGCGGCCGCGCCCTCCACCACGACCAGTCCGACAGTCTCCGCCACCGGCAGCGTGCTCGTAGCCCGTTGAGAGCGGATGACCAAGGCGAACGGCTTGGACTGCGCCGTCGACAGACGCACCAACAACCGGTGCCGATCCGGGTCGAAGCGCCACTGCGCCACCAATCGGTCGGCCCCCTGCACATCCGTCACCGTCACGCCCGTCGGCACGGTGAACGCCAGCTCCGCCAGTTCGCCCTGGGCCGGTCGGATCGATACCTGGTGCGCCCCTTCGATGACCCCGGCCGACGGCACATAGAGATGGGTCAGCTCCGCGTAGAAGACCGGCTTCTCGCGCCGCACGTCGCGGCTGAGGGGCTTCCAGACGATCCACGTCCCGACGGTCGGCCGCAGAACCAGATTCGCCACCGTGTTGCTGCCCACGACCTCGCGCTGGATCGACGCCGCACCCGTGGAAACCACGTCCACGTCTTGGTTGAGCACCGTCAGCTTGAGCCGGTTGACCAGACCGAACTGCGTCGGCAATTCGATCCCGGTTCCGCCCATGCCAGACGGTTCAACATCCCTGAATTGGACACCCACCTCATACTCCACCACCACGTCGAACCGCCCGGTCTCCAGCGCGACCAACTGCTGGACCCGCCTTCCCTGAATGGCCGCGGAGACAAGTTTCAAGGCGTTCGTCGGATACTGGACCCGCGTCAGCACCGCCGGCTCGAACAGCAACGGCAACACCTGTCCCTTTTCCGCCGTCCAGCGGATCGTCGCCACCGCCGTGGCGGAGTTTTCATCCACCCGGATCTCCTGCACCACCGACTCCGGCAAACGGGCTTCACGCGGCAATGCGCCCGGCGCCGTCGCGGCCGCCGCGCCACCGGCTGATCCAATCCACAGTAAGCCCGCCAATACCGCCGCCGTGGCGGCTCCGGAAACGCCCCCGGCGGGAGGCAGGGTCGACGACGCGTCCGGCCGCTTCGGCACCGCGAACAGCCGCCGCAGTTCCGGGATCACGATGTGCCAGCCCACGAACACCGCCAGAACTCCCAGCAACCCGCCGCCGCCGTTCGTCGCCACCAAGGCCGCCAGCGCCAGCAGCGTCCATCCCACCACCGACGTTGCGGGACGTCGCATCCCTCCGGCCGCCGCACCATAGCCCCACGCCACAGCCGCGAGCACCACGAGAACCCAGCTCGCCAGACTGCTATCTCCCGCCTCTTCCGCGATGTTCCCCACCTCCACCTGCAAAGCACTGTTCGCCTGCTGCACCGGCGCCACCAAAGTCACCTCGTGCGCCGGCCACTGACGCTGCTGCGCGACCACCCCGGCCAGCTCGACCCACGCCACCGTCGCCATCGCCATCGCCGCGAGTCCGACGACCAGTCCAACAAGGTGCCGGGCGCTGAATCGATGGACTCCCTCCCGCACCGTCAGGCGCCAGACTCCCACCGCGATGATTACGAGGACCAAAGCGGCGCCGCCGATGAAGACCGCTTGAAAGGCCCGACCGCTCGAAAGCACCCGCCCCCATTGCGCAAAGCCCGTCCTATCAGGAATTCCGCCGACCGGCTGGAGCGACCCTTTGCGGTAGACCAGTCGCCGCCCCGTATCGGGCTCCAGCTTCCATTCGGCCAACATCACCGGGGCCGCCACCACCGGAGCGGCCAACGAGATGCGCGCCGGATTCTTCGACCGCGAAGCCAGCTTCAGATCGACCACCAACACGGCGTCCGGCGCCGCGTTCTGGGGCAGTGGAATCAGGTTCGCCTTCTTGTCGATCACCGGCACCACCGGCTTGCCGTCCACCGTCGCCGACCAAAGCTGCGTGTCCTGCGGCAGCGTCACCCGCAGATGTGTGTTCCCCCGGTTCTTCACGTAGTAGCGCACGTCCGTCAGCACCTGCCCTTCCTGTGAGATGCGGGACACGAGCGACGCGCGGTCCACCACTTGACTGAGAGAATCCCCCTGGGTCAGCGGACTGAGAGCCAGCCGCAGGTTGAACGGCCGCGCGGTGTAGCGATAGGCCGCGAGGATCGGCGCGTCGAAAAACAGGCGGTATTCCGCCGGCACTTCACCCGGCTCCAGCACCAGCAGGCCGGGCGACACTTCCGCCGGTTGCACCCGGAACTGGTACGCGCTCGTCACCAGGGTGTAGCCCTGCTCGGTCTGGGCGTCGAGCGGCCTCGCACCGGAGAAGGTCAGTGTCTCGCCCTGGCCCTTGAACGGCCGCTCATACGTCGCCAAAAGCGTGTAGCTCCCGGCGACCGGCGTCTGGAGCTGGACCGCATAGCCGTTCGTCGTCTTCTGCCAGTTGCGGATGTCCTTCCCGGCGAACTCGACGTTGAAATATTCGTCCGACAGCTCGATCTGGAAGGCCGATACCGGCGCGCCGGACACGACGTAGTTCAGCACGCTGCTGCCATACGCCACACCCTCGCCGATGGAGAAGAGGTGCAACGCCTCGGCCTGGACGGTCTGGGGTAAACGCTCCACCCGGATCGCCGCCGCCCAAACCCCGTCGGCCAGCCGGAACGCCGTCTGCAAGCCGGTGGTTTTTCTTGGAAAGAACGCCGTTGCGATCTCGTTCAACGACTCCGTCCGCTCCGGCGTGAGCCGAAAGCCCGCGTCCGCCGAAAGTCCCACGAATCCGCGCACCGACTTTGCGCCGACCACTGCGATCCGGGGCAACGCCCAGTTCGTTTCGCTCCCGCTCTTGTTCCGCTCGAGCCGCAGCTGGATCACCTGCCGTCCCAGCACTGGCTGGCCGTAGACGAGCCTAAGTTCGGCCTGCGCCGCATCGGCCGGGTCACGGAGGAAATAGTCGCTCATGCCCGCCGCGTTCAGCCGCACCACGGAGTAGCCTCTGGGCACCGAGAGCATTAGCTCGCGCAACGGCGCCTCGCGCACATCGAGTTCGAGCTCCGCTTCGATGGCCCGCTCGTTTTCGCCATGGTGGTAGGTCAGCACCTCGGACACCGCGACCTCCGGCTGGATCGAATCCGCCTGGATCCGCAGCGCGAGATCACCCCCGGAAAATCGATAGGCGAAACGCTGGTTGCCCGACGATCCGAAGGCCGCCTTCGTCGCGTCCGTCTCCGGAAACTGCTCCGGCGAAATCTGCGAGAGCCCGGTCGCCTGCACCACTTCGAGCCGCACCGCGCCGTCGTTGACGATGCGATAGTGGCCCGAGAACCGAGTCGCCCCTTCCGGCCGCAGCAGCATCGGCTCCACCGCCAAGGGAAACGCTGTCAGAGGGGTCTGCATCTGCACCTGGAGCGTGAACCCTTCCTTTTGCGGCTGGTTGAACTGCACGACCAATCGCCGGTCGGACGAGCCGTCGATCGGTTCCAGATTCCACGCCAACACCGCGTCGCCCAGCACCCGCGTCACCTCGCCCTCTCCGTGCAGACGCAGCGTCAAACGGCCGAGCTCGCCCTGCATCACCTTCCCGTCCAGCAGCGCCACCTGCCGCATCAATCCCGGCGCGAGGCTCACTTCCGCGAGCATTTCCGCCGCGTAGAAGAGCCGCCCCTCCGCCTCCGGCCTCGCCGTTTTCCACGCGAGGCGGACCGCGCCGTCCGGAGGAAGATGGCTGACGAACGTCGCACCCACCCGCTCCGGTTTGGCCGCGCCGTCGAACTTGAACTCCGTCGCCTCCGGCAATCCCTCCAGCACCACCGGCAACAACGTGCTGGCACCCACCGAAAAATCGACGGCGTCCCAGCCCTCCTTGCGCTGGACCGCCGCATTGAAGCGCAGCGTCACGGGAAAGTCTCCCGCGTGATCGAACACCAGCCAGAAACGATCCCCCGAGAAGACCACGCGCCCTCCGGATAGAGGATCGATCTCCGTCAGCGCCACTCCGTTCCCGGCCAGCACCACCGCCGAACCCCCTTCGGGCCGATCCACCCGGGCCGTCGCCGTCACCGTGAAGCTCGCCGCGTCGTCCCCCAGACGCCCGACCATTTTGAAGTCGCGCAACACCACGCGTCTCGCCTCCGGATCCGCCACCGTGACGGACAGCGGCAACGAATAGCCCGCCCCTAGGATCTGGAACGCCAGAGGCTCCGCCTCGTCGCCTTTGCCCAACCAGCGAAGTGCCGTCGGCAAATACTTCGCCTCGACCGGGAGCAAGCCTTCGGGATGGACGACCTGTACCAACAGCCCAGGACCCACGTCGATCCGCACCGAACCGCTGAGCAAGGATTGGGGCGACGAAAGCGTGAAGCCCGGCAGGGGATCCGGGTAGGCCTTCAACTCCCGCACCGCCACGAGGTCCACGACCAGTCGTGTCGCGGGTTTGTCGCCGCGCTTCGGCCGGAGCACCAGGCTCCGCGCACCGTCGGCCCCGCGTCGCAGGCTCCAGTCCTGCAAGTCCGGCCCGGTCACCGACAGGATCTCGCCCTCCCCGGACACGCCGAGCACCAGCTCCTTGGGATCGCCCTGGAGAATGTCGAGATTCGCCGAGATGCGGTTCGTCACTCCGAGCCGGCCCACCTCCACCCGATGCTGGAGCGTCGTGGAGAAGATCACCTTGTCGCGATCCGCGCCGGACCCGTTCAACAACGCCTCGATCACCAACCGCGCCTTGCCATCTTCGATCCCGCCAGTCACCGACACCGACTTCGCCTCGGCCGCGCGGCCCGCCATGGACGCGCCGATCAAAAGCCCCAGCACCACAAGCCCCCAACAGCCCCGAAGAATCCGTGACGGTAGGGCGAAAGCTCCCGCCGAGCCGCCGCGCGATCCCCTCGAAAGCAGAGCGCCACACTGGCGACTCCAGAACGCCCGACGGACGCCAGAACCGCTCTCTTGGAGGAGGCCCGCCCCAAGGCGGCTCGGGAGGAGCCTTCGTCCTACCGTCGACCGGGAGTCGCGTTGTTCCGGTCCGGACCGCTGCCCAGCCGCGCCGAGTCGTTCGTTGGATTCAGGTTTCATGGTTGCTCAAAAAATCTTGGTTGCTTGCCGCCGACTGCCTGCCTGTTCCGTGTAGATTCTTCGACGGCGTTTCCGCCGTCGTCTTCCTAGTGGCACAGGTGCCCTCGCCTGTTCCCAGTCCCGCAGGCGCCTCCGCCTGCGGATTCTCTTTTTGTTCGTCCGTCCGAAACACCACCGGGCGGGGCGCCCGATGGACGGATACTGGCGGGGGCGCCTGTGCCACTTACTTCCCACCCAACCGCGTCGCCGTCGCGATGGCCTCTTCGAGCGCCTTGGCGCGGCTGTTCGCTCCATAGAACTCCGGCACGCCGACGAGGATCTTCCGCAGCGCATCCGGCGACACCTCGCCGGCGAACGCGCTGTCCGAAAGCCACTCCGCGAACTCCGCAGCCGTCGCCGCCAGCCGCATCGCGGGCGCCGCCTGTTCCAGCGCCGGAGCTGCGCCGTTGAACGGCACTTCCCAGGCGTGTTCGCGATAGTCCTGAGTGCCCGGCACCCGGTAGCGCACCCGCACCGTCGCCAGCGGCCCTTCGCCCTGCGGATTCACCTCCATCGTGTAGAGCGCGTTTCCCGCCTCGGCCGCGCCGATCTCGGCCGCATCGACCGAGTTGTCGCGGAACTGTTCCTTGGTCAGCTGATGTTTCGCGTAGCCGATCTGGCGATAGGCCGTGACCCGCTTGGGATTGAACTCCACCTGCACCTTCACGTCCGACGCCGCCACTCGGAGCGCTCCGGCCAGCTGCTGCGCGAAGCCGGAAGCCGCTTCCTCCGGCGAATTCAGGAAGCCATAGCGCCCGTCGCCATTGCGTGAAAGCGTCTCCAGCAGGTCGTCGTTCAAGCCCTCCCAGCCCACGCCGAAGCAGTCCAGCGCCACGCCCTGGCGCCGGTTCGACTCCACCGTTTTCTTCAACGATTCCGGATCCACGTTGCCGAGGTTCGCCGCGCCGTCCGTCAGCATGACCACGCGGTTCACGCCGTTGGCCAACAGGTGCCGGAGCGCCGTCTGATAGGCCAGGCCCATCGCCTCTTCAAGGTTTGTTCCGCCTTCGGGCGTGACCCCGTCGAGCAGGTCGAAGACCGCCAAAGCCTGGTCGCCGGACACCCCGTCCGCCCGCAGATGCGCCGTCCGCGCAAAGGTCACCACGCTGAGCCGGTCCTGCGGCCGCAGCTGCGTGGCCAAAACGCGCAACGCTTCCCGCCGGATCCGCACCCGATCGGCGCGTTCCATCGAACCGGAGTTGTCGAGCAACACCACCAGGTTCAGCGGCTGTCCCGCCGACCGACCCGCCGCCGCCGTCTCGACGGAAAGGCGCAGCAGATCGCGGTTGTGCTCGAAGGGGGACCGCGCCCGGTCCCACGCAAAGGCCAACGGCGCGCCCGCCGCCGGTGCCGGATCACGATAGTCGAAGGCGTTGATGAACTCCTCGCTCCGGATCGACGCCGGTTCCGGCATCTTCCCCTGCTCCAAGCTCGCCGTCGCCAGCTTGAACGACACGTCGCTGACATTGAGCGAGAAGGTCGAGAACGCATTGTCGGCCGCCAGCACTTCAGGCTGCGGAATGGGCGCGGCCGCTTTGGGTTTGGTCGCCGCCACATCGTCCGGAGCCTTCTGCTGGAGCGCCGGCAGCTCCACCAACGCCTCCGCGAGCTGCGCCAGCTTCACCTCCCGCTCGGCCAACTGTTTCTCAAGGACCTCGACGTCCTTGACCTTGATGTCTCCCTTCGACTGCAACCGGCCATCCCGGTAAACCTCCGCCGCCTTGTTCGTGATCTTGGCCGCTTCGTCCTTGTTCACGCTCAGGGTGGCGACCGCGTCTTTCTGGCCACTGAGAGCTTCCCCGACCTTGGCGAAGAATCCCTTTTTCTCGGCCGAATCGGGTGAAGCAAGATCGTCGATCGTTACCGGGCCGGCCGGAGGAAGCGTCGGCTCATTCTTCTCCTGTTCGACCGGCCGCTTGAACTCGGAGACGATGCGCCTGGTCTGATCCAGCTGTTCCGATGCCTGCCTCTGCGGACTCGACTTCTTGGCGCCCTCGGCCACCTCCCCAAACTTGGCTTCCTGCAACGGCTTTTCACCCAGGAGCCGCCGGGATTCGTCGCTGAACCCCGCAGCTGCCGCATCCTTCGTCCGGGACACCTCCTGACTGGGCAACCGTCCACCGGTCTGCGCCGGACTTTCGCTCTCGCCGCGGGCCAGCTCCTCGTTCCGGACCCCGTTGCTGATCTTTCCAGAGCCGAACCCGTAGGACAGGTTCTGGCGGTGACCCGGTTGCTGGGACGGGATCAGCGCGGCCGCCGATTCCGCGTTTCCGGCGAGTTCGGAAAGATCGGGACGCACCCCGGCATCTAGGCGGGTCTTCAGTTCAACCTGGATCTGGTCCTGCACCCCTTTTCTCCGGCCCGCGACTCTCACGTCCGCCGCCACGCCGGGCAACGGCCTGGGAGAGGCGGCGCCACCACGACCGCCAAAGCCTGCACTCCCAGCCGACAGAGACGCTTCGGAAGTGGCGAGCGGGGTAAACGCCGGCTCAAGACCGAAACGATTCACCGCCACTTCGGACCTGGGCCACCCGCTTGCGACCGGCGGTGGATTTCCAGCGGTTTCAGCGGACAGCTCGGCCTTGAAGAGCCGGCCCAGCACCGGGAGATCCCCGACCACGGGTGTGGCGGAGTCGGACTCGGCTGGCAGGTTCGCGGAGGGCTCCGCCTTCTCCAACAGGCCGAGGTTTTGCGGATCCTGGATGTCTGAAAAATTCCCTCGCACGGACCCCAAGACCGTCTGCGGAACGCCGGCCGGCGGAATCACCGGTTGGAGCGAATCGAGCAGCTGGTTTTTCGCGTAAAAGTCAAATGCCCCCGATTCCACGGCTCCATTGGCCGTCGCCGATCCGTGGATCGTCGTATTTTTATCCACGGAATCCCGGGACCGCTCCGATCCTGCAGCTCGGCCACTTGCCGCTTGTCCGCCAAAGGCCCAGTTGTTTCCGATCTCGTTTGCGAGTCGCGATCCGGCTTCTCCCACTCTTCCACTTTTCGATTCGTCGACCGTTGCCGCGGTAGAAAGCGCATCTCCAAAACTTTCCCCGGCCGTCGCGGTGCGGCCGAATTCCGCCAACTTTTGAGCCGCCTCCGATGCGCTCGCCTCTTCCCGATCCGCCAGCCCCAGTTGGATCGAGAGCGACGTCGGCATTCGGGTCGACGTCGGTGGCGAAGCCGGAAGTGAAGGCGTGGGAGCGCCCAACCCGGAACGGCGCGCGTCGGCGGCGAAGTCATCCGCAACCGGACCGGCAGGCCGAACGGCGCTCAACCGCGCGGAGTTGGTCACGATCAAATAGCCAAGCCCTTCAATCGCCGAAGCGGCCCTTCCGTTCCGGGAATAATGTTTGGCTTCCGCAGATTGCAGACCCGGATCCGAAGTTCCTCGGAGCTGGAAGGCGAATTCTTCGCCGCCGGCCGCTCCCATCCTCCCGAACCGGAACACGGCCACGCTGATCAATCCAACCAGCGCCGCCGCCAGGCCCAAAGGCGCGTATCGCTTCCATTCGGACCCACGAGCGGATCCACCCATGGGCACCGTTTTGAACCGCTCCAGCAGGCGCGTCCGCCGGTCGTCGGAAAGCTTCAGCGGGTCGGCTTGGGAAGCGCTTCCCTCCAGCGGTTGGGTCGCGGCTTCCCGAACGAGTCCGAGCGTGGCGGCCAGTCGGTCTCGCATCGCCTTCAGTTCGGCGTCCGCGTCGATCCGGGCCTGGAGTTCGGCTGCGTCGGTTTCGGACAGCTCTCCCAGCAGGAGCGCGAGGATCCGCACCTCCAGGTCGTCTTCGGGAAGGATGGATTCGGGCGGCTTCATGGCCGGGCCTCCTGTCCGTGTTCCATAGCCACCGAAAACAGATTCCCTATCCGGGCGAAAACATGAACCACAGATCGACACAGAAGAGCACATATGGAACGAACCCCTTCGAGCGAGCCCGCCCCCGATCCGGCCGCTGGATTCTCCGTGCCATTTCCAGCCTGGCTCCGACGTTCCATGAATCTATGTCCATCTGGGTCCATCTGTGGTTTCTCCCGGTTTCCGCGACAGGAGGCCCGGACCCTGGCTTCGGCTTTTGGCGTTCCGGCTTCGTGCTTGTTCATGGCTTCACCCCTGTCTTGGCGAGTTCTTCGCCGACCGTCTTGAGCGCGTGATGGAGGAGATAGCCGACATGGCCCGGGGTCAGGCCGGTGCGTTCGGCGATCTCCTTGTAGGAAAGATTCTCGGTGAACTTCAGCCGGATCAGTTCGCGGCTCCGTTCGTCCAGCGTCTCCAGCGTGAGACGCACGAGCCCGATGCCTTCCCAGCGGGCGACCTGTTCATCGGGCAAGGGCTGGGTGTCCGCCGTGTCGTGCTCCCGATCCTCACCGGATCCGTCGTCGACCACGGGGTGGAGGGAGACGACTTTGTCCGCCTGGCGGCGGTGGTTGAGAGCCTGGTTATGGACCGTGCGATAGAGCCACAGGCGGGGCTCGCGGACGGTTTGGAACTGGGCGTGGAGTTTCATGAACGCTTCCTGCACGAGGTCTTCCGCCGCGTTCCGATCGCCCACCAAGCGCAGCGCATAGGCGAGGAGCGGCGATTCCAGCGCCTCGAAAAGCGCCTCGATCGTCCGGTCGCCGGCCGACTCCGCCCTGGCTTCGTCTGGTCGCGTCATGGTGCTGCCGGGTGGCATGGCCTGTGGGATTTCAGTCCGCCGTTCCGGTGATGGGATCGCAGTCAAACATCGTGCTTCACCCGTTACGACACCGGAGCGGACGGTTTCTTAGACGAATTCATCAAATGACCGCCACGACTTCCGGGCAGGGCCGGGTTCAACGGATTGCCCACTGACGACGTGTTCTTCATCAGTCCCTTTTTACTTCGATGTTCTTCGGCACATCGACCTGATCCAAGGCGATGCGTCCTCCAGTCCAGAAATGGACTTCCACCACATACCCGGGCTCTTTGGCGGCCTTCTGAAGCGCTTCAACCGAATTCGTTCCTTGCCGTGATAGAGTCGCCAAGTTGCGCCAGCCCTTGGGGCAAGCGGTTAGCTTCCAATCGCAAGGCCGTCCTTCCTTGGCCCACGGCGACTTCGCCTCGCCGGCGCCGTCGTGGAGCAACAGGCGCGTCTCCACCACGCCCTCCAGCTTGGCGAATTCGCCTAGAAACTTCGTCAACTGGGCTGCACTGCCGGAATAGAAGAACACGTCCTCCTGGTTCACAAAAAACCCATGGATCCGGTTGGTGGCGTTCACCATTTGCTCCAGTCCCTTGGGCCAAGTCGCCAAGCCGACGACCGGCTGGTCGTTGGGATGGTCGGCCCCGAGGGAAAAGGCGTCGCGGGCCGAGGCGAGCAGCACCCAGGCGAGGAGTATCTGAAAAATGCGGAGTGGCTTCGTCTTCATAATGTCTAAGGGCACACTTGTTGTTTGTTGACCGGTCAGGCTCCTGAGCCGGCCTCTTGACCGACGTGGCCAGCAAACCACCCGTTACGACACCGGAGCGGACGGTTTCTTGGACGAATTCTGCGAACGATTGCTCCCGCCAGAAACAATCCCCGCGCTTGGCTTCCATCCGGGCCATTCGTTAGCGTCCGCCAGCCGATGAAATCCCTGAGCCTTCTTGTTCCCCTGGTCGTGGCCGGCGCCTCCTGGTGCGTCCGCGCCGGAGAACCGTTTCCTTTGCTGCCCGGAATGACCGTGAAGAGCCTGAACGCGACTGGCCGGGCCGAGTTCAGCCTCGACGGCAAGGGCGGCACCATGACCGGCCCGCTTGAGCTGACCTACAGCAACGTCGTCCTCCGTGCGGACAGCATCACTTCCCCGAATTTCCAAGAATACCACGCCAACGGCCACGTCTCGATCCTCCAGAACGGCGCCGCCTGGTATGGCGACCACATTGTCTGGAATCCGACGACCAAGGAGATCTCGGCCGACTCGTTCAAGGCCGGCTACGACCCGCTCTACGTCTACGGCGAAGGCCTGCACTTCGACACCGCCACCCAGACCTATCAGGCCACCAACGCGGTCCTCACCACCGACAACGTCGCGGACCCGGCCCACGAGCTCCACGCCAAGACGATCCGCATCGTCCCGGGCGAATACATCGAGGTGGACGGGGCCAAGATGGTTCTCGGCACGGTGCCGGTCTTCTACTGGCCCTACTACCACCGGTCTCTCGGACGGCATCCGATGAACTTCTCCTTCGTGCCGGGCTACCGCTCGCGCTACGGGGCCTTCCTCGAGTCGAAGTTCAATTTCCAGCTCAACGACACCGTCGACGGCGCGCTCCGGTTCGACATGCGGAGCAAGCGCGGATTCGCCGGCGGACCGGACGTCTTCTTCCACCTGGACCGCTGGGGCGAAGTGGGTCTGCGCTACTATTACCTGACGGACGATGCGCCGGGAGTGGACCCGCTCCTCCAGCCGATCCACGACAAGCGCGACCGGCTGAAGTTCACCTACGACGCGACGTTCATGACCAACCTCACGGTCAAGAGCCAGATCCGCTACCAGCGGGACGGGTACATCGTCCGCGATTTCTTCGAGAGCGAATACCGGGAGAACGTCCAACCCAACAGCTTCGTCGAGGTCAACCAGCAATGGAGCAACTGGGCCCTGGACGCCTACGCCCAGCCCCGGGTGAACCACTACTTCGAGACGGTCGAACGCCTCCCGGACCTCCGTCTCACCGGCCTGCGCCAGCAGCTCGGCGACACCCCGCTCTACTACGACAGCGAATCGTCCTTCGCCTATCTCCAGCGCTCGTTCGCCAACGTCTCGACCAACGACTTCTCCGCCTCCCGCGCCGATACGTTCCACCAGGTCACCCTCCCGTGGAACTTCTTCGGCTGGCTGAACGTCACCCCCCGAACCGGGGCCCGCTACACCTACTACACCGCTGCGGACGGTCCTGGTGCCGCGACATCGTCCCAAAGCCGCTGGGTCTACCACACCGGGGCCGAGATCAGTCTGAAAGCCTCGCGGGTCTGGGAAAACGCCGCGAATCAGCTGCTCGATGTCCAAGGCCTCCGGCACATCATCGAACCGTCGCTGAACTACGTCTACGTCCCGAGCCCGAGCCGCCCGCCGAGCCAATTGCCGCAGTTCGACTACGAAATCCCCAGCTTGCGCCTCCTGCCGATCGAGTATCCGGACTACAACGCCATCGACTCGATCGATTCCCAGAACGTTCTCCGCCTCGGCCTGCGAAACCGCCTCCAGACCAAGCGCGAAAACAAAGTGGAGGACCTCGTCGCGTGGAGCCTCCTTGTCGACTGGCGCCTTGATCGGCGACCCGGCCAGGCCACCATTTCCGATGCCTTCTCGGATCTGGATTTCAAGCCCCGCTCCTGGATCACCCTGAACTCGGCCCTGCGCTACAGCGTGGAGGACGGCACTTTCCGCGAGAGCTACCATCGGATCTTCCTCCAGCCGTCCGACCGATGGAGCATCGCCCTCGGCCAGCGCTATTTCAGCGATCCCGCCACCTACGGGCCCGACTCCGGACACAACACCCTTTTCAGCAGTTTCTTCTTCAAGCTGAACGAGGAATGGGCCTTCCGGACCTCGCACTTTTTCGAGGCCCGCGACGGCGTCATGGAAGAGCAGTTCTACACGCTGTATCGGGACTTCCGCAGCTGGACCTCCGCCCTGACCTTCCGCGTCCGGGACAACCGCACCAGCGCCGACGACTACACTCTGGCGGTCACCTTTTCCCTCAAGGCCTTCCCCCGCTACGGCCTGGGGGAAGACCGGGACAATCCCGAACGCCTGCTGAGCCACTGAGCCGCAATGTCTGAACCGCTCGACATGCCCGACTTCCACACGCTGCGCGCGGTCAGCGGCTGGATCGAGCTCGGCAACCTGGCCGAAGCGGAGCTCGAGCTCGGGCGCATCCCCGTCCGGCGGCGCCAACAGCCCGATGTCCTGGAGGCGGAATGGCTCCTGGCCGCCGCCCGGCGCGACTGGGCCCGCGCCCTCACCGTCGCCGAGCGGCTCGTCTCCCTCGCTCCCGACCGGGCCAACGCCTGGATCCACTCCGCCTACTCCGCGCGCCGCACCGAAAGCGGTGGTCTGACCTACGCCCGTCTGATCCTGCTCCAGGCGCTGGATCGCTTCCCCGACGAATCCGTCATTCCCTACAACCTCGCCTGCTACGCCGCCCAGCTCGGCGAACTGGACGACGCCCGTCGCTGGCTCGAAACCGCCCGTCAACGGGGCGGTTCGGCCATGATTCAAGACATGGCCCTTGCGGACGAGGATCTCCTCCCCCTGCGCGCCGAAATCCGCCGCTGGAAAACCAAGAAGCGTTAAGCGCGGACTGGAATCATCCGATCCTTAGCATGGAGCAGTGTTGTCTCAGGCCCGATAAGGGCCTCGGGTCGCTCCATGAATCCGGATGAGTCCACGCACGCGAGCGCCCAGAAAACCACGCCATACCGTCCTGCCGGCCAAGGCTCTGCTGTCCGGCTTGGTCGCGCCGTTCCTTGGCGGCGTTGTCTCCGCCGCTGAATCTGGTGGCACGGATCTCACCCGGCTGACTCTCGCCGAGCTGCTCGAAGTGCCGGTGACCGTTGTTTCCAGAACCTCCAGCCCGCTCAACCAAGTGGCCGGAGCCGTCCATGTGATCACGCAGGACGACATCCGGAGATCGGGCTCCCAAAGCCTCGCCGAGGCCCTCCGTCTGGCGCCCGGAATGGAAGTGGCCCAGGTCAATTCGGCCAACTGGGCCGTCGCTTCAGCGGGTTTCAACGACACCTACGCCAACAAGCTCCTCGTCCTTCGGGATGGTCGCAGCCTCTACACCCCGCTCTTCTCCGGAACCTACTGGAACCAGCAGACGACCCTGCTGCCGGACGTCGAAAAGATCGAGGTTGTCCTCGGGCCGGGAGCCAGCGTCTGGGGCGCGAACGCCGTCAACGGCGTGGTCAACGTGGTTTCCAAAAGCGCGTTCGACACTACCGGCACCCTCGTGCAGGCGGGTGGCGGGAACGAACTGCTCGGCCGGGCCTCGGTGCGGTCGGGTTCTCTCATCAACGAGAACCTCGCCTTCCGGGTCTACGCCCAGCAGGACGTGCAGGACGATTCGGCCACTCCTTCCGGAGGCCGTTCCCACGACGCGTCCGAATCGACTCTGGGCGGTTTCCGCCTGGACTGGCGGAATCCGGACGAAGCCGAGTTCATGCTGAACGGCGAACTTTCCCGGACAGCGGCCGAAGCTTCCGCCGTGCTTCCCCAATTCACTTCGCCCTATAGCCAGAGCGTCCGCGCGACTGATCGGAGCTTCAGCGGATTCATCCTCGGCCGCTGGCAACGCCACTTCTCCCAGACCTCCACCCTGAGCCTTGAGGCCTACTACGACGGCGCCCGGGTCGACCACCCGGTCCTCTCCGAAAAGCGCGACACCGGCGAGATCGGCCTCCAATACGTCACCGAGATCGGCGACACCCAGCGCTTTTCCGCCGGGGCGAACTACCGGATCACCTCCGACGACTATCCGACCACCGGGGCCACGTTCCTCAATCCACAGTCCGCGGTTCGGCAGCTGCCCAGCGCGTTCCTACAGGACGAGATCACTCTCGTCGCGGACCAACTGGTCCTGACTCTCGGGACAAAGATTGAAGGTGTCGAAGGCAACCAGGCCGAACTCCAGCCCAGCGCGCGCCTCGCCTGGCTCCCAACGAAAGCCGTCACCCTCTGGGTCTCCGTGGCCCGGGCCGCCAGGACTCCCTCCCGGGCTGAACAGAACGCTTCGGCCCTCTTCGGCGTGTATCCCCCCGGCACCTTTGACCCGGCGCTCCCCGCCGTCGTCATCGCGACCGGCGATCCGAACCTCAAATCGGAACACCTCGTCGCCATCGAAACCGGCGCCCGTTGGCAGGCGAGCGACACCCTGAGCTTCGACGTGGCCGGCCACAGCCACCTTTACGACAATCTTCGGACCATTTCGCCGGGAACGCCCTACTTCGATCAGGTCAACTCCATCATCGTCCTGCCACAGAGCCCCGCCAATTTGATGCACGGAGTCATCTGGAGCGGCGAGGCCGGCGTCCAATGGAGTCCGACGGCCCGCAGCCGCCTCCGCGCCAGCTATTCGATCTTCCAGCCGCATCTGGAGCGAGACCAGGATTTCGCCGGTTCGCAGGATGTGGCCATCGCGGTCGACCGCAGTCCGCGCCACCAAGCCATGCTCTGGGGCAGCCTCGATCTTCCTGGCTCGGTGGAATTCGACACCCGTCTGCGCTACGTCAGCGCACTGACCTATTCATCCATACCGGCCTATTGGGAACTCGACGCCCGCATCGGGTGGAAGCTCGGAAACGGTCTCGAATTCGCGCTCATCGGCAAGGGTCTCCTCCACTCCACCCACGCCGAATTCGGCGACTCCCAGTATGGCGGCTCCCCCGTCTCGGTCATCGAACGGAGCGTCTTCGGGCAGATCACATGGCGTTTCTGACCCTCCATTTCTCCAGGAGGTGGCCTCGCCTGCGCCGTCTCCTTTTCGGATGTCTCGCCCTCTCGGCGACGCTTCTCCTCTGTGGAATTTTGGAGGACCGCGCCTCGGCGGGCGAGCCCGCCCCGGAAACCCGGCTCAAGGCCGCTCTCATCTACCGGTTCACCACCCTGGCCGAATGGCCCGCCGAATCGTTCCCATCCCCGGAAGCTCCCGTGCTCATCGGCGTCATCGGCCGTGAACCGCTTGAAGAGGCGATCCGCGGCGTTGTGGATGGAAAACGGATCGGTGCCCGCCCGATCGTCGTCGTCGCCAAAAAGGACCTCGCGGACGTCGGCCCGCTCCACGTGCTCGTCTTTGCGGAGGGCACGAAAGAGGTGTTCGAAGAACAGCTCGCCCGCCTCGGAGACAAACCAGTCCTGACCCTCAGCGACCTCCCAGGATTCACCGCGGCTGGAGGGATGATCCGACTCCGACGGGATGGTCCCAGGATGAACTTCGACATCAATATCAGGGCCCTGCGGCAAGCGGAGCCTGCCGGTCTCAAGCTCAACCCGCAGATCCTCAAACTGGGTCGAATCGTCGAGGGAGACGACGATTGATGCGCCTCCTCAACATCATCCGCCGTCTAACCATTCGGCAGAAGCTGCTCCTCCTCAGCGTCGCTTCCAGCACCGTCGCGGTCGGGCTCTCCAGCATCATCTTCGTCGTCATCGAATCCAACCAGGTCCGGGACGACGCCATCCGCCGCAACGTCGCGGTGGTCGAGACGATCGGCCAGCTCCTGGCCCCCGCCATCAGCCTCGACATGGCGATCGACCCCAAGGACATCGCCTCCATCGTCGACGGCAAAGAAATCCTCGGAGTCTGCCTCTACGGGAGTGATGGCTCGCCTCGGGCCAGGTTTCCCGCCGCTCGCTACGCCAACTTTCATCCTCCCTCGACCAGCCCGAAGATCGGCTCATCCACCACCCCCAGCATGATCGCCATCAGCCAGGCGATCGTCTGGAACAACGAACGCGTCGGCACCATCTACGTCGAAGCCGCGCTCAGCGGGCTCGACTCCCGCATCAACTCGATCGTCTTCAGCACGGCGGTCGTGGCGTTCCTCGGGCTCTGCGTTTCAGCCGCCTTGGCGCTGCGCTTCCAGCGCGTCATCAGCGGTCCCGTGGAACACCTTCTCGGAGTCATGAACCGCGTCTCCTGCGAGACCAACTACGGGCTCCGCGCCCACGCGTTCAACGACGACGAGCTCGGCCGGCTCGTCGCCGGATTCAACACCATGCTGGGCGAGATCCAGCACCGTGAACAACAGGTCAACCGGGCGCAGGAGGAGCTGGAACATCGCGTCGAGGACCGCACCGAGGAACTCCGCGCCAAGGTCGCCGAACTCCAGCGCAAGGAAGCCGAGCTCAAGGTCGCGATGGAGGCCGCCGAAGGCGCCAACCAGGCGAAGTCCGCTTTCCTCGCCAACATGTCGCACGAGATCCGCACCCCGATGAACGGCATCATCGGCATGACGGATCTCCTCCTCGACACTCCCCTTTCCCCGGCGCAGCGCGACTTCACCCAGACGGTCTCCCAGAGCGCCTCGGCCCTGTTGACCATCATCAACGACATCCTCGACTTCTCCAAGATCGAGGCCGGCAAGCTCCACTTCGAAGTAGTCCACTTCACCCTCCGCGAAGCCGTCGAGACCTGCCTCGACGTCGTCGCCCAGCGGGCCCATGCCAAGGGGGTCGAGATGGCCTGCTTCCTCCCCCATGACATCCCCACCCATCTGCGAGGCGATCCCGGACGCATCCGCCAGATCGCCCTCAATCTGCTGAGCAACGCCGTCAAATTCACCCATCAGGGCGAGGTCTCCCTCCACGTGTCGCCCATCGGCGAAACGAACGACACCGTCTCGCTCCGGTTCGAAATCCGCGACTCCGGCATCGGTATCGACCCGGAGACGGTCCGCCGCCTTTTCCAGCCCTTCTCCCAGGCCGATTCCTCCACCACCCGCAAATACGGCGGCACGGGTCTCGGCCTCGCCATTTCCCGCCAGCTCGTCCATCTCATGCAGGGGGAGATCGGGGTCGAAAGCACTCCCGGGCAAGGCTCAACCTTCTGGTTCACCATCAGCCTCGCCAAACAAGAATTCCGCGACCCCGCTCCCACCGAACGCGCTCTCCGGCCGGGCCTCCGTGTCCTCGTGGTCGACGACAATGCCACCCACCGCCGCATCGCCGAACACTACCTCCGCGGCTGGAAGTGCGATACCGTCTCCACCTCCACCCCCGCCGAAGCCCTCGACCTGCTTCGTGGCGCAAGTGCCGACGGCCATCCCTTCGCCGTCGTCCTGCTCGACCTGCAGATGCCCGGGATGGACGGCCTCCAGCTCGCCCGCGCCATCCGCTCCGATACCGCCCTGGTCCAACCCCGCCTCGTCATGCTCAGCTCGCTCGGGGATCCTCTCATGCACACCGCCAAGGAAGCGGGCATTTCCCTCTGGTTGAACAAACCCTTCAAACACACCGCCCTCTTCAACGGCATCATCGAGGCGCTTTCGGAATCGCAGACTTCGAAGCCCGTCGCCGTCGCCATCGAACCCCTCCCACCACGCCCGGCCCCGGTGGCCCAGGTCGCGGAGCCGGCGAACAACGCAAAAGCCTTTTCCACCGTCCGCATCCTCCTCGCCGAGGACAACCTCGTGAACCAGAAGGTCGCCTCCCGCTTCTTCGCCAAGCTCGGCTACAAGGTCGACCTCGTCGGCAACGGGGTCGAAGCCATCGACGCGCTCAATCGCGAAGCCTACGATCTCATCTTCATGGACTGTCAAATGCCGGAGCTCGACGGCTACGAGGCCACCCGCCGCATCCGCAGCGAAGCCACCGAGCGCGCGACCGCGCCCACCCCGGCCAACGTCAAGATCATCGCCATGACCGCCAATGCCATGGAGGGCGACCGCGAGAAATGCTTCGCAGCCGGCATGGACGACTACATCACCAAGCCCATCGACCTGAAGGCCCTCCAATCCGTCATCGACCGAAACGTCGAAAGACCGGCCGGGCCGTCCTAGAATTTGATGCCTGCCCAGACCCGTTCCCGGCCGATCCCGCGCGGCATTGCGTTTGACACTTTAGGCAGGCCGGCAAACTTCCCGCAGTGACCTCCACCCAGGCCCCACGGCTCTCCATCGTTGTTCCCGCCTTCAACGAGGAGAAACTGCTGCCGGCCACCCTCGCAGCCATCCGCGCCGCCGCCGCCGCCTCGCTCACCCCCGCCGGCGTCCACTACGAGCTCATCGTCTGCGACAACAACTCCACCGACCGCACCGGCTCCCTCGCCCGCCTCGCCGGCGCCCGGGTCGTCTTCGAGCCCGTCAACCAGATCGGCCGTGCCCGCAACAGCGGCGCCGCCTTCGCCCTCGGCGAATGGATCCTCTTCATCGACGCCGACTCCATTCCCTCCGCCGAGTTGCTCACCGACGCCGCGACCACCATGGACCGACCCGACGTCATGCTCGCCGGCTGCACCCTGCGCATGGACGACGCGCCTCCGGTCGCCCGTCTGTTCACCCGCGGTTGGAACGGCCTCAGCCGCCTGTTCAAGTTCGTCGCGGGCAGCTTCATCCTCGTCCGCAAGGACGCCTTCCGCGAAGTCGGCGGCTTCGCCCCCGGCATCTTCGCCGGAGAAGAGCTCGACCTCGCCAAACGCCTCCAAAAACTCGGACGAAAACGGGGCCAGAAGACCGTCATCCTCCACGCCCATCCGCTGGTCACCTCCGCCCGCAAGCTGACCCTCTACAAACGCGGCGAACTCCTCCGCTTCATGCTCCGCGCCATGATCCTGCCCAAGCGCACCATGACCAACCGCGACGCCTGCTCCCCCTGGTATGATGGCCGACGCTGATCTCCCGTAGCGGCGAACGGGGGTTCGCCGCCAACTTCTTCCCGCTCACGGCCTCAACGCCTCCAGCCGGATCTCCCCGAGATCGATGCCCTCCGGCGGCGCGGGATCGGGGACGGTGAAGTTGGATTGGGCGATGGCCAGTGGCCCATTGGCGGACGCAATGATGCGATGCCCCGCTTCATCCCGAGCGGCCGGCAGGACCATGATTTGAATCGTATAGGTTCCCGATGGAACCTCCTCCGCCACAAATTCGCCGTTCGCGAGGACGCATTGAAACCGCTTTGCGTCCATAACTTTGACCTCGGGACGACGATACCATGCGCCCACCTGCTTCATATCCTTCCAAAGTTCCTTCGGCGGAAGGCTGCCCGCCGTGGCGATGAATCCGACGGTTGCCCCGTTCTCCATGACGCCCGGCGGCATGGAGCCCACCTTGGCGACGATCCGGCTACCGCTGCCGCCAAGAACCACTTCCAGCGTCTCGCCGGGCGGGATGATGACCCGCTGGGAGTTACCGGGAGACCCGGTGGAATGACCATCGGCTGTTTGTATCTGGGGAACCGGCACCAGCGCCCACTCACCCGATGGAACCATTGGCAGGACGAACCGTCCGTCCTTCTCTGCCTTCACTTTGAAGCTCCAATAAGAGGTCTGAAACGGAACCTCGGCCAGCGGGGGAACCCCGGCTCGTTGCAGGGTCACATGATTCTCCACCGGCTGGTTGTCCGGAGCCGGCCCCCAGAACTTGGGAAATGCGCTTCCCTTAAGTTGTCCCTTGATCCTCGACCACGGCTGGAGGTGAAGGGGCTCTCCCGGTCGGATGTTGCGAGGCGAAAACTCGCCGTAGCCTTCCGCTCCCGCCGCGACCACCAGCAGAGCCAATTCATCCAGCGCCAGTTTGATCCGTCCGTGCGAATCAGAGCGCCTTGGCGCTTCCGACGCATCGGTGGCCGAAGAGGGGTAGGAAAGCAGGAGCGCATGAGGGAGGAGAACGAGCCAGGAAGAGCGTTCCGCGCGTCGTGTTGAGCGGGGTCGCCGGGAGGTTGTTTTCTTGGGAAAACCCCGCGAACGCCCGTAT
>JBBQXJ010000005.1:0-91152 GCA_038209745.1 Verrucomicrobiota bacterium
CCCGCCGCGTGGTCTTCTTCTTCGCCATGAACTCCGCCTCCGCGAAACTCCTCTGTGCTTCCATGCCCACCATCCTCCCCCAACGCTCCTCCCGCGTCAGCTCGCTTTCCGTGGGAGCGCGATTAAATCAGCGGTTCCCTAAGTCGGGTATCGGTGGATAGGGAGGATTCGCCCGGCTGAACCGCGCGCCCCACACCACCACGGAACCATTGGTCTTCAAGGCCAGTGAGTGATCGCGACCGGCGGCAATGGCGACGACGCCGGAGCGGGCGGCCAACGGAACAACGGATTGGCTTTCATCACGGCCTCCAATTGAGTACGCGACTTCGTTGGTGCCGGCCCCCCAAGCGATCACTTCGCCTTCGCGGGTCAGGGCGAGCGTGTGAAACCATCCCGCAGCAATGGCCGTGATTCCGTTCAGCGCGGTCTCGGGCACTTCGGTTTGCCTGCTGCTGTTGTCTCCCCAGACCACGACCATTCCATTCGTGGTCAGTGCCACGGTATGCAAGTAGCCGGCGGCACCCGCTTGCACTTTGTTTTTCAGCGACTCCGGCACATCAGTCTGCCCGAACTCATCTCTACCCCACGCCACCAGAGTTCCGTCGGTTTTGAGAGCCAAAGAATGTCCGGGACCTGCCGCGACGGACTTGACTCCGGTCCGGGCGGGATCAGGAACGGTTGCCTGCCCGTTCGCATTGTAGCCCCACGCAATGACCGTTCCGTCTGTTTTCAACGCAACGATGTGGCCAACACCGGCGGCGATCTCGGCGACTCCTTGCTGCGCCGCGATCGGCGGACTCAACTCCGGATTCAAGTTGGTGTCGCCGTTTACAACCACTCCCCCGGCGCTGCCGGCCATGGAAGGCCAAGGGACGAACGAGAGGAACAAAGCGGTCCAGATCCACTGCGCCGCAAGCTGCTTCAAATATTGGTTCATAACGACTCCTTGGTGGAACGCAGGCGTCATGTATCGCCCAAATGAAGCACGGCCCGGTTCCATTGTTGAATAACGCAAATGGGCTGCCTTTTCCCGGTTAGGGTCAACCGTTCCCTTCGCCTTCGATCTGTGCTTCCGGCCGCTCATCGGAGTAACTCCGCGTAGCGGCGAATGGGAGTTCGCCCCCCCTCCCTCTCCTCCCGCCATGCCCGAGCCGTTCATTCCGCCGCGCTCGTCCATGCATCATCTGCCTCGGTTGGGGCCGGAGTTCTACCAGGGATTCGCCGCCGTTTTCTGGACGATCTCGCTGGAGCGCCGGGCCACCGGTTGGCTGGATGACGGGTTCCACTCCCTCTCGCGGGAGCTGCTGCTCCACGCCGCCGCACGCGAAGGACTGGTTTGCCCCACCTACGTCCTGATGCCGGACCATCTGCATCTCGTCTGGCTCGGCCTCCGTCAATCCTCGGACCAGCTCAAGGCCATGAGGTTTCTGCGGACGCATCTGCCGCGAGAACTGGCGACAAAGGGAAAGCCCGGTCAATTCGAGCTGCAGAAGCAGTCGCACGACCGGGTGCTACGGGAGGAGGAACGGGCGCAAGGGGCAATGTCCAAGGCGTGTTTCTACGTGTTGGACAATCCGCGTCGAGCGGGCTTGGTGGAGCACCCCAAGGACTGGCCGCACCTGGACGCGATGGTGCTTGGCTATCCGAATCTCCATCCACTGGAGGAGGAGTTTTGGCCGGAGTTCTGGAAGCTGTATTGGCGGCTGCGGGAAGAGCTGCCCGATCAACAGAAGCCGCCCGACCCAACCTCGTAGCGGCGAACGGGAGTTCGCCGCCAACTTGTTCCGGAAAACGCATCTCGCTGGTCGAAGGAAGCCGACCGTCGGAGTCGCCCATTCTCCGCTTCGGATATTTCCGGCGAACTCCCGTTCGCCGCTACGGGTTGTTGGGCACGGCGTTCACCGTCAGCCAGAGCTGGCTGCGGGAGGTTTTGCCGGCGGCGGTGTCGAGGTTCCATTGCACTTCCATCTGCATGACGGGCGACATGGGGCCGAGGTCGAGGACGACGGTGCGGCCGTCGGGTTGGAGCTTGGCTGATTTCACGGGCACCTCGTCGCGGCCTTCCTTGGTGGGATCGGTGACGGACCAATCCTTGGAGCCGTATTGGGCGGCGTAGCGGTAGTTCCACCGTTTCACGCCGTAGCTGCCGACATCCTCGGCGGTGGTGCGGTCGAGCGGTTGGCTGAAGGTCAGACTCAGGCCATTGGGGAGAACGTGCCAGGCGACGGGCAGCGTGGCGGTCTTGCCGGTCCAGCGGACGCGTTGCAGGGCGCCGTCGCGTGCAGCGCTGGTCTGCCAACCGGTGCTGCCGGCGACGTAGAGCGCGCTGTCCCGGGGATTGAAAGTGGCGCGGTTCGGACCGCTGAGGAACTTGGCCGGCAACGTAAAGACCGCGCCCTGCTCCACGCTCGAATCCGTGTCGCGCAGGACGAGCATCAGGCCGCAACGGCCCCAGAGCAGGTGCAGCATCTGGCCGCCGAGCGGGCTGTCTTCCAGCCGGAGAGAGTCGGAATTGCCGGGCGGGAGGCCCGGCTTACGGCTAGGAAGCCACACTTGTGACCCGCTGGAATTATCGGCGCGATGAGGAATCCAGCAGAGCGGCGCGTCGTAGCCGAGGGGGTTTTCGGCGGTGACCTTGGGGCCGGGATAGCCATAGTAGCCGCCTTCGCGGACCTGGCTGATCTGCGACGACGGCGTCCATTCTCCCTGCTGCGGCGCGACGGTGACGAGGCCATCGGCGCGGACGCCCAGGCCGTTAGGATTCCGCCAACCGCTGGCGAGGGTGGTCTGGGTGCGGCCATCCGGAGAAACGCGATGAACCCCTTTCGGATCCACGTAGTAGAGGTTCCCCGCCGCATCGGTTTCGAGACAGGTGACGTAGTCGTGGCCGCCGGTGGAGGTGGCGATCGCGTCGTGGAAGTTTTCGTAGAAGTCCGCTTCGCCGTCGCCGTCCTCATCGTGCAGGCGGGTGATGCGGTCGCGGCCGAGGACGAGGACCTGGCCGTCGACCACCTTCAGTCCGAGGGCTTGAAAGAGGCCCGTGGCGTAGCGCTTCCAGTGGAGTTGTCGGAGAGAATCGTCGATGCCGGTCACCCGCCAGACGTCGCCGTGGATGGTGCAGACATAGGCTTCGCCCCGGGTTCCGAAGTCCACGCCGGCGGCGAGCAACAAGGCGTTCCACGGATTGTCGTAGGGCATGGTGAGCGTATCGACGGCGAGAATGTCGCTGTCCGGCGCGCGCACGCCGACGGTTTCCAGCTCCGGCCAACGGGCGGACGACGGCTTCAGATAGGCGTCGAAGTCGACGGTCTCCTCGGCGTGCGCCGTCCAGTTGCTGAAGGCGCCGAACTGCTTCGCCTGGCCCCGCCAGATTCGGAACGTGAAGATCTGCGGGCTGGTGGACGGAGGCAGAGTGATTTCCGTCGTGCCGCCCTTGGCCGAGATGCGGTTGGAAGTGGAGGTGGCCTCGGTGCTGGTGACAGAGAGGGCGGATACTTCGTCCCCGTTGCGGCTGTCGGTGATGGATCGGCGCTCGCGGACGTCGTCGCCATGTTGGGTCTGGAAGGCGTGGTTGGTGATGTTCGTGCCCCGCAGATGACCGGAGGCGAGCAGGCTCAACGGCTCGGCGTGGGCGTCGACCCAGAAGGTGCGGGTGAAGACCGGCCCGGCGGAAGGCTGCTCCAGCCAGGGAAACTCCAACACCCGATGGCCGTTGACCCGGCTCTCCAGAACGATGCGGCCATTCCCGCGATGGATGCCGACGAAGCGGAACTCCTGGCCCGGCCACGCGGCGTCGGGCAAAGCGGTAAAGGCGATGGTGCCCGCCGGCTTCGGGGCACCGATGAGGCCGAAGCGGCCCGGATCGAACTCCAGGAATCCGCCGGTCCACGCGGCGCGGAGCGCGCCGTTGGCGGTGTCGTAGGCCACGGTGCCGGCATCGTTCTGGCCGACCTTGATCGAGAGCCCCTTGGCAATGGTGCCTTCGGGCAGGGGCAGGTTCGACGCGAGGAACGGTCCGACGTCGGTCTTCTGCCAACGGCTGTCCACCCAGTCGGCCTCGGTCTGGGAAGCGGCGTCGCGGCCGGAGATCTTCGGAATGCCGGCCGAGGTGGTGGATTCGGCGGCGAGACGGGCGGCGACTTGTTTCAGGCCGGCGAGATCCTTGGTCAGCTTCACCTCCGCATCTTCGTCGGTGTGGCCGAGCACGCCGATGGGGCCTTGATAGCCGCTGTCCCGCACGGCGCGGAGGATCGCAAGATCGTCGTCCCCCTGGCCGAACGGGACGATCATCTTCCCGTGTTGGTCGCCGTCGCGGACCATGCCGTTGAGATTCAGGCAAAGGAGCTGCGGCGCGATCGACTTGAGCAGCGCGGGCAAACGGTCGAGATGGGAGTGGCCGTGGTGGAGGTTGTAGACGAGGCCGACGTTGGTGCTGCCCAGCTCGGCGAGGCGGGCCTTCACGAGGAGCTCGTTCTCCGGTTCGCCGAACCAACCGCCGTGGTTGTAGAGACCAATGGTGCTGCCGAGTTCCGCCGCCGCTTCCGCGATCGGCTTCAACTGCCTGGCGGCCGCCTCGACCTTGGCGGCCTGATCCCCCTTGGGCGCGGGATCGACCAGCATGATCCAGAGTTCGGGGTGGAGCTGGTCGCGGCGGAGGGTGTCGAGAATGGCTTTGGCCTCGGCGTTCAATTCGGCGGGGAACCACCAGGCGCGAAGTTCGATCCGATGCTTGGCCAGAGCGACCACCTCAGCGTCGAAGGTGGGGACGTGTTCGGACCGCCAGTCATAGGCGAAGCGTGAAACGCCCAGCCGCTCCAACATGGCGGCGCGTTCCTCGGGTCCGCGTTTCTGGCTGTCGAAGGGCACGATGCACCAGGCGACGAGATTGGTCGGGGCGAAGAGATCGAATGCGGCGCGGGCGGGGACCACGGTCGCAAACAGCAGCAGCCAGACGGCGAGGCGGGAGAGCGGGAGGAGTCGGTGCACCCCGGCATGACGCCGGAAGTCGGCCCACGCTTCAAGACGGGTTTGTGAACCTCGGCCGGCCCCGACCCCGCACTCTGCGACTGGGCGCTCCCGGACCCGAGGCGACGACGCCCCATCCGGGCGACCGACGCAAGAAATGGGACCCTTCGCTATGCCATGCTGGCTCCATCGACCCTGGGTCCGGTGATCGACGGTTCCGGATCGTTCCGGACGGACATGTCGTCGACCGTGACGGGCAGGACGAGAAAAGCCAGGCCGAGCTTGTAGAGCCGGCGCTGGAGGCTGAAGACGGTGTAGTTGTGCAGCAGGCGCGTCAGCCAGGTCTCGTGTTCGAAGACGAGCTGTCCGCCGAAGAAAACCACGTCGCCGTGGGTGCGGTGGATCTCCTGGGCGAGACGCGTGACTTCGCCGACGACATCCGTCCCCACCTCGGTGACCACTTCGGCTTCGTGGCCCTGATGGCGCATCCAGGCCACGTAGCGTTCGCCTTCGGCGGCGATGTGCTCGCGGAGGCGATCGACTTCGGCGGCGCCCTTGAAATTGCCCGCGTCGACCACGCCGACCTGGACGAAGATGTAGCGGCGGAAACTTTCGCCGAAGAGCCGCATGACATGGAGGAGCGTATGTAGCCCGAGGCCGTTGAAACCATTCACGAGGATCACGGCCGTCTTCCCGCCCGGTCGGCGTGGTTTGACCAGGGCCGGTGGTTCGGCCAACAGCAGCTCGGCCGCTTCCACGATGGGATCGAGCCGGGCCAGGCCCGCGCGGGTGGCCTGGTAATGGCGCTTCACTCCGAAGGCCACCGCGACCAGGGCGCCCGTGACGAGCAGGGTGATCCAGCCGCCCTCGTGGAACTTGATCACCGTGAGGATGACGAGGATGGAGGAGGTGACGAGGAGGCCGACGCCGTTGATCGCGATCTTCCTTTTCCAGTGAGCCTCGCTGGACCGGCCGTGCCACCAATGAAGGACCATGCCCAGCTGGGACAGGGTGAACGTGATGAAGACGTTGATGCTGTAGAGGACTACGAGCAGTTCGACCGCGGCATGGGTCCCGAGCAACACCAGGGTCGCGGCGGAACCCATGATCAGGATTCCGTTCATGCTGACGAAGCGGTCGCTCAGCGCGGTGAACCGGGCCGGAAACCAGCGGTCCAAAGCCATGTTGGCCAGCACCCGGGGGCCATCCAGGAAACCGGCCTGCGCCGCGACGAACAACAGGGCCGCGGAGGCGCACAACGAAGTGACGACGAACACATGCCCGGGCAGGCCCCAGCCGGCGGTGATGCGCTCGAACAGAACCGCGTTGAGCGTCTTGCCGGCAACCGGGCCCACGTGGTGGAGGAGATAGGCCACGAGGAGGCCGGCCACCATGACGGCCAGCGACACCCCCATGTAGAGCATCGTGCGTTTGCCCGTCTGGACGCGCGGCTCGCGCAGGATCGGCAGACCGTTGCTGACCGCCTCGATGCCCGTGAAAGTGCCGGCGCCCATGCTGAAGGCCCGCAGAAGCAGCGCCCCCAGGCCGAGCCAGCCCAGCTCCGCGCGGGTGGCCTGAAAGTCTCCCGCCGTGGATGCGGCGATCGAGGGAAGATCCGCCGCGTGCTGGCCGATGGCCGTGACGATCATCACCAGATGCGTCACCAGGAAGAGGCCGAAGATCGGCACGAAAATGAGAACCGACTCCCGCACGCCCCTCAGGTTCAGCAGGGTGAGAAGCCCCACGCCGGCGAAGGCCACCGGGAGCTTGAACTGGTGCCATTCCACCGGGAGGAAGCTGAAGATCGCGTCCGCACCGCTGGCGATCGAAATGGCGATCGTCAGCACGTAGTCGATCAGGAGCGCCGACCCGGAGACCACTCCCGCCGTGGGCGAGAGCAGCTTGGTCGCGACGAGATAGCCGCCACCGCCCGAGGGGAAGAGCTCGATGATCTGGGAGTAGCTCGCGCAGATCACGAGGATCGTGCCGACGCACATCAGCATGACGATCAGCGAGAGGTGCGGATGTGCCGCGAGCGCCTTGAAGGTCTCCTCCGGTCCGTAGCACGAGGACGACAAGCCGTCCGCGCCGAGTCCGACCCACGCCAGCAGGGCGACGAGCGAGACTTTGTGGAAGAGGCCGGAGTCGGACAGGTTCCGCGCGCGGCCGATGGCAAGGTTTCTCAGACGGGTTTGCAGCGATGGATTCTCGTTCATCAAACAAGGGCGGTGAAAGCCGCCAAAGACCTACGCCACCAAACCGACGGTGGTTCCGGGTCTGACCTGAATGCGGGAACCGCGGGCTCCGCGAATGCGCGGGCCTGGAGGATTGCCCTTCCCAATGCCGACGAGGTTAGCTGACGGGCTCGGTCTCGGAAGTGACCTTGGCGATGGTTGCCCACCGCCGTTCGCCCCGTCCCGTTCTCCCGGGAATCTGGGTCCCCCGCGCCGATCCGCAGGAAGGCGGAGCGACTTAGGCTGCTACTGACGGGCGGATTCCTAGAGCCGCGCCTTTCCCCTGTCAATGGGCGTCCCGCCGGGGATTCCCGGGCGAATCTCATCTTGCCGGGCATTTCCTTGCCCCCTTAAATCCTTCGAAATGTCGTCCACCGCCACCCGCGCCGGAGCCCGCCGCTCCGAGCAGAGCTTTGATCTCCAGGCCTACGTAGCCGCCCGCACCGAACAGGTGAACGCGGCGCTCAACCTCTTCCTCCCCACCGAGAAGACCGCGCCCGCCACCATCCACAAGGCGATGCGCTACTCGCTCTTCGCCGGCGGCAAACGCATGAGGCCCGCCCTCACCCTCGCGGCGGCCGAAGCCTGCGGCGGCGACCTCTCCGAGGCCATGCCGCTGGCCTGCGCGGTGGAGTGCATCCACACCTACTCCCTGATCCACGACGACTTGCCGGCGATGGACAACGACGACTTCCGCCGGGGCAAGCCGACGAACCACAAGGTCTTCGGCGAAGGCATCGCGGTGCTGGCGGGCGACGCGCTCTTGACCCAGGCCTTCGAGATCGCCGCGCAATGCCGCACCTGGAAGCGCTACGACATGCGGCAGATCATCCTCGAGATCGCCAAGGCGTCCGGCTCGCTCCAGCTCATCGCCGGGCAGGTGGCGGATCTGGAGGGCGAAGGAAAAACTCTGACGAAGAGGGAGCTGGAATACATCCACGAGCGGAAGACCTCCGCGCTGCTCTGTTGCTCCGTGCGCCTCGGCGGCATGAGCGCGAACTGCACGCCCAAGCAGCTGGAGGCGTTGACCGAGTTCGGCTACAGCGTGGGGCTGGCCTTCCAGATCATCGACGACATCCTCGACATCACCCAGACGACCGAGCAGCTCGGCAAGACCGCCGGCAAGGACACCACCGCGCAAAAGGCGACCTACCCGAGCATCGTCGGGCTGGAGAAATCGAAGAAGATCGCCCAGCAACTGACCGACCGGGCCTTCCAGGCGCTGACGGTGTTCAAGGGCAAGGCCGTCGCGCTGGAAGGGCTCGCGCAGTATCTGCTGAAGCGGGACCGGTGAGGGTTGGGAACTCCGAACAGTGGATCGGCCATGATTGGCGCAAGGTCCCGGATCGCCTTGTGGACAAACTCCACCCGGGTCCCGAGGTCGTTGTTTCGTCGCCGCTGCCAGCCCGGATGTTGGTTCAAACCGGATCCACCGGTGTCGAAACGGTCTCCTCGGACGCGGCCCGGCAGTCGTGCTCACCGAGGATTTGGCCGCGCCGGTCATCGGCGACCAGGAGCTCTTCTCTCTCCTTGCGGGTCGACCCGCCATGATCGTTCGACCGGTCGGCGAGCCGGCCCGGCTGTTCCTTCCGGGTGAACCGGCGGACTCTCCTTTCCGTGTGAACTAGGACTCAACACGTTGGGTCGACTCGGAGGCGCGGGCTGGAGGGATTGGCGGACAGAGATGCACCTTTGTCTCAGGAGCAGTTCAAAGGATTGTCACCAGTCTGTGGACAAGGGCGGCTTGTGCTGGGTCGTGCTCGGCTGGGACCGCAACCTGTTGCTCGCCTCCGTCTGGATCAATCCAGCCAGTGGAAGCGACCTCCCGGCCCAGAGCACTGACACGACTACCGACGCGCCCGCCACGGCCTTCGCGTTCCGTCAGGCGGCCGGTGAAGGGCAGCTCTTCGTGGACGATCTCCAAGTGGCCACGACGTTCGCCGAGGCTGTCACGAATGCTCCGGTGGCCACCTCGATCCTCGTTCCGCCCGCTTCGGTGACGCTCAACGTCGGCGACGTGGGCAGGCTCTTCACTGTGGCGACCGGCGCCGGGGCTTTGACCTTCGAATGGAAGAAAAACGGAGGGATCGTCTCCTCCAGCACCAATGTTTTGGAATTTCCGGATGTCCAGACGTCGGATGCCGGCAGCTACACCGTGAAGGTGACCGACGCCAACGGCGTCGTCCTGAGCAGCCCCGTCACCGTGACGGTCAAGGAGGGCGTCACGCCGCCGTCGATCACCTCCGAGCCGGCCGACGCCAACGTCGCCCTGGGCACGGATCTCTCCCTGACCGTTGCCGCCGCCGGCTCCAATCCGCTGTCCTACCAGTGGTTCTTCAACAGCAACTCGATCCCCGGCGAAACCTTTGAAAAGCTGCCCCTCGGGAGCGTCCAGAGTTCGCAGGCCGGATTCTACCACGTGGAGGTTTCCAATCCTGGCGGCACGGCCAAGAGCCGCGTTTCCAAGGTCGCCGTGCGAGGGCCGATCTCCACCAACATCGCGTATCTCCGCACCTTGGTGGACACCAACTACGTGACCACCGACACGACCAACAGCTACAAGGTGGAAGGCATCGTCACCACCCACAGCACCCTGACGAGCCCGGGCAATACGCTCTTCTACATCCAGGACGGCGACGCGGGCATCGCGGTCATCAACCTCGGCAGCAGCACTCTTCCGGCGGTCGGCGACAAGGTCCGCGTGACCGGTCCGCTCAGCACCTACAACAGCCTGCTCGAGTTGGCTCCGTCCACGGCGAACCCCTATCACGCGGTCGAGGTTGTTTCTTCCGGAAACGCGCTGCCTGCGGCCAAGACACTGGCCTTGGGCACCACCAACGACCTGTCCGCCATCGAAGCCCTCGAAGGCAGCTTGGTCAAAGTGGTCAACGTCACGCTTCCAAACGCCGGCGGAACCTTCAGCGGGAACAAGACGTATGTGGTGACGAATTCGGCGGGCGAGACCCTCGCCGTCTACGTCAACAGCCAGGTCGCGGCGATCATCGGCCAGCCAATCCCGGAAGGCCCCGTGACCATCACCGGGGTGCTCGGCCAGTTCACCAGCAACACCACCGCGGATCGCAGGCTTGGCTATCAGGTCATCCCGAGCCAGCTGGCCGACATCGAAGCCGGAAGCGTGGTCGTCCATCCGAACTTCACCTTGTCGGGCGCGAAAGGCCCGGGCGGCACCCTTCTCATCACTTGGCCCGCCCAGAGCGGCGCCCGCTACGACGTGCTGGGTGCGGGCTCGGTGACCGACACGTTCACCAACGTGGCCACCGGGCTCACCTTCCCGGGGGGCGCCGGGAGCTTCGAAGTGCCGGCCGCCGCGCGTCTCGGCATCTATCGCGTCGTCACTCCCTGAGCACGCGGATTCCTCCGGTTCCCACGGGGCGCGACAAAGATGTCGCGCCTCGATTTTTTCGTGCCGCCGGACTGGCCGCCGAACGGGTCGGCCCCTTAGCATCAGGCCATGGCAGACTTGAAGCCCGCGGTGTTTCTCGACCGCGACGGCACGCTCATCCTGGACAAGGACTACCTCCATAAACCGGAGGAAGTGGAATATTATCCCGGAGCGCTCGAAGCCTTGAAACGACTCCAGGACGCGGGTTTCGTCCTCGTCATGATCACCAACCAGTCTGGAGTGGGGCGTGGCTACTTCACCTTGGAAGACGTCGAAAAAGTCCACGCCAAGATCCAAGCCGACCTTGCCGAGATCGGCGTGAAACTCGCCGCCATCCACATCGCCCCAGAAGCGCCCGACCAGCCGAGCCGCGGCCGCAAACCCTCGCCGGCCCTTCTCTTCGATGCCCGTGATGCCCTGGGTCTCGATCTGTCCCGCAGCTACATGATCGGCGACAAGCTCATCGACCTCGAAGCCGGCTGGAACGCGGACGTGAAACGCAGCCTCCTCGTCCGCACAGGCTATGGTGCGAAGGAGGAGACGAAACATGCCGCCCAGCGTAAAGACGCCGTGGTGGTGGATGGATTGGCCGACGCGGCGGGATGGATTCTTGGATCTGGAAAGGCCTGAACAACTGGGTTAGTTGTCAGCCATGACGTTGGAACAGATCACCTCCGAAACCCTGTTGCTCCGCAGCGTCGAGCGCGGACTGCTGGCCGAACGCATGGCTGCCAGCCTAGATGGCGATGTGGATCCGGAGATCGAAGCGCTTTGGCTGGCGGAAGCCAATCGCCGCCGGGACGAACTCGTTTCCGGAGCCGTCCAGGGCGTCTCCCGTGAGCAGGCCATGTCCGAGGTGCGGCGTGCCATCGGCGGATGATCGTCGAGTTCCATCCCGAAGCTCTCTTGGAATTCCGCGCTGCCGCCATCCACTGCTCGGGCATTGATCCAAAGCTCGGCGTCGACTTCACCGACAAGACTGACCGGGCGCTGGATCTGATGGAGTTCCACCCATCTGCCTTTCCCGAGATCGATGGACGCGTCCGCCGTTGTATGCCCCGCCGTTTTCCCTACGGAGTCCCCTATTCGGTCGAAACCGATAGGCTCTTTATTCTCGCCGTGATGCACTGCGCCCGCCGGCCAGGCTATTGGAAACACCGTCTCCCAGCTTGATGAAAATCCTCGGCCTCATCCCCGCCCGCTACGCTTCCACCCGGTTTCCCGCAAAAGCGCTGCATCCCATCGCCGGCAAGCCGCTCATCCAGCACGTCGTCGAACGCTGCCAGCTCGCGAAGTCGTTGAGCGAGGTCATCGTGGCGACCGACGACGAACGCATCGCCGCCGTGGTCCGGAAGTTTTGCCGCGTCGAGATGACCCGCGCGGATCATCCCAGCGGCTCCGACCGGATCGCGGAGGTCGCGGCGCGGCTGGACTGCGACGCGGTCGTGAACATCCAGGGCGACGAGCCATTGATCGATCCGGCGGTGATCGACGCGGTGGCCGGGATGTTGGAGCGGTTCGAGATGTCGACCGCCGCCACGCCGGTCGGCTCGGTCGAGGAGTTCGAGAGTCCGAACGTGGTCAAGGTCGTCGTCGGGGCCGACGGCCGGGCGCTCTATTTCTCCCGCCGCACCATTCCCTATCTGCGCGACGCGGCGCTGAAACCTGCAATTGAGCAGCTCGCCGCGTTTCCCTTTTTGAAGCATCTGGGCATCTACGGATTTCGCCGGCAGACCCTGCTGGACCTGGTGAAACATCCGGTCTCGCCGCTGGAACAGGCGGAGAAGCTGGAACAGCTCCGCGCCCTGGAACACGGGATTGCCATCGGAGTGGTCCGCGTGGACTACGACAGCGTGGGCGTGGACGTGCCGGCCGACGTGGCGCGGGTGGCGGCGTTGTTGGCGGCGCGCCGGGAATGATCGCTCCTGGTCGGGGACCCGCTTGATCGAGGTTCGCCACCGGTCCGGGAAATCCCTCTTCGCCGGTTCAGGCCCTGTGCTACCGTTCGCCGCGAATGGGCAACATCGACATCGTCTACATTGCGCAGACCTTCCTCTGCCTGCTCGTGGTCATCACCTTCCACGAGGCGGCGCATGCCTATGTGGCGTGGAAATGCGGCGACGACACCGCGAAGCAGCTGGGCCGCATCTCGCTCAATCCGGTGGTCCACATGGAGCTGATCGGCACGGTCGTTCTGCCGCTGTTGGCCATGGGGCTTTCGGCCAGTGGCTCCGGGTTGGGCGGGTTCATTCTCGGCTGGGGCAAACCGGTGCCGGTGAATCCAGCACGTCTCAACCACCGGTTGCGCGACGGCATGTGGGTCGCTCTCGCAGGTCCGGCGATGAACCTAGTCCTGGCCGTCTTCGTGCTGGCGCTGGCCAAGATCGTGCTGCTGGCCGGCTTTCCCCAAGGAACCAAGGCGCTGCTCCAACTGGCCTACGTGAGCCTGATCCTCGGGTTCTTCAATCTGATCCCGGTACCGCCCTTGGATGGTTCCCATGTGCTCCGCTATCTCTTCCGGATTCCCGACGAGATCTACTACAAGGTCGTGCCCTACGGCTTCATCATCGTGATCGTGCTGTTGAACTTCACCCCGATCCGGACGGTCCTGGGCGCCGTCACGGGGGGCACCTTCGCCCTGGTCGCCCGTTCGGTCGGATTGCCGTATTGAGCCGTCTCGGCAGGTCTGGTTGGATAGTCGCCGTGCCGCACGAGTTCACCATCATCCGCCGCGTCGAGTTCTCCGAGACGGACATGGCGGGGATCATGCACTACTCGAACTTCTTCCGCTTCATGGAGACGGCGGAGCACGCCTTCTTCCGGTCGCTGGGATTCTCCATCGTCACCACCCAGACGGATCCGCCCGTGGGTTGGCCGCGCGTCCATGCGAGCTGCGACTTCAAACAGCCGCTGAAGTTCGAGGATGAAGTGGAGGTTCGGCTATTGGTGCTGGAGAAGCGGACCAAGTCGCTCGACTACCAGTTCCAGTTCCGCCGCGCCGGCGATCCGGCGCTCGTGGCGGTGGGCCGGTTGACCGTCGTCTGCGTGGTGAAAGGAGCCGATGGAAAGATGGCGGCCTGCACCATTCCAGGAGCATTGGCCGAAAAGATCGAGGCGGCCCCGGCCGATCAGCGGGCGTGAGGGACCGGGATTCTTTTGAAATCCACACTTGCATTCAAACGGGAGTTTTCTAATTTTGATCCCTGTCGCATTAAGCGAGCGTAGCTCAGCCTGGTAGAGCGTCACCTTGCCAAGGTGAATGTCGAGGGTTCGAATCCCTTCGCTCGCTCCATTTTATGGAGCCCGTCTTCCTCAAGGAAGACGGGCTTTTCATTTAGGCAATCACACCCTTCTTGCCTTTTTCAACCCTTCGCCCCCCCCACAATTAGAATCCCAATTTCTCGCTTCACTCTTAAGGAACGCTGATTTGATCCAGCGCACTCCTGCCTGAGCACTCCGCGCCCGGTCAGGGGACCGGGTCTACAGCCTGAAGGCCGAGTTCCCCAACCGGGCTTCTCCCTCCAGTTCGATTTAATCAGCGGTTTCTTAAACGTTCCCGGGCCATCCTTTGATTCCTTCGCCGAGAATTAATGGTTCCCGCCAGGAGTGCTTGCATCACGGATTAACAGGACACTACCGGAGCTCGATGCACGCGTCCGTCCGGCTGTCGCTCCATTGCACCATGGTCTGTTTGGACCGGGATCATGCCGTCCGCGAGCCCGACTCCTAGAGCGTTTTGAGAGAAGGCGAAGCCTGTTTGCCCGTGCCTGAAGGGCACGAAAGTGAATAGTTCCGGGCGACAGCCCGGAGATCAGACAGTCAGCCGAATCAACTGCAGAGCGGTCGCGGTCCCTACGGCGGGTGGACTCCGGGTTGCACCCGGAGCTATTCACGTTCAAGGCCTCCGGTGTTGAAGATCCAGCCACAGAGTTTCTTAAACCGCTCCAAGGCTCCCATCATCGGATCCATGGGAGGGTCGGGCTTCCAGCCTGTCCCCGAAGTCCGTGGGCGAACTTCCAATGAAAAGGCGGACGAAGTGGCGGAGCCGAGGCCGTGCTCGTGGGTGAGCTGTTCCCTGGCGTTGAGCGCGCTACCGGCGCGGAGCTTTTCGAGGATGTTTTAGCAGTCGGTGAGGGTCGGCTCCGGGTGCTGGGCTTGCTGGCATTTGCGGCGGACGACAGGGCGTTCGGCAAGGTCGCGAATGCGCGTGTACTGCGCCTCGATCGCGGTGGGGAGTGGGAACGGGTCGAAGCAGCGCGTCTTGATGTAAACAGGGTCGTTGCCGACGCCGATGACGACGAACTTGAGCCCAGGCCAATTCTCCTTCGCTTTCAAGATGAGGCGAACAATGGCAGGGCGGCGGCATAGCCAGACCAGGCCGGATTGACGCCCTCGTAGTTAAGCGGGCGCAGCTGACCACTGCATCACTTCGGCAATGTCAGGCGGTGCTCCTGCCGGCTTTGTTCGGGGCCACGCTCGAACAAACCGCGGCCGCCCTGGGTGTGGGCCGGGCCACCGGGCCACGTCTTCAGGCCGCCTTCCGCCTGAAGACGTCCGACGCGTCCAGCCCCGCCCGCAACTGGGGAGGACGCCGCCAATCCCTCCTCGCTCCGAAGGTGGACGCCAGCTTCTTGAAACCGTGGCTGGCGGAAGGTGGCGCCCGACACGCGCCAGCCCAAACGCCAATTCAAGGTGCAAGCCGACTGAAAAACAAACTCCCATTCGCCGCCACGGGACCGAGCGGTTACGCCGATTGGTCCCGGATCCATTCCACGGCGTGGAGCATGACCTCGGTGGAGGTGCGGAGGTTGAGCTTCTCTTTGATGCGGTTCCGGAAGGAATTGATCGTCGGGATGGTGACGCCGAGCTCTTCGGAAATCTGGCGGACGCCATGGCCTTGGCCGAGGAGGCGGAAGACTTCGAGCTCCCGGTCGCTCAAGGTTTCGAGGGGCGAGGCGGGACGTTCGGACTCGCCGCGCATGAAACGGGAGATGACGGTGCTGGACATCTTTTCGCTGAGATACATTTCACCGGAGAGCACCTTGTGGACGGCCGCCTTCATCGTCTTGGCGGGCTCGTGCTTCATGATGTAGCCCATCGCGCCGGCGCGGAGGGCGCGTTCGGCGTAGAGGGATTCATCGTGCATCGAGACGACCAGAACGGGGAGCAGGGGGAACTCGACCTTGATGGCCTTGATAAGGTCGAGGCCGCTGGCGCCGGCCAGCGAGATGTCGACCAGGACGACGTCGGCTCGTTGCTCCCGAAGGCCCTGGAGCGCATCGGAAACATCGGCGGCGTCGCCACACACTTCCAGTCCGGCGTCGCGCTCGATGAGGCCGCGGAGGCCCTCCCGGATCATCGTGTGGTCGTCGACGATGAAGACGCGGTGGCGGCCGGTGGCGGCCGGGTTCGGTATGGCGGCCGGATCACTCATGGCCGGTGTTTCTGGAGGCTGGATTGAACTCGCACGCGACGGTGGTGCCGGAACCGGGCTCGCTTTTCAAATCCAAGCTCGCGCCGATGACGTTCGCGCGATGGCGCATGATGCGGAGGCCCATGCTGGCGGAGCGCTTGACCGGCGGCGAAAAGCCGGCGCCGTCGTCCTGGACGGTGAGGCGGTAGCGGGTCCCGGCGGGGACCAGCGAGAGGGTCACATTGCCGGCGCGGCCGTGCTTGACCGCGTTCGAGACGGCTTCCTGGGCGATGAAATAGAGGTGGAGCGCGACTTCGCTGTCGACGGAGGCGGGGGGCGAGGTGCAGACGAATTCGCAGTGCAGCTTGAACCGGGCGGAAGCACCGGCGGCCAGTTCTTCGAGCGCGGCGACGAGTCCGTGTTCCTCCAGCCGGACGGGGAAGAGCCCGCGCGCGACGTCCCGCGCCTGGGAGTTCGCCTCGTTGAGGAGCAGGCGGATCTTCTCGGCGTCGGACGATTCGGAAACGCCCTTTTCCTCGAGCCGTTCGCCGAGCACGTCCACGAGGAAGGCGATGCCCGCGAGCTGCTGGCAGACACCGTCGTGGATGTCGTGGCCGATGCGGCGCTGCTCGCGGCTGCTGATCTCCAGGATTTCACGCTCGAGCTGGCGGCGCTCCGTGACGTCGCGGGCGATGCTCTCGATCTCGACCCGGTCACCGGCCTGCTCGATCCGGCGCGCGCTGATCTCGAGTTTGATCCGATGGTCGGCGGCGTTGATGAAGTCCCATTCAGCCGGGGGCAGCTCGACGCCCTTGGCCACCTGGTCGAGCCACCGGCGGGCGGCGGGCCGCTGGTTCTCGGCGACGAAGTCCGCGAGATCGCGCGCCACGAGCTCGCTCCGGGGCTGCTGGAAGAGGCGTTCGCCGGCCTTGTTGATGGATGTGATGCGTCCGGAAAGATCGTGGGTCAGGACGGTGTCGTTCGCGTTTTCGAAGAGATCCTCGTAGCGCTCCTTCAAGGCGGCTTCGGCCTCCAGCTTTTGCTGGATGATGCCGGTCTGGTGCTGCACGCGGCGGCGCAGCACGGCGACCCAGACAAAGGCGCCGAGAATTCCGCCGCCCAGGGCGCCGACGATCCAGGCGAGCCTCTGCAGCGTCCACCACGGCGGTAGAGCGAGGGTCGACACGTCGCCGGCCGACCGAAGGAGGATGCGGAACGACTGCGCGCGCCAGTCTTCGCCGGCGTGCCATTCGCTGCCGGGCTCGACGACGCAGATGCCGGTGACGGCGACCTTGCTGCCGTTTTCCAAGTGCGCGAAGTCGTCGGCCGTGCCCTGGCGCTGAAGATGGGCGTGGAAGATGAAGCCGTCCGACTGGAGGACGAGCAGCTGTTCGCGGCTGTGCTGGGCCCGGTCCAGGAGCTGCCCTTCGAGCCGGACGAGCCGCATGTCGTGGTCGCCCTTCAACGCGGAGTCGGCGCTGATCGAATCCGGCTGCGGCGCGGGTCCCGAGGAGGTTCTGGTGAAGACGGCGTCTCTCAGCATCGGGGTATAGCCGCCTTTCGCGGGAAAGCCGAGGACCTCGACGATGTCGCCGGGCAGGAGGCTCCCGGGCTGGCGGGTCTGGACATGCAGTCCCTCGGTCGCGTCCTGGAGGTAGAGGTCGGTGTCGCCGATGCGGTGGGCGACGGTGCCGGTCACTTTGACGCGGTGTCCGACGGGTTCGCCGGGTTTGAACTGGAGGAGCTGTTTGATGCTTCGCAGCGGCAGGCCGACGGAATTGGGCGCCGGGATTTCGACGACCAGATCCTCGGCGCGGGGCACGAGCAGCCCGATGTCGAAGAGCTGCCGCTGGCGGTTGAAGCGCGTGGCGCAGACGCCCCAGATGCGAACGGTGGAGTCCACCAGATCGTCGATCCGGGCGAGCGGGAGCTGCCGGGCGAAGGCGGAGAGTTCGCCGCCGCCGTTGGCGATCTCGACGACGAACTGGCCCTTGCCCGGAACCGGAGTCACGGCCCGGACGATGCCGCGGACCTCGACGAACTGGCTGTCTTGCTGGCCGCTCGCGAGCTGGTCCAGGGTGACCGGCTTGGGCGCGGGATAGCTCCCGGGGCCGAGCGGGCGGATGTCGCGGACGGCGATGATGGGCGCGTATTCGCCGGGATTGGCCTCGCCGACGATCTCCATGCGGGTCCCGGCGACGACGGGGTTGGTCTGGGGCTGGGCGAAGAAGAAATAGATGCCGGCGGTGTCGTCCTGGATGAAGCGGTAGAAGGCGGTGTCTTCGAAGTAGGTGACGAGTCCCTGGATACGGACGGGTTGGTGCAGCGCGGCCTGCTCGGCGGTCAATTGGCGGACTTCCGCGGCGGTGCGGAGTTCGGGAAGACCGGCACCGGACGAGACGATGGCTGCGAGCACGGCGCAGAGCAGAGAGGCTCTCGGAGAGAAACGGGATGGACGCGGACTGGTCGGAGGGCGAGACATTTTGGATCGGAGGAACTGGAGCCGGACAGCGAGAGCAGAATCTTCGGACGGTGGCTTGGTCATAACGCCGCGTCCCATTCTGGTCTCCCCAATCCGGCCGGGGGAAATGGCCCGTCGGCAGGGGCCTCCCTCCGGCGAACCGGAAGGAGGCCGTGGCAACGACCGAGCGGAGTCGGTCGTTTTGCTGCTACTGGATCTCGATGCGGTAGAACCGCTGCAGGGCGCTGGCCGGGTCGGTCACGGTCTTCGTGGTGCCGTCGCCGATGACCGTGCTGAGCGGCTGCCAAGCAGCGTCGCCAAGGGCGGTCTTGTATTTCAGACCGTAGCTGGAACCGTTCGACGTCGGGAACGAGATGGACACGTTGGCACCGGATTTCTGGATCGTCATGGAGGTGCTGACCGAGGCCGGCACGAGCATGAGGAAGTTCGGATCGATGCCTCCGCCGGTGGTGATGCGAAGGGTGGCCAGGCCGTCGAGGGTGACGGTTGTCATCTGGTCTCCGGTCTTCAGCGGCACCCAGTCGTAGGTCTGCCACCCGCGCCCGACAAAGGAGAACGTGCCGAGATTGGTCGTGGTCTGGTCCGTGGTGCCTTTGCCCGCCGTGACCCTGCTCAACGTCAGCGCGACCGTGCCGGGATTTCCGCCGCCAAGACGGGCGTAGACATTGAAGTTCCCCTTTGGATAGGTGCGGGTGTGGTTGGCCCATTCGCCTGCGTCGAACCAGCCGATCTTGTAGTCGAGGATCAACGGATCGACGGCCTGGGCGGCGAGGTAGGACTGGCGCGGAACGTCCGTGGCGATGGGCGTCGCGAAGGTGTCCGACGGGCGGTAGATGTGGTCGCCGGCTCCGGTGGTCTCGTGGAAGTCGACGTCCGCGACGCCGGCTTGGCCGTAGTATCCGTTGGCGACCCACTGGGAGGTGAGCACCGGGTTGTCGACGTGGCTGCCGCCGTCGAAGTCGTAGTCCTCGGCCTCCCAGGTGAAGTTGGCCGGATTGAAGGTGTCGAAAACGACGGTCTTGGTGGCGCTGTTGCCGAGGACATCGGTCACCGTGATCAGCGCGGTGTAGGAAGGGGTGTTGGCGGCGAGTCCGCCGTAGGACACGTCCTTCGATCCGGACGCACCGGTGATCTGGAGCGAGGAGGAGACGTCGACGCCGTTGATGACGACCTTGATGCCCGAATCGTCGACGGTGGAACCGCCGGACTGGACGTGGAAGCCGAGCTTGTTCGTCATCTGCATCAGGGTGGAGCCGCTGGGATAGACGCCGCTGATGGCCGGCTTGTTGGTGTTCGCGGGAACAAGCATGACGAAGGTCACGTCGCCGCCGCCGCCGGTGGTGATGCGGAGCGTGTTGGTGCCGGACAGCGTGACGGGGACAAGGTTCCCGTTCGCGTCGGTGAGGGGCTGGTAGAGGTAGGTGGACCAGCCGCCGGTGCCGGGGAACGCGAAGGTTCCGAGATTCGTCAAGGTCTGCTGGGAGGTGCCCCAGCCGGAGGTGACGCGGCCGAGGGTCAGGCTGGCGGCGCCCGCGTTGCCGGCCATGCGGGCGTAGACGTTGAAGACGCCGGTCGGATAGGTGTGGGTGTAGTTGACCCATTCGCCGGCGCCGAACCAGCCGATCTTGTAGTCGGTCGCACCGGCCGTGGTGAACTTCTGGCGGGTCGTGTCGCCGGAGGGCGTTGTCGCCATGCGATCCCCCGCGGTGCGGTAGAGATGGTCGCCGTCGCCAGCGGTGTCGTGGTAGTCGATCTCTTCGATGCCCACGAGCTGGGAGTAGGCGCCCGGCGCGGGATTGTCGATGTGGGCGCCGGCGCTGTGGTCGTAGTCTTCCGCTTCCCAGACGTAGCTGGGCGCCCAGGTGTCGAAGGCCATGCCCGACGAGCTGGAGAGGCCGTTGGCATCCGTCACTTGGATCGACGCGGTGTAGACTTGGTTCGACTTCAGCCCGGCCCACGCGACGTTCTTTACGGTGGCGGAACCGGTGATGACCAGGCCGGAGGAGACGTTCGTTCCATTGACCGTGAGATGGATGCCGCCGTTCGTGATGGCGGAGGAACCGGTGACGGTGAAGGAGATGCCGGCGGCGGGACTGGCGAGGAGGATGTTGCCGGGTTTGACCGCGCTGAAGACCGGCGGAGTCGGGCCCGAGATCTGGTCGAGCACCATGTCGTCGATGAAGGCCGCTCCGGCGCCGACGTTGCCGGATTGTTTGAGCACGACCTGATAGCGCGCAAAGGTGGTTCCGGCGGGCGCGGTGAACGTGGTCACGGTGTTGGTCACCTGCCCGGTGGCGGGATTGCACTGTTTGGTGATGGGCAGCTCCACCCAGGCATCCGCGGCGTAGCTGCTGTCGAAGACGCCGGACCGGTATAGGCCGAGGACGTTCGAGGCGGCATCGCGGAAGGTCACCTCCACCCAGACGGTGTTCCCGCTGTCGGGACTGGTGCCTCCGCCATAGTTGCCGACCAACAGGTCGCTGCTCGGCGTGAAGAACCAAGCGGTGCCGTTGAAGACCGCTCCGGCTCCGGCTCCGTAGTCCTGGTATTGCCCCTGATAGTTGGGATCGCTGTTCCAGCCGGCATACACCTTGAAGCTGTTCGCGCCGGTGTGGACCAGTGGTGCGGTGCCGATGGCGTAAGAATCCCAACCGGGTTGGCTGTCATAGGCGGTCCACGAGGCGGTGCCGGATTCCATGCCTGGATTGTTGAGGACGTTCGCGGCTTGCAGGCCGGTTGCGGTCAGGCAGACCGCGCCGGCGGCGAGCCAGAGCGATCGCACCAGCCGCCTCAACCGGTTCGGGCCGGAACTGGGATCGGTGTAGGATGAAGTTCTAGGAGTTGTCATATTGCAGTGAATAAGTCGTGAGAACCGGCATCGCCGTCGCAGCATCATATTTGTTTTGACCGGGAATGTAGTAGTTCCTATTACGTTCACTCCTGTTATGTCAACCATTCACCCAGCTCAACCTTGTCGATCTTGGTTAAATCGCTGTCAGTTCTGGGCTTTCCTCGGATGTTTGGTCGCGTTGTGGGCTCTGGTCGGGGTGGGTCGCGGCGCTGATTTGTTGGTCAGCGGAGGATTCGAGAGCAGCCCGAAGGGACCGACGCAAACGATCTCCGGGTGGAGCTGGTATGGGCAGGACTGGGGCAACACCTTGAGCGTGACCGTTCCCAGGTCGCGGACCGGCACCAACTGCTTCAAGATCTTCCAAGGCTTCACCGGCAGCGTGAACTACAGCGGGATCTATCAGGATCATCTTGCTGAACCCGGCGAACGCTACCGCGCGGAGGGTTGGGCCTTTTCCGATTCGAACGACGCCATCGCGGGTCAGAACCGCGTCTGGCTCGAAGTCACATTTCGCAATGCTCCCGGCAAGGTTCTCGCTCTCTATCGATCTGCGGTGATTAGCGCCTCTGCGCTTGGAACCGCTGGATTCGCCCGGGATCAATGGTTCCGCCTCGCCGTCACCAACGTGGTTGATCCCGCCACATTCCAGGTGACCAACACCACGTCCGAATTGCTCGCACCGGCCGGGGCCAGCTACGCGCGGTGCCAGATCGTCTTCGAGGGCGACGCCCAGAAATCCGCCGGGGCGATGTTCTTCGACGACCTGATGCTGGAGAAAACGAGCAGTCCTCGTGGCGGGGTCTGGAACGTGGTCTGGAACGACGAGTTCGACGGCACTGCGCCCGATCCCAAGAAGTGGACCCATGACCTCGGCAACGGACCGCCCAGCGGCTGGGGCAACAGCGAGCTCGAGTATTACACCGCCCGCCCGACCAACGTCTTCCTCGCCGACGGCCGCCTGCACATCGTGGCGCGCAAAGAGGAGCTCGCCGGCTTCCACTACACCTCCACCCGGCTGAAGACGAAAGGTCTCTTCTCCCGCAACTACGGCCGCATCGAGATCCGCGCCAAGCTCCCCGCTGGCCAAGGCCTTTGGCCTGCCATCTGGATGCTGCCTGAGAACTCGACCTATGGGGGTTGGGCGGCTTCGGGCGAGATCGACATCATGGAGAATCGCGGGAGCAAACCTAATGAGGTCCTCGGCACCCTCCATTACGGCGGCAGCTCCCCGGCCAATGTCTATTCTCAGGGGCCATCCTTCACTTTTCCTCCCGGCCGATCGACGACCGACTTCAATACCTACGCCATCGAGTGGACCACCAACGCCATCCTTTGGTCGGTCAACGGGCAGGTCTACGAAACCCAGACCAATTGGTGGAGCAGCACCCGGATCAACGGCAACGAAGTGCCCAATGCCTACCCCGCGCCCTTCAACCAGCCCTTCCATCTCCTGATCAATCTCGCGGTCGGCGGCCACTTCGACGGCAGCCCCACAGCGGAAACCGTCTTCCCGGCCGAGATGGAAGTGGACTACGTGCGGGTCTATGACCGCACCGCGCCGCTCCAAGTCGACGTCACCCGCAACAACAGCACCGTGCGGATCGCCTGGAGCACCAACATCGTCGGCCGTCTCCAGTCCGGCCCCACCCCGACCGGCGCCTGGACCGACATCCCCGCTGCGACCAATCCCTTTGTTCCCTCACCGACGGAACCGGCACGCTTCTTCCGGGTGACGTCGCCTTGATCCGATAGCGGCGAAGGGGAGTTCGTCGTTGATTAAAATCGCCTCCAAAGATGGAACAACTTGTGTGGCGGTAGGGCGACGACTCCCGCCGAGCCGCATTTTGATCCACTGACGACGGGGAAGTCGCCCTGGCAACTCCGAGTCGTCCCTGAGTTGCCGGTGATGCTTTTTCGATAAGAGGCCCACCCAGGCGGCTCGGCGGGAGCGGTCGCCCTACCATCGCTGCGCTGCGGAAATCAAAATCGAAGCCTGACCGCTTTCCACTTCATCTCGATCAAGTCGAAGACCGCCGAGAAGTCCGGATCAAATCCAGAGCGGGAATCACCCATTCCTTTCAGATGAAACTCCGCAAGGATCCAAAAGCCCGGTTCTTGCGCACCTTTGCCTAAAGGCCTTCCAAAGGGCGCGTGATCCTTTCTTTCCAGTGGATTTGGGATGGGCGCTCAGTTCTTCACGCTGGCAGCATCTCGCCCACCAGCGTGCTGACCGTCTTGCCATCCGCGCGACCGGCGGCCTTGGCCTGGACGGCTTTGATCACGAGGCCCATCTGCTTCTTGCTGGTGGCACCCGTTTCAGCAATGGCCGCGACGATCAAGGCCTTGGTCTCTTCCAGACTGAGGGCTTTGGGCAGGAACTCTTCCACGACCAATAGTTCCTCTTGTTCCTTGGCCGCCAGTTCGGGCCGGCCGCCCTCCGTGAACTGGGTGATCGAATCCTTGCGCTTCTTGGATTCCTTCATCGCAACGGCCATGAAATCCGTGTCGTCGAGCACGTCCACCTTCTTCTCCATCGCCGCGTAGCCGAGCGCGGACTTCAGCATGCGCAGGGTGTTCAGCCGGTCGGCGTTCCGGGCGATCATGGCCGCCTTGATCTCGGCGGAGAGCTTTTCGTTGAGAGTCATGATTCAGGCTGGCTGGAAGACGCTCAATGTGTCGAGCACCGCCTTGACCCGCGGCACTTCGTGGGTGCGGAAGAGGTCCGTCTTCCCCAACGCGGCCAGCAAGGCGAAGAACGGTTCGGCGCAGCGCACTTCCTCCCCGAAGTAGTCGAAGGCGTGGGGCAGCGCGTGGCAGGTGGGGAAGCCGAGGCGGCGCAGGCGAAAGGTGTTCAGGAAGACTTTCATCTGATGGCGCACGCGCACGGCGCTGTCCTGGAGATTGCGGTAGTAGAAGCCCAGGCCCGGATCGATGAAGATCTTGGTCACGCCGTTGCGGGTGGCGAGATCCACCTGCTTGGCAAAGTAGTCGAGCATCATGGCGGTGGGATCCGCGCCGAAGTCGAAGTCGCCGACCGCGCGGACGTTGTCGCCCTGGACGTAGCAGATGATCACCGCGCCGTCGTGGTCCGCCACCATGCGGAACATCTCGTCGGTGCGGACGCTGCCGGTGAGGTTCAGCACCTTGGCCCCGGCTTCGAAACACGCACGAGTGACGGCCGGCTGGTAGGTCTCCACCGAGACGACGATTCCGGCAGCGGCGAGTTCGCGGACAACGGGGAGGAGCTTCGAGTTCTGCCCGGCTTCATCGACGCGTTCCGCTTGGGCCAAGGACGACTCCGCGCCGAGATCGATGATCTGCGCGCCCTGCGCCGCGAGCACATGCCCTCGCCGGACGGCCGTTTCTGCGGTGAGACACACACTCTCGCGATACCAGGAATCGGCCGAGAGATTGACCACGCCCATCAGAGCGGGTCGGGAGTTCGTGGCGAAGCGGACGGAGCCGACCGAGAACTCGGCCACCCGACATTTCAGATCGTCGCGGTGGGCGGCAGCTAGTTCGGCCAAGGATTCCAGAGTCAACATGCGGCCGAAACTGCCAGCGGGGGCGGGTGATGCAAGCGGGCTGCTCCGGCAACCGGAGCTACGAGTGAACCGCTGATCTGCGCTGATCTGCGCTGATCTTGGGCCGTAATTGATTGTTCGGAACTCTGACCAAGCCTCTGTCTGCCAATCCCTTTTAGGGTAGATCAGCGTCGATTGGAGCAGTTTGAGGAATATCGTGGCCGTGTTTTTCAAAGCCGGAGGCCTCGAACGTGAATAGCTCCGGGTGCAACCCGGAGATCACCTGCCGCAGGGAACGCGACCGCGGAGCGGTCGAACCCCACAAGGTTCAACCGCTCCGCGGTTGATTCGGCTGACCGTCTGAGCTCCGGGCTGTCGCCTGGAGCGATTCACTTTCGTGCCTTTCAGGCACGGGCAAACAGGCTACGCCTTTTTTGAAACTGCCTTAGCGGTTCAAAACGGTTCGCTGCCTCTCAGAAGTTTGTGTCCGCTTTCTCGATCTTCTCGTCCTTGATCCACACATTGCGGAAGCGCACGTCGTGGCCTTCGCACTGGAGCTTCAATCCGCCCGGCACATCGGTGATGCCCTTGCCGCCGTCGTTCCCGCCGTCGATGCCGGAATTCGGACCGCCCCAGACCTGGCTGATCGGTTGGTTCGTATGCACCTTGATGCCGTTGAAATACATCGTGACCAACGGCTTCTCGGTCAGTTTGCCGTCCTTGAACCGGGCGGCGCGGAAATTGATGTCGTAGGCGTTCCATTTCCCGATGCCCTTGTAGGCGTAGTAGGGCGAAGGCGTCTCGTTGATGACGGCGCCCATGCCGTGGCTCGACTTGTCGCCGTCGCAGACCTGGATCTCGTAGCGGTTCTGGAGATAGACGCCGCTATTGCCGCCGGGTCCGGTGATCAGGAATTCGACGTGCAGCCGGAAGTCGCGGTACGCCTTCTTGGTCACGATGTCGGCCGCGCCATACTTGCCGCCCGCCGCCGCCGGATCGTCGGTCTTCAACACCGACCCCTTGTCCACGGGGTCGTCGACGATCGGCCACTTGATCGGCAACGCCGAGCCGAAGCGCGGCCCTTCCCAATAGGTCCATTTCTCGTCCAGCAGCTTCCGCGAACCGTCGAACAGCATATCGGCACCGGGGGCTGGTTTGGTGCCGACGCCGACCTGGGCCTGGGACACCCACGGAAAAAGGACGGCGGACGCGAAGAGGAGCTGGGTGGACAAATGGCGGAGCATGAAGTGCATGGACGAAGGGGGTTGGTTGCGAATTCGTTTAGGCAAAGCTCCTGAAAAGAATGGTGCGCCCGGTGCGATTCGAACGCACGACCACCTGCTTAGAAGGCAGGTGCTCTATCCAACTGAGCTACGGGCGCATTATTGATGGACAGCGATTTGCGTCGCATTTTCAACCGCAGAGCTGGGCTTTGCCTGCTGGTTTTAATACTGCCCATCTGTGAAGAGGGAGAGCAAGCCAACCAAGGGGCTACCTTGGCGGAAAACGCAGTATGCGAACCTGTGGCGGCATAAACCATCGGAGACGTTCTATGCCAGAGCGCGAGTGGCCGGCAAGCTTCGGGTCCGTTCCCTCGGCACCGACAACCTAGCCGTCCCCCGGCTGCGCTTGGGTGTTTTCACCAAGTCCAAGAGCCAGTCGTCGGAGGGCCAGCGGTCGCTGAAACCGGGGAAGATGTTCTTCGGTCAGGCGCGCACGCCCCATGAGAACCGGCTCGACGGGAACTCCACCCGCTTCTTCGCGAAGGTGCCGTTGCGGCCGAAGAAGCTGTTGCTGCCCGGGCGGGAGCCGTTCGCGGGCATCCCGAGCAGCGCACCGCAACTCTCGCCAGTCAGCGAGGCGTTCCGATGATCCAGTAATTGCGGGCGCTCCCGTGGCGGATGCGCGAAGGTTACGGCCGCCAAACGGCCTCGGACTCCTTGGTGCGGAAGGAGTGCCAAAAGGCCATCGACCGGGCCTGCAAGGTGCGGGGCATTACTCGGATCACGCTGATTCCCTCAGCCCGCGGAGCCATGAGCCCGACTGTCGCACAAGAACCTGCCTTCTGCTCAAGCAGGAACGTTTGCGTGGCGCTGGAGCCATCGGACCACTGGCCAAGAACAACCTCCGGACTGGGTCGCAGCCAACCTCCAAAGATTCATTTCGCAGCTCCTCAAGCCACTCATCGCCGCGCGTTCACAGAGCCTTTACCCCAGCTCGACATTCCAATAGGCGATGTCGATGAACTGCTTCCAGCTTTCGTCCTTGGTCACCGAGAGGCTGACTTGGACAAACGGCCGCCACTTCGGCCGCTTCGGCTTGCGGACCAGCTTCATGCCGGCTTCCTGCGGAGTATGGTTCGCCTTCCGCGTGTTACACGGCACGCAGGAGCAGACGATGTTTTCCCAAGTCGTCGGACCACCCCGGTCGCGCGGGACCACGTGGTCGAGGTTCAGGTCGCGGCGGTCGAAGCGGTGACCGCAATACTGGCAGGTGTTCTGGTCGCGCTCGAAGACGTTGTGCCGGGTGAACTTCACTTCCTTCTTTGGCAACCGATCGAAGACGGCCAACAGGATCACCTTCGGCACACGGATGCGGAACGAGATGGTCCTGATGCTCTCGTCGTGGGGCGCTTCCTGGGAAAAGTTGTGCCACTGGTCGAAGTTATAGGTCCGGTAGTTGCCGCCAAGGTCGAAGACCACCTGGGCACGGCCTTCAAAGAGAAGGGTGAGCGCGCGCTTGACCGAGCAGATATTGACCGCCTGCCAGAGGCGATTGAGGACCAAAACGTGCTGGTTTAGTCGGGAGGTCATGCACTGCCGCACCTGGGGCGCGGGAACCTAGCACACCCATTTTTCCTCCGTCAATGGCCGCTCTTTTGCTTGCGGCGACGTCGCAAGGCTCCCTCAACCTAGGCGCAGGAGGGCGCATAAATTCCCGTTCACACCTCACCATCACCCGTGCCATCGTGTACCCGTGTTCGCCGCCCTCGTCATCTCGGGAGGCAGCTCCGCGTGGATCGCCGGAGCTATCCTTCTCATTTCCATCGGGGTTCTGGCGGCGGGCTATCTGCGCGGTCCCGCGCCGCGCGGGGTCCGGATCGCCGGATTCTGCCTAAAACTCCTCGCCGTCCTCGCCCTCCTGGTCTGCCTGCTGGAGCCTTCCTGGACCGGGCAACGCGCCAAGCCCGGAGCCAACCAGTTCGCGATCGTCGCCGACAACAGCGAGGGCCTCCAGATCCACGATCCCGGCGCCGACCACACGCGCGGCGAGGACGAGCGGGCGCTGGTCACCGGCAAGAAATCTGGTTGGATCGGCGATCTGGAGGCCAATTTCCAACTGCGTCGCTACCGGTTCGACACCCGCCTGGAGGCCACCCGCGACTTCGCCGAACTGCGCTTCGACGGCCGGGCCACCGCGCTGGGCGCTGCGCTCCGTTCTTTGGCCGAACGATCCAAGGGCCAGCCGCTCGCCGGCGTGCTGCTGCTGACCGACGGCATCGCGACGGACATCGACGATGCTTTGCCGGATCTGACCGGATTGCCCCCCGTGTATCCCGTGGTCATCGGCGCCGATGCTTCCCCTCGCGACATCGCCATCACCAAGGCTTCCGTCAGCCTGACCGCTTTCGAAGACGCGCCCGTGACCATCCAGACAGAGGTCACGGCCGACGGGTTCGAGGGCGAACGCATTGTCGCCCAGCTCGTCGATCCGAACGGCAAGGTCGTGAAGGAAATGGGCGGAACCGCCAAGTCCACGGAGCCCTTCAGCTTCCGCTTCGAGGTGAAGCCGGAAAAACCCGGGATCTCGTTCTACGAAATTCGCGTCGCACCCGCGACCGCTTCCACCAACGCGGCTTCCCAGGAAGCCACCCTGGCCAACAACCGTCGCGTCGTCGTCGTCGACCGGGGCCGGGGACCGTATCGGATCCTCTATGTCTCCGGCCGGCCCAACTGGGAGTTCAAGTTCATGAACCGCGCCCTCGCGGCCGACACCCAGGTCCAGCTCGTGGGTCTGATCCGACTCGCCAAGAAAGAACGGCTCGGTGCGCTCGACTTCCGGGGGCGCGAGGGCGAGACGAGCAATCCGCTCTTTCGTGGGTTCGACAAGACGAACGAAGACACCGAGCGCTACGACCAGCCGGTGCTGGCCCGCTTCAACACCCGGGACGAGACCGAGCTGCGCGCCGGCTTTCCCAAGTCCGCCGAGGATCTTTTCGCCTACCAAGCGGTCATCCTCGACGACGTCGAAGCCGGGTTCTTCACGCGCGACCAACTGGCCCTGCTCCAACGCTTCGTCACGGATCGCGGCGGCGGATTCATGATGCTCGGCGGCCAGGAATCGTTCGCCGAAGGCGGCTACGACCGGACGCCCGTCGGCGACATGTTGCCGGTCTATCTGAACCGCCGGGTCGAACCACCGAGCGAACTGGCCTACAAGCTCGACCTGACCCGCGAAGGTTGGCTGCAACCATGGGCCCGCCTCCGCACCGCCGAGACCGACGAACGGGGTCGGCTCGCCGAAATGCCCGCGTTCCAGGTGGCCAATCTGGTCGGCGGCACCCGGCCCGGCGCGAGCGTGCTGGCCACGGTGAGCGACGACTCGGGCCGGAAGCTCCCTGCTTTGACCGCCCAGCGATTCGGCCATGGCCGGGTCGGCGCCCTCCTCATCGGCGATCTTTGGCGCTGGGGTCTGAAGGATGCGAAGCAGCACGCGGACATGGACAAGGCCTGGAGGCAGATGATCCGCTGGCTCGTGGCCGATGTGCCGAGACCGGTCGACTTCGAAGCCAGGCCGCGACCGGAGGACGGCTCGACCGAGCTGACCATCCGAGCCCACGACCGACGCTTCGAGCCCCTCGACAACGCGACGGTCGCCATCGAGGTCGAAGCGGTCGGCGGCAACAGCACGAACGCGCCCGGACCCGTCCGCTTCAACGCCGAACCGGTCGCCGCCGAGGCCGGCGTCTACCAGACCCGCTTCACGGGGCGCGAAGTGTCCGGCTACGTGGCGAGCGCGGTCGTGACCGATGCGTCCGGCGCCGAGGTCGGACGCGCCCAAGCCGGCTGGACCAGCGACACGGCGGCCGAGGAGTTCCGCACGCTCCGGCCCAATCGCGCTCTTTTGGAAAGCATCGCCAAACAGACCGGCGGCGAAGTCGTGTCGGCCTCCGGGCTCGCCGCGTTCGTCCGCTCCTTGCCCGATCGGCGGGCGCCCGTCACCGAAGCCTACACCACGCCGCTGTGGCACACTCCGTTGCTCTTCCTCTTCGCCCTCGCGTGCTTCGGCGCGGAATGGGCGCTGCGCCGCTGGAAAGGACTCGCTTGATGTCGTTCAAATCCTTGGCCACCGCCGCGCTGCTCGTCTGCGCGGTCCAAATCGCCACCGCCGCTCCACGCTTGATCGTCGCCGTCGGCGCGGCCGGCGAGGACACCTTCGGCGCCGAGTTTGCCGGATGGTCCGAAGACTGGACCCGCGCCGCCGCCAAGGCCGGTGCCGAGATCTCGATCGTCGGCACCAAGCCCGGCTCGACCAACGACCTCGCCGATTTGACCGCGCTGCTCGACGCCGAGCCCAAGGACGGCGCCACCCAGCTTTGGCTCGTGCTCCTCGGGCACGGCACGTTCGCGGCCAACGAGGCCAAGTTCAACCTGCGCGGCCCCGACCTCACTTCGGCGGATCTCGCCGCACGCCTCAAGCCCTTCAGCCGACCGGTGGCCATCGTCGATTGTTCCTCGGCCAGCGGCCCGTTCCTCAATGCCCTCGCCGGTCCCGCCCGCGTCGTCGTCACCGCCACCCGCAGCGGCTCGGAGGCGAACTACTCGCGGTTCGGGAAGTTCTTCGCGGAGGCCATCGGCTCCTCCGTCGGCGACCTCGACAAGGACGGCCAAGTGTCCCTGCTGGAGGCCTTCATCCTTGCGTCGGCCCGCACGGCGGAATTCTACAAATCGGAAGGCCGCCTCGCGACGGAGCATTCGCTGTTGGACGATTCCGGCGATGGTCTCGGGGTCCAGGGCGATTGGTTCCAGGGCGTCCGTGCCGTGAAAAGAGCGCGCAACAACGCGCCGGTCGACGGGGCGTTGGCCAACAGCTTCGTGCTGCTCCCCAGCCCGCGGGAACAAGCGTGGACGGACGCGTTCCGTGCCCGCCGCACTCAGCTGGAAGAGGAACTGGAGACGCTCCGGAACAAGAAAGCGGAGCTGAAGCCCGAGGACTATTACGCTCGGCTCGAGCCTGTCGTCCATGCGCTCGCCGCCAGCTATGCGCAGGCCGAAGGACGCATCACCGTCGTCCAACCGGATTCCCGGGGCAGCCTCATCCTCCCGGCCAGCGCGGCTCAGATCCACGGCGTGAAACTTCGCTACGAACCCCAGCCCCACAAGAATACGCTCGGCTATTGGACCAACCCGTCCGACTCGGCTTCATGGACCTTCGTGGCCAGCCGGCCCGGACCCTACGAGCTCGCCGTCCTCCAAGCGTGCGGCCAAGGCAATGGCGGCAGCCGGGTCGAGTTTTCCGTGGGCGAACATCGGGTGGAGGAAACGGTCGAGGAAACCGGAGCGTTCACCAACTTCATCCAGCGAAGCTTCGGCACCAACTCCCTGATCTTGGCCGCCGGCACGAACACGCTGACGGTCCGCGTCCTATCCAAGCCCGGTGGCGCGGTGATGGATCTGAGGGAAGTCCGGCTGAACCCGGTGACCGTCCCACCAGCCAATTGAGTCAGCCGCCCGCTGACCGACCGAGCAACGCGTCGAGTTCCCGGAGTCCGGCATGGGAGCCGATCTCGTAGAAGCGCGTCGCCACCTCGCAGCCGGCCAGTTGGTCGCGGGCGAGGAGATCCTGCAGCAGGTCGGCCAGATCGAACGCTTCCCGATCTGCGAAGGCGTCGAACGCGGCGGGCCGCAACAGCTCCAGCCCGTAGTCGATATGCCGCATCCCGGCCAGCTTCGCCAACTTGTCGTAGGTGCGGATCCGGCCGTCGGCGAAGACCACGTTGCTCGTGTCGAAGCGGCCCTCGTTGCGGAAGACGGTCATCAAACCCAGTTTGCCGGACCGGAAAAACGCTTCCGCCACCGGGCCGAACGGGGTGGGCAGATACGAGTCGCCGTAGAGCACGAAGAACGGATCTCCCAAAAGGGGCAGGGCCCGCCGCAGGGCCCCTCCGGTGCCGAGAAGTTTGGGACCGTCGAACGTATAGTCCACCCGCAGGCCGAACCGCGCGCCGTCACCGACGACGTCCCGGACCATTTCACCCAGATGCCCGAGACAAAGAACCACCCGACGGACACCTTCCCGGGCGAGCTGTGCGAGCTGATGTTCGATGAAGGGCCGACCGGCCACGCTCACGAGGGACTTGGGAATCGTCTCGGTGATGGGCCTAAGCCGAGTGGCGAGCCCACCCGCCAGCACCGCGACCGGGATGGATGAAAGATCGCCCACGGCGAATTCCGAATCAGGGCTGGAGCAGCTGCCGCTGCCAGTTCATCAGCTCGGCGGAGTGGGCGTCCCAGTCTTCGGCCAGCTGGTTGAGGGTGAAGCGGGAGGCGATCAAAGTCGGGTCAACGCCGAGATCGGCGGCGATCTTGTTGCGATGATCCTCGATCTCCCGCGCACGGCGTTTCTCGCCCTCGGTTTGACGACGACTGCGGTATCGCAGGACTTCGGGCCACGTTTCGGGCGGGAGCTGGAGCGCATTGCCCACGGTCAGCTTCAGCGTCTGGGCACGGATCGGATGGAATCGCTTGGAGAGCAGTCTTTCCCAGTCCTGGCCATTGGCTGAAAGCTCCGCGATGCCGCACATGGTCTCGGGCGACAGGATGAAGAACGGCGGCCGATTGGCCGCCAGGGCCTGGAGCTCGCGCCACTCGAAAACCGCCTTGAGCACGGCCATGGCCCGGGGCGACAGGAGGTGGGAGCCTTTGACGCGCCAGACGTCGGGATCCGTCGTGGGGGCGGCCGCGCAGTCGGCCACGAGCTTGGCGCACGACTCTTCCTGCCAGGTGGTGCGGCCGAGTTCGGCGAGCTTGGCGCGCAGGAGATCGGACAGGACCTTGAGGTGGTGGGTGTCGTTCTTCGCGTATTCGATCATCCGGTCCGTCAGCGGGCGGCGGCCCCAATCGGCCTTCTGGGAAGCCTTGTCCAGCTCGACATCGAGATACTTCTTCACCAACGCGTGGAGGCCGAACTGGGGCTCACCGATCAACCGGGCGGCGAACATGGTGTCGAAGACGCGGGACGGGACGAAATGGTGCCACTTGCGGAAGAGCCGCAGGTCGTAGTCCGACCCGTGCATGATCAGTTCGCGCGGCTCCAAGGCGTCCCACAGCGGGGAAAGGTTCAGATCTGCCAAGGGGTCGACCAGTTCGTCGCATTCCGGGGGGATGGTGATCTGGATGAGGCAGAGCTTCTCCGGGTAGGCGTGCAGGCTGTCGGCCTCGGTGTCGAGGCAGAGCCAGGGAGCGGCGTTCAGCCGGTCGACGAATTCAGTCAGAAGTTCGGAGCTATCAATCACGATGACCAGAAATGACGGAGACCACTAAAAATGGTGGCCTCCAGATTGTGCGGACGTGTCGCTGGAAGCCAAGAGTGTCAGATCAGACGTCCGGCGCGACGTAGATGTTCGACTCTGCGAGGTGCGGCAAAATCATTTCGACGGACCGTTCCACCCCGCCTCGGTTGGCATGCACCACTTTCTTGCCGATGGCGCCCATGCGTTCGCGCAGCGCCGGATCCGAGAGCAGTTCTTCAAGCGCCCGCTCCAACTCCGCCTCGTCCCGCACCATCCGGGCGGAGCCTTCGGCCACGAACGCCTTCGAGATCGCGTCGAAGTTCTGCATGTTCGGTCCGAAGACGACCGGTTTGCCCATGGAGGCGGGTTCGATCGGGTTTTGGCCGCCTTCGGCCGTCAGGCTCTTGCCCACGAAGACGACGTCGGCGAATTCGTAGAAGTGCCGCAGCTCGCCGGTGGTGTTGACCACGAGGGCGCCGATCATGCCCGGCGCGTGCTGGGTCCGGTTCACAATTTCCGAACGAAAGACGGTCTTGAGTCCCGCTTCCGCCAGATCGCGGCCGGCCTCGCGGCCTCTCTCGAAGTGCCGCGGGACCACCACGAGAAAAAGCTTGGGGAACTTCGTTTGCAGCTTCAGGAAGACCCGACCGAGAATCGCTTCCTCGCCCGCGTGCGTGCTCCCGGCCACTAAAAGCTGGGAATCCGTCGCCACACCGAGCTGCTGGAGCAAACCCGGGATGTCGAGATGACGTTTTTCTTCCAGGCGCGCTGCGTCGAACTTCAAGCTGCCGAGCACTTTGATTATCTCGGGCCGGAAACCCAGTTCCCGGAACTTGGCCGCGTCCTCCTCGGTCTGGCAACCGACCCCGGCGAACTTCGCGAAGATGGGGCCGAAGAGGAACCGGAAGCGGTGGTAGCCCCGGTAGGACTTCTCGGACAGGCGTGCGTTCACCAGAAAAACGGGGATGTCCCGGTCAAAGGCCCGCCAGAGGAAGTTCGGCCAGATCTCCGCCTCCACCAACACGATGGCATACGGATGAATGGTCCCCAGCGCCCGGCCCACGGCCGCCCTGAGATCGACCGGGTAGAAGATCTTGGAAATGTGGAGAGGCAGCTTTCTCTCCAGCTCGGCCATGCCCGTGGTGGTCGTGGTGCTGACAACGATCTTGAGGTTCGGGGCCCGGGGCTCGAGCGCCCTGATCAGGTGGGTGGAGATGTTGACCTCGCCCACGCTGACGGCATGGATCCAGATGCACTGCCGGTTCGTGATGGCCTGTTTGACCTTGGAGCTATATTGACCGAACCGCTGGCCAAAGCCTTTCTGCCAGTTCCCCCGGCGCCACATCTTCAAAAAGTAGAAGGGCGAACTCAGCCAAAAGCCGACCGCGAACAAAATATTGTAACAGAAACGCATCACGAACTCTTCATCGAACCCCTGCACGATCCGTTTCACACGGGCTTCCCCGGCAGGTCGAAGTGTGGCGGGAGAGTCCGCGAAATAACAAATCGTGCGCGAGAAAAAAGGTCGGGGAATCAACCTAATCTTCCATCCGCCCGTTCGGGCTCGCGTGGGTGGGCCCAGTTTCTGGACATTGCGGCCTGCATTTGGAGACTGATTTGGAGATGCGGATCTTCCTCGGTTGAGCCACCCTCATTTCGTGAACAGCGCCATGCCGCACCGTCCCGGATCCCAGTCGGAAGACCGTTGCTTGGCCGAAGTCTTTGCCCATCGGTTGATCCACAACCCGGCGCTCGAGGCCGTCACCGTGCATCCCGCCCGCGGCACCTTGGCCATCGCCCGCATGTCCAAGGACGGCAATCAGGCCTTGGAGGAGATGGTCGTCCAGGCAGTCGAGCCGCTTCGCCAGCCCGATTCCCTCTGCCTCGTCGCCCGCGGCGAGGGTGACTGCTCCCAGTGCGATCTCGGCCCGGAAGCCCGCGCCCTTCCGGGGATCACCATCACCCACGGCGCCGAAGGCACCACCATCGCCCGCGAAACCTGCCCCACCGCGCCCAAGTTCTGGCACTGGAGCCGCCTGCCGTTGCCCAGGCTCATCCCCCGCCAGGTGGAAGTGCCCGACGACGACCACCACCTGGATGAATGGAAGCTGCAACTGGTGCTGGCCGGCGTCTGTGGCGCGCTCGGCCTGACCGGCGGGTTCTTGCTGGAGGGTCCGTGGCGTTTGGCGGCCTTCGCAGGCGCGTATCTGGCCGGCTCGTGGTTCGCCGCCGAGGAAGTCTGGGAACTGCTCCGAAAGCGCGCCCTCGACGTCCATTTCTTGATGCTGGCGGTCGCGGCAGGCTGCGCGTCCATCGGAGCCTGGCCGGAGGGTGCCACGCTGCTCTTCCTTTTTTCGTTCTCGGGAGCCATGGAGCACTACGCGCTCGGCCGGACCCAACGAGAAATCCGTTCCCTCTTCAAAGCGGCCCCCAAAACCGCCGTGGTCATCGATGCCTCGGGTGGCGAACGCGAAATTCCGGTGGAACAGCTTCGCCCCGGTCAGCGCCTGTTGGTCCGGCCCGACGCCCAGTTCCCGGTCGACGGCGAGATCGCCAAAGGCCAGAGCGCGGCCGACGAATCCAACCTCACCGGGGAGGCGGCGCCGGTGGAGAAGACCATTGGCGACGGCGTCTTCGCGGGAACGTTGAACCTCTGGGGCGCCGTCGAAGTCACCGTGACCCGTCCCGCCAGCGAGAGCGCGCTGGAGAAGATCATCCGCCTCATCCGCGAGTCCCAGCGGCTGAAAGCTCCCAGCCAACGCTTCACCGACCGCTTCGGCTCCGGCTACACCGTCGGGGCCCTCGGGCTCACGATCGTGATGTTCTTCGTCTGGTGGCTCGCCTTTGGGCTGCCTCCCTTCGAATCCACGGCGACCGCCAAGAGCGCGTTCTATCGCGCCATGACGCTGCTCGTCGTCGCTTCGCCCTGCGCGCTCGTGCTGTCCATTCCCTCCGCCATTCTCGCCGCCATTGCCTGGGGCGCGCGCCACGGCGTGCTCTTCCGGGGCGGCGCCGCCGTGGAAAAACTGGCCGAGGTGGATGTCGTAGCCCTCGACAAGACCGGGACCCTCACCACCGGCGAACTCCAGATCTCCTCCGTCGAATCCTTTCCCGCCGGCCGCGAAGCCGAAGTCCTCCAGCTCGCCTGTTCCATCGAGGCCTTGTCCAACCACCCGCTCGCCCGGGCCATCACCCGCCATGGCAAGCGCGAGGGCGTCACCCTCGTTCCGATCGAGGGTGTCGAATCCCTCGCCGGGAAAGGCCTGCGCGCCAACTCGAACGGCCACGCCCTCCTCCTCGGCAAACGCGCGTGGGTCTTCGAAGACGGCGCGCCGGTCCCGCCCAGCGCGGCTTCCGTCGGAATGTCCGAAGTCTGGATCCGCACCGAAGGACTGTCCGGCCGCCTCGCTCTGCGGGATGAAGTTCGCACCGAAGCCCGCGCCACGCTCGAACGACTCCACGACGCCGGGATCCGTTCGTTGGTCCTGACGGGCGACCGCCAGGAGGCCGCCGACGAAATGCAGCGACTGCTGCCCGTGGACGAAGTCCGAGCCGAACTGACCCCCGAGCAAAAAGTCGCCGCCATCCAAGAACTCTCCGCCGCCGGGAAAAAGCCGGCCATGATCGGCGACGGCGTCAACGACGCTCCCAGCCTGGCCGCCGCCCACGTTGCCGTGGCCATGGGCGCCCGCGGATCCGACGCCGCCCTGGAGCAAGCCGAGGTGGTCCTGATGCACGACCGGATCGAGAACTTCTGGTCCGCCTACCAGCTCAGCCTCCGGGCCAAAGCCGTCATCCGCCAGAATCTCGTCATCTCCCTCGGCACCGTCGTCGTGTTGGTCACCGCATCCTTGATCGGCCCCATTCCTCTGACCCTCGGCGTCATCGGCCACGAAGGCAGCACCGTCATCGTGGTGCTCAACAGCCTGCGGCTGCTGTTCGGAAAAACGGTTGGCCAGCAGACCAAGTAGCCGGACTCTTCCTCCTTCCCCGACGCCGGTCTTGCCCGTTGAATCCTCGCAATGCCGGATATTGTCTATCTCCTCATCGGCGTCGTTATAGGCGCGGTTCTCGGTTGCCTCGCCGGCTACGTGCTGGCCCTGCGCAAAGGCGGCGCACCACCCGACCAGCGCATCGAGAATGAACTCCGCCAACAAGTCGCCCAGCGCGAGGCCGCTCTCGCCGAGCAGCGCCGCCAGGCCGCAGAAGCCTCCAATGCCCGCGCGGGCGCCGAGGCCAGCCAACGCGGTGCCGAAGCCGCCGCCGCCGAGAGCCGCACCCAGCTCCAGCGCAGCGAGACGGACCTCGCCGCCCTCCGCAACGAGCTGACCCACGTCGCCCAGAAGCGCGCCGCCGCCGAAGCGGAGCGCGACGCCGCCAACCAGCGGATCACGGCCCAGCAGGCTGAAATGGATCGCCGTTTCCTGGATCTCCAAAGGGCCCAGGACAAGGCCTTGGTCGATCTTCGCCTCAGCTTCCAGGCGCTCAGCACCGAGGCCTTGCAGAAGTCGCAGCCGGAGTTTCTCCGCCTCGCCAACGAGACGCTCGGCAAGTTCCAGGAACAGGCCAAGGGCGACCTCGCCCAGCGGCAGCAGGCCATCGCCACTCTGGTCGAGCCTCTCAAGCAGACGCTCACCACCTACCAGCAGCGCCTGCAACAAGCCGAGCAGGCCCAGTCCTCCACGCTGGGCGAAGTGAAGAAGCAGCTCGAACTCCTCGCCGTCCAAAGCCAGTCCCTCTCGTCGGAAACGCTCCAGCTCCGCCGCGTGCTCAGCTCGAACCAGGCGCGGGGACGTTGGGGCGAAGACACGTTGCGGCGCGTGGTCGAAGCCTCCGGCATGAGCGTCCACTGCGAGTTCGAGGAACAGGCGGTGGCCGGTGACGCCAAGCCCGACATGGTCGTCCGCCTGCCCGGCGATCGCTTCATCATCGTGGACGCCAAAGTGCCGGATCTCGACTTCCTCCAGGCCCTGGACGAGGCCGACTCCACCAAACGCGCCGCAGCTCTCGGCGCCCATGCGGCCAAGCTGAAGAGCACGATCAAAGCCCTCGCCGACCGCGACTATCCTTCCCAGTTCCCCGACGCTCTCGACCACGTCGTGCTTTTCGTCCCGGCCGAATCCCTTTTCAGCGCCGCGCTGGAAGGCGACCGCGACCTGCTCATCTGGGCCGCCCAAAAGCGCATCCTCCTCGCCACGCCCGCCTCGCTCATCGCGCTCCTGCGCTCGGTCGCCGTGAGCTGGCAGCAGCATGAACAGACCAAGAATGCCCGCGACATCGCCATCGCCGCCGGCGAACTCTTTCAACGCGTGGTGAAGTTCACCGAACATTTCGACGCCATCCGCGCCGGACTCGAACGGGCCAACAAGTCCTACAACGACGCCGTCGGCAGCTACGAACGCATGGTCCGCCCCAGCGGTGAACGCGTGCTCAAGCTCGGTGGAGGCCAAGTGGAGAAGCCCTTGGAAGAGATCGCCCCGATCCAGACCCCGCTTCGTCTACCGCCCGTTCCCGCGACGGAACCCTAGATCGAGCTTCATCGACCAAGCCCGGCAACGAAAACGCCCGACCGTTTGACGCGGTCGGGCGTTGCGGTTTCGAATCGTCGAGGGCGTCTCTCAGCGGAACATCTTGTTCGCTTTGTCGCCTCGGCTGAGGAGGTAGGAGGTCAGGTCGAGGATTTCGTCCTGCTTCAGCACGTTCAACAGGCCCTCGGGCATCGGAGAGGTCTTGGAGGGCGCGATCTTGACGATGTTCTGGCGCTTGACGTTCGTGAAATTGCCGGGGTCGAACATGTTCTCGGCGATGTTCAGGTCGTCGCCGTTCAAGTTCGCGATGCGTCCGACGACTTCGTCCCCGTTCTTCAGGGTGATGACGACGTTCCCGTATTGGTCGCTGATCTCCTTGTTCGGAAGGACGATCGATTCCAGCAGGTCGCGGGGGCTGAAGCGCCCTCCGATGCCGGTAAGATCGGGCCCGACCGCTCCGCCCTCGGTGGAGAAACGATGGCAGGCGGAGCAAAGGGCGCCGAAGAGCTCGTGGCCCCGGTCGAAATTGCGGCCGCTCTTCAACCCCTTGTCGAGAGCGGGGGCGAGATCGCCGAGGGTCCATTCCTTGACCGTCTGGCGGCCCGCGAGCGCGGCTCCGGGCGGCTTGATCACCGGCTGAGCGTCGATGATCGGCTTGAGCTCCGCCATCTCGGCGGGGCTGAGGTTCGCGACAGCGTCCTTCTTCATGTCGCGCAGGAAGCCACGAAGGCTCGCTCCACCGCGGAAGCTGGCCGCATCAAGAAACCAGGCGAAGTAGGCCTTGTGCAGTTCCGGGGTCCATCCGTGCTTCAACACCCGGAGGAACCGCGCGTAGTCGAGTTGCTCTTCCTGGACACGCGAAGACTTCAGCGCGGCCATGATCTTGGTCGCGGCGTCCGAGGCGTCGAGATAGACGAGCATCTGGGCCAGTTCGGCATTGAGATGACGGCTGCCGCTGGGGAAGTGCGGATCGAACTTGCCGACCAGGCGCGCGCGCCAGGCCAGATCGGGTTCGCCCAGCCGGGTGAAGGCGAGACTGAAGGCGCGGAGCAGATCAATCTGCTGGCGCTCGTTGAGCTTGCTCCAGTCGATCCGATCCAGCGTGGTCAGGATGCGGTCCGCGAGCTTCGGATCCGGCTTCGGATCGGTGGCCTTGCGATGGACGGAGTCGAGGCTGCTGACGCGGGCGAGGGCGATCATCGCCTCGATGGCGGTGTCGGGATCGGTTGCGGCGAGAGCCTTTTCGCTCCACTGCGCCGCCGGCTGCCATTCCAGCGCAACGCGGGCCGCGAAGCGCAGGTTGCGATCTGGGCTGCCGAGAAATTTCCAGGCATCGGCGACGGCGGCCGGATCCTGATGACCGTGGAAGCTCTCCAGATGGCGCCGAGCCGCGAGGGCCGGGCGCATCATCTTGTTCTGCTTCACCAGGGAGGTGGACTCGGTGCCGGTGTAGGTCACGCGGTAGAGACCGGACTGGGTCCGGCGACCGCCGATGGTGAAGTAGAGGGCGTGGTCGGCCGGATTGACCACGATGTCGGTCAGGGGCAGAGGAGAACCGGTGATGAACTCCTCCTTCTCGGCGGTGTAACCGGCGCCGTCGGGCTTCAGGTGGATGGCGTAGAGTTTTCCGTAGCTCCAGTCGTTTATGAAGAAGGCTTCCTGATATTTCGCGGGGAAAGCGGCCCCGTAGCCGAAGCTGACGCCGGTCGGAGAACCGGGGCCGATGTCGATGACGGAGCCAAGGCTGTCCGGGTAGTAGTCGGGCCACTTGCCGGCGCCGCTGCGCCAACCAAACTCTCCTCCGCTGGCGACGAAGTTCACCCGCGTCGGCCGATACCACGGCGTGTTCATGTCCCACTCCATGTCGGCGTCGAAGGTGAAGAGGTCGCCATCGCGGTTGTAGGCGGCGTCATATTCGTTGCGGAACCCGTTCGCCATCAGCTCCCATTGGCTGCCGTCCGGGCTCATCCGTGCGATCCAGCCGCCGGGGGCCAGGGTGCCCTTCATGAAGCCGTTGCCGTCCCAGAGGCGGGGCAGGAGATGGTCTTCGCTCCAGCGCAGGGGCACGCGCGACGAATCGATCTTGGTCAGGGCGGTCTGGTCGCCGACGACGATGGTCAGCGTTTTGCCGTCGGGCGAAAGGACGATGGAGTGGGGGCCGTGTTCACCGCCGCCTTCGAGCTTGCGCAGCAGTTTTACCTCGTCGAACTGGTCGTTTCCCTTGGTGTCGCGCACCCGATAGATTCCCCGTCCTTGGTAGGCGTCGTTGGCCACCATCACGTAGAGGCTGTCGAAGGCGTAAAGGAGCCCCTGCGCCTCGCCCACCTCGACGGCGAGCTTCTCGACCTTGGCCGCACCAGACGAGCCGATGGGCGCGGGCGTGATCCGGAAGAGCCCGCCGTATTGATCAGAAACGATCAGGCGACCCTTCGGATCGGGCGTCATGGCGACCCAGGAACCTTCCTGGTCCTTGGGCACATTGTGGATGAGCTCGACCTTGAACCCCTTGGCGACGGTCAACGAGCCGGGAGCGGTCGCGGAGGCGCCGTAATCGGCGGCATAGACGGAAAAGCCGAGCAAACCGGTGGCGGCGAGCAAACCGGTCCAAGATTTCAGATTGGCAGATGACATGGTGATGGAGGGAAGTTATCCAGAAGCCTAGGGGGGATGTAAAGAAACCCAAATGGGTCTATCGGATCGTCCTAAAACCGCCGTTCGCGCCTTCCGGGCAGAAAGAAAGCACGGCTGCAGCACAAAATCCCTCGCCACCATGCTGCGCCGCATCCGCGAATCTCTTTGGCAACCGCCGGCGCCTTTTCCACCCTCGACGAATGAACCGCTCCGAGATCCTCGCCCAATTGACCGCCGCCAAGATCGTCGCCGTCATCCGCGCCAAACGCACCGACCAGGCCCTGCCCCTCTGCCGCGCGCTCGTCGCCGGCGGGGTGACCAATCTGGAGATCACCATGACCACGCCGAATGCGCTCCAAGCCATCCGCGAAGTGGCGGCAGCGCTGGGCGGACAAGCCTTGGTCGGCGTCGGCACGATCCTCGACGCGGCCACGGCCACGGCGGCGATCGAAGCCGGCGCCCAATTTGTGGTCACCCCGATCATGCGTCCGGACATCGCCAAAGCCGCCCACGCGCTGGACAAACCCGTCATGCTCGGCGCCTACACGCCCACCGAGGCCCAACTCGCCCACGAAGCCGGCGCCGACTGCGTCAAGCTCTTCCCCGCCGAAGGCCTCGGCCTCGCCTACATCAAATCCCTTCGCGCCCCGTTGCCGCACTTGAAGATCGTCCCCACCGGCGGCGTGGACCTGAACAACGTGGCCGACTTCTTCGCCGCCGGCTGCACGGCGGTCGGCGTCGGCTCCAGCCTGATCAGCGCCCACGTGCTGGCCAACGACGACTGGGAGGCATTGACGAGGAAAGCGGCGGAATTTTCCGCGAAGGTGCAAGGGCTGTAGCCGTCGTTGCTATTCTCTCCACCCGGAGACCGTGTTCTCAACGGAACGCGGTCACGGAGAATTCTGCTGCCACAGAACTTCGATTAGACGCAACTCCATCAAGACAGATCCATTTTCGAACCGACCCGCGCCAAATCATGCAAGGCAGACTCCCCAGCATCCTGACCGTCGGATTCCTTTTGGCCGGTTGCGCCACGAACCCGTCTCGGCCCCTCGCGGACCCATCGAGGGCAGCTGAAGTCGTGGTGATCCACCAGGACTCCATCCTCTGCGGCGCGGATATTTTCGGCAAAGTGACGGTTGACGGATATGTCGTAGCCACCCTTTTCCCCGGAAAATACGTCCGTCTGAAGCTGGATGCGGGCGTCCATCGCATCGGCACCACGGATGGGAGCGCACCGTTTCATCTCGAGGCAAACCGACACTACTTCTTTGTGGTGACCGCCGGCTACAGAGGCATCTTCACCACTGAACGGATCGACGGGGCGGTCGCGACCAAGTTCCTGCCCATATCCAAAGCAGCCACGCTCCAGTGAGTCTACGGAGCGGGTTCAGGTCGATTCGGCCAAAAGCGGTCGTCTCCGATCAGAAGACGGACGCCGGAGATAGCCGCCCGTCTCTCGCCTCCGTCTCCGCATGAACAACCTCTTGAGCCTCCACATTTAGAGAGCTTGGCCAAGCGGGCGATCTGGAAGCCGGGGAGCTTGCGGCGGCGCAGGGCCAGGACTCGGAGGACCCGCAGACGATGGAGGCCGTCCGGGGAGCGTTTTGGCCTAGAAGAACGGGTCTCAAGACCGCAGTGCCATCGGCGCGGAAACGGGCCAGCCACTTCTGGGCCGAGCCGACCGCGATCCCGAACCCGAACCCGGCGGCGACCTCGGCGACGGGCTGGCGGAGTTCCACGATGCGCTTTACCAGTTCGGCTCGACCCAGCGGGGTGAGCTTGGCATTGCTATGGGCGTTCATGCGGGGGTGGTTCCTAGATCGGTGTTGTTTTCACAATCCCATCGGTCCAGCTCCGCCTCGCATGAACACCCTCCCGGAACATCACAGCTAGCCAAATCTCCCCGCCTTGTGGCTCAGCGTCTTCGGCCGTAGGAAAAAAGACCCTTCCCATCGACCCTCATCTCGCGAGATTGCCCTTGCCATTGATCGGGTCTGGTGGCAGAAATTCAGACCCTTGATCGCGGGGTGGAGCAGCCCGGTAGCTCGTCAGGCTCATAACCTGAAGGTCCTAGGTTCAAATCCTAGCCCCGCAACCAATTTCAAATCGTGAAGTCCCGTGACTGTTGAAGACAGCGCGGGATTTCCGCTTTTTCAGGGATCAACTCCAGTCCACAGCCTCCAGTCCACAGCCTCCAGTCCACAGCCGCAGCCCGGAAATGGTCGGTCGACTTCGCAATCGCCTCCCGTGGATTTCACCGCGACTCTGGCGTTCGCAATCCAGCCTCCTTCGCGCGGCATCCCATGAACCCAGGACCAGTGACGTTATCTCTCCGGAGCCTGACCAAACGCTTCGGCTCACAGATCGCGGTCGACGCGCTCACCTTCGACGTTCCCGCGGGCCAGATCGTCGGGTTCCTCGGACCGAACGGCGCCGGGAAGTCGACGACATTGAAAATGCTGACCGGGATGCTCCAACCGACCGCCGGTTCCGCCACGGTCTGCGGCTTCGACCTCGCGACCCAGGCCATCGAAGTGAAGCGCCACATCGGCTTCGTGCCGGACTCGGGCGCGGTCTTCGAATCGCTGTCCGGACTCGAGTATCTGGAGATGGTCGCCTCCCTCTATGCGATTCCGCCACGCGCCGCGTTGGAGCGGATCCGCCAGTTCATCGCCTTCTTCGACCTCAGCTTCGAGACCCTGACCGACAAGCTGCTGGGCGCATATTCCAAGGGCATGCGGCGCAAGGTCGTGATCACCGCCGCCCTCCTCCACAATCCGCAGGTCGTCTTCTTCGATGAACCTCTGGACGGGCTGGACGCCAACGCGGCCGTCGGATTCAAGGCGCTGATCCAGACTCTGGCCAGAGAGGGCAAGACCATCGTCTACAGCTCCCACGTCCTCGACGTGGTGGAGCGGGTTTGCGACCGCGTGATCATCATCGACAAAGGGCGCCTCTTGCTCGACGGCAAACCGGACCAACTGGTGGCCGAGCATCGGTCAGGCACCTTGGAACGGCTCTTCACGGATCTGACCGGCGGGGCGGAACTGGAACGGCGCGCGGAAGACTTCGGCCGCACTTTCCGGCAATGAGCGACGTCGTCACCCAGCCTCCGCCCATCCCGCCGGACCCGCCAGCGCCACCGGTCCGGAAAGCGTTGCGCCGTCTCTATCTGACCTTGTTTCTGCGCGGGCGATCGTCGCGGGGACTGCAGAAGGGCAAGGCCCCACAATCGATCGGATCGAAGCTGGCGCTAAGCCTGTTCTTCTACGCCTTGATGGGATTGATGGCGCTCTTCTTCCTGCGCCACACGGTCCATGTGATGTCGGTCTATCTCCACGCGATGACCCAGGTCTTCCTCGGGTTGTTCCTCTCGGCTTCGGCGGGGGAGATCCTGTTCAACAAGGAGGAGGGCGACATTCTCCTGCACCGTCCGATCAAGCCCGGCGTGCTGCTCTGGGCCAAGATCGGCGTCATGGTGGAGGTGTCCCTCTGGCTGGCCGGCGCCTTCAATCTGGCGGGCCTGGTCGGCGGCGTGTTCGTCAAAGACGGAGGCTGGATGTTCCCCGTGGTCCACGTGGTGTCCACCGCGTTGAGCGCATTGTTCTGCGCCGGCTCGGTGGTGTTGATCTACCAGTTGTGCCTTCGCTGGTTCGGCCGCGAAAAGCTGGATGGTCTGATGACCACGGCCCAAGTGCTGGTGGCGATCGTGGCGGTGACCGCCGGGCAAATCCTGCCCCGCATGATGGGCCGCATGGGCGATCAAGTGGCCGCTGCCGCGACTTCCTGGTGGATCGCGATTCTCCCGCCGGCCTGGTTCGCGGCGATGGACGACGCCGTGGCCGGCAGCGGGGCCACCGCTTCCTGGATGTTGGGCGTTCTCGGCGTGGTCATCACCGCCACGGTGCTGTGGCTGGCCTTTGGCAAACTGGCGGCCACCTACGAATCCGGACTGCAATCGCTCTCCGAAGCCCAGCCCGCCAGGCCGAGGCTCCCATCGGGACGGGGCGGTCTGGAGCGGTTGCTGGGCTTTGCCCCGTTGCGCTGGTGGCTGCGCGACCCGGTGGAGCGCGCTTCCTTTCTCCTGTGCGCGGCCTACCTGCTGCGAGACCGGGATGTGAAGCTCCGCGTCTACCCCGGCATCGCCCCGATGCTGGTTCTGCCCGTCGTTTTTCTCATGGGCGGAACCCGCGGCGGCCCAGGGTCGGGCAACGAGTTCGGCCTGGTCATGGCGGGAGCCTACCTGGGAATCGTGCCGATCCTCGGGGTCTCGATGCTGCAATACTCGCAACAATGGCAGGCCGCGGACCTGTTCCGCGCCACGCCCTTGGCCGGCCCAGGCCCGCTGTGCCACGGCGCTCGGCGCGCCGTCCTGTTCTTCCTGGCCTTGCCGGTTGTGGCCATCGCCATGGTGCTGATGACTCTCATCTCCGGATCGCCGGCTCCTCTGCTGATGCTCATCCCAGGTCTGCTCCTGATGCCGGTCTGCTCGATGATCCCCTGCCTTTCAGGCGGTGGCGTTCCGCTCTCGCTCCCGACGGAAGAGGCCAAGTCCGCCGGCCGTGGCGTGATGATATTCGGCGCCATGATCGGTGCGGCCGTCGTCTCCGGCATGGCGGCGTTCGCCAAGTCATTCGGTTGGTTCTGGCCCTTCGTCGGCGTGGAGCTGCTGCTCGTGCTGGCCGTCTGCCGTGTCCTCGGCGCGAAGATCCGGTCCGCCCGCTGGAAGCCGATGGAGTAGGCCAAGCCGACCCCCGTTTCAGAAAATAGCCGCCGACGTGAGGAAGCAACGACGGGAGGCATGATAAGCCGTTAAATCCGCCTCGTTACCTCGGCGGCTACAAAGCGGCGGCCGCTTCAACAGCGTTCCGATTATGGCCCCGCCTTCTTGGCCGCTGCTTGGATATCCTCGTCACTGGTGGACCCGGTTGCCGGCGGGATCGATGATCGTCGCGGTGATGAGGACGAAGAGGTGTTTGGTCGTTCGAGTCGTCACGTCAGCGGCTTCGCCATCCGCCTTCACCCGACCGTGGACGGTGTTCGTATCCGTGGATGTCAAGCCGCCCACCAGCAACGATTGACCGTCCAAGATCCTCGCGGTCGAAGTAAAATAGCACGTGCGCATTCTGGGCAACGGCAACGTCCCCTTGATGGGTTCAGCCCCTCCGATGGAGCGCTCGGGAACAAACCCATTCGGATCGTCATACCCGAGAAACTCGGAGTCCGTGGCGATGACCGTCAGTGCGAGGGTGAATCCATCGGCTTCCACGTAGGGAATCACGTCTAAAGTCGGACCAAATGGAATCGCACTGGTGTTGTAGGCGATGTCCGATGTTCCTAATGGCGAATTGGTCGATGAGACGCCGGTGACGACGGTCCTCAGTTCCAGCGTGGAGATCTGGGCTTGCCGTCCGGACAAGGTGGTCACCCTCGGCGCGGTGATGATCGAGGACCCTTTGGTTCCTTCCATGGATTTCAGGAGCTCGCGGGCCTGTTCTGGTGTGAGGATCGCTGCTTTTTCAGAATTTGCAGAGTCCACCCTGATTGTCGGGTTTGCCTCCTGGAATACCTTCGCCTTATTGGTTCCGGAGAGTTCCGGTTCGGCAACCGGATGTGGAGTGAGTGCCGGCCAGTCCTTCGCCAACACCTTCATTCCCTCGTCGGAGACCTCGATCCTCTTTGCTTCGATCGTGATCTGGGGAGGAGCCGCATTGAGCACTTCAATCGCGGATTGAATGACCTCCAAATCGCTTCCCCAAGCCCTCACCATCAGTAGACCGGTTCGGTCGTTGAAAAACACCGCTTTGGGCGGAGTCAGGTCCACCCCCACTTGGGTGAAATAGCTCCTTACTAGGCTGTGGATATGGGCAGGCAGGGTCGTTGATGCTTCGAGCTTTTCCCCAATGTCTAGTTGGGACTCCGAAGTTTGTTTCTCTTCGCCAGTGCCAAGTTGGGGCTCAACTACGCTTTTCAAAGCCTGAACAAACGTATTCGGATCCACCTTGAAAACCCGTGTGACCAGGTTGGTGTCCTGCGGCTTTACCTCCTGCTTCAACGCGATGCTCGGCTCATCCCGATGCAACGCCTTGCCCACCTGGTTCACCGGAGAATCTCCGCCCGTTCGACAGGCGCTGAGGGCCACCATCGCCGCCCCGGCTCCAACGAGCGCAGCCGCACTCCATCTCCATCCCGGTTTCGGTAAACTTGGTGACTCTTCGGAGGATTCCAACAGCCGCTCGACCCGCAGGCCCAAGTCGGAGTGATCGCCATCGCCCGCTGCTGCCAGCATGGGCCACGGGGCGACCGGGCCCGGCTTTGCGGCCAAGGCCACCAAGGCTTCGGCCAAGCTGCCGTTGAGGGGACCGGCCAACCGACTCGCTTCGTCTGCCGCCAGTTCACAGGCGGTATGCAGTCGCCGCCGAACCAGCCACACCGCCGGATGCCACCAGAGCAACGGCGCCAACACTTCGCCCAGACAGCGCCAGAGCGCGTCCAAGCCCGCGATGTGGGCGAACTCATGCGCCAGCACCGCGCGTTGATGATCCGGAGTGAACGCATCCGAGAAGTCCGACGGCAGACACACGACCGGCCGGAGCAGGCCAAAGGTCATGGGCGACGCCAACGCCCCTTGGCGCAGCTCAGGCGTCCGGTTCATCCCCAGTTGTTCCCGCACCTCCTTGGCGCGCTGGAGCAACTCCGTGTCGTTCACCGCTTGGAAGCGGCGGCGCACCAACGACAAAAGACCCAACGCCAGTCCACACCGCGCCAGCAGCAATCCGGTGCCCGCGATCCAACCCATCGCCAACCACCCCGCGATCCGATCCTTGGACGCCGTGGCTGCGACCAATGGTTTCGCCACCAGAGAAACCGAGGAGGTGGACAGCACCATCGCCGCCCTTGGTGTCGTGGGCTGTTGCGAAGACGCCGCCGCGATGGCCGCCGCTTCGGTCGGTCTTTCAACCCGCTTCCACATCGGCGCCAAGGCTCCTCGGGCTCCGGTCCACTCCGCGAGCGCCACTCCTACCAACAACGTGGCTGTCGAAAGCCAGACCGCGCGCTGGATCTGGGCCCGCTCCAGTCGCCGCGCGAAGAGTTCGGCCAGGGCGACGACCACCACTCCGGCGACGCCGAGGCCGGCGAGGGACAGGAACAACGGATTCCAGTCGGTCGGGTTCATAGGTCTTTCTTTTTGTCGGCGATGAGTTTCTCCAAACGGGCCAGCTCCTTCGCGCTGATCTTCCGGTCCTTCAACAGATGGCTGACCAGGTCGGAGACGCTGCCCTGGAAGATCCTTTCCAGCAGATGGCTGGTCATCCCTTGGTTCACCTGCTCGGGCTGGACCACCGCGCGGTAGATGAAAGTGCGGCCCTCGTTGCGGTGCCCGACGAGGCCCTTCTCCTCCATCCGGCGGAGCAGTGTGGCCAGCGTGGTGTAGGCGTGGGCCTCCGTGCCCAACGCCTCATGCACGTCGGCCACCGAGGCCTCGGTGCGGGACCAGAGGAACTGGAGGATGCGATGCTGGAGATCGCCCAATCGATGGAGTCGTGGAGTCGGCATGGTGAACGACAGTAGTAATACTACCTGTGTAGTATTGTCGGCAAGAGAAAAGAGCCGCCCGCTTCGATGGCTCGAAACGGGCGCTTCAAGTCAGGGCCGCGCGGCAACGCGGCCCTACCGGGATGGGGTCAGGCTTTGACCTGTTTGACCTTGGTCCACTTCTTGGTCTTGGCGGAGGAGAGCACGGCGTCGACCACGTAGTCGGTGGCGAGACCGTCCTTGAAGTCGGGTTTGGGCGCTTCGCCCTTCTCCAGGGCGCTGAGGAATTCGACGACCTGGTGGATGAAGCTGTGTTCGTAGCCGAGCTGGAGACCGGGCACCCACCAGTTGCCGGTGTAGGGATGGTCGCCATCGGAGACGTGGACGCTCTTCCAGCCCCGTTCGCGGCCTTCGTCGGCGTGGTCGAAGATCTGGAGGCGGTGCAGGTCGTGCAGGTCCCACTTCAGGGACATGTGCTCGCCGTTGACCTCGAACGTGTAGAGCGCCTTGTGGCCTCGGGCGTAGCGGGTGGACTCGAAGAGGCCGAGAGACCCGTTGTTGAAGTGGCAGAGGAAGGAGCAGGCGTCGTCGATGGTGACCTTCTGGACCTTGCCGGTGAGGGTGTGCTTGCGCTCCTTGATGAATGTCTCGGTCATGGCCGTGACGTCCTTGATGCCGCCGTTGAGCCAGAGCGCGGTGTCGATGCAGTGGGCGAGCAGATCGCCGGTGACCCCTGAGCCGGCGGCCTTGGCATCGAGACGCCAGAGGCCGGCGCCGCCCTGCGGGAGATCGGGGCTGATGGTCCAGTCCTGGAGGAAATTGGCGCGGTAGTGGAAGACCTTGCCTAGCTTGCCTTCGTCGATGAGCTGCTTGGCCAGGGTGACGGCCGGGCAACGGCGGTAGTTATACCAGACCATGTTCGGCACTTTGGCCTTCTGCACGGCCTTGACCATGGCCTCGGCTTCCTTGGCATTCAGCGCGAGGGGCTTTTCGCAGAGGATCATCTTGCCCGCTTTCGCCGCAGCCAAGGCGATCTCGGCGTGGAGGTTGTTCGGGACGGCGATGTCGACGATGTCGATGTCGTCGCGGGCGATGAGTTTCTTCCAGTCGGTCTCGATGGACTGGTAGCCCCATTTGTCAGCGAATTCCTGGGCCTTGGTGGCGTCGCGGGCGCAGACGGCTTGAAGGACGAGTTCGTAGCCGGAGGGGAAAAAGTGACCGACCTGGCTGAAGGCGTTGGAGTGGGCGCGGCCCATGAAGCCGTAGCCGATGAGACCGATGCGGAGTTGTTTCTTTGCCATAATTAAATGGCCGCAAGGAGGCGCAAGAGGCGCAAAAAATTGCGGCTAGAGGTTCGGTGGTTCGGGATTGCTGAGAGTGTGTATTTACGGACGGCGAACTTCACCACTGCGAAGTTCATGAAGAGCTAGGCGACACCGGATGGCCATCAGCGCAATTGCCGACCACAATCCGGTAACGATCACAAGGCTGGCAACGAGGGCATTCGCTTCATGAACGCCCACCCAGTTCAAAAGGGCCATCAAGGGCGCATGGATCAGAAATGGAAGCCACCCGATGAAATTCACCGGAATTCCTCCATGCCCTGCTCCCCAAATCAGATAGGGAGACACGACGACCAGCTCAACCAAAAGACCTATTCCAATCGCCTTCAAAAGCGACTACGCCATGCCCTCCTTTTGGAAGGTTTTCGGCTCATCCGAAGAGTTCATAGGTGCCAGTGGAAGAGCTGTTTGGTCGAACTTTCGCTCGAACTGAAAAGAGGGCCGCGAAAGAAGACAGGGACGCAAAGAACGGGGCCTAATCGCGTTCTCTCCACGTTCCTTGCTTCCCTCGCGGCTAATTGGGTTACGCCTTCCAGCCGTGATTTTCACGGACTTGGATCATGGCGGCAAGAATGTTGTTCCACGTGTCCATGTTCTCCATCACCGCGTTCGGGAACATGCAGCCGTCCCAGCAGATGTGTTTGAACTTCTTGGTCACTTTGCCGGCGTCGTCGCGCATCCAGTAGCCGGCGTCGCGAGCGACGTTCAGCTTGCCGTTCGGGTCGGTCACTTGGCAGTGGCGGCCGGTCTTCTCGTGTTCGCCTGAACCGAAGACCGTCGCGTCGTTCTGCGCGACGTGGAAGTCGAAGGTCCATGGCCGGAGCGCCTTGGTCATCTTCTTCATGGCCTTGTGGAACTCCTCGGGCTGCCAGAAGTACTTCTCGGGCACGATGCGATGTTCGGGCGCGTTGTAGCCGAGGGTGTAGAGAAGGGTGTGGGCCATGTCGGCCTGGAAGCCTACGACCTTGGGCATGTTCGTCTCTTCGAGGAGCTGGATGACGTATTTCCACGAATGCATCGCGCCCCAGCAGATCTCGCCTTCGCAGGCGAGTCGTTCGCCGTGGGCTTTGGCGACCTTGCCGGCCTCGCGGAAGGTCTGGGCGATGAGCTTGGTGTTGGCGCGCGGGTTCTTCTCCCACTCGGTGACGCTGGCGGAGGAATCGATGCGGACGACGCCGTGGGGCCGGATGCCGAGGTCGCGCAGTTTTTTTGCGATACGACAGCCTTTGCGAACCTGTTCGACGAACTTCTTCCGGTCTTCCTCGGAGCCCATGGCCGAGCCGCCGCCGGTCGGGCCCCAGATGGGCGCGACCACGGAGCCCACGACGAGATTCCGGCGGGCTACCCTCTCGGCCAGACGCTTCAGATCGTCGTCGGTCGAATCGATGCTGACGTGCGGGTCGTAGAGAAAGATGTCGACGCCGTCGAACTTGGTCCCCTTGACCTCGGCCTTCGCCGTGAGGTCGAGCATGGTGTCGAGCTCGATGCAGGGCTCGGCTCCAGGGCTGCCCTTGCCGACGAGGCCGGGCCACATGGCGTTGTGGAGCTTGGGAAAATTGTTGGCTGCAATGCTGCTCATAGATTGTTCCTGGGGACGGCCTTCGACGGTATCGGCGGAGTCGGGTCAATCAATCCGAAAGTGTCGGACATTCGGGGGGGCGGTTCTTTGGCCTCTCCACGGGTCAGCATTTTCCCTTTGCTTTTAAGGAGGTGGGTCCCCGGTTTAACGGCTTCCGACGGCCTCCTTTGCCGGGTTGTTCAAATCGTTGAACGACTTTCGCTCCGGTCCGTCGTGATTGGCTTTGCCAAACTCAGCCCGATGACTCCATTTCAGGAAATGACGAATGGCCGGATCTCATCTTTGTCCTTCTGGTGTCATCGCGGAGTGCTTCGTTTGGCCAGCTGGTTGCTGTTGGTCGCTGCGCTGCTCGCGGCCCGCGAAGTCAAGGCAGGTGGGCAGGGCCCGGTCTTGACGATGACAGAGGAGAACGACCTCTTTCTGAACACGGATCGCCACTACACGCAGGGGCTGAAGTTCACCTACATGTTCGGTGACGATGAGGTCCCTGACTTCGCCATCGGCTGGGCCACGAACCTTCCCTCCCTTGGCTACGAGGTGCAGCATGCCAAAGCCGGGTTCACCATCGGCCAGTCGATCTTCACCCCGGCGGACACCGCGACCACGGCGCTGATTCCGACCGATCGACCCTACGCTGGGTGGTTGTATCTCGGGCTGATTCTGCAACGGAACGGAACGAACCAGTTTCTGGGGCAGATCTTCGGCCAGCATCGGTCGTTGGAGAACCTGGAGATCTCGCTCGGCGTGGTCGGCCCTTGGGCGCTGGGCAAGGAGGCCCAAACCTGGGTCCATCAGCTCCGGGGCTTCGATCTTCCCCAAGGCTGGAGCCACCAGTTGCGCAACGAGCCCGCGGTCCAGTTCCGCTACACCCGCATGTGGGACCATCGCTCACCGGAGGTTTGGGAGCCTTTTTCCATCGATCTCATCCCTCACTGGGGCGCCAGCCTTGGGACGGTCTATGTCTTCGGCAACGTCGGCGTCACGGTGCGGATGGGTCTCAACGTCCCCCTTGATTTCGGCACCTCGACCATCGACGCGCCCACGGTGGAGTCGGGCGAAGGGATCCGTCCAAAATGGGGGGTCTACGCGTTTTCCGGGGTCGACGGACGGGCGGTCGGCTGGAACACATTTCTCGACGGCAACGTCTTCCGCGACACCGACCATGTGGAAAAGCGGAACCTCGTCGGTGATTTCAAGGTAGGCGGTGTCCTGGTCCTTAAAAAGGTCGAACTTGGCTACACCTACATCCTCCGTTCCGCAGAATACGTGTCCCAGCAACAACGGGACGCATTTGGCTCCATCAGCCTTAAATGGAAGTTCTGAACCCGGGGGGCCAACAACCTGTCCAAATGACCGTGAACCGACTGTGAACAACCGGCCCGGAATGGGAACAACCCGCTTTTAGGCTGGTTATCCAAAGTTGCTGCCCTCTTTCTTCACAGGCCGGAAGGGCCACGGAAGGCCCTTTAAACCTGAGGATTGAGTGGGTTGTTCGACTTATCGACACTGCTTAATAAGAGGTAGATTTTTAAAAAGAAACCTATTCAACTAAGCCCCAATGAATCTCGCGATCGCCAAAGACCAGCTCCTTTTGGGGCTTCAGTCGGTCCAGAACGTGGTGAACTCCCGCACCACGCTTCCGATCCTGTCCAATGTGCTGCTCAGGGCCACCGAGAATCGCCTGGAGCTGACCGCCACGGACTTGGACGTGACCATCTCATGCTCGGTAGAGGCCAAGGTCTCAAAACCCGGTGCGACCACCATTCCGGTCAAAAAGCTCGTCGGCATCGCCCGGGAGCTCGGGACGCCCGAGATCGAGTTCTCCGTGGACGAGAAGAACGCGTGCTCCATCAGCGCCGGACCTTCCTTTTTCAAGATCAACGGTCTCTCGGCCGATGAGTTTCCCCCGTTTCCCCAGTTCAAGGAGAACAAGAAGGTCGTGCTGCCGCAGGAAAAGCTGCTGAGCATGCTCAAGAAAACCTCGTTCGCCATCTCCACGGACGAGTCCCGCTACGTCTTGAACGGCATTTTCCTCTCCCTCAAGGACCACAAGGTCACGATGGTCGCCACCGATGGGCGCCGCTTGGCCATGGTGGAGGAAGAGGCCGACATCGCCGAGGGGAACCAGGGCGAGTTCATCATCCCGACCAAGGCGGTCAACGAATTGACCCGGCTGCTGGGCGACAAGGGAGAGGTGGAAATCCGGTTCACCGACAACCAGGTCGCGTTCACCCTCAAGAACGACTCCGGCTTCACCGTTCTGCTCATTTCCAAACTGGTCGAAGGCAACTACCCGAACTACCGGCAGGTCATTCCCAGCGAGACCAAGGAGCGGGTGCCCATCGTCCGTGAAGAACTCCTCCAGGCGGTGCGCCGGGCGGAGATCATGACGAGCGACAAGGCCAACTCGGTGAAGTTCGCCTTCACCAAGAACAACCTGACGATCACGGCCAACGCCCCGGAAGTGGGCGAGGCCAAGGAAAGCATCGCGATCAACTACAAGGGCAAGGACATCGCCATCGCCTTCAATCCCGGCTATCTGCTGGATCCTTTGAAGGCGCTGACCGACGACGAAGTGTTCATCGAACTGATCGACGAGCTGAGCCCCGGCGTGATGAAGATCAACGGGCCCTTCCTCTATGTCGTCATGCCCATGCGGTTGAGCTGAGGCCCCGAAAACGAAGGAAGCCGTCCGGTGAATCCGGACGGCTTTTTCTTTGTTGGAAAAAAGATGAGGAAGAGCACGCTCCGCGGGTGCGAGCGCTTCTCCTGAATCTCCCGAGGTTTGTTTTTGGCTCCCTCTTCTGCCTGGCGGCCCTCTCAGCGCAGGCGCAGGACAGCTATCGGTGGGAGTTTCCGGTCAGCGGCGCATTCAACGACAAGAACAAGTGGGCTTCCTTCCCTAACGACGGCTTTCCCACGGCCGGGGATTTAGCCATCATCAATTTTGGGAATGGCTACACCGTGACCATCAACGGAGCGGCGTCAGGCATCGTCGAATTGGGGGGCGATGTTACCTTTCAGCTCGATGGCAACTACAACACAGGCGAGTTTCGGAAAGGTGAAGGCCGTCTGGTGTTGCGCAGCACCGGCACTCTGGCAGGCGGGCCCTTTTACCTGAGCGGAAACGGACTCGCCGACGTAAACAACGTGGAGGTGGATGGCGCGGGATTGACCATGAATGGCCTGCTAACGGATAGCTCCTATAGGATCATTGGGCGCAACGGGGCGCAGATCAACTCCTCGGGGTTGACAGGTCAATACGGCACCAGTCCGCTGCTAGAATCGGGCGCGGTGTGGCATCACACCGGCACGAATTATGGGCCTTTGTGCATTGTCAACTCCGGCTCACTTCTGGCGGCAGATGTGGTCGGCTTTACCCGGGCCCAAATGGATGGCGGCCGCCTCCAGGCCGGTCAGCTCTTCCTTGGTGGTCTTGAGGCGACCAACGGGGCTACGGTTAACGCCACCACCGCCAACCCCTCCGGATTCAGGCCCTGGGTTCTTGGGGGCGGCGGCACGAGGCTGACGGTCTCGGGCGTTCTCCAAGGCTCGACAGAGGATGTGAGGGCGCTGGCCGGAGCCGTGATTTCAGCCGGATCCCTTGCCAATTCCGGCTTTTACGTCGTCGACGGCAGCGGTTCGCAACTGGCGGTCGCCGGCTCCATCGATGCAGCGAGGATTACGATGAGCAACCAGGGCCAGGGCAGCGCCGCCACCATGACCCGGAGTTCGTTGACCATCCGGAATGGCGGCTCGGTCTTCAACGTCGGCGACCGGATTGAAGATTCTACCGTGATTGTCCAAAACGGAGCCCGGGTCAACGCCGGCCCCGGCGCGGGTAGCGGCTTCGCAGTAGATGGCGTGGGTTCGGTCGTGCTGCTCAGTGGGAAATTGGCCAAGTCACCGTCCGGAAGGCCCGCCTCGGTAGATGTGAGCGGCGGTGGACGGCTGGACTGTGCCACGGCGAATGCCAGCGGCTCGGTGTTCGGAGCCGGTTCCTTCTGGCGGGTGGGCGGCGACGGTCTGGTTGTGGGCGACGAGGAAGAGATTTTCATGAGCCTGGGCGATGGCGGGCGGGTGGAAGTCCACGGCAATGCGATGGGGGTGGGCTCCAGTGTGGGCGGGAAAGGGAATGTGTATGTCGATGGCGGCCCGTCGGTGTCGCCATCGGTGCTGGATGTCCGAGACGTTTTAGAGACCGGCGTCGGGGTTGGCGGAAAGGGATTTCTTAAAGTTTACAATCGTGGGCGGATGCTCGCCAGCAAGCTCACGGTGGGTGCCTATGCGGGATCCGACGGCACTCTGGAGGTCCTCGGTTCGGGCACGAGCTTGGAAGTGGGGACCACGCTGGAGATCGGGAGGGGTGGCTCTGGCCAGATGACCGTCAGCGGCTTGGTGATCACGCCGGAAGTCCTCGTCGGATCAAACAGTGGAACCAACCTTCTCCGCCTGACGGGTTCTGGTTCCACCATGACGGTCGCCGATAGGGTCAGGTTGGGAAAATCGGGAAATGGCCAATTGACCATCCAACAGGGAGCGCAGCTCGTTCTGACGAGCGCTTGGGTAGAACCGAACCCCAGCGAGGTGGGTCTGTGCGAGGTTAGTTCGGGCTACGGGACCGGCACCGTTACGGTGGACGGATCAGGCTCGGCCTTGCGCGGGGTCAACGCCTTTCTGGCGGTTGGACTCACCGGCAAAGGGAATCTGAAAGTGACCGCTGGCGGAGCAGTTGATTTTTCCGCCATCAGTATCTTTGGTGGGCAGAACCAAAGCAGCACCGGTTCCATCTCGGGTGAAGGTTCGGTGGTGCAAGCCCGCGATTCTGTAGTGATTGGAAATGCGTTTCCCGGCCCCGGATCGGACGAAGTCACCGTGTCCGCTGGCGGCCTTTTGAATTCCAAGGCCGATTTTCACGTGGGCCCGACGGGGACTCTGCGCTTGAGCGGGGGGTCGTGCGTGGTGGGGCAAACCGCCGAAGCGCCGATTCCCGGCACTGCGTTGGTCGCCAACTTCGGAAAGTTTTATCTGGGCGGCAAACTGATCGGCTCGGTGCTGGTCCGACCCGGCGGCCAGTTTCTGCCGGGCTCTTCGCCCGGCCATGCGGCGGTGGAGGGCAATGTGACGCTGGCCGCAGGCACCACCCTTGAAATGGAGTTGGGCGGCCTGGGTGCCGGTACCGGCTTCGATCAAATCGACGCCACCGGCACGGTGACGCTGGCCGGGCGGCTGGATTTTGTTTTTCGCGACGGCTTTGCCCCGACCAACGGTCAGTCTTTCGAGCTGGTCCGGGGTGGGTCGGTCACGGGGAACTTTTCGGAAGTGAACGTGGTTGGCTTGGCGCCTGGCTTCACCTACACGCTGGTCAACAGCGGAGGAACCTCTTTGGTCCTCACCGCCACCAGCGCGGGCGTTCCGACGACCGCGCCGCTCTTGAGCATCTCCCGGTCGACCCGCACGAACGTGGTGGTCTCATGGCCGGATTACGTCACCGGCTGGACGCTTCAGCAGAGCACCAGTCTGCAATCGGGATCGTGGAAGCCGGTCGCCGCTCCGGGAAATCTCCTGAACGAGCCGGCTCCTGTCGGGTCTTCTTTTTTCCAACTGGTGAAGCCGTGACGGCGGTTTCTTGGGCGACCGAAGCCAGGGATCTTGGTGGGAGTCGAAGAGACCAGAACTGTTTGGCTTGGTCGGTGAACCCGGACGGCCGTTTCTAGGTTTCCTGGACTGAGTCCTTTTTTAGGAGGGGTTTGGACTTTGCCTTGTGTTCGCGACTTCGCTCGAACGACGACAGATCGATCCGGTCGGCGACCAGGTCCCGCATGACGGCCTGTTGGGGCTCGATCTTCTGGCAGGCGTCCATGACCAGAAATTTGAACTCCGTGCTCATCGCCAGGTATTGCTCGAGGATCCGGCCCTGGAAGATGCGGAAGCTTTCCGTGATGTCGTTCGACAGGCCCAGATCCATGCCGGCCTCGAAGTATTTCAGCTCAGGCCGACTGCTGAGGATGCGAGACAGGGAGGTCTCCAGCGGCGCCTTGAAGAAGAAGGTCAGATCGGGCAGAGCGGCGAAGTTGTAGATGCCGCGGACCCATTCGGAGCGGCAGCCGCGGACGATGTCGCGGGCGAACGCGGTGAAGATGTAGCGGTCGCAGAGCACGATGTAGCCGGCCCGGAGCAGGGGCAGGAGCTGCCGCTCGTATCGGTCGGCGAAGTCGGTGGCGTGGATCAGGCTGAAGGTGGTGGGCGAAAGCAGCTCGCGCTTCTTGCCCTTGCTGGTGGCCGTCTTGACCAGGACGGAGGAATTCCATTCGGTGAAGAAGACCTTGAGTCCCTGCAGTTCGAGCCAGCGCTTGAGCAGGTAGATCTGGGTGGACTTGCCGGAGCCGTCGATGCCTTCGACGGCGATCAGGCGACCGGGAAATCCGAGCTCGGCAAACGTTTTCATGAACCTGGGGAGACGCTAGGGCGAAGGCCGGGAATGCCAAGGAGCTTTACCGAGGGAAGGAGAAAACGGGTGCTTCGACGTGAGCGGACCTGAGGAAAACTATTGGCCAAGGCGACGCAGCGCCGACACTTTTGCAGCGATGCCGCTGTCGTTCACCTTTCTCGGTTCCGGGACTTCCCAGGGCGTTCCCATCATCGGATGGGACTATCCGGCGGAGTTTCTTGCCAATCCCAAGAACCACCGGACCCGTCCGTCGATCTACGTGGAGACGCCGGTGGTCCGTTTCGCCGTGGATACCACGCCGGAATTCCGCCTGCAGATTCTGAGGGAAGACATCCGTCGGCTTGATGCGGTGTTGTTCACCCACGGCCATGCGGACCACATCATGGGATTGGACGACTGCCGCCGCTTCTGTGACTTGAACGGCGGACAGCCGCTGCCGATCTATGCGAACGAGGCGACGATGAACGATCTCCGGCGGGTCTTCCGCTACGCCTTCGAGATCCGGCCCGTCCCCTTGGGCTATTTCCATCCCGATCCAAGGATCATCGACGGTCCGTTTTTGATCGGGGATCTGACCGTGAAGACTTTCGAGCTGCCCCACGGTCGGGTGAAGACGTTGGGGTATCTCTTCATCCAAGACGGGGTGAAGCGGCTGGCCTATCTCAGCGACTGCAAGGAAGTGCCCGAAGAGGCGATCCGGGAACTGCGCGGTGTCCAAGTGGCCGTCCTCGACGCGCTGCGGATCGCGCCCCACCCGACCCACATGTGCCTCGACGAAGCGTTGACCACCGCTCGCCGGATCGGGGCGGACCGCACCTACTTCACCCATTTGACCCACGACTACGACCACGACAAATCGCAGGCGGAGCTACCGGACAGCGTGTTTCTGGCCTATGATGGTTTGCGGGTCGAGATTCCCGCCTAAGCCATGCGCCCATCCCTGCTTTCCATCGTCGCTTCGCTGGTGCTGCTGTCGGTGGCCGCCGGTCGGGCGGAAGACGGCACCTCCGTCGTCGTCGTCTACAACAAGAACGTCAAAGCCTCCAGGGCGGTGGCCGACTACTACGCCGCAAAACGCGGCGTGCCGGCCAAGCAGATCATCGGTCTGAGCCTGCCGGAGGGGGAGAACATGTCGCGGAAGGAGTTCACGACGAAGATGTGGCAGCCGCTCTGGGACAAGATGGAGAGCGGGAAGCTGTTCGTCATCAAATCAGCGTCGGTCCCGGGAACCAACTCCGCCGACATCAGGACCTACTGGAAGGTCGCGGAGTCCACCGTCCGCTACATGGTCCTGTGCTACGGCGTGCCGCTGCGGGTTCAACACGACCCGTCGCTGCACGAGCCACAGGAAGCATCGCTGATTCCGGAGCTGAGGAACAATGGATCGGCGGTGGAGAACGAGCTGTGTCTCCTCCCCCTTTACGACTTGAAGCTGCCGGTGGTCGGACTGGTCAACAATCCGAACTACGGCCAGACCAACACCGCCCTGCTGGATCCGACCAACGGCCTTTTGATGGTCACGCGCCTCGACGGGCCGACGCCCGAGATCGCCATGGGGCTCGTGGACAAGGCGCTCGCCGGCGAGGCCAAAGGGTTGTGGGGGCGCGCCTACATCGACTCCAGGAACATTCGCAGCGGAGCCTATCTGATGGGTGACGACTGGATGCGGAACACCGCCATCTGGACCAAGGCCGCCGGTTTCGAAACCGTGTTGGACGAAGATCCGGAGGTGTTCCCGACTTGGTATCCGATGAGCCACATCGCCTTCTACGCGGGGTGGTATACGGGCACGGCGGCCGGCCCATTCAGCCGGGCCAAGGTTGAATTCATGCCCGGGGCTTTCGCCTACCACTTGAACTCCTTCAGCGCCGCCACCGTCCGCAATCCAACCCAGAACTGGGTGGCGCCCCTATTGGCGGCAGGGGTCACCTGCACCATGGGATCGGTCGATGAACCGTATCTGATGGGCACGCCCGACATCGGCACGTTCGCCCGCCTTTTTCTGCTGCGAGGCCAGAGTTTTGGCGAGGCCGCGTATGCCTGCAACCAGACGCTCTCGTGGAAGACCGTCGTCGTAGGCGACCCGCTTTACCGTCCGATGGCGCGCGACCTGCGCAAGACCCATGAACAGTTCGAAGCCACGCACGATCCCCTGCTGGAGTGGTCCCACATGGGCGTGATCAACCGGAACGAAAACCTCGGCACGCCTCCGGCCACGCTCGCCAGCTACATCGAGGAGATCGCGAACCACGAGGAGAGTTCCGTGTTGATGGAGAAGCTGGGAGATCTCGACCGAAAACTGGGCAAACCGGCGAGCGCGCTCGCCAGTTGGCAAAAGGCCCTGCCCAAGGCCGAGAGTCTCCAGCAGACCATCCGGCTCAAGCTGACGATCGCCGATGCCTTGGCCGAAGCGGGCCAGCCCGCCGAGGCTCTCGATCTGCTGGACAGGTTCCTCAAGAGCTATCCCGACTACTCGAACCGAAAGGGAATCCTGGAGAAAGCCGTTCCGTTGGCCGAGAAGGCCGGCCGCAAAGAGGCCGAGGCCGCCTATCGGTCCGAGCTTCTCAAGCTGCAGCCTGGCGACGAAAAAAAGCCTGCCGATCAAGCTTTGAACCAGGAGGAGAAGCCGTTCTTTAAGATCCGGGGGACCGGCTCCGCTCGATCCGTCCGGAGGCCCGGGATCAAGCAATGATCCGCTGAGCCCGGCTAATGGGCTGCGGTCGCGACCAGGACCTGCTCGAGCGTCGAAATCCCGTCGCGAACTTTTTCCAGGGCGACCTCTCGGAGGGTCTTCATGCCCTGTTGGACGGCGACCTTTCCGATTTCCGATGCGCTGGAGCGCTGGATCACCAGTTTCCGGATTTCGTCGGTGACGGTCATGACCTCGATGATGGCGCAGCGGCCGGAGTAGCCGGTGTTCTTGCAGCGTTCACAGCCCCGGCCCTTGTAGAGCGTGACGCCGGCCCATTGCTTCGGGTCGAGGTGCAGGTCGTGGAACATCTTGTCCGGGTAGGTGACCTCTTCCTTGCAGGCCGGACAGATGCGCCGGATGAGCCGCTGGGCGCAGCTGAGAATGACGGAAGAGGAGATGAGGAAAGGCTCGATGCCCATGTCGTCCAAACGAGCGATGGCGCCCGGGGCGTCGTTGCAGTGCATGGTGCTGAGCACCTGGTGACCGGTGAGCGCGGCCTCGACGGCGATCTCGGCGGTTTCGCTGTCTCGGATCTCGCCGATCATCACGATGTCGGGGTCTTGCCGGAGGATCGAGCGCAGGGAGTTGGCGAAGGTGAGACCGATCTCTTTCTTGACGGGCACCTGGTTGATGCCGGGGATCTGGAATTCGACCGGGTCTTCGACGGTGACGATGTTGTATTCCGGGCTGTTGAGCTCGTTGAGCGCCGAATAAAGGGTCGTGGTCTTGCCGGAGCCGGTGGGGCCGGTGACGAGGATCAACCCGTGGGGCGCGTCGATCGCGGATCGAAAACGCTTCAACGTGTGCGGATCCATGCCGAGCTTCTCGACGCTGGCAGAGAGGTTCGACTTGTCCAGGACGCGGAGCACGCACTTCTCGCCGTGGACGGTGGGAAGAAAACTGACGCGGAGATCGATGTCCTTGCCGGCGACTTTGACGCGCATACGGCCGTCCTGGGGAAGGCGCCGTTCGGCGATGTCGAGGTTGCTCATGATCTTCAGCCGGGACACGAGAGCGATATAGAGCTGCTTGGGCGGCGGCGGCATGTCGGACAGTGCGCCGTCGACGCGGTAGCGAAGGCGGATGACCCGCTCAAAGGGTTCGAGGTGGATGTCGCTCGCGTGTTCGCGGATGGCCTGGACGAGGATCAGGTTCGCCAGCTTGATGACCGGAGCCTCCTCGCTGGAGGCCGCGAGAACGGAGAGGTCCGACTCCTCCGTGTCGATCTTGGTGAGCTCGATGCCGTCGGCGTCGGATTCGGCCTGGTTGATGATGTCCTCCATGCTGTGGCCGGCAGCATTGAGGTTGTTGATCTTTTCGATGATGGCGCGCTCGGGCGCGATCAGCGGGGAGATTTCGAGCTTGGTGAGACGTTTGACGTCGTCGAGGGCGAGGACGTTGAGCGGATCGGCCATCGCCACGAACAGCTTGAGGCCGACGCGGGAGATGGGGAGGATCTTGTGGTTGAGGCAAACGTCGCGCGGGATCAGTTCGATGACTTCGGGGGCGATTCCGATCCGGGCAAGATTGACGGGTGGCGTGTTGAGCACGCGGCCCATGCTGACGGCGAGATCGGGCTCGGTGACGTAGGCCTTCTCGATGATGAGCTTGAGGAGGCGGACGCCTTCCTTCTTCTGCTTCTCCAGCAGTTCGACGACTTGCCCGGGCGACATCAGCCCGTCTTCGACGAGGGCGTCCGCGATCTTTTCCCCGAATGTCTTTACGTGGGCCATGGCGTCAGCGGAGGAGCTTCTCGATCGCTTTCTGGATCTCGACCGGAGTGGCGAGATACCAGATGACGCGGTTGGGGGTGATGGCGTGGATCGCGGCCTCGGCCTGTTTGTTGAACGGATTGGCGGTGGCGACGAAGATCGACTTGCTCATTCGGTCGAAGGGCAGCACGCACCAGCGCCGACAAAGGCTTTTCGGAAAGATCCGGGTGAGTTCGACGTCGATATCGTAGCGGTCCAACGCGATGAAGGCGGAGCGGGATCGGTCGGAGACGACCTTGATCGACTTGTCCAGCGGCACATTGCCTTGTTCGGCCAAGATCTGGATGAAGGGATCGGCCACCTTGTCGGAATGGGCCGTGGCGTCCAGCTTCGCCCAATGAGCGTCGAACTCGGGCAGGGTGATAACGCGCCCGTCCACGAAGATTTTCCGCATGATCTCGCGGCCTTCGTCTCCTCCGGGGGGAGGACTCCGATCCGAGAGGATCGGAGTTTCCGCGGTCCGACGTTGGAACCGGGTCGTGTGGCTGGTGTCCGTTGCCTTGGAGGCGTCTCCCGCATCCTGGCCGCGGTCGATGGCGTCGGCCTTGGTCTGGATCTCGGCCATCGCGGCGATCACTTCCGCGTCGTCGGGATAGCGCTGGAGGATGGTCTCGTATTCGAGGAGGGCCGAGGAGAGCTGGCCCAGCTGGACGTAGGCGGAGGCGATGCGGCGGGCGGTGCGGACGACGTCCCGCTGCCGCTCCAGTTTAAGGTAGGCTTCTTTGAGGATCTCCAGCGACTGATAGTCGAGGGGCTGGGCGACGGTAATGACTTCGAACATCTCAATCGTCTGATTGAGCTGTGCCTGTTCGTCAGATGTTAGTTGGCCGAGCATCTCAAAACTTCTTCCCGTGAGCCGGTTCCGTGGCCGCTCGTCTCAGTGGATACCGAGCCGCGCGGGCGGAATCCGTCCGTTGCTGTCTCTCTTGTCGGAGCCGTTGCATCGCGGCTTAACCCCGTTGCCGCCGACCGATTGGAAACGGCCTTTGAACACGCGGGGGGCCGAGCGGGTCTGACGTTTGCGTTCGACCCTGTGGACCGGTATTTTCGTTGCCCGGTCGTCGCATGGAAACCTAAACTTCCCAACTGTGCCCGCTACTGTCGCTCTATCATTGAAACGGCCCGTTTTGTTCGCCGTAACATCTCTCGCCTTGTTGGCTGCCGGATGCGGGCGGGAGGAGATCCGCGTCTATCGAGCGCCGAAGCGGACGGAGGATCCCGCCACGGCGCAGACCCAGGCCGCGTCCACGGCGGCCGCCGGATCGCGCTCGGGGGTCCACTGGGAAGCTCCTGCGAACTGGACGGAGCAGCCCGCGACCCAGATGCGGGTGGGCAGTTTCGGGATCAAGGGAGCCAACGGCGGGGCGGCCGACGTTTCCGTCATTCCTCTTTCGGGCGACTCGGGCACTGAATTGGGCAATGTGAACCGTTGGCGGGGCCAAATGGGCCTTTCGCCGGTGGCGGAGGCCGAATTGCCCGCCCTCGGCGCCGGCGTGGAGATCGGGGATCAATCCGCCACGCTGTATGACTTCCTCGGCACCCCGCCGAACAAGTCCGTTCCAGAACGGATGCTAGTCGCGGTCGCCAATGAATCTGGCACCGCGTGGTTCTTCAAGATGATGGGCGACGACGGCACGGTCGCCGGAGAACGAGTGGCTTTTGTAGCCTTTCTGAAATCCGTCCATTTCCATGCCGACGGCGCTGCCGCTTCACATGAGGCGGCTCCTGCTACTCCCGCCGCAGCGGCTCCGGAGGCTTCAGCCAAGTGGAAGATTCCCGCTTCTTGGACCGAAACCGCACCGGGCGCCATGCAGCAGGCGAAGTTCTTGGCCAAGGGCGACGGTGCCGCCGAAGCGGAGATCACCCTGAGCGTCTTCCCCGGTCAGGCCGGCGGATTGCTGCCGAACGTGAATCGCTGGCGCAAGCAGATCCAGCTCCAGCCGGTTACTGAGGACGAACTCGAGAAGCTCGTCCAGACGCAGGACGTTCCAACCGGCAAGATGACCGTTCTGGACATGTCGGACGCCAACGGCGGCAACCGCCTGGTGGCGGCGATCGTGGTCCGCGGCGGTCAGTCATGGTATTTTAAGATCAAGGGCGACTCCGGCGTCATCGACCGCGAACGGGCCGCTTTCCTCCAATTTGCCGGCCAGCCCCAGTAACCATGCTCAAACGCTTCTTCAAACCCCTGTCTTCGCTGCGTCTGACCGTGGCCTTGCTCTTCATCGGTCTCGTGCTGGTCTTCTTCGGCACCCTGAACCAGGCCAGCGAAGGTCTCTACAGCGCGCAAAACCGATACTTCCGCAGCTTCTTCATCTGGGTCGGCCCTGCGGGTGCCGGATGGAAGGTTCCGGTGTTTCCGGCGGGATATTTGGTGGGTGGATTGCTCTTGGTGAACCTCGTCGCGGCCCATACCGCACGCTTCAAACTCTCCTGGAAGAAGAGCGGCATCTTCCTCACCCACATCGGCGTCATCCTGCTCCTCGTGGGACAGCTCGCCACCGATCTGCTCTCCACCGAGAGCTCGCTTGGTCTGATGGAAGGGGAAACCAAGAACTACTCCGAAGATTTCCACGCCAACGAGCTCGCGCTCATCGACACCTCCGATCCCAAGGAAGACACGGTGGTCGCCATTCCGGAATCGTCCTTGAAGGAGAAGAAGGACATCCAGAATCCGGCGCTGCCCTTCACCGTTCGGGTCAAGGAATACTGGCCCAACGCGCTGATCGTCCGGCCCATGGCCGAAGGAGCCATCGTCCCGGCCACCACCGCCGGCGAACTCAAGGGACTTGGGGTCTTCCCCCAACCCGAAGCCAAGACGATGGACGAGCGCAGCCTCCCGGCCGCCGTCGTCGAACTGCTCGAAGGTTCCAAGTCCTTTGGCACCTGGCTGGTCTCCACCAGGGCCGATCTCAGCGATCCGATCGTGGTCGATGGCAAGACCTGGAAGATCTCCTTCCGCTTCGCCCGCTACTACAAGGACTTTCAGATGACCCTGCTCAAAGCCACCCACGAGAAGTATGTGGGCACCGACATCCCCAAGAATTTCGCCAGCCGCGTCCGGGTGCAGATGGCCGGTAGTCCCGAGGCGCGCGAGACCGTCATCTACATGAACAATCCGCTCCGTTACGGCGGCTACACCTTCTTTCAATACCAGATGGGCGCAGACGAGATGGCGCGCCAGAGGATGAACGGCCTCGGTTCTTCCACCTTCCAGGTCGTGAAAAACCCTTCGTGGCTCACGCCCTACTTGGCTTGTATCCTCGTGGGTCTCGGGCTGCTCGTGCAGTTCATGATCCACCTCGTCGGCTTCATCATGAAACGGTCCGGTAAACCGCACCGCACCCTCTCTCGCCCAACGCCCGCAGGAGCCTCCGCCCAATGAAAAAGCTTCTCCCCTGGATCCTGACCATCGCCTTCGCCGCCTGGGTCGTCTCGTCCCTGGTGCCCAGGAAGGAATCCGGTTTCCACACCCAGGACTTCGCCCGGCTTCCGGTCCTGCACGAAGGCCGTCTCCAGCCGTGGGACTCGGTCTGCCGCAACACGCTCCTCCAGCTGCGCGGCAAACAGGCGTTCTCCTTCGAGGAACACGACGCGTCCGGCAAGACCACGCTGAGGACGAACATGACCGCCGTCCAATGGGCGCTCGAGGCCATGTTCAAACCGGCGCTCGCCGACACCCGGCCGGTCTTCCGCATCGACCACCCGGATCTTAAGGGGCTCCTCGGCGTGCCCATCGAGGAAAAGAACGTCTCTTGGAACCAGGTCATTCCCAAGTTTTCCGAGCTCCACTCCTTGGCCACCAACGCCGCCACGATCAAGCCGCAGCTTCGCTCTCCCTACGACGTCGCCGTCCTGCGCCTCTACAGCGCCGGCAATCTCTTTCTCCAGCTCAAGAACACCCTCCAGGCCGAGCAATCGGCAGATTTCATCGGCGAACTCCTGGATTACCTCCAGAACCTCGATGCGGGCCGGACCGCCGTCATCAACCGCCAGGCAGGCAAGGACTACGACGAAGCCGCCTTCAAAAAACTCGCCGGCCACATCGAGATGTTCGACCGGATCCAGAAGCTGAGCCTGCCGCTGGTCGTTCCGCCCAGTGACCCGAACGACAAGGACGAACACTGGAAGAACCTTGGCGACCAGTTGATCGGCGCCATCCGCGGCGATCATCTCCACGAGAGCGTCACCTTTTACGCCGCGATGGGCGCAGGCTATCGCTCCGGAGACACGGCCAAGTTCAACAAGGCCGTCGCCGACTACACCGCGCTGCTCGACAAGACCTATCCCAAGGCGGAGACCAAGGGTGCCCGTGAATTCGCGTTCAACGCCTTCGAGCCTTTCTACAAAGCGTCGGCCATCTACGTGGCCGCGTTCATTCTCGGACTCGCCTTCTGGGTCACCGCAAGTCCCTGGACCCGCCGGGCGGCGTTCTCGTTGGTTGGACTGGCCTTCATCATCCACACGGGTGGGTTGATCTTCCGCATGGTGCTGGAGGGCCGGCCCCCGGTGACGAACCTCTATTCGTCCGCCATCTTCATCGGCTGGGGCGCCTGCATTCTCGGGATGGTGCTCGAGCGCTTCTACAAGGACGGCGTCGGCGTCGTGGTCTCCTCGGCCATCGGCTTTGTCACCCTCGTCATCGCGCACAACCTCGCCCTCGGTGGCGACACCATGATCATGCTGCGCGCGGTGCTCGACACGAACATCTGGCTCGCCACCCACGTCGTTGTCGTGACCCTCGGCTACGCCAGCACCTTTGTGGCCGGGTTCCTCGCTTTGATCTTCGTCTTCCGCGGTTTCTTCACCGCCGGTCTGGGCGACGTCGCTCGAAAGAACCTCTCCCGGATGGTCTACGCCATCCTCTGCTTCGCCACGCTGTTCAGTTTCGTCGGCACCGTCCTCGGCGGCATCTGGGCCGACCAGTCCTGGGGCCGGTTCTGGGGCTGGGATCCGAAGGAAAACGGCGCCCTGATGATCGTCCTATGGAACGCCATGATCCTCCATGCTCGCTGGGGCGGCATGGTGAAGGAGCGCGGCATCATGAATCTCGCCATCGCCGGCAACATCGTCACCGCATGGTCGTGGTTCGGGACGAACATGCTCGGCATCGGGTTGCACGCCTACGGCTTCACCGATTCCGGCTTCAAGTGGCTGATGGTCTTCAACGCCAGCCAGCTGCTCTTCATCGGCGTCGGCCTTCTGCCCCTCCGCCTCTGGGCCAGTTACCAGAAAGCCAGACCCGCTGCCGGTAAAGGTGAACGGACACCGGCGACTTCGGGCGTCGCCTGAGCCGAAAGGATCGTGGAGCGTTGCCCCGCGCTCCCTTCTCGACTTCCCCGGTCCGGGTTGGGGGAACCGTAGTCTGTCCCCAACTTTTCGCGTGGCAATCGCCCTTCGATTGCTAGTGTCGGTCCATGCCTCGGCGGACCCTAGCCTTCACCCTGATTGAACTCCTCGTGGTGATCGCCATCATCGCGATCCTCGCCGGCATGCTCCTTCCGACGTTGGGCAAAGCCAAAGGAAGGGCCCACGCCATCACCTGTCTGAACAACCTCAAGCAGTGGGGTCTGGCGACCCATCTCTACGCCACCGACAACAACGACTTCCTCCCTCCGGACGGCACGCCGAATCCGGCTCCGACCTATACCGGAAGCGGCTGGTATGTGGAGCTGCCGAAACAGCTCGGGATCAAGCCCTACTTCTCCAACGATTGGCTCCAAATGGAGGGTTCTAGGCCGACGGGCAATCTCTGGGTCTGTCCGTCGAATCTTCGGGGAGCCAAGAACAACCGGCTCTTCCACTACTGCCTGAACCAATATGTGAACGAAACCGGGGCCAACAACCGGCCCCGAAAATTGGGAACCGTACCCTCTCCTGCGGCCACCGTCTGGCTCTACGACAGCAAGAACCTCCCGGCAGTGGGCACCCCGAACTACGTCCATACCAACCTCCATTCCGCTGGTGCCCAGTTCACCTTCCTCGACGGACATGCCCGCCTTTTCAAGGCGCCAGACTATTGGGATTTCACGGCCAAGAAGGGCCGGACCAACAACCTGGAGTTGATCTGGGCACCGTGATCGTGCGGCAGGCTCCCGGTAGCGGCGAACGGGAGTTCGCCGCAAACATCTGTCGCACGAAGCGGGCGTCTTCAAAACGCGACCCGCTTCCGCTTGGACTGTCGCCCCAACCGGAAAGACTGGAGTCGAACCCCCGTTCGCCGCTACGAAGTCGGGTTCTTCCGCCGCTCCAGTTCCCGGGTCAGTTTCAGCGCCAGCCCAAGCGGCACGGCGCAGACCAGGCCGAAGGAACAATCCACCGCCCGGTGCCAAAGTGGAATGCTGCGGAACGCCCCGGAGACCATCGACCAAGGGATCAGCAGCGCGCAGACGATCAGGCCGAACTGGAACAGCCACACGTTCCGCACCGGATCCTTCCAGGCTCCGAGGAAGAGCACGCCAAGCGCGATGTGGGCGAACGCAAGCCAGTCGAGCCCGTAAAGAATGAACGGTGCCTTCTCCTGAATCGTCTCCAGACCCGACAGCAGCGTCGCGACCCATTCGGCCGCCGCGTTGCCGCCTCGCCCGACGACGTGTTGCGCGAGTTCGAGCTGCGGCTTCAGCGGAATGGCGCTGAGTCCACTGAGCACCAGGCCGAAGATCACGAAACCCGTCAGCCAGCGGATGCGGCCAACGATGGAGGCGGACGTTGTGGAGCTTGTGGTCATGGGTAGTCGTTTCGTTCCAATTCGGCTCCAAGGCAAGGCTTGGTTCGAGACCTTGGTGCCGGAGACGACCGAGAGGCAAAATCCTTCGGATGAGCCGCGACAACGGGAACGGTTATTGTCTCGAAGGAGCAGCAGCGCTCGCTCCCGGTTCTAGTGTAGCGGCCTGCTTCGAGTATTTACCCCGAATGCAGTCGCCCCAGTGTTGGAGGAAGAACCGCTTCTCTGTCGGCAGGAAGGTGTCGGCGCGGCCGATCAACGGACGCAGCGCCGTGGTCATCTGCAGGACCACGAGCACGAAGATCCCCATCCAGGCCGCGAGACCCGCTTGGCTCCGGGCCCGGAACCGTTGGAGACCCCGTACTAACAGCCGCAAACCGAAGAGCAATCCGACCGAGCCCAGGACGAGGTGAAGGAAGCCCATCGCGGTGAGCGATTCGGTCGACTGTGAGAAGACCCAGGCCACCGGGGCGAAGCTCAGCAGCAGCAGGGTCATCAAGGCCAGCATCCCCCCGAGCATGCCCGACACTTCGGCCAGCGACGCCCGCGATCCGCCGAGACACGAGAGGACGTAGAGGCTCGGCAGGCAGATGGCGCCGGCGAAGAGCAGGCCGCCGGTGAACTTGATCGGCGCGCGCCACAACTGTTCGTGGCCCGAGAATGTGCCGATGATGAATCCGTAGATCAGTCCGCAGCCAAGGATCACCGTCAGCATCCAGCCCAAGACCCGGCCGACGCCGACCTCGGATAGAACCTGCGGCATGGAATCGGGCCGCCGCACCAGCGCTTCGATCGCTCCGAAAATGGAACGGACCGGCGGTGGCGGTGGCGCAGGGGACGGGTCGGGGGTTTCACTAGGGGGGAGAGGCGGCGGGTTCAGGATGTAGTCGTTCATAAAGGGGTGGGTTTGTCGGAGCGAATGGGAGGTGGGCGTGGGTCACAGAGAAAAGAGGACGGAGAAGGCGTGGCCGACGGCTTCGAAGAAGTTTCCGCGCAGCGCGTCGGACCGGAGGAACTGCACTTCCAGGTCCGGTGCTCCAAAGAACGGCCGCGCGATCCAGGTGAGCTGGGTGCCGAGGAGGAAGTTGCCCGAAAGCCAGGCGAACAGGACGCGCCAGCCGACGCGTCTTCCCCCGAGCCGCTGTAGAAGTCGGAGCAGGCGGACGTTGGCCGCCACTCCGGCGAAAGCGATCACGGCCACCTGTGAAACCAGGAGGGCCGCGTAGCCGGTGGTCCGGCTTTCAGCGAGCGACATCGGCGGGAGGTTCCAGACGAGGAAGAGGATCACCGGGCTGAAGCCCCCGAGGATGACGGCCGCGATGGCGAAGCTGAACAGGATGGCGAGGGCGGATTGGCGGAAGCCGATGTTCAGCCCGAGCAAGGGAGCGAGCAGCCCGTTGAGGAGACCGTTGCCCAGAGTGGTGAGCAATAGGATAAGAGGGAGCTTGATCGCACTGACGAGGGCTTGTTCAGGGGAGCGCCAGGCGCCCATCGCGCCGCCGCCCAAGCCTGCGCCGACGATCACCAGCGCGATGCTGACCGCGATGGATCCGCCGGTGACGCGCGTGGTCCAATGCCCGAGCCGGGTATCGTCGCCGCTGAGCAGGACTGGAAGATCGCGCCATGTCAGGGTGGAGTTCATGGAATCGGTGTCTGGGTTTTCCGACGTCCGAGCTTCAGCCATATCGCGCTGGGGCCGGCTGCGAGCAGGGGACTTTCCCGCAGCTCGCCCGCGCGCCGGATCAACTTGGTGATCTCCAGCCCAATTTCGCGGAAGTGTTCGATCCATTTCAGGTGATTCATGGCGGTCCCTCTTGAATGGTTGGTCGGGTCAGTGGCTCGAGGAATGTTCAGCAGTTCGGACCACGGTTCGCTGGAGGGCCTCCATCACGGCGTCGATCGATTCGTCGGGGGTGGAAGTTCCGGCGGTCACGCCGACCGTGTCGTCCGGACGGAGCCAATCCGCACGCAAATCCGTAACGGTTGACACGGGATGGACCCGGCTGCAGAAGCACTGGCAGGTGGCGACGAGTTGGCGGGTGTTGTTGCTGTTGGATCCGCCGATGACGATCACCACGTCGCAGCGTCGGGCGAGATCTTCGGCCGCGTGCTGGCGGAGCTTCGTGGGCTGACAAACGGTGTCGCGGAAACGCACTTCGGCCTCGGGAAACCTGACCCGCAGACAAGCGACCAAGTGACGGACTTTCTCGATCGGCTGCGTGGTCTGGGAGACGACGCCGAAGCGGGTGCGGGGTGTTATCGCGGCGATGTCCGCCTCATCCAGTGCGACGTCGCACTCGGCGAGGTCTTCGGTCATGCCGCGGACTTCCACGTGGTTCCTTTGGCCGATGACGACCGGATGGTAACCGGCATGCACCAGCTTGGCCAAAGCCTGGTGCGCGGCGTGGACAAGCGGGCATGTGGTTTCGACAACGGGCCGTCCGGTGGCGCGGACCGCTTCGAGCCGGCGCTGCGAAGCTCCATGCGCGGTGATCATGAGCGTGGAGTTCGTGGAGGGATCGGGCTCCTCGGAAAACTGGATGCCGGCGCGTTCAAGGGACGAGACCACCTGGGCGTTGTGGACGAGCTGACCGAGAATGGTGACGGGTCCTTGAGCGGCATGTCGCCGGGCGAGCGCGATGGCGTCGCGGACGCCGAAACACATTCCGAGATGTTCTGCGCGGAGAATTTTCATGGGAGTGGAGGTTGAGATTCAGACTGTCGGACCGGGGGGTGATCCCTCGACCGTTCGGGCATGGAGCGACGGACGCCACGATCGATCGAGGGATGTTTCCCCGGTGTGCCGGGTGCCTCTCCTTGGCGAAGCTTTGCATGACAAAGTGTAGGGCCATGACGATTGAACGACGTTCAAACGTGGGATCAATTTCCTTTTGCCTGTCGGATGATCTGCTCCAACAGGTCGATGTGTCGGGTGAAGGCTGCGCGTCCGTTGGACGTGAGCGAACAGGTGGTCAACGGGCGGCTGCCTTGGAACGACTTGGTCACGGCCACGTAGCCCGCCTCCTGGAGCGTGCGGATGTGGGTGGTGAGGTTGCCGTCGGTCATGTTGAGCGTGTTGCGCAGTTCGGTGAACGAGAGCTCAGGCGTGGCGGCCAAAAGGGACATGATACCAAGACGGCCTTTTTCGTGGACCACACGATCCAGTTGCAGGAGCGCCTCCGGGTTCACGGTGACTTCCTGGGTTCGGTCAACCAGAGGTAGACGCCGTAGAGCAAGTGCCCTGCACCGAAGACGAGCCCCATGGTCAGGGAGGCGGAACGGACATCCACCGCGACACTTCGCCCAAAGCCTTGGAGCAATAGAAACAGGCTTCCCATGATGATATAGAGCCACGAAAGCCAACGCATGCCGCGCTGCATGAAAAAGGCGGCGGCGTGAAGGCCGCAGCCATAGAGCAGGGTCCAGAGGCTGATCAAGACCGAGAGATCGACCGGGATCGGACCGAGCGCCGCCATCCCGAGTGCGGCGCCTCCGATGAAGGCGGGAAGGACGGCTTGGGCGACTCTTCGGGTGGGCGAAGACCAGAACGGTTCGGTGTCGGAGAAGGCTTGGCGACGAATCACGGAGAGCGCGGTGGCCAGTCCGATGATGGCCGCGCCGAGCCAAAGCAGGATGAATCCCTTGGGATTGTCGCCACCACGGAACCAACCCAGCGCGCCGAAGCCCAGACCGATGGCACCCGCACCGAGCATCGTCGGAGCAAGAGCCCGCCGGTAGACGGCGGAGCGTTCCATCAAGGTCCGAATGGTCTGGAGATGCTCGGCCGCCCAGTTGGAGTCCATGCGGGCACTTTGTAGAGCAAAGCTTAGCCGCGTCAAGGCCGGTGTGGCGAGGAGGCGACGTGGGTGACTGGAGGTGAAGCGGGCTAGGCCAGCAGGCTCTTGATCGGTTTGCCCAATCCGTCCTTGGTCACGTAGAACGGCCGCTTCTCGATCTCGTAGGAGAGATTGGCGGGGATGCCGAGGGTTCGATAGATCGTGGCGTGCAGGTCCTCGATGACGACGCGATCGCCGAGGGATTTACAGGGACGTTCGTCGGCCGTCGCTCCGTGGACATGGCCGCGTTTCACTCCGCCGCCGAAGAGCAGCACCGAACCGGCATCGGTGAAATGGCGGTGCATGCCGTAGTGTTTCAACTCTTCGATCGTTTCGGGCACTGGTACCTGGTCCTTCACGGTCTTGCCGGGCTTGCCCTCCATCATCATGTCGCGGCTGAACTCGCTCGCGAGGACGATGAGCGTGCGGTCGAGGAGGCCGCGTTCGTCGAGGTCGCGGACGAGCTGGGCAATCGGTGAGTCGACCATCTTCTTCATCGCGACGAGGCGGGAGTGCCCGTTCTCGTGGGTGTCCCAGTTCATGAAGGGGATATACTCGGTGGTCACTTCGATGAACCTTGCGCCGACTTCGCAGAGGCGTCGGGCGAGCAGACAACCCAGACCGAATCGGCCGACGGTCTCTTCCTCATATTTGGCGCCGAAACGATCGATCTTGGCGTTGTAGGCCTGGCCCGGCTGATAGCTTGGCACATATTTGCGGATGTTTTCCAAAGGTTCTTGGGAAAGGTCGAAGGCCTTGGACGCCGGCGAGCTCAGCAGACGGTGGGCGTTGTCCAACGAGCGAAGGAGCGAATCCTTCTGATGGTCGCTGCCGTGCCGGCCGACCGGGGAGGCGGCGAGAAGCTTCTTGAAGAACTTGTTCCGGCTCTCGAAACGTCCCGGGGTCATGCCGGGCGGCGGTTGGACGGCGGTCGCGGCTTGGTCCGGAAACGGGATGTTGAACGGGCCGAATTCGCTGCCGAGGAAGCCGGCTGTGGTGAAGGCCTTGAGCTCTTCACCTTCACCCAGATCAAGGCGTTGCCCGATGTTTATGAACGCGGGCACGGCGTCTTCCCGAGGTCCCAACCGACGCGCAATGAACGAACCAAGGTGGGGGCAGGCGACGGTTTGGGGCGGAGTGTAGCCCGTATGCCAGTGGAACTGGTGACGGGAATGGAGAATGAAGCCGAGATCGGCCGCGGTGTAGGTCCGGATCAACGTCCCGCGATCCATGACCGAAGCGAGTTTCTCCAGTCCCTCCGAGAAGTGAACGCCATCCACCGCGGTCGGTATCTTCGGGAACGTGCTCAGCACACGGTTCGGGTCCATCCCCTTTTCAAAAGGCGCGTAGGACTTCGGATCGAACGTTTCCGTATGGGCCATGCCGCCCGCCATCCACAGGACGATCACCGTGTCCGCAGAGGCAGCGATCGTTTCCAGTTCGTCGTTTGCGAATGCTTGTCGTGGAAAACCGGCGGCCAGTGCGCCCAAGGTTGCGGCGCTGGCGGTCTTCAAGAAATCACGACGGGATTGATTGTTCATCGGGCTGCCTCAGTAGATCAGTTGAAACTCGGGCTCCATCACCACGGCCCAGAGAAAGTCCTCTATGGATTCGCGCGAGGGGCTTTCGCCCAGCAGCTCGAGAGCGAGCTGGCGCTCTTTCCGGGTTGGTTCGCGGCTGAAAGCCTGTTGATAGATTTGATCGGTCAATCCTCTCGCCCCGATGGACTTGGCCTCCTCGATCAATTGCGCAGCTCCTTCGTTCAGGGTTGTGGCCAAGGTTTTACCGTTGGTCACTTCCAGTGCTTGGAGGGTGGTCGGCGTCGACTGCCGGACGGTCACCAACTGTTCGCGGGTCGGCCGATCCAAGGCGATCATCAATGGGTCGGACGCGACCATCGCGGCGCGTGTATGGCCTTTGAGCGTTTCCAACTGGTTGGTGCTGAGGCCAAAAGACGAAGCGGGCTTCTCCTGCCAGACCCCGGTCAATTGGGAGACTGAATCCACGAATTGTTCCGCGCTCATGCGGCGAACGAGGGGGCCGCGGAACATAGACGATTTTCCTTCAGGGATTGATTCGTCCGTCGCTTCCGATTGGTAGGCCCGTGAGGTGAGCATGACGGACATGGTATGCCGGAGATCGTAACCGTGGGACACCAGGTCTTCCGCCAACCAATCCAAGAGAGCCGGGTTCCACGAGGGTCCGTCCATGACATCGATCGGTTCGACGAGCCCTTTTCCGAAGAATTTCTGCCATAGTCGGTTGACTATTGTCCGAGGCAAACGCCCGTTTTTAGTTCCAGTGATGATCGCTGCCAGCTGTTCGGTGCGATCCGCTTTGTTGGTGGAATCGGTGATGGTTCCTAGCTCCGGGTAAAGAAAGTTGAGCTTGGCCATTCGGCCGATCGGCTTGTCACATTCGACCAATTCAAGAGCGTCGTCCGAGTAGACCGCAGCCAATCCATAGGCGTCCGCCAGCTTCCAGTCATCGATAAAGCTGTCGTGGCATGAGGCGCATTTAAGGTTTACGCCCATAAAGACTTGGGAAATGTTTTGGGCGGCTTGGATGGGGGGGCGTTGGCTGGCATTGACTGCGCCGCGCCAAACGATTCCTTTGGAGAATCCCTCCGACCCGTTGGTTGGATGCACCAGTTCGGCCACGAACTGGCTGTAGGGCTTGTTGGTCAGAAGCGATTGGTAGAGCCACGAGGAAATCTGCTTCCGCCCGTCGTCGATGTAGCCAGCTCCACGGTAATCGTTGCGGAGTAGATCGTTCCAGAAGGTGAGCCAGTGCTGGGCATAAAGGGAATCGGCGGCTAAAAGGCCGGCGATCAAGTCTTCTCGCTTGTTGCGATTCCGATCGCCTTCGAAAGCTTCCAAGTCGGTTGGCGTTGGCAGAAGTCCGGAAAGGTCCAGATAGACCCTGCGGATGAAAGTTCCGTCGTCAATTTTCTGACCGAGGCGAACTCGATTGGTTCGATAGTAATTCGCCAGGAGTCCATCGATGGGATTCTGATCCGGTCTGAGTTGAGTTGGAAGACTCGGGGTAGGATGGAGATTTTGCGGCTCCTTCTTGGCGAAGTTTACTTCGGCAGGCCAGACGACGCCTTGATCGATCCACGCCCGCAAAATTGCCACCTGATTGGTTGAAAGCCGGGAACCCTTTTTCGGCATGACTTCTTCTGGGTCCAGCCCGGCCACCAGATGGATGAACAGACTGTCGGCGCTTTTCCCGGGGTGGACGCTCTTGCCATTGTCGGATTCCGAGAGCAGAAGGTCGCGGGTGTCGATGCGGAACCCGCCTTTGTCATGGCTGCGCCCATGACACTGGGCGCACTTCTTTTCCAGAATCGGTTGGACGTCCTGAAGAAAGTCGATCTTCTTTTCGGCGGGAGGCGGGAGGTCGATTGCTTCCTTGGCTCGGACCGGTGAAGGGCCCAAGATCAGGATTCCGAAAAGGATTGAGAGACAACGCCGGGCTTTCATGTGAACTAGAGTTAGAGTAATGCCTCACGACGGCATTCAAATGCATTTTCCCCACGATTTCGGCATGAGCGCCTTGACCGATGGGACCCGAGTCTACGGTCAGGTTAGTTGAAATTTCCGAGTATGGCATTCGTTCATCCCAAGAGATACGACGTGATCGTCGTTGGTGCCGGCCATGCCGGGGTAGAAGCGGCCTTGGCCGCGGCTCGAATGGGGTGCCAGACCCTTTTGCTGACGACCAACGTAGATACCATCGGCCAGATGTCGTGCAATCCGGCTATCGGCGGTCTTGCCAAGGGACATCTGGTGCGGGAGATAGACGCTTTGGGTGGCGAAATGGGGAAATGCACCGATATGACCGGGCTGCAGTTCCGGATGCTGAATACCAAGAAGGGGCCTTCCGTTTGGGCGCCGCGGGCCCAATGCGACAAAAAAGCCTACCAGTTCCGGATGAAGTGGATTTGCGAACGGACAGAGAATCTTGATATCCGCCAATCCCAGACCACTCGGCTGATTCTGAGAGATGGGGCGGTCTGCGGGGTCGGAACCTCGTTGGACGTCGACTTCCTTGGCACGTGCGTCGTCGTAACCACGGGAACTTTTTTGCGGGGACTGATGCATATCGGCTCCAACCAACAAAAAGGCGGGCGAGCGGGAGAAGCGGCCACCATGAATTTGAGTGATTCATTGAAGGAGGCCGGTTTGGAGTTGGGTCGTCTAAAGACCGGCACCCCACCCAGATTGCTCAAGAAGAGCATCGATTTTTCAAAAACGGGCGTGCAGCCCGGAGATGAGCCAGTTCCGTTTTTCAGCTATTGGAAGGATGATTTGTTCCACGTGGAACAGGGAGGGTCGAAGAATCCTCCAAGTGCGTATTCAGAATTTGGATTACAGGTCCCCGGGATCCGCCTCCAAGACTTCGACCAGTATTTTCCTGCGCCGAAATTTCCGGGAATGTTCCACGTGGAACCCGGGGTTCGTCCGGCGGTTCCACCCGGGAGCGTATTGGCGCAGATTGGTGGTCAACTCCCGTGTTACATCACCTTTACGACCGAGCGGACTGCGGAATTGGTTCGCGCCAACCTGCACAAGTCGCCCATGTATTCCGGGGTTATCGAGGGTGTGGGCCCGCGCTATTGCCCTTCCATCGAAGACAAGATCGTCAAGTTTGCAGACAAGGAGCGACATCAGGTTTTCTTGGAACCGGAGGGGATTGCGACGGACGAGATCTACGTGAACGGCTTTTCGACCTGTCTTCCCTATGAGGTTCAGATCGATTTGGTCCGAACGATCATCGGCTGCGAAAGGGCTGAGATCCTGCGTCCCGCCTATGCCGTGGAATACGACTTCTCATATCCGACCCAGCTCTTCCCCAGCTTGGAAACCAAGGTGTGCGGAAACCTGTTTCTCGCGGGGCAGATCAACGGCACTTCCGGATATGAGGAAGCGGCTGCCCAAGGGTTGATCGCTGGCATCAACGCGGTTCGCCGGGTGCAGGGACGAGAACCCGTCATCCTGCGACGCGACCAGGCTTACATCGGCGTTCTGATTGACGACCTGGTCACCAAGGGAACCAGCGAACCATATCGTATGTTCACCAGCCGGGCGGAATACCGGCTTCTTCTTCGCCAAGACAATGCCGATCTTCGCCTCAGCCAATTGGGATTCGACATCGGTTTGTTGCCGGAGCGAAACCACCGCGCTTTTGTCGTCAAGCGAGACGCTATCGCGAAAGAGCGGAGCCGATTGGATCGCACCCGGAGCGGGCAGACGACCTTGGCGCAATTGCTCCGGAGGCCGGAAGTGTCCTACCGGGATCTTCCGGATCGCCACTCCGATGTGACGGATGAAGTGGCTCTTCAGGTGGAAATCGCCCTGAAATACGAGGGTTACATCATGCGAGAAGAAGCTGAAGCCGTCCGCTTTCGGCAGATGGAAGACAAACTGATCCCGGACTGGATCGACTACAAAACCGTCCCGAGCCTGCGCAACGAGGCCCGCCAAAAGCTGGGCGAGATTCGTCCGCGCACTCTCGGGCAGGCAAATCGAATCTCGGGCATCACTCCAAGCGATCTTTCAATCCTGATGGTTTCGATGAAACGAGGTCCACAAGTCGACCGTGAGGAGGATGTTTCCGTCTGTGCTGCAGAAGAAAACTTGGACGGTTTGGCCGGCCACTCAGGCTGCTGTGGGGATCTTTGACTCCCGTGATCAGCGCTCCAGCGCTCCAATAGCCGCAGCTTGACCCCAAGCGGGATAGCGCGACATCAAGCCAAGCTCCGTGAAGTAGGCATCGTCAAAATTGGGCGCCGCGACCTCTTTGATGGGCGTTTGGCGTTGGTGACAGAGCACATTCGCAGCATGGACTGCGGATAAGGCCGAGAAGCCTTGTGAAACCAATTGCGACGGATGGTGGTGCAGGGCGACCCCTTCGACGATGGGCACCGGAAGGCCCCAGATAGCCAGCAAACAGCCGCCAACTTCAGCATGGGTTGCTCCGATTACTTCTCGTTCGGCTTCCCACAATTCGACCTTCCCTTTTCGGGCCAGATCCACCGTCCGCATGAACTCCTCGGGCAGATTTGCTACCAAGGCCAACTTGCCGACATCGTGTAGCATCCCGGCGGTGAAGGCCTGGGAACAAATCTCATCACTGGCGGCTTCTGCTTGGGCGATTGCTTGGGCAGTTTTGGCAACCCGAATGGAGTGCTCCCACAAAGCACTGACAGAGATGGACTCGGGCTTTATTTTGTCGAAATAGGAGAACGTATGGGCCAATAGAATTACCGACTTGGTCGTATCCATCCCAAGATAGAGAACTGCCTCGATCGGGCGGGATACTTGGAGTTGAAGCCCGAACACCGCCGAGTTGACCAACTGAAGCAGTTTAGCGGTCATCGCCGGATCCTTCTCGATCAGGAGACCAATGTTTTCCAGATTTGCATCGGGAGATTGCAGAGCCTCAACTACTTTGAAATAGACATCGGGTGGGCTCGGCAGACGACGGAGTTGGGAGATGACCTGGTGGGCTTCATCGCTGGGAAGCCAGGAATTGAGCTGAAACGCCTGCGCAAGAACGTTGACAATGGTCTCTGCATCACAAGGTTTAACGATATATTGATGGGCAGTGCCGACGCACTTCATCACAGACTGGTGATCTGCGAGATCGGCGCGGATGAATCGGAGGGTGGACGGGTGGCGGTGGAGGATTTCTCCAAGCAACTGGGCCCCAGTCATCCCCTTCATTTGCAGGTCCGCTACAACCGCCCGGAAAGGTAGTTGCTCCATTTGCAATAGTGCTTCTGGGCCCGAGCGGGCAAAGGACATGTTGATCCCTGTGCGGGCCGTGGCAAAAAGCCGGTTCAGCTCGTCCCATACCGACGTATCTTCCCCGACAAACAACACTCGATCATTCATGGTTTGGTCTGGCGTTTAGGCCCACGCATCACTTTGGGGGCGTTCGGAGGTATCCGGATTCCATCCCAGAAGTTTCAGCGATCCTGCGCAGGCATCCCGCACCCATATATCGGCATCAAGCAACGAGCGGCTTAGTGCTTGAATGGATCGTTGGTCACCAATCCGTCCCAAAGCTTCGGCGGCCGCGAGTCGAAGATCACGATCAACATCGCACAAACCTACAACAAGTGCCTCCAGCGCAGCTTGTTGCCTGTGAAGTAGCGGGTTGCTGATGCCTCCCAGCCGCGGCTCGAAGACCGGCATCGCACTCACTTTTTGGAGGACGTCTGCGGCGGATTGACGGACCCAATACTCCCGGTCCTTGAGCGCGATCTTCAGCTGGGGAATCGCCCGCCGTGCAGCCGGAGACTTGTCCCAATAGCGGTCAATGCGTTGGAGAGCTGCGGCCGCCGCTTGGCGAGCTGCTGTTTGGGAATCGCAAAGAGCCACGACGAGCCGTTCGATCGCCTTAGGATCCCGAAGTTCGCCTAGCGACACGGCGGCCGCTTCGCGCACGTCGTGGTCGGAATCCTTGAGCAGGAGAGTGAGCGGCTCCACGGCTCGCGGATCATGAAGGCGGCCAAGGGCTTCCACGGCCGCCTTGCGAACGTCCCACTTCGTGTCCGCCAAGCTTTTGACCAGAGAGGGCACGGCGTTGACGTCACCACTTTTGCCCAAGGCCGTAACGGCAACACAGCGAACGTGCGCGTCCTCGTCATGGAGCGCGGAAACCAGGGCTTCCGTGGCTTGGATTTCCCGAATATCTCCCAGTGCCTCGACCGAAAGGACCCGAACGGCCGGATCTGAGTCCTTTAGCGCGATGATGAACGCCTTCAACACCCGAGCATCCGAGATCAGCATCAAGGCTTGGATGATCTTTCGGCGGTCCTGTCGTGTTTGGTCCTTCAATGCCTCGGTCAGTGGCTCCAAGGCGGCTGCGCCAATCCTTGCTGCGCCTTGAAAATCTCCGAGAGCGACCAGAAGGGTAAGACGGTCCGCCTCCTTTTCCGGAATCCAGCCACAGGATTGGAGGGTTCGCGCGACCATCCACCGCACTTCCTGTCTGGAATGGCGCAACAACGGGGGCAAGAGGACGGTGGATGCAGGATGTCGCCATCCTATCAGCACGGCGCCGGCGGCCTCTCGGGCGTATTGGCTATCACCCTTGAGCAGTTCAATGACCGGTTCCGGCGAAGGAGGTTCGGACATGGAAGTGAGCGTTTCGATGGCCGCCTTGCGCACGTCAGCCGCAGAATCGCCAAGCATCAGGACCAGCAACGGCACGGAATCCCGAGCCGGCCACCCAGCCATTTTGTTGATGGCGGCGATCCGGACTTGGGGAGACTTGGATCTCAGCTGTTTAGCCGTCCACCAAAGCAAGCGCACCCTCGTTCTTCGGCTGCTTCGTGCCCCGACTTGACCTACTTGGAAAAGGTCCCTTTCACCGTAGAGCGATATTCCATGATGATTACGGCAGAAAGATCATCTCTATTGCGCAATTTCTCATGGTTGTGCCGTGTCAGAAGGTGCTAATTTTCAAGGCGTCTCCCTTTCTCTTAATGAAATCTCTCGTCGCAACTTTGTGGCGCGTGGCAGCGATTGTCGCCCTTACCTGGGTGCCGGTCAGTCACGCGGAACTCATCCATCGGTATTCATTTACCGCCAACGCGAACGACTCCGTCGGAACGGCCAATGGCGTCGCTCGCCAGACCGTGACCGGGGGCGTTCCCAATGGAAGCCCCGTCCTGTTTAACGGAACCTCCGCCTACTTGGATGGTATCGGCTCCTACATCGACCTTCCAAACGGCCTGGTCTCCGGGCTGACCAACCTCACGATCGAAACTTGGATCGACTGGGATCTAGCCGGCGGGAACTGGCAACGCGTCTTCGACTTCGGCATCTCCGACAATGGAGAAGACACCGACGGAACGAAGGTGCTTGGGAACGGGCAGTCCTACATCTTCTTCGCCCCGGCCGCGGGCGGCGTCAATGGGAGCCCTCGCTTCACGATCAAACCCGCCACCGGCGCCGAGACCCCCGTCTTGAACTCGCCCTTGACCCTCGGTCTCCATAACCATGTCGTCATCGTCTACACGACAAATGTGGCCCGGGTGTTCATCGACGGACAGCAGGTCAACATCGGCTTGGCGACTGTTCCCCTCTCGGCCATCGACGATCGCAACGTCTTCCTCGGCCGGTCGCAATATGGCGGTGACTCTCTGTTCCAAGGCGCGATCAACGAGTTCCGTATTTTCGACCACGCGCTGACCGCCCAGGAAATCAAAGCCAGCTATACCGCGGGCAACCCCGATACGCTGAACTACGCTCCCGGCGCGCTGACCTCCCTGACCTTGTCCGCCACCACCTCGATGCTGGCAGGCGGAGCGCAAACTCCGACGATCAGCGGACAATTTGCCAATCTGGGTGCCGTTGATCTCTTCGGTCCAGACGTTCAACTGACCTCCTCCGCGCCTGCGGTGGTCGCGGTCTCGGCGACTGGAAGCCTGAAAGCAATCGGAGCCGGCAGCGCCACCATCACCGCCACTTTGAGCGGCATGACCTCGTCGGTTACGATCAGTGTCGCGGCGAATCCGCCCCAGTTGAAGAACCGCTACAGCTTCAGCGAGGCCCAGGGAGCCACCACCCTCATCGACAGTGTCGGTGCCCAAAACGGCACCCTCCATCTGGGAACAAATACCCCGGTCCAAAGTGGCTCGGCCCTCACCGTTCCGCCGGTCAATACCATCGCCGCCGCCAGCTACATTGACCTGCCCGCCGGCGTCATTTCCCAGCGAACCAATGCATCGATCGAAGTTTGGTTCACCTGGAACGACGGTCCGACCTCCGGTCTCTGGACCCGCCTTTTTGATATCGGCAACAGTGGCAAGGGAACCGATGCAAATGGCAGCGGCGGCGGCTTGGACTCATGGTGGTTCAGCCCGCAGCGCGACGGCAACGTCTATGGCATGAGCGTCTGGAACGGCACCACTGCCGTCGATCTCTTCGGCCCGAACATCATGCCGACCGGTCAGAAGCAGCATCTGGTCGCGATCTACGCCCCGAACAACCTGACCTCAAAGATCTATCTCAACGGCAAGCTCATCACCAGCGGCACTGCCCCGTTCGCTCTCAGCACCCTCAACGATGCCAACGTCTGGTTGGGCGTCTCCAACTGGGATGATCCGCCGTTCAACGGAGTGTTCGACGAGTTCCGTATCTGGGAAGGCGAACTCAGCGACTTGGATGTCGCTCTGAGTGAAAAGGCCGGCCCCGACGCGCTTCCTGTCGCTCCGGGCACTCTCCAGTCGGTTGCTCTCAACGCCCTCCCCGCTTCGTTCATCGGCAACCTGGGCGGCGCCCAGGCCGAGTTCATCGGCAACTTCCAGAATGTATCCGGCGTCGTCATCTCCGGCCTCTCCGGTGTGGCCTACGCCTCCACGGACACGAACGTGTTCGCCGTCACCACCACGGGAGCGGTCAATCCCCGCAACATCGGCGCGGCGAAACTCATCGCCTCCTATCAAGGCCTCTCGGCCACCACCTCGGTCCAGGTTCTCGCTCCTCTCGCCATCCACCAGACGGGTATCTCGACGAACCTGCACTCCGGCAGCGTGACCTTCACCTCCGCCCTGCTGGCCGACTACACCGGCACGAACAACGTGGCCGCCTCGGCCTTCGCGGGAGTGAGCCGGTCCTCTTCCGACACCAATATCGTCACGATCTCCGCCGTCGGCCTCGTCACGCCTCGTCTGCCAGGATCCGCCGTTCTGACTGCGGTCTACAGCTGGGTCGACGGTTCCGTGACCAATTCGAAGACTGAAAATGTGACTGTGACCGTGGTCAACCCGCCCGGGTTCACCAAGGGCACCCTCATCCATCGCTACAGCTTCAATGAAGCGGCCGCCAGTGCCACGTTTGCCGACTCCGTCGGCACGGCCAACGGCGTCGTGGGCAATGCGACCGGCGCCGACTTCACTGGATCGGGTGAATTCACCCTGACCGGGACGACCTCCACCTATGGAGATCTGCCCAACGGCATCATTTCGAGCCTCACGAGCGTCTCGATCGAAGGTTGGGTGACTTGGAACGGCGCTGCCGGCTCTTCTTGGCAGCGGATCTTCGACTTCGGTCGTTCGACTTCGGTCGATGCCAATGGCACGCCCGTCGAGGACATGCCCGGCACAGGCTACGGCTACATGTTCTTAACGCCGCGTTCCGGCGACAACACCACCCGGTTCGCCATAAAGCAGGGCACGGGCGCGGAGATTCCGCAGTTGAACACCGCCCCGATGTCGGTCGGGGTGAAGACCCACTTCGCCGTGGTCTATGACACGGAGCACAGCGTGGCCCGTCTCTACATCAACGGCGCCCGTGTCGCCACGGCGCCCGTCTCGCTGCCTCTCACAGTCATCGAAGACATCAACGTCTGGCTTGGCCGGTCCCAGTTCAACGATTCGTTCTTCAACGGTTCTTATGATGAGTTCCGTATCTACAACGGACCGTTGCTCGACGCCGACGTCGCCGCCAGCTTTGCCGCTGGACCCAACTCCCTCGCGGTGACCGCGCCCTCCGTGGCCATCGGCAAGGTTGGATCGAACATCGAGATCACCTGGCCTGAAAGCGCCGCCGGTTACGTCCTCCAGTCTGCCAGCCAAGTGGGCGGCACCTACGCTCCGACCGCCGTGACTCCGACCACCAACGGCGGTGTCGTCAAGGCCACCGTCCCGGTTGCGACCGGTGCGACCAACGTCTTCTTCCAGCTGAAGAAGTAGTCCGGTCCTGGATCCAATCATGGCCCGCTCCCGCGAGGGAGCGGGCCTTTTCGTTGCCCCGAATCGCACCTCTGCATTGTCTCGGAACCAGGCCCGCGCCATCTTCCGCCCGATCACCGATGCGCTCCCTCTCTCAACTTCTGGTTTGGCTGGCTGTCGCCGGCGTTGGCGCTTGGACCTATGCCACGCTGGCCTTCCACCGTGGCGAGCCCCTTAGCTCCGCTTACATCGTCCTCGCGGCTCTCTGTTCCTACGCCATCGGGTACCGCTTCTATTCCAAGTGGATCGCGGCTCGTTTGATGATGCTCGACGACCGCCGGGCTACTCCGTGCGAGGTGCATGAAGACGGCAAGGACTTCGTGAAGACGAACAAGTGGATCGTCTTCGGCCATCATTTCGCGGCGATCAGCGGTCCCGGTCCGTTGGTGGGCCCCGTCCTCGCCGCCCAGTTCGGCTACCTGCCCGGCACCTTGTGGATCCTGATCGGGGTCGTCCTCGGGGGAGCGGTGCAGGACTTCGTCATTCTCTTCGCGTCGGTGCGCCGGAACGGAAAATCCCTCGGTCAAATGGTGCGGGAAGAACTGAATCCCGCCGCCGGAGCGGTGGCCATGATCGCCATCTTGGCCATCATGGTGATTCTGCTCGCGGTGCTGGCGCTCGTGGTGGTCAAAGCCTTGGCCGATAGTCCATGGGGTGTCTTCACCGTGGCGGCCACGATCCCGATCGCGCTGTTCATGGGGGGATACCTCAGGTTCCTCCGTCCCGGTAAAGTCCTCGAGATCTCCGTCTTGGGCATCGCGCTCCTCCTGCTCTCCGTCTGGGGCGGGCAATTCGTCCATAGCCACGCTGATTGGGCCCGGATCTTCACGATCAAAGCGGAGCCGCTCGCCTGGTCGATTGTCGGCTACGGGCTCCTCGCCAGCGTGCTTCCGGTCTGGCTGTTGCTCGCACCGCGCGACTATTTGAGCACCTTCCTGAAGCTTGGCACGATCCTCGCCCTGGCCGTGGGTACGCTGCTGGTGTTGCCGAAGCTACAGATGCCGGCGATCACTCAGTTCATTGATGGCTCCGGCCTGGTCTTCTCGGGCAAGCTGTTTCCCTTCTGCTTCATCACCATCGCCTGCGGAGCCATCAGCGGCTTCCACGCCCTCATCGCCAGCGGGATCACGCCGAAGATCATCACGCGCGAATCCTATGTCCGGCCCATCGGCTACGGAGCCATGTGCTTGGAATCCCTTGTCGCCATCATGGCCCTGATCGCCGCCTGCACCCTGGACCCTGGAGTCTATCTAGCAATGAACGTGAAGGGAGCCGGCCCGGACGCCGCCGCCATCGCCGCCGACACCGTGGCCAAGGTCAATGCCACTGGCTTCGCCGTGCGTCCGGAGACCATGGCCGCGCTCGCTGCGGAGGTCGGTGAATCGACCCTCTACGGCCGCACCGGCGGGGCGGCGACACTGGCGGTCGGCATGGCCCAGATCTTCTCCAAGCTGACCAGCGGTCGTTGGCTGGATCTGTGGTATCACTTCGCCATCATGTTCGAGGCGCTCTTCATCCTGACGACCCTTGATGCCGGCACCCGCGTGGGCCGCTACCTGTTGCAGGATGTGCTGGGCCACTTTTGGAAGCCGCTGGGCAACACCGGCAACTTCACCGCCAACCTCTTCGCCAGCGGATTGATCGTGCTGGCCTGGGGCTGGTTCCTCATCCAGGGCGTGCGCGATCCGCTCGGCGGCATCAACTCGCTCTGGCCGCTTTTCGGCATCGCCAACCAGCTCCTCGCGGCCATCGCGCTGTGTCTGGGAACGACCGTCCTGCTGAAGATGGCCCTGGTTCGTCGCGCTTCCGCGGTGACCGGCGCCTCCGGCCACCGCTCGCCCGCCATCGCGCTGGTGACCTTGGTTCCGCTCGGCTGGCTTCTCATCGTCACCTTCACGGCCGGCTACCAAAAGATTGCGAGTGATGATCCGAAGATCGGCTTCCTGAGCGCCGCCAAGGGATTGTCGGAGAAACAAGCCGCCCTGGTCGCCAGCGCACCCACGGCCGGCGGCCAGATCACCGAGCTCGGCCGCCGCGCCTTCAATCTGCGGATGAACGCCGTCGTGACGGCCGCCTTCCTGGCCTTGGCCGGGGCGCTCGTTTTCCTGAGTCTCCGTGAATGGATCCTGCTCCTCGCCCGCAAAAAGCTCGCGGTGTTGCGGGAATCCGATCCCGTCTGGCTCCCGGAATACGCCTTGGTCGAAGGCAGTCCCCTGAAGATCTGGAGCTTGTTCGCCCTCGGAATTCTCCTGTTGAAGGAACTCTCCGGCCAGGCCGCCTTCGACCGCGACAGCCAGCGCTGCGCCTGCGAACAAAGGATCACCGTGCGTCTCGACGGAGCAGCTCCGGCCTGCACGGAGAGCCCGGGCCAGCGCCACGCCCGCCTCGCTGCGGAACGGTTTTCCGGTCCGAACCGCTGCTGCTGATTCGCCCGGTCCAAGAATTCGTTCCCGGTGGCATTTTTGGCGTGCGCGATTGTGACGATTCTGTGACAACCCAACCGCATGTTCTCCCTCCAACGCCTCCTCGGTAAGGAGACCCGCTTCTTCGATCTCCTGGAAACAGCCGCCCGGGAATCCCGCACCAGCATCGACATCCTCATCCAGTTTTCGCGGTCCCCGGCCCAACCCGGTTCGCTCGACGCCTTCATCAGCACCCGCCGCAAGGAAAAGGCCATAGCCGAGGAGATCAGCGAAGCCGTTTCGACCACGTTCGTCACGCCGATCGAGCGTGAGGACATCGAGGCTCTGAACACCGCTCTCTACAAGATTCCCAAGACCGTCGAGAAATTTGGCGAGCGCCTCGTCTTGGCCACCAGCCAACTTCAGGGCGCGGATTTCTCCAGGCAGACGGTCCTTCTCGGTCGTGGGGCCGACGTCGTTTTGGAAATGGTCCAAAGCCTCCGCCGCAGCCCTCGCATCGAGGAGATCAAGGCGCTGAACGGAAAGTTGCAGAAGATCGAGGGCGAGGCCGACAAAATCGTCCTCGAACTCCTCGGCGACCTCTATTCCGGCCAGCGCCCGCCCGTGCAGGTCATCATCCTGAAGGACCTCTACGAACTCCTGGAGAAGGTCGTCGACCGTTGCCGCGACGTCGGCAATTGCGTCGTCCACATCGTCCTGAAGAACTCCTGACGCCCGACCCGCCATGACGCTCGTCCTGACGGTGATCTTCGTCGCCCTGGTGTTCGAATACATCAACGGCTTCCACGACACCGCCAATTCCATCGCCACCGTCGTTTCGACCAAGGTCCTGACGCCGCGCCAGGCGATCCTCCTCGCCGCCACGACCAATCTCGCCGGGGCCCTCATGGGGCATGCCGTGGCCAAGACGGTTTCCAGCGGACTCGTCGACGGAGCCTTCGTCACAAACCACACCATTGTCTGCGCGCTTCTCGGAGGCATCGCCTGGAACTTGCTCACCTGGATGCTCGGGCTGCCCAGCAGTTCCACCCATGCGCTCGTCGGCGGGCTTTGCGGCGCCACTCTGGCCTCCGCCCACAACAACTGGAAAGCCATCCTCTGGTCCTTCGACCAGGTGGACAAAGTCACCGGCCAGATCACCCACGCCGGCGTTCTGCATAAAGTCGTCATTCCGATGATCGCCTCGCCGATCATCGGATTTGCCGGGGGGTTCCTGGTCATGGCCCTGCTTTATGTGCTTCTGAAGAACCAACGGCCCGGTTGGGTCAATGCCCGCTTCGGCAAGCTCCAGCTTGCGAGCGCCGGCTACATGGGCTGGGCCCATGGATTTGCCGATGCCCAGAAGACCATGGGCATCATCACCCTCTCTCTCGTCACCGCCACAGCGGCCGGATCGTTCGATGCGCTGCCCTCATGGCTTGGCTTCCTCAGGCTCCACAACGATGCCGCCGGCGTTGCCCCCGAAGTGCCCGCGTGGATCAAGGTCGTCTGCGCCTTGACCATGGCGGCCGGCACTGCGGGCGGCGGTTGGCGCATCATCCGGACGATGGGCCACAAGTTGGTCAAGCTTCAGCCGGTGCATGGTTTCGCGGCGGAGACGGTTGCGGCGACTCTCCTGGCCGTCACCGGCAAAATGGGCATGACCGTCTCCACCACCCACGCCATCACCGCCTCCATCATGGGCGTCGGAGCCGCGAAGCGTTTCAGCGCGGTCAAGCTCGGTGTCGTCGAACGCATCGTCTGGGCCTGGGTGCTCACCCTGCCCGCCGCCGGTGCCGTCGGCTACGGTCTCATGCGCCTCGCTCAGGCGCTCGGTTGGTCCGAGTAGTCTCCTGCAACGGCGAAGGTTCGGTGGACGAGGGACGAACCGTCCCGGCCAGCTTTACAGTCTCCTCGAAGAATCCTCCCGCCCGTGGCGTCCGATACGAAACCGCTTGCCGCGAGAAAGATCGGAGGGAACGTTCCCGACTTCTGTTTCGTCCCACCTCGGGGGCGGAAGAATCGCGAAACTCGACCAACGATGGCTGTAAGATTTTCTTGGTTTGTCCGGCCCGGCTCCTGGCTGCTGGTGGCCTTTCTCTGTGTCCTGGCACTGCCTGCCGCGGCTGCGGAAACAATCGCCCAGCCGGCCGACTTTAATTGGACGGCGTTCCTCGGTCCGTTCCACCACGTCGCCCTCCATTTCCCGATCGGCCTCATTGCGGCGCTCGCGGCGCTTGAAGTCGCCTACTGGATGCGACCCGAGCCCCTGCTCCGGCGGATCATTTGCCTCGTGACGCACATGACGACCGCGAGCGCGATCGTCACCGTTTTCCTGGGCTTGATGTTGGAGAACGAGGGCGGCTATGACGCGGTGTCCCTCGGCAACCATGAGCTGTCGGGCAAACTCGTGGCCTTCTTCGCCATCGCCGGGTCGGTCGTGGTCTTCCTGCTCCGCCGAAACCCGTTCAACAAAGGGCTGCTGGGCGGCTTCCGGTTTCTCGTGGTGGGGATGGCCGTTTCGGTCAGCCTGGCCGGCCATCTGGGGGGCAACCTCGCCCACGGCTCCACCTATCTGACGAAGCACGCACCCGCTTTCCTCCAACGTTGGATGGGGGCCGATCCCGCGCCGATGACGTCGATGTCCAACGGGTCGGCGCAGGCCATTCTGCAGGAACACTGCGTCCAGTGCCACGGCCCCGAAAAGCAGAAGGGCGACCTGCGTCTCGACTCGCAGGAGGCCATCTTGGAAGGCGGAGAAAACGGCGAGGTCGTCGTGCCGGGCAAACCGATGGAAAGCCGGCTCGTGGAACTGATCACGCTGCCCCGGGACGACGACGACGCCATGCCTCCGAAGGGCAAAGGACAGCTCAAGGCCGAAGAAATCTTGACGCTCATCCGCTGGATCAAGGCGGGAGCCAAGCCCGCCGAATAGCCCCGTGAACCCGAGATCGGTTTCCGCGCGCAAGCTCAGGCTCAGGCCAAATGCCGGGCCTGTCGCTTCGGTGCCAGCGCCTCCCGCCGGACCGACCGGGCCTCGTCGTCGCTGACGAACGGCGCGAGGAAAGGAGGTCGTTCCGAACGTCCCGCGCGCTGCCAATCCCGCCAAATCGTCCGCCCGACAGTCTCTCGATCCAAGGCCCGTTCTTCCGTCAGAAAGCGGAACACCAGTTCCGCCAAGCGAGGCAACGCGATGCCGTGTTGCCGGCCCAGCTCCCGGTAGAGGAAGTCCGACAAATCCCAGAGGCTCCAGAACGGCGACGTAGGCCGGGCCTCCCTGCCCGGCAAGGGCGGTTCTTCCATTGAACGTTCGGTGTTCAGCGTTGGGCGTTCGATGTTTCCTGTTCCCGACTCGCCGGGACGGGAGGCCCGGCCTGCGGCCCACAACAAGGGCGTGGTCTCGACGAAGTTCCCGCTGTTGCCGACCAGGTCCCAGAACTTCGCGAACCGGCGCAGCCGTTGCATGGTCGGGAAATCGAGGTCGCGGTTGCAGAGGATTTCATACGGCGGCGTGGACCC